>CAZIHU010000001.1:0-172968 GCA_964538865.1 uncultured Candidatus Peribacteria bacterium
TAGGTGAGGGGGGCGCCGTTTTCGTCTGTTATGGAAACGAGATTGATGTAAAGTTTTTCGAGGTCGCCATCTTCTTTTGCGATTTTTCTTGGGATTGTTCGGTAAATCCCATGATGTGCGTCATCGGTGAAATCTGCTTCGATGGTTTCGGTAATGAGGAAAGAACTGTCCGGATTGATTTGAATTGAGGTGTCGTAGGAGGAGATTGACCATGCGCCAGCGATAGCTGGCGTAGTGAGAAGTGAGAAAGCAGAAATCAGAATGGATATTAGGATGCTTTTGCTGGTGCAAAAACGGTTGTTTTTTATGTGGATATTGGAGGAGTTTTTCATGTGGCTAGGTTGATTTGAAGAACTCAAATGGTGCTAGGAATTTTTCTTTTTCACTTTTTTTATAAGCCTTGCGTCCTTGTTTTATTAAATTGCGGTTTTTGGCAGAAAGTTGGTTTAGGTTGATGTGTTCGATTTTCAATGTTTTTTTCATAGCTTCAGTAAATAAGCAACTTGATTATGCTGCCTAGATGGGTGTTTTTGCAAGTCTAAGCAGCCTCCTTCTCCATCTTGCTCTTGATCATCATGACGCTGACGATTGTGCTTCTTTCGCCTTCTTCGAGTTTCATTGAGATGAATTTGATGGTTTCTTCGAGGCTTGGGATGCGGTTGTGTTCGAGGGCGTTTACGCGGCGGCGGGTTTTTTCGGTTTCTTCGGCGAGGCGTTCGGCTTGTTTTTCGATTTCAGCTAGTTTTATGAGGAGTGGAAGTACTTCTTGAAGGATTTTGAGTGATGTGTCGAGTTCGCTTGATGTTTGGTTAAATCCGTATGAAAAAACGCTGCCTTTGAGAGTGTGTTTGAAGAAAGGAATGTGGACGCTCATCACGTTCTTGGTTTTTACGTCGAGTTCTGACTCGGCGGAGTTGAATGTGAGCGCGCTTTCCATCATCTTTGGCAGCATTTTTGCTGATGCGAACAGGAAGCTTTCGAAAACTTTTGCCATTTTTTCTTCGACTTCGCGGCGAAGTTTTTTTGCTTCCTTAATAATCTCCATGAATTGCTGCATGAGCCCGTCCTGCTTGTCTTTTAGGAGCTTGTGACCGCGTACGGCGGACTTGAGCTGAACTTTCAGCTTCAGGAGCTCCATTCTGGTTGGTTTTACATCTAATTTTGCCATACTTGATACGTTATACTTGATACATGATACTTATTCCTGCTCTGCTTCGACTTCTTCTTTTGCTTTGCCTTTTCCTTCCATGTATTTCTTGATGTGGTCTTCTTTTACACGTTTTAGTTCGGTTTTTGGGAGTACCTTTAAAAGATCCCAGCCAATTCCGAGAGTGTCTTCGATCGATCGGTCTTCGTATTCGCTTTGAGTGATGAATTTTGCTTCAAAATCGTTGGCAAACTTTAAGAAAAGCTTATCAACCTCTTGCAAAGCTGCTTCACCAAGGATGATAGCCAAGTCTCGTACCTCGACCCCACGTGCATAGGCGGCGTAAAGCTGTGCGAACATACCTTCATGGTCCTCACGAGTGACTTTTCGAGCGGTTGGTGCGAGTCTTGAAAGAGAAGGTAGGACGTTGATACAAGGGTAAATCCCTTTTCGGTGATGTTCACGTGAAAGTACGAGCTGGCCCTCTGTAATATATCCAGTTAGATCCGGGATCGGATGCGTAATATCGTCTTCCGGCATAGTTAGGATTGGAATTTGTGTGATCGAACCTTTGCGGCCCTTGATTCGTCCGGCTCTTTCGTAAAGTGTCGCTAAGTCGGTGTAAAGATAACCTGGATAACCACGTCGTCCCGGCACCTCTTTTCGGGCGGCTGAGACCTCACGCAGTGCTTCACAGTAGTTTGTAAGGTCGGTCAGGATTACGAGCACGTGCATGTCTTTTTCATAAGCCAAGAATTCTGCTGCACTGAGCGCCATGCGCGGTGTTGCGATACGTTCTACTACCGGGTTGTCTGCTGTGTTGATGAATAGAACAGCTCTTTCGATGGCTCCTGTTTTCTTGAATTCGTTTGTAAAGTATTCTGCTTCTTCAAAAGTGACACCCATTGCTGCAAACACAACTGCAAAATCTCCTGCTCCTTCGCTTCTTACCTTCGCTTGACGAGCGATTTGGGCGGCGATTTGAGCGTGCGGCAGACCTGCTCCTGAGAATACAGGTAGCTTTTGTCCACGGACGAGTGTATTTAGGCAGTCGATTGTTGAAATTCCCGTTTGAATGAAGTCGTTCGGGTAGTCGCGGGAGTACGGATTCAAAGGTGCTCCGTTGATGTCGACTTTTTTCTCTGGGATGATTTCGGCTCCGCCGTCGATTGGTTTTCCTTTTCCGTCGAAAACACGTCCAAGCATCTCTTCTGAGACGGGGATTTCGAGGGTTTTGCCAAGGAAGCGGGCTTTGGCTCCTTCTGTTCCCATCCCTTGCGGGTTTTCGAACATTTGGACCATTGCCATTCCTTCGTTGGCTTCGAGGACTTTGCCGAGGCGAGTGTCGCCCGAAGGCAATTTGACCTCACAAAGCTCCTCATACTTGATGTCTTCCACGCCTTCGACCATGATCAGTGGTCCGGCGATGGAAGTTAGAGATTGGTATTCTTTTTGCATGGATAAGTAGTTAATTAGTTAAGTAGTTAAAGAGTTAATCTTCTTTTCCGGTGGTTGTTGCTAGTTTTCCGATGTCTTTTGTGACTTTTTCGATGAGTTTTTCGTATTTTTCAAGTTCGTCAGCTTTGATTTCTTTACATTTTGTCACTTCTTGGAGGACCGGAAGCTCGAGTAATTTTTCAATTTCAAAACCTTCTTCACTTACAAGAGGCGATGCTTCTTGGTAAACCGCTAGAATAGTTTTTAACATCCAATATTGCTTTGTAAGACTTGTGTAAGCATCTTCCGGATCGAATGCATTTTGGAATAAAAAGTCCTCACGGATAGATTTTGCAGATTCGAGCGTCAATCTTTCTTTAGCTGAAAGCGCATCCATACCTACAAGTTTTACAATCTCTTCAAGCTTTGATTCTTCTTGCAAAAGGGTCATAGCAAGTCCGCGGACTTCCATGTAATCTTCTGCGACTTCTTTTTTTGCATAAGGTGCGATGTTGTCCAAATAAAGCGAGTAACTGCTGAGCCAGTTAATAGCAGGGAAATGACGTCTGTAAGCAAGTTTTGCATCCAATCCCCAGAAAACTTTGGTCACACGCAACGTATTCTGCGTAACAGGTTCAGAAAGGTCACCACCCGGAGGTGAAACCGCCCCAATAGCTGTCAGAGAACCAACGCGATCGTCGCCACCAAGGCAGCCAACGATTCCAGCTCTTTCATAAAATTCAGCAGTACGAGAACCCAGATATGCTGGATAACCTTCCTCACCAGGCATCTCTTCAAGACGTCCTGACATCTCACGCAAGGCTTCTGCCCAACGAGAAGTTGAGTCGGCCATGAGGGCTACATCATATCCCATATCACGGTAGTACTCGGCGATTGTGATACCTGTGTAAACAGAAGCTTCACGAGCCGCTACCGGCATGTTTGAGGTGTTTGCGATCAAAATTGTACGTTTCATAAGTGGTTCACCTGTATTTGGATCTTCAAGGTGAGGGAATTCCATAAGTACGTCCGTCATTTCGTTCCCACGTTCTCCACAACCGATATAAACGATGACCTCTGCATCACAAAATTTTGCTAAGGATTGCTGTGTAACGGTTTTTCCAGCTCCAAAAGGTCCTGGAATACATCCTGCTCCTCCTTTCATGATAGGGAAGAGGGTGTCGAGGATGCGAGTTCCGGTGATAAGTGGAATATTCGGGACTTTTTTGCTCTTGCATGGGCGTGGTTTTCGGATTGACCATCTCTGCATCATTGTGAGCTCGTGTTTTTTGCCTTTGTCATCTTCGACTACTGCGACGATGTCTTTGAGTGTGTGGTCTCCTGATTTGATTTCGGCGACTTTTCCGCTTGCTATGGTCGGTGGGACCATGATTTTGTGGCGGATGAGGTTTGTTTCTTGGACTTCACCAAGTACATCGCCTGCAATGACGGAGTCTCCGTTGCCTGCTACTGCTTCGAAATTCCATTTTTTCTTTCTATCGAGTGATGGTACTTCGATTCCACGTGCCATGAAGGCTCCTGATTCTTCTTCCAGGAGGGGGAGTGGCCTTTGAATCCCGTCGTAAATTGATTCCAGAAGTCCGGGGCCGAGTTCTACCGACATGGTTGTTCCGGTAGGGTAGACCGGTTCGCCGGGGCCGATGCCGGAAGTTTCTTCGTAAACCTGGATGGAAATTTTGTCTCCATTGATTTCGATGACTTCGCCGATCAGGCCTTCTTCTGAGACGCGCATGACCTCGTACATTTTCGCTTCAGGCAGTCCTTTTGCGACTACGAGGCATCCTGCGACTTTTATGATTGTTCCTTTTTGTTCTGACATGTTGTTAGTGATTAGTTGTTAGTTGATAGTTATTAGTGTTAGTACTTAGTACTTAGTACCTAGTACCTAGTGATGGTGTTTCGCTGGTGCGAAACGGCTATTTGTATGATTTTTTCACGTCTTCCAGTCTTCACGTCTCCTAGTCTTCCAGTCTCCTAGTCTTCCAGTCTACTTATCTCCCAGTATGTCGGAGCCGACGGCTTGTTCGACGATTTTGCTTATTCGTTGAAGTCCAAATCCGGTGGTTCCTTTGGGTCCAGGGATTGGAATTATTGCTGGTAGTGCTGAGGCTGATAGTTTTTTGTATTCATCTTCTGGGATTTGCATTGCTAGGTCTTCTAATATGAAGATAATTGCATATAGTGGCTTGTCCGAGCCTTCGCTGAGTTTTGCCTTGTGTAATTCTTTCAATTTTTGCAGGACTTGTTCTTTGTTTAAAGCGCTGTGAGCTTCAACTCCTAGTGCTGAGAAGCCAAGAATTGCGTCTTTTGGTCCTATTACTGCTATTTTGTGGTGTTGTTTCATGGGGAGTTGAGAGTTGAGAGAGATATGGTTATTGTATGTGATCGAGCAATGGCAGTTTTTTCCTTATTACATCTTGATCGATACCGTTTAATTTTCCTACCATTATTAGTCTGATTATTTGTGCGTTGACTTCTTTGACCCACCAATAGTTCAGCAAGGGTTCGATTCCGAATGGAAGGAATCTTGCGTCGTGGATTAGTGATAAAAGATCGTCTTGCAGGAGGCGTTCGAGTTTTCTGAAGGATCCGTGGCTTTTGTAGTGCTCTACTCCTGCTGCTATCGATTCTGCGTGAGGGCAGAAGCTGAAGATATTTACGATTGTGTCCCAGTCTTCTTGCAAGTTGTCTCTGTATTTGTCGTGTCTGATGGATCCTCCTACTGTTAGGGCTCTTTTTAGGATGATTTCTTGGTCGTGGTCCTGTTCTTTTGATCTGAAAAAAGCCATTATGTTGTGTACGTCTGTTTTTGCCTTGATGTATTTCTTTAAAAATTTTGAATCGATTTCTTTTGCGATTTTTTGGCGGACTTTTAAAAAAGCACGGTCGATGTGCAGGTCCACGAGAGTTAGATTTTCAGTTTCTTCATAAAGCTCTTTTCCTCTGCGGACAGCTCTCTCTAGTCTTGGTTTTTCATCTCCTTTCATGCGGAGTTGGATGATCTCATCCGAGAAAATATATTCGGCTAGGACGGAAGGCTTGATTTTGCCCCAAGGGATAATCATGTCTTTCACGTCTTCGTATGTTTTCCCGGTTAATTTGGCTTTGAGAAGAGTTTTCGTATTATGTGCGTCGTATTCGTACCATGCCAAGTTAAGTACCCATCGTTTTGGCGTAATATTTCGCAATAAATTTCTTGCATCTGCTAATCCGGCGTCTACAACTTCTTGAAAATCTTCAACTCTTTCGATGTCTCCGAGGTGAGTTGAGTAATCTGTGTCGTTCAGGATGCTGTATGCCTCCTTTGCATCTCGTGCACCAAGCATCCTCTCTATATCGTTGTGGTCCAACAGTTCGTTATAGAGGACTTGGATCAGTGTTACTGCGTAGATGTAGTCGTGGGGATTAGGCATTTGTGTGGGTAGTTGTGGTAGTAGTGGTGGTAATATGGTTGTTTCGCCTTGTGTTGTAGTTGTGGTAGTGGTTGTGTGGGATATGGTGTTTTCGCTTCGCGAAAACGTTAGAATAGTATGTGTGCGATTTTGGTCTCGAGTTCGTCGCGGAGGCACTTTTCTATGACGGAATCGAATGTAAAATCGTATTCGATTTTGCCGGATCTCAGTACGAATCCGCCTTTGAAATCACCTTCGCTTACTATTTTGTAGTCGGTTCCTTTTATTATTTCCTCGGTGACTTCTTTTTTGCCTTTTGCGGGGATGATTTCGCCTTCCTTAACTTCTTTCTTGGCCTTTTTCAAGGATTCTTCCAGGTATTTTTTGTAGTTTGATGACTTTACGAGATTATCGAGGGCATCTGTAAAAACGCTTTCGACGATTTCGCGTTTTTTTGCGAGTATGTGCTTTCTTTTCTCCGTATTTGCCAGCATTTCTGTGCGGGTTTCAACTCTTTCTACTGCGGAGTCGGCTCTTTTTTCGATTTCTGATACGGCGGTGCTTTTTTCTTCCGCGTATTCTTCATCGATTTTTTTAAGCTTTTCTTCAAGCTGTTTTTCGAGGTCCTTTATCTTTTTGTCGCCGATTTTTTCGATTTCGGCGGTTAGGTCTTTTAAAGACATGATGTTGTGAGTTATTAATTTGTAACCTCGTTCAAATCGCTTCAAACGAGGATAAAATCAAGAACTATACTTGAATTCCGAAGATCAAAAGTACACTTACCAAGAGTCCGAGAACTGCGTATGTTTCTACCATCGCTGACATGATTACCGCTTTACCTGCGTTGGCTGGGTTTTTTGCGATAACTTTCAGACCGGTTGCAGACACTTTTCCTTGGTGAATTCCTGAGAAAAGTGAAGCGAGTCCGACAGGAAGACTTGCTCCTAGGAATTGTAGTCCTGTGGTTGTTGAAAGTTCGACAGTTTCACCGCCAAGTAATCCTATTTGCATAAGGATTAGAAGTGCGCCAAGGAATCCGTAAATTCCCTGTGTACCGGGAAGAGCTTGCATGAGAAGGATTTTACCGAAAAGTTCGGGTTTCTCAGTTGTGACTCCCGCTCCGGCTTGTCCTGCAAGACCTACTCCGATGCTTGAACCGATTCCTCCGCATACTGCGGCTATTGCGGCTCCGAAGACTGCTAGTGCTAGACCTGTTTCCATAGTTTATTTGGTTAGGATGTATGGTTAGTTGTAGTTGTTGTGTGTGATATTAATCCTTCAAATGCGTATATTTACACTCCCTCTTGAACGGTTTGAAGTCTTGTCCACCGCCTTCCATAAATTTGCCGAAGAATTCTACGTATTGCAGACGTGCTGAATGTATGAATGCTCCGAGCGTCGATAGGGCTATATTTAAGGTGTGTCCAAGTATGATTACGATTATCCCGACTAAGAACCCGACGTAAGGGATCAAATCCGTCATGATTCCCGCGATGGTGTTCATCGCAAAAGCGATGATTCCGGTTCCGAGTCCGAGGGCCATGATACGAGAGTAAGATAGAACATCTGAGAAGTAGCCGACAACATTATAAAGCGACAGGACTCCAAGTCCGAGCTTTCCAATGATACTCTTGGCTTTACGTCCTTGAGTTAATACCAGTGCGATTGTGAGGCCGAGCGCGATGTTTTTTGATAATGGCGCATAATCTTGCAATGATTCTACTGCTGAAGTTGCTCCGAGTCCGAGTAATGACAGTAGGAATATTATCCATAAAAAACTGTCCAGAAGTGCGTCACCCCATTTTCCATCTTTGATTTTCCAGTATCCGTCTACGGTGAGTCCAAAAAACACTTGAGTAATTCCGAGTACAAATGCAAGTCCCAAGAACGTCATTGCTCCTGCTCCTACAGGGTTGATTAGTTGTCCTTTGAAGCTGAGTATGCCGTCTTTCATTTCGGTTAAGAAGCCTGGTGCTTGTTCCGGAGTGAGTCCGAACCATCCTCCAAAAATTATTCCAGCTACGAATGTGACGAGTCCTCCCCACATTAGTAGTTTGAGTAATCCTTGGCTTTCTCGAGGGATTTTTAAGAATTTGAGTGCTACAAAACAAAGTGCGAATAGCAAGAATCCATATCCTGAATCCGACAAACACAATCCGAAGAATATAATGAAAAATGCTGCCAGTAGTGGTGTTGGATCGATTTCTGTAGGTAGAGGAAGTCCGTATATTCTTGTTACCGATTCGAACATGTGCATGAGGCCTGTGTTTCGGAGTTCGACTGGTGCGGCTTCGCCTTCTTCTTGTTCTACTTCTACAATTGCTACTCCTGGTATCGTTTTTTGTAAGTTCTTTTTCAAGGATTTTAGTTGTTCTTTTTTTGCCCAGCCGGTTAGTACGAATGTGTACTCTGTTTCGCCTGTGAAGGTTTTGCCTTCTTCGCGGACGTGTTGCCATAAATAGTAGTCGTGGACTATTTTGAGGCTGTCTAGGTTTTTTGCGAGCTTGGTTAGTTCTTTTTCTGTTTTTTCTAGTTTGTGCTTGAGCTCGGTTGCTTCTTTTTTGACGTTGTGGAGGTAGTGTTTGACGCTTCCTGGGGTTGTTAAAAGTTCGGCTTCTTGTACGCGGTGTTCTGATAGGAGTCCGTTTATTTGGTCTGCGTCTGAGAGTAGGTGTATTAATGAGAAGTATGCTTTTGATTGGTCTTCTGAAATTGTGTGGAAGTCTGTCTTGAGCTTTAGTGATGCGAGTTCTTTTTTAAAAGCGTCATAGTCAAGTTTGCCAATTATGCCTAGAGTAAGTTTGGTGGTTTTTGTTGAATGGGGTGTGTCTAAGTGGACACTTAAATTTGCCCATGGTCCCAGGAGTTTTTCTTCTTGTTCGATTTCCAGTAGGCGATTTTTTGTGGCGACTAGGTCTTCTTCTAGTTTTTGGCAAAGCTTTACGACTTCTTCGTAATTAAAAGTTTTGGCAATGGATTCTATATTATGTGAGTGCAGTATTATCGAGGAAGGTAAAACACCTTTTTTCTCGTAGTCCGATAGTAGTTTGATTGCGAATCCTAGGTTGGCAAGTTTGAGTTCGAGGTCGTGATCTTGCTTCTGAGAAGGGTTTACGCGACTTGTCATCTCTTCGCTGAGTTCCTTGATTTGCATTACACTTGTCTCCTGCAAGAACGTCATAGCTTTCTCGAGCTGATCTCGTAGACCTATGACCTGGATTTTTTGCATTGGGATGACGGACATTTTTAGTTGTTAGTTCGTAGTTTGTAGTTCGTAGTTTGTAGAGGCAGGTTTCGCTGCGCGAAACGGTTGATAATACTTGATGCCTGGCGGCATCTGTTATTTCAATTCTGCTTCGAATGCTTGTACGACAAGATCAACGGCTTCCTTCTTGGAAGTCTCTGCTTTTTCGGCTAAAGAGCCGACTTCGCGCTGGGTAGATGCTAATTTATTTTTCAGGTTTTCTTGGGCTCTTTCTTTTGCTTCTGCGATTTTTTTGTTTCCGACTTTTTTCGCTTCTTCTTCGGCTTCTACTACTTCTTGTTTTGCTTTCTCGATGGCTGACTCTGTTTTTTTGCGATTGTCATCTTCTTTTCTGGTTAATCTTTGGCGTACTTTCTCTTCGGATTGTTGAATTTGCATTAAGGGGTCGTCGTGGGTGGTTGTATCTTTTTTGGTCATTTAAAATTGAGTTAAGGGGCTAACCATAGCCTAAAATTAAAGCTTGGTGGATTTTAAATATGATTTCGGAAAAAGTCAATGGTAAAAGATGGTGAAATTTCTTGTGTCATTGGGGATTTTGTTGAGTTTTGTGCAATCAGATTGACGCAAGAGGTTTCTAGAAGTGTGTAATTCTGGAGTCAAGCGAGATGACTTTTGATGCTGAAAGCGCTGTTTTTTTGAGTTTCAGCATGGTTGAGGGGAGGGCGTAGTCTTTGAATGATAGGTGTGAAGGGGGAGGGAAGGGGGCTTTGTAGATTATTAGTGTTTCGAATGTCGAATGTCGAATGTCGAATTTCGAATGTTGAATGTCGGATTTCGAATGTCGAATGTCGGATTTCGAATGTCGAGATCCGATATTCCATATTCGAATATTGAGAAATTTCCAGAATGCGTATGTTCCGATGAGGACTGTGTTTTCGGGTTTTTGTTGGCTTATTGATTTGATTTTGCCCATTCCGCCGGATGCGCCTTGAGTGAGGACTGTGATTCCTTCGTCTTTGAGGGGTAGGGCGAGTTTTTGGTGGAGGCGGAGGGCGAGTCTTTGGGAGCCGACTAGGATGAAGGCTGGTTTCGCGAGTTTTGGGAGGTTCTTGAGTAAATATTGGTCTGCTTTTTCTTGGAATTCGTGGGATTTTGGGTCGGGGAGGTCGATTGTTTCGAATTTCGAATTTCGAATGTCGGATTTCGAATTTCGGATGTCTACTTTGGTGCCTTTTGGGAGTTTGAGGAGTTTTTTTAAAAATTTTCCCGGTGGTTTTTCGCCTTCGAATGTGATGGCTGATGATGCGAATGTGAGTTTTTCCGGGAGTGGCCAGACCTTGCTTTCGAAGAATTCGTCTATGTTGAGTGGGGTGATTTTTAGGATTGGACTGCCGTTTTGTGTGATGTTGAGTTTGAGGCTGGTGTTTTTTGAGTATGTTTTGGCTTTATTTAAAAAGTCTAAAATCAATTTTTCTTCTGTGTGCTCTTCGTCTTCGAGGGCTTGTGAAATATTTTCTATGGTATCGGAAATTTTTGACCATTCCATGCTGGAGAAATGGTGTTCTTCCAGTTCTAAGTCGAATTTTTCTCCAAATTTTTCATACATCATTCCGATTAGCCCAAATAGAATTGTTAGTCTGTCGGTTGCGGCTTTTGGCAGGCTTAAGAAGCGTTTTTCGAAGTAAGTTACGGTGAGTGATTTTGAGGCGTTTATATAAAGCTCATCGATGTCGTCTATGATGAGGTGTGTGTTTTCGAAGAAGCTGGGGCGGCGGGATGCGAATTTTGGGAGAGTGAAGTGGCTGAGGATTGTGACTTGTCCTTGTTTTTCCAGGATTTCCGGTGGGTATACGGTGTGTGCATAGTCGAACCAGAGGTTTTTGATGTTTTGCGGGAGGGTGATTGCGGTTTTTGGGAACAAGGAGTCTTCTAAGAGTGGTAGGATTTTTAGGATAAAAACTGTTTCTTCAGGTGTGAGAGTGGGTTTTTCTGTGAGTTTTTGGAAAAGTTCATGGTTGAGGTATTGATTTGCGTCGAGGAGGGTAAATATTTCTTCTGGACCTTCTGTTGCGATGATTGTTTTGAGCTCGGGTTCTTGGGGGATTAGGTCCTGGGTTGAGTGGGGTGGGAGCTGGAGGAGTGTGGAATGTGGAATGTGGAATGTCGAATTTGGAATTTCGGATGTCGAAATCCGAGATTCGAGATTCGGAATTCCAGCTTTACGCGGTTTGTGCTCGAGCATTATTTCTTTCCAGGGGGACTGCGATTTTTCGATGATTTCTCGTGGGTTGTTTGCGGAAAAATACAGGTCGAGGAGAGCGAACATGACTTCTACGTTGTTTTCTACATCTTTGAGTGCGCGATGTTTGCCATGTTCAGGAATGCCGAGTTTTCCTGCGACGATTTCGAGACTGTAGGATTTGGCTTTTGGTATTGCGATGTGGGCGATGTCCATTGAATCGAGCCTTGGATTGGACAGTGGGATCCCTGCTGCCTCAAGAAAATCAATGTCGAAACTTATATTGTGACCCATGATTGGGTAGTCTCCTATGAATTTTATGAGGTCATCCTTTATGTCTTTCAAATTGGGTGCTTTTTCAACGTCTTTATCTGTTATTCCTGTGAGATTGATGACTAAATGAGGGATTGGGACTCCCGGCTGAACGAAGGTTTCGTAAGTTTTTTCGATCTTGCGGGTTTTCATGTTCACCAAAGCTGCGCCGATCTCAATAATTCTGTCGCGATCGGGACTGAGGCCCGTGGTTTCGATGTCGAGGGAGATGATTTTCATGTGATTAGTTTAGTGGTTGTGGTTGCGGTTGTATAGGAAATTTTTTTTAAGTTTTTTTTAAGGTTGATGGTGTATGTACAGGTTATGATCAAAAAGTTTTTAGAGTGGATTGGGTTAAAGGAAAAACTGCATTCAAAGATGCATGATCCTCCTTATGTTTCTGAGGGCGAGATATGGTGGGCGTCTATTGGTGAAAATATCGGATCGGAAATTAGTGGTAAGAGTGATCGGTTTTCTAGGCCGGTTATTATTTTAAAGAAACTTACTCGTAGTTTTTATTTTGTTGTTCCTACTACTACTCAACAGAGAACTGGTAGTTGGTATGTTCGATTTAAGCAAGGTGATAAGAATAATACAGCTTGTTTGCATCAGGCTAAGCCTATGGATTATCGGAGGTTTTTTTCTAAATTGGGGAAAATCGATAATGAAGATTATAAGAAAATACAGGAGGGGTTTTACAGGTTGTACTTATAAAAAAATTCCCCCTACCGATGTAGGGGGTCGTGGGATGGTAGTCCCACCAAAGCGCTTTAATTATACATTGTGATAATACTAATGGTCAATAAAAATCCTTTCGTTTCTGGCAGTTTCTGGTATCATCCGCATTGTTTTTAACAAATTTACTTATGGTTTCTGGAGCTCCAAGTGCTGGTCAGGAATTTGGCAGAGGATTAGACCCTGAACAGGAGCACGCCTTGTATTGGAATGCGGTTAAAACAGGCCTTGCTACCGGTTATCTCAAAATTGATATGATGCCTGTAGTTACTGATGAGATAGGTTTTACAGGGGCAGAGGTGATTAGGCCGAATTGCTGTAGGCTTGATGTTGCTCAAGCTGCCTTGGCGGAATATGATGCAAGGGTAGAGCAAGGTCTTTTAACCCCTGATCCTAGGCACAGAGAACATCTTGAGAAGATTATTCAGGCTTGTGATGATCAAGAGATCCAAGGATGATGTTGTGACTTGTACATGATGAGCAGTAATCAATGGTGCTTTCGATGTAAAAACTTGCTCCTTCCCAGGTGGGGATGAAAACAGTCCCTCCGATGAGGGCGCTTTCTTTATTGTACTGGTCGTATTCTTTTGTGCCGACTTGGATAGTTTCTTCAAAAGTATAATCACTCAAATCTTTCTCAAAAACGATTTCTAAGATTGTTAGTTCTGCGAGCTGATAATCTGCTCCAAAGTTATTGCTAATTTCTAAAGATATTTTCCCTTCCTCCTCCAGCTCTTCCATATACCAGCATGCAGGTAGGTGGAACTGGATTCCTTCCCATGTTTCTACTGAGTAAGAGGAATCGCTATGTAATCGATTGCATAAGTCCGCTTTTTGATACTTGCTTAAACCAAAAGTATAGATCAGTACTGCAGATATAAGTACTACTATTAGTATCCCAATTGGTATGACGATTTTTTTCATTAAATCGTTGGCGTAGACTTTATCTCATATTCCAGATCAAGAAGTTCGCTAACAACTTTGCAGACTTCGGCTCTTGTGATGAGATTTCCTCCACCAAAAGTTCCGTCAGCATAACCTGAAATTACACCTCCTGTGTAGGCCTCCATAAGATATACATAGAACCAGTCGTCTTCTGAAACGTCTGAGAATGGGTTTTCCCACTCGTCTTCGTCACCGATAAACACGGATGCTCCGTCCAAGTCTTCGATACCGGAAGCTTCCAGTAGGATTTTTAGGGCTTCGGCTCGGTTTACATTGTTACCTGGCAGAAAAGTTCCGTCATCGTATCCTCCAATGATTCCGTATGCGTAAGCTGAATTGACGTAATCTGGGTACCAAGCGTCTTCATCTAGGTCTGTGAAGGCTGTGTCTGCTTCGTAAGTTTCGTATTCAAATGCGTTGAGGGCGATTTTTGTAATTGCTGCTCTTGTGATGTAGTCGTTTGGACCAAATTCACCACTGTCGTATCCGCTAACAACTCCGTCTTCTGCAAGTGCTAGCACATAATCTTCTGCCCAGTGTCCGTCCAGGTCTGAGAAGCTGATTTCCTCATCTTCGTCGGCTGAATCATGTGTGTCGTCATCCTCTTCTTCCTCCTCATCTTCTTCACCCTCTTCTACTACTGTTATTTTAGTTGATGAGCTCATATTTCCTGATTCGTCCATTGCCGAGACATAGAATTTGTTTTCGGCGTTTTGTTCGAGTTCGACTTCGACTGTGAATGCTCCTGATGAGTTGGCCTCGTCCTCGGCTGTATCAGCTCCGGATACTATTATTATTGCGTCTGCTTCTGCTGTTCCGCTTAGTATTATTGAATCTGCATCTATTGGGGTTTCGACATCGTTTACTTCCGGTGAATCGGGTGCTGTTCGGTCGACATCGTACTCTTCTTCGTATGCTTGTGCTTCTTCTACACCTTCGATTATTACGACAACGACTGCGTCTGATGTTGAGCCATCTTCACCCATAGCTGTGACTGAATATGTGTTTGTTGATTCTTGGATTAGGGTTACGGTTTTTTCCCAATATCCGTCTTCGTCTGCGTATGTTGGGGAAAGCTCGTAAGGGCCGCCTGTTACTGTGATTTTGGCTTCGGCTTCTGCGGTTCCGGTGAGGGTGATTTTGTCAGCGTCGATGGGTGATGTTGGGTCGTCGACTACTGGTGGCTCGGTTGCGCCGGCTGTGAAAAACAGGGTCGCGACGATAATGAGTCCCGCGAGTAATGTTGTGATGGCTGCGTAGAACAGGTGTTTCTTTTTCATGGTTTGTTTTGGTTAGGTTAGTTTGCAACTTGCAACTTGCAGTTTGCAGTGATGGAGCCTGCCTGCCGGCAGGCAGGTTTTCGCTGTGCGAAAACGTTTATAGTAGAGAGATGAATTTTTCCAAGAGAAAGGTCGTATCGTTGGGGCCTGGAGTGGCTTCCGGGTGGAATTGTACCGAAAAGAAGGGTTTTTTTCTATGCTTGATGCCTTCGATGGTGTTGTCGTTTTGGTTTAGCAGCCAGATTTTCCAGTCTTTTGGCATGGTTTTTGGGTCGATTGCGTAACCGTGGTTTTGACTTGTGATGTAGCATCTTTCGGTTTCGAGATCCGTGCATGGTTGGTTTTGGGCGCGGTGGCCATACTTGAGTTTGTAAGTTTTGGCGCCTGCTGCGATTCCCATGATTTGGCTGCCTAAACAGATGCCGAATGTTGGGATTTCTTTTTTAAAGCACTCGCGCATTGTGTCATGAGCTGCTTTTGGTTGCATGGGGTCGCCGGGGCCGTTGCTGAAAAAGATGCCGTCGAATTTTGTGTCTAGTTCAAAGGGGTTTTGGTCCCAGGGGACTCTGGTGACTGTGATATCGCGGTTTAGGAATTCGCGGACAATATTCGCTTTACAACCTGTGTCGATGATGGCGATGTGTTTGTGGCCGCGCTTGTATGTGACTGGTTTTTTGATTGAAACTTCATCAGCGATGTTTTCGGAGTCGGGCGGGGTGAATTTTTCGTATTTTTTCGGTTCTAATGTGATTCGGCCGAGCATTGTGCCTTTTTCACGGATTTTTTGGGTGAGGGCGCGGGTGTCGATGCCTGTTATACCTGGGACGTTATGTTCTCTGAGCCAGTTGTCGAGTGATTTTTCTGCGTTCCAATGATTAAAATTCTCTGAATATTCGGAGACGATGAGGGCTCGGATGTGTGGTTGATTGCTTTCGAAATTTTCTGGCAATTTATCCTGATCTAAAGTTTCTGACGGAACGCCATAATTGCCGATTAACGGGTAAGTGAGGACAAGAATTTGACCACGATAAGAAGGGTCTGTAAGGCTCTCTGGGTATCCCATCATCCCGGTGTTGAAGACAACTTCGCCTTCAGTTGGGATGTGTGCACCAAAAGATTGGCCGGTTAGAGTGGTGCCGTCCTCGAGTGTTAGGTGCATGGGAGTTGGGAGATTAGAGGTTTGAGCCTGCCTGCCGGTAGGCAGGTTGAGAGGCGTGTGATTTTTCCTCGTTATTTTAGCGGAAGATTTGTAGTTTGCAACTTTGGTAGCTTGCAGTTTGCAACTTGCAGTTTGCAGTGATGGTGTTTTTGCTTTCGCAAAAACGTTTATAGTATTTGATGCCTGTGGCATCTGTTGCAATTTGGTTTGCAAAATGTGGGATTGTGGTCTAGGATGGGTGCCTAATAATTTAAGGTTAAAAAAATATGGAAAGAACTAGAACAAGTCCGGAGGGGGGTAGTGCTTGGCGGGAAGGCGTAAGGGCTTTACTTGCTTTTATGAGGCATCCTCGTACTGCGATTGCTTCTGCGTTGATGGCTGAGCAAAATAGTGGATTAGCAGATAGTTGGTTGGATGCTGAGAGGAAAAAAGGGAGACTTCCTGAACGGCATCCTGAGTAAGTTTTGGTTTCGTTGTTTTTCATGCTAAATTTTCACCAGAAATTAATCATTGATTTATGAGTGAGAAGCCAGGTTCTAAAGAAGGAACAGAAATGTCTGCAGACGATTTAGGTCGGAGGCATTTTGAGAGGGGGGCTGCAGAGCAGGCTAGGCCTAGGGGGTCGATATGCAGGACTGGGCTTGAAGCTGCGGTGGATAGGGAGATGAGTCATAGGCATATGCCTGGTTGTTGTAGGACGCTCAGGGAGATGGAGAGGGAGCGTTGTAGGGAGAGGTTGCGGAGATTGTTTAGTTGAGGGTAGCGGTTTGGGGTTGTTTTGTGCTAAATTTTTGCTAGAAATAACCTCGAAATTATGTTTGGCAAAGGCTCACATCTCTTAAGCTCGACGGATCTTACTCGCGATGATTTGCTTGCGATTTTTGAGGAGGCGGAAAAGATGCTTCCGATTGTGCGCAAGGAGGAGTCGTCTGATATTATGAAGGGAAAGGTTTTGGCAACGCTTTTTTATGAGCCGTCGACGAGGACTCGTTTTAGTTTTGAGACGGCGATGTTGCGGTTGGGGGGCTCGGTGATCAGTAATTATCAGATGAAAGAGACTTCTTCGGCTAAGAAGGGGGAAACTTTTTATGATACCGGGAAGGTGGTGAGTAAGTTTGCAGATGTGATTGCGATGAGGCATCCGGAGTCAGGGTCGGTTGCGAAGTTGGCGGATGGGTCTGAAGTGCCGGTGTTGAATGCTGGAGATGGGCCGCGTGATCATCCGACGCAGGGTTTGCTTGATGTTTTTACGATTTGGAAGGAGTTTGGAGGCATCGAAAATTTGACGATTGGGATGGTTGGAGATTTGAAATATGGGCGGGTTCCGCATGCGCAGTGTGAGATGCTGAAGCATTTTTCAGGTTTAAAATTTGTTTTTGTGGCGCCTGAAGCTTTGAAAATGCCTCGTGAGATTGTTGGTGATTTGGAAAAAGCTGGTCATGAGGTCGTGGAGACTGATGATTTGGATTCGGTTGTTTCTGAGCTACAGGTCATTGGTCATACGCGGATTCAGGAGGAGAGATTTGAGTCGGAGGAAGAGTATCAGAAGTATAAGGGTGTGTATGTGATTGATGAGGAGATTATGTCCAAAGCGTGTGAAGATATGATTTTGATGCATCCACTTCCGCGAGTTGATGAGTTGGCTGTTGAGGTGGATGAGGATGTTAGGGCTAAGTATTTTGATCAGGTGACGAATGGAGTTGCGGTGAGGATGGCGTTGCTGAAGCTTGCAACTTGCAACTAGCAGTTTGCATGCGAAAACGGTAATAATATGAAATTTAAGTTAAAATGGATCATCTTGTTAGGGTAGAAACAATCAGTTTTGCTGATGCTTTACGTAGTACGATTACTCGGTATCTTGCTGAACGGAGGCGTGATCGAGCATGGCGTCATGGTGTGGAATCAACGGTGGTTGGGCTTTTAAATGGTGCGCTTGTTTTTGAACAAAGTGATGATCCTTTGGAAGTTTGTCTTTGTTGTGCGGAAGCGATTCGGAGATTGGATAGTGGTCGTCCTGGTACTCTTGTCGATGATCCTGCTGCTAAATGGTTTGAACTTAAAGGAGTGCTTGAGGTTGCGCGAGATAAGGTTTTGCAACAATTTGTGTGAATTGTCACGAAAATCCCCGGGGAAAAACGTGACAAGGCTTGGGTTTTGATGTGAAATGGTAATGTTTTAACCTTTTGTTTTATGGAATCAGGTTCAGGAAATGGGAGTGATCTAGAATGGCAAGTTCCGCAGGATAGTTTGCTTGGGCAGTCCTTGTTGCGATGGTTGGAGCATGCGGTGACTCCTGAGGGGATGCGTGATGCGGGCTTGATTACGGATGCTGGTCTTGACGATTTGCGTGAAGCGAGAAATAGGGCTGCGTTGAGAGTCGCGGATCCTGTGAGGTTGTTGTGTGGGGAGTGAGAAATTTAGTTACGGGGCTCTTCTTCAGCAGGTGATGCGTGAAATCTTTGAAGTAATCGATGTACCTCTGCTAGTTTTTCGAGATATGGCGCTACTCGTGTATCGCGTTCGTCTTTTTCTTGAATTCTACTTCCGGCATTGTAAAGTGCTGCTCTGGTTCCTGATTGCAGTAACTGGTTTCTTTGTGCTCTTAATTCATCTTTGACAAGTTCTAATTGTAGGTCTTCAGGCAATGGAATTGGTTCTGGTTCTTGTTCTTGGAGTTCGTTGTCTTTACGAATGAATAGAATTGTAGCTGTTCCTGTTTCGACATCTATGACTGTTTTGTATTTCCCATGGTTCCCACCTCCTTGGATGTCGGTGAATAACCCTATTGAGGCCTCACGAGTGTATGCCAGCCATGTGAGTGCAGCGAATCTTTGATCTAAGGAGACATCAGGTCTGTTTAAGAATTGGCTTATTTCTTCTGGGGAGAAAAGTCGCAAGGTTAATATTAAGTTTCGAAGGAATACTGAAATTACAGCAGGATCGTTGTTGCTAGCTTGTAGAATGCCGTCTTTTAATTCTTCTGTAAATTCATGTTCGCCTATGGCACTTACTAAATCGGCTAAACTGGATGTTTGTTTTAATTCTAACAATCTATCTATGCAAGCTTGTATTAGGTCAGGGGATATGGGAGGGTCATAATCGTCGGCTTCGAGTATCCCGCCTGAAGGCGTTACTTTGTTGTGACCTCCTAGGAAGGCTAGTAATGTTTTGTGATCCATCTGTGCGATTTGCTCTGGTGAAGTTCGTGGTCTTGGTTGTTCCATGATTTTGCTTTGTTAGAAGTTAGGAGAATAATGCTAGCATGGAAGTGGTTTATGCAATAACCGTAGGAACTTTCTGTGATATAATTTGAGTGATGAAAAAACTACTCCTCAGAAACGGTACAATCGTGAGTTCGCAAGGCAAGAAGCGAGCGGATGTTCTTTGTGAAAACGGCAAAATCGTTAAGGTCGCGGAGGATATTACGATCACTGACGACATGGAGGTAATCGATTGTGAGGATCAATTCATCCTTCCGGGTGTGATCGACACGCATGTGCATCTTCGGGAGCCTGGTGGGGAGGAGAAGGAGGATTTTATAACAGGTTCGAAAGCTGCTGCTCGGGGTGGTGTGACGACGGTTCTTGATATGCCGAATAATTCGCCGATGACGGATTCGATTGAACGGCTTGAGGCTAAGTATGATCTTGCTGAGGGGCGGATGGTTTGTAATTATGGGTTTTATATTGCGGCGACTGGGGAGAATTTTCGGGATATTAAGAAGGCTGAGCGTGCTGTTGCTGTGAAACTTTTTATGGCGGCAAGTACTGGTAGCGGGGCGGCTGCTGAGGAGGCGATGGAGAAAGTTTTTGAGATTTGTACTGATAAAACTCTTGTTGTGCATGCTGAAGACCAGGATCGAATCGAGAATCGGATGCAGGAGTTTGCAGATCAGACGGATCCTTCAGTTCATTCGTTGATTCGGGATGAGCAGTCGGCTTATTTGGCTGTTAAAAAAGCTTTACATTTAGCAAAAAAACACGAAACTAAGTTGCATATTGCACATATCAGTACAGCCAAGGAGGTTGAGTCTTTGCGGAAATTTCATGGAGAAAATGTGACTGCTGAGGCGGCGACACATCATTTGTTTCTGACTACAGATGCTTATTCGGAGAGGGGTACGCTTGTGCAGATAAATCCTCCTTTGCGAGAAGTTGGGGATAAGGATGTGGTTTGGGATGCTTTGAAGGAAGGTGTGATTGATAATGTGATTACGGATCATGCGCCGCATACTTTGGCGGAAAAAGAAAGGCCTTATGGCGAGGCGCCTTCAGGTGTGCCGGGGTTGGAGACGTTGTTGCCGTTGATGCTTAATGCGGTTAATAATGGTGAGCTTACGTTGGAGCGGTGTTGTGAGGTTTTGTGTGAGAAGCCGGTGGAGATTTTTGGGCTTCGGGATAAGGGTTTTGTGCGTGAAAATTTTGATGCGGATTTGACGGTTGTTGATATGGGGCGGGAGGAGGTTGTTGGTGAAAAAGGATACCATTCGAAGTGTGGATGGTCGCCTTATGATGGATGGAAATTGATGGGGTGGCCGGTTGTTACAGTGGTGGGGGGAGAGGTTGTGATGCGGGGTGGGAGTGTGGAGGAGAGGATGGTGGGGAGGGCTGTTTAAGCTGCGGCTATCGCTTGGCTATGAGTTATTGCTTGATGTGCTTTGATGTGGCCTTGTGATGGATGTAGCATGATCAGTTTGTCTCCATCTTCGTCGTATAAAATTGCGCTTGGGGAAGTGTCTGGGTATGCTTCTAGTGTTTCTCCTGTTTCTGACATATGCATGATTCTTTCTGCCATACGATTGAAGTCTTCTATCCGACTTGTTCTTTCGGTCTCTCCGTCTATGTTTGTTCTAGGAAGTGGGAAACTGATGGACATAATTGCTCCTTGAGTTGTGTTGTTTCTTCCAACGGTTAAGTATCCTCCATTGAATATTGCCATTGTTGATGCACTGGATAAACCTAAGCCTGTCCCACCTGTTTGTTCTGTGAGAGTTTTTCCTCGAGCCATGAGCTGGTTTTGCAGCGTGATAGGAGGGACGTGATTTGTTCCTTCTGCATCAACGATCATTCGTTCAACTGGAGTGAGCTCACGAGGGCATCTTTCTTGTATTTTAAATGATCGGATTTCTTCTGCTAAGACTTCGAGTAGTTTGCTGTGATCAAAGCTAACTGCGGCATCTGCTATTTCTAGTTTTGCTCTTTGTCCGTCTTCGATTAGTCCGAGGGTGATAACTATTGATGTTTTTGCGAATTCTGGTGAGGATTCGCTCCAGTCTTTGATTTCTCCACTTATTATCTTTGCTTTATTACTCGGCTCATATTTTTCTTTAATGTACTGTAGGCGACAGGTGTTTTTTAGTGTTTGCTGGAGAATGTATTGAATTGTTGTGATGTCAGTTTCTCCTAGTGCTTGGATTGCCTCTGGGTCTATACAGATCTTTATGACGCCTTCTTGTGGTGTGGGATTATTGGTGATTTCGACGGTGTAGCCGTAGCGTGAAGCAGTTGCTTCTGCTATTTCGTTGATATCGGTAGTTTCTAATGGTCTTCTCTCGTTCCTGGTTCCTATTAAGGTTTGGCATGTTTCTAATGTGTTTTTTGAGGCTTTGAGTTGTTTGAAAAAAGCTTTTAATGGGGCTGTTGTATGTGTTCTAGCTGCACGATGTATTTTACCTCCTAAGCTTGTTACATATTTTCCTCGGAGATCATGTACTATTAAGTGTACAAGTCGACTGATAACTTCTGATTTTTTGAGAAAAGTATCTAGTTTTCTGGAGAAGAGTTTATCTATGAGCGGGAATTTCGTTCCTATTATTTCTAATAATTTAGTTGTCTCTTCGTCCAAGTCTTCATTGCTTGAATCTTCGAGGCGTTTTCCTATACCTTCTAGTTCATTTGCTATTTGTAAAAATCGATCAAGCCATTCTTGTAAAAAGATTTTTTCGGCTTGCTGTCTTGTTGTGGCGTCTGGGGCATGTTGCATGATGTTGCCTAATTCTTCTCCGGCTTGTTTGTCGTCGTTGTCTAAAAAATTTCTTGCTAATTCGGTGATGTGTGGATCTGTTGCCTCTACATCTCTTAGACTAAAAAGGACCGTAATGTCTGTGTGAGTGTCTCTTAAATCATAAGTTGTTGGACAATGAAGAGCTTCCAGGAGCTTGATTGCTGCTGGTGAGAATTCGACGGGCTGTAGGTGTAGTGTTTGTTCCATTTTAGGCAGCTGTAGTTGGGGATAAACTATGTAGTTAAATTCCTCATTAGGTTTCGTAAAGTCCTTTGCCATATAGGGTGTTATTCTAGGCAATTTACGTCTCCTGTCAACCCCTTTGACTTCTGTCAACTTTTCAATTAAAGTTCTCACGATCAAAAACAGCCTCCTATGAACACATCCATAACCTTCTGCGGCGTCAAATTTCCGAACCCAACGGTTCTCGCCTCAGGGATTTTGGGGGTAATAGGGGACTCTTTGAAGAATGTTGCGGAGAATGGGGCTGGGGGTGTGACTTCGAAGTCTGTTTGGCTTGAGCGGCATGAGGGTCATCCGAATCCGACGATGATGGGGACGGAGCATTTTTATATCAATGCGGTGGGGCTTCCTGATGGTGGAATTGAGAAGGCGCGTGAAGAACTTGGGAAGTATCTTGCTTGGGAAGATCGGGTTCCGTTGATAGGGAATATTGTGGCGGGGAAGATCGCGGATTTTGAGGAGATTGCTGCGAAGATGGTTGAGATTAAGCCTGATATTATTGAGGTTAATATAAGTTGTCCGAATGTTGAGGATGAGTTTGGGCGGCCTTTTGCTTGTGTTGTCGGGGATTCGGCTGAAGTTACGCGAGTTGTGAAGGCTGTGACGGGTGATATTCCGGTTGCAATCAAACTCTCGCCGAATGTTGCGAATATTGGGGAGATTGCGGCGGCTTGTGAGAAAGAGGGTGCGGACGCTCTCTGCGCGGTGAACACTTTTGGGCCTGGAATGGTGATTGATATTGATACGGCTGAGCCGATTTTGGCGAATAAAGTTGGTGGTGTGAGTGGGCCTGGGATAAAGCCGCTTGCTGTGAAGCGTGTCTGGGATGTTTGTAGTGCGGTTGATATACCTGTTATTGGGATGGGAGGTGTGACCTGTGGCCGAGATGTGATTGAAATGATGATGGCCGGTGCGAGTTTGGTTGGGAT
Organism: uncultured Candidatus Peribacteria bacterium; assembly: GCA_964538865.1. Taxonomy (GTDB): domain Bacteria; phylum Patescibacteriota; class Gracilibacteria; order UBA1369; family UBA12470; genus CAZIHU01. Next base: position 23,048 of record CAZIHU010000001.1, read on the forward strand.
TGGTGCTGGTGTTTATTATCGTGGTGTTGAAATTTTTGATGAAGCGATGAAAGAAGTGATTGAGTGGATGGAACAAGAAGGAATCACTGATCTTACCGAAATCATCGGAAAAGCTAATAAATAGACAGCAAGGAGCAAAGAGCAAGGAGCAGATTGATGGAGCGCTTCGCGCGAGATAGTAAGGTGTAAAATCTAAAAATTATGAAAAACGATATACCAAAAGTACTGAAGATCGCAGAAGTGCGGGATGAGAATCCTACGGTTAAGACTTATGTTTTTAAGCATGATTTGGGTGCGGTGCCAGGACAGTTTGTGAATTTGTGGATGCCGCGGGTGAATGAGAAGCCTTTTTCTGTTGCTTACTGCGATAAGGAGGAGTTTTGGCTTTCGATTGCGGCTGTTGGAGATTTTACAGAAAAATTACATGCAGAGTTTGGGGTTGGGGATAAGCTTGGCGTAAGAGGGCCTTATGGAAATGGATATACAGTGCCGGAGAATAAACATATTGCGCTTTTGGCTGGGGGGTATGGGGCGGCGCCTCTTTATTATTTGGCGCATGCAGCTAAGGCTAAGGGGTGCACGGTTGAGTTTATTGTTGGGGCTCGAAATGAGGATTTGCTTCTGTATTTGGATAGGATTCCTGAGGTTGCGAATTTGCATGTTGCGACGGATGATGGGTCGGTTGGGGAGAAGGGATATAATACGGCTTTGCTAGAGGAGATGATTGGAGATCTCGATATGGTGATGACTTGTGGGCCGGAGATTATGATGAAAGCTGCGATGGGGATTTGTGAGAAGGCTGGGGTTCCGATTGAGGTTTCGATTGAAAGATATATGAAATGTGGGTCAGGTGTTTGTGGGAATTGTTGTGTTGACGGGCTTGGAGTGCCGGTTTGTAAGAAAGGGCCTGTGATGAGCGGTGAAATGGCGAGGAAGATTGAAGGATTGGCGGAGTGGCATCGGGATAATGTTGGGATGAAGATTGTTTAGAGGTTGGAGTTTTCAACTTGCAGTGTGTAGTGTGGTGTTTTTGTAGCGTTTTGACTGTAAGTTGTGGCATAATGCGGTCCAATCCTTTAATTCAAATAATCATGGTTGAAAAAGTCGGTTCACGAATTGATGTTGAGGAGTCGGAAATACCAGAAGTAGAAGGTGTAGATGTAGCTGTAGCTGGCTTGCTCGAGTCAACAGATGGGAGGACTTTAGGAGTGACGGTGACTAGAGATGATTCTAGTTTGATGGTGTGTACTGGTAGTCATGGGGTACGTCTGTATCCTTTGGGTGAAGCTCTCCCTCATATATGTCGTGATTATAGAGGCATCGTGTTTTCTCCTCCAGAGGATCTTGGGTTTAGGTGGGGTCCTTAAATAGCATTTTTGGCGATCGCTTGGTTCTGTGGCATAATCCTCTCGCAAAATTTAACCAAATCTAAAAATGGAAAACGTATCTCGTGAGGTTGCTGGTGCACTTCTAGGCATCGGAGCTGTGAAAGTTAGTATGGATCCGCCCTTTCAGTGGGTTTCGGGGATCAAGTCGCCTGTTTATTGTGATAATCGGATGATGATTTCGCATGTTGATGAGCGTCAGCTGGTTGTTGATGCTTTTAAGGAGCTTTTGGCTGGAAAAGATTTTGATTGTATTGGTGGGACAGCTACTGCGGCGATTCCTTGGGCGGCTTTTTTGGCTCAGGAATTGGGGAAGCCGATGATTTATATTCGTCCTAAGAAAAAAGAGCATGGTGCTGGGAAGCAGATCGAGGGTGATCTTAAGGCGGGAAGTAAGGTTGTGATTATTGAGGATTTGATTTCGACTGGGGGAAGTAGTGTGAAGGCGGCTGAGGCTGTACAGGAAGAAGGTGGATGTGAGGTTACGGATGTTCTCGCGATTGTGACTTGGGAGATGGGGAAGTCGAAGGTGGCTTTTGAGGAAGCTGGACTTGCGCTTACGACTCTTACCGGTTTTACGGATTTGATTGGGCTTGCAGAGGAGAGGGGAGATATTACTGCTGAGCAGGCTGCTTCGATTCATAAGTTTAAGGAGGATCCTGCGGGGTGGTGGGAGGCTGTGAGTTGAGAGATTAGAGTTGAGAGTGAGTGGTGTCTCGCCTGTTGGCGAAACGTTTATAGTAGCAGTTATGTAGTGGGTTGCGTGTGTAGGTCTTGCATGATTTCGCAATATTACTCCTGTTTTGTCACGTTTTTCCCCGGGGATTTTCGTGACAAATCGGCTATTTTGTGGTTTTGTAATGTACGCTTTAACCTAAAATCACCATGAATTTTGCAGACAAGCTCATCGCAGCTATCAAAAAGAAAGGTAATCCGATTTGTGTCGGGCTAGATCCTCGGCTTGATCAGATTCCAGGTCACATTATTACTAAGATAACTAAGGAGAAAGAACACACTAAGGCTGCGGCTGCGGAATGTATTGTTGAGTTTAATAAAGGGATTATTGATGCGGTTGTTGATCTTGTGCCCGCGGTTAAGCCTCAGATTGCGTTTTATGAGCAGTATGGTTTTGCGGGGATGTGGGCTTTTGAGGAAACTTGCAAATATGCGCAGGAAAAGGGGCTACTTGTGATCGCGGATGCGAAGAGGAATGATATTGGATCGACTGCGGCGGGATATGCTGGGGCGATGCTCTCCGAGGTTGAGCTTTTTGGAGCTAAGGTTCCTGGGCTTGATGCTGATGCGCTTACTGTGAATGCTTATCTTGGTTGGGATGGGATTAAACCTTTTGTGGAGGCTTGCTCGGAGCATGATAAGGGGATCTTTATTTTGGTAAAAACTTCAAATCCTTCTTCTGGTGATCTGCAGGATTGTGAGCTTACCGGTAAGGATGAGAAGAAGATGAAAGCTTATGAATTGATGGCTCATTATGTTGATTCTTGGGGGGCAGATTTGGTGGGAGAAAGCGGTTATTCTTCGGTTGGGGCTGTGGTGGGGGCGACTTATCCGGAGCAGGCTGCTGTTTTGCGAAAAATGATGCCAAAAGCGATCTTCTTGGTGCCGGGTTATGGTGCTCAGGGAGGTGGTGCGGCTGACGTGAAGCCTTGTTTCAATGAAGACTCCCTTGGTGCTGTTGTGAATTCGAGTCGTGGGATTATTTTTGCTTATGAAAAAGATGATAAGTTCGGTCCGGAGAACTATGCGGATGCGGCGAGGGCGGCGGCGGTTGTGATGCAAAAGGATTTAGAGAAAGTTCTTTAAGCGGCCGGTGGCGTCTCGATTCTGATGCTGAAAACTTCTGCGATTCTTTGTTGTACTCGTAGTGCTTGAGGTGTGCCGGGAAATGGGTTTATTAGTGCATCCATTGGTACGTCGAGGAGTGCTGCCAAAACTTGTGTAGGTAGAGGGTCTTTGTCTTCGCCTATTACGATTGTTGCTTTGAGTATGCAAACTTCTATTAGCCTTGTTAGTGTTGTTGGTTTGTGGTTGGTAGGGATTCTGTGGATTGAAGTTGTGAGTATTGTTCGGGCTAAATCTGTTTCTTCCGGGGCGATTATTACTCCTGTTAGAACCCAGGCTGCTCGTATTATGCGTGCTTCTGAGTCGGTTCCTTCTTCGTATTCGGTGGTGTCTACAGTTCCTAAATAATGTTGATAGCGTCTTTCTATTTGCTGCAGAGGTTGGTTTCTGGCGAATATTTCTGCTAATGAAGGTCTTGGCGGCACCAGGCGTGGGCTTGGGCGTTGCAACTTAATGAATTCGCCTTCTGTGTCGTCGGTGTCTGTTGGGGGTGCTTCGGGTGTCATGCTATGTTTTTTAGGAGTTTGTCGACTCTTCGCTCAACATCTTCTGCGATTTCCATGAGAGATGCTGCTCCGAATGGGGCGTGTCCTGGTATTCTAAGTAGAGCCTGGATTTTGCATGAGGTGAACAAGCCTAATTGATTTGCAAGTTCTTCGATTGCTATTCTCATGGCACCTAATTTGATCTCATCTCCGGGGCGGACTTCGATTGGTTTAGGCCTGTATGATAGTCCTAAATAATCTATGCCTGGTGGCAAGAGCCTTCGCAAAGCAAAACGCAATTTTTTCTCTACGCGATGTAGTAAAGGTTTTTCCATGGGGCATGATCATACCTTTTTTAGTAGGTTTGTCCAGTCTTCTATGCTAAGTTCTTGGGCGCGGATGTTTTCGGGGAGGGCTGGGATTTCCATGCCGAGGTTTTTGCTGAGTTTTTTGCGTTTGTGGGCGAAGCCTTTATGGATTGTCGTGATGAATTTTTCGAGGTCTTGGTCTTGGATCAGGGGCTTGGGGAAAAGGTCGATTTGTAGGATTGCGGAGTTGACTTTTGGGGAGGGGCGGAAGTGTGAAGGGGGGACTTTTGCGATGATTTTTGGGGTGCCGAAAATTTGGACTTCGAGAGCGAGGACTGATAAGTCGCCTGGTTTGGCGCAGATTTTTTTGGCGACTTCGTGTTGAACGAGGAGGGTCATGCTGGTTGGTCTGCGCTTTTGCGGCTGTTTGCGGAGGAAGTGGTTGAGGATGGGGGAGGTGATGTAGTAGGGGATGTTTGCGACGAGTTTGTAGGGTTCCATTGATGGATTGAAAGTGAGAGCATCTTGTTTGCGGATTTCTACGCGAGGATTTGAGGCAAATTTTTCTTTTAGCTTTGGGATTAGATCTGGGTCGAGTTCCAAAGCTGTGATTTGATTGGCTTTTGTAGCGAGAGCTTCTGTTAAAATTCCGGTTCCGGGACCGATTTCGATTATGTTATCTCTTGGTAAAATATCTGCGGCTTTAATGATTTTCGCGAGGGTGCTGGAGTTTATGAGAAAGTTTTGGCCGAGATGTTTTTTAGCTTGCAACTTGCAACTTGCAGTTTGCAGTTGTGGTGTTTTGCCTTTGGCAAAACGTTTATTTTTATGGTGTTTTTTAGCTTGCAACTTGCAACTTGCAGTTTGCAGTTTGGATCTGTTTTTATGATGCTTTTTCTTCAATTTTGATGAGTTTTAATGGATCGGATTTTCCGCTGACGATGGTGATCGATTCCTTGTCGACTTTGTAATGTTTTGAGAGGAATTTAAGTAGTTCGCGGTTGGCTTTGCCTTTCTCTGGTGGGGCTGCGATGCGGATTTTGATCGTTCCGTCGTCGAGGGTGTCGATGATTTCGGTTTTTGGGCTTTTGGGGAGGACTTTGATACGGATGTATTTAGGCATGTTTTATTAGTGGTGCATAGTATTTCGCTTTACGATGTCCTGAGTTTGAATACCAGTTTTCGTATTTCTTCCAGCACGAACACGCTCGATGATAATGCGATGATCATGAACCATTCTCTTGCGGTTAGGTGAGTGGTGCCGAGGAAGTTTTGGATAAATGGAATTTCGACCATCGCGAGGACTGTGAGTATGGAAATTGCGATTGCGCCGAGGAGGTAAAGGTTTTTGAAAAATCCTATTTTGAATATGGAAAATCTGAGGCTGCGTGAGTTGATTGCGTTCCACATTTGAATGAACACGAGAAGTGCGAATGCGGAGGTTGAAGCTTTTAGGTACATATCCTCACCGCTCTTCAAAATGAAGTAAAAATAACCTGTTACCAATGCGCCTATTACAATGCCGAGGTATACGAAATGGCCGATAAACTCTCGTTTTAGAATGCGTTCTTTTGGGTCGCGAGGCGGTTTTTTCATGGTGTCAGGATCTTCTCCATCGATGCCTAGTGCTAACGCAGGGAGTACATCGGTTCCGAGGTCGACACATAGAATCAGAATCGCGGTCAGTGGTGCGGGCAACTTGCATAAGATTGCTGCAAAAACTGTCACAAGCTCACCGATGTTACATGAGAAAATATAGAAGATAAATTTGCGTAAGTTTTGGTAGATTTTCCGGCCTTCTTCGATTGCGGTTACGATCGTTCCGTAGCTGTCGTCTGCTAGTACCATGTTGGCGGCTTCCTTGCTTACGTCGGTGCCTGCGATGCCCATTGCGACGCCGATATCTGCACGTTTTAGTGCCGGTGCGTCGTTTACGCCATCGCCTGTCATTGCGACGATTTCACCGTGTTTTTTGAGGACTGCGACGATCTTGAGTTTGTGTTCGGGGCTGACGCGGGAGAAGATTATTTCTTCGTTGTCTTTGATGATTTTGGAAAGTCTGGGTTCGGAAAGTTTTTCTAATTCTGCTCCTGTTACTATGCGAGGTTTTTTGCCTTTGACGATGCCGACTTGGTGGGCTATTGCTTTTGCGGTTACTCCGTAATCTCCGGTGATTACGTAGGTTTTTATTCCGGCTTGGTGGGTGAGTTTTACAGCTTCCTTAACTTCAGGGCGTGGTGGGTCGATCATGCCCATTAGGCCTATGAATACGAGTTTTTCTTCTGCGCCTTTGCGTCTGTAGGTTTTTTCTTTTGGGATATCTTTATATGCGAAAGCGAGGACGCGGAGAGCGCCTTCGGCCATGCGTTTGTTGTTTTTGGTTATCTCTTTTTTGAGCTTAGGTGTGAGTTCTTCGATTTGGCCGCGGATTAATATGTGGGTGCAGTCTTTTAGGACTTCTTTTGTTGCGCCTTTGGTAAAAACTCTGGCGGTTTTGCCGTATTTGTTTGAGCAAATTGTGCTCATCATTTTTCTTTCGGAGGTGAAAGGGATTTCGAGTTCTTTCTTCCAGCATCTGTTTAATTTTTCTATTTTAAAGCCCATTTTTTTGCTGGCTGTGAGCAATGCGCCTTCGGTTGGATCTCCTAGGATTTTGTATTTATCATCTTCTTCAACAAGTTTTGAATTGTTGCATAGTGCGGCGGTTTCGCTCAAAAGTTCGAGTGCGTTTGATAATTCTTGATTCGTTTTGGCGAGGGAGTTTAAGTTGTGATCTTCAAATTCATCATCGTTGTTGTCCGGTTGCGGGGCCAGTGAGATCTTTACATTGGTCCCGACGATGTGTAGTGCGCCTTTCGGCCTGTATCCGACTCCGTGGACTTGGATGTTGTACTGCGGCATAAAAATCTCTTTCACAGTCATTTCGTTCTTTGTGAGCGTGCCGGTTTTATCGGTGCAAATAACGGTTGTTGAGCCGAGCGTTTCGACTGATGAGAGCTGTTTCACGATCGAGTTTTTCTTTGCGAGACGTTGTACGCCGAGGGCAAGGGCGATCGTTATTGTTGCCGGTAAGCCTTCCGGTACGGCTGCTACCGCGACTGACGTCGCAAAAAGCAATGTTTCGATGAAATCTTTCCCCTGGATGAAAACGCCTGCTAACAGGAGTAGCGTAGAGATTATGAGCGTGATTTTTCCGACGAATACGCCTATTTTTAGCAATTCTTTTTCGAGTGGGCTTTTGTCTTTCTTTGTTGTCGTTGTTAGGTGTGCGATCTTGCCGAACATCGTTTCCATTCCTGTTCTTATGACGATTGCACGACCGTGACCTTTTGTGATCGTTGTGCCCATGAAAACAATATTCTCGTGTTCGTCGAGGTTGATGTGTTTTTTGTCGATTGCCTCGGTTATTTTTTTGACAGGAACAGATTCGCCTGTGAGAGGGGATTCGTTTGCTTCCAGGTCAACAATGTCTATCAATCTAGCATCTGCGCTTACTTGGTCTCCTTCTTCTATTATTAAAATATCTCCTGGTACTAGGTCGCGGGCGTCTATGATTTTTTCGATTCCGTCGCGGATTACTTTTGCGTGAGGCTGAATCATGTTTTTGAGTGCCTCGAGAGCCTTTTCCGCTTTAAATTTTTGAACAAAACCAATAAGAGCATTGAGAATGACGATGAACAAAATTACTGATGCGTCGACTCTTTCGCCTGCAATGCCGGCTAAAACGGCGGCAATGACCAGGATGATGACCATCAAATCCTTGAATTCCTCGAAGAATTGTATGATTAGCGGTTTTCTTTTTTTGACTTTGAGTCGATTTCGGCCGTATTTCTTTTGGCGTTTCTTGATGTCTGCTGATTTGAGGCCTTTTAGGCTGGTCTCAAAGAGTTTTAGGAGCTGTGTTTGTGTTTTGCGGTGCATTGGGTTTCGAATATGGAATATCGAATGTGGAATGTCGAATGTGGAATGTCGAATGTGGAATATGGAATGTCGAATGTCGGATTTCGGATGTGAAATTTGGAATGCCGGGGTCCGAATGTATGGTTACTGGCCTCCAGGTGGGTTTTGTACTATGATAATATACCATAACGCCGTAGCGACGCGAAGGCGCCGGGTATTATAAATCGTTTTGCGGTAGCAAAACTCCATATGGAACAGCGGATTAGACAGTTTTTATCTCAAAGTCTTACAGATGGTGGAGATCATCGGACTTCCGTTATGGATGCGATTGAGGAGGAGTTTGAGATGGATCGAAAGGATATTGAGGACTTAATGGATAGAGTTGAAAATTTTTTATCTATGGATTTGCCGGTTTATGTTAAGAGTAGGCCTACGAGGGTTACGGCGGATCGGAGTCGTAAAAGAGCGATGGATGACGTTGTGGAATATTTTTGGCAGCAGATATATTTGATTTTTGAGTTAAAAGGGCTGGATCACAATGAATTTGTTGAAAGATTGGGTGAAAATCTGTCGGTTCGCACCTGGATTCGTGTGATTCGTACGGCGGTGGATGTGGTTGTTAGTCCCTAGTACTTAGTCCCTAGTACCTAGTGATGGTGTTTTGTCTTCGGCAAAACGGTTGATAGTAGCTTGCAGATTGCAGATGGCAGATGGCAGTTGATGGTATTCCGCCTTGCGGAATGGTTATTTATAGAGGGTGTTCGTTGAGATTTACGTTTTGAGGTGTTTTTTCCTCCATTTCTCGATCTCGGCGTGGTTTCCGCTGAGGAGTGTTTTCGGGACTTCCAATCCTTGGAATTTTGCAGGCCTTGTATAGTGTGGATATTCCTTTTTGCCGCCTAGGCGTCGTGAAAAAGAGTCTTCCAGTGCTGAATCATCATCGTGGAGTGACCCGGGGAGTTGTCTTGTGATGGCGTCAATGAGTACCATGGCAGGGAGTTCGCCTCCTGTCAGGACGTAATCGCCGATTGAAATCTCTTCATCTACCAATTCATCGCGGATTCGTTGATCGATTCCTTCGTATCGTCCGCAGAGAATGATCATTTCGGCATTTTTTGCGAGTTTTCTGGTGCGGGTGTGGGTAAGTCGCTTGCCCTGAGGCGTCATGAAGACAACAGGGCCTTTATTTTGCTTTTTAACGGCTTTTATAGCATCAAATAGGGGTTGGCATGTCATAACCATTCCTGCGCCTCCTCCGTAAGGGATATCGTCGACTTTTTTATGTTTGTTTTTTGAGTATTTGCGGATGTCGTGAGCTTTTACCTTAATTATTCCTTGTTCGACGGCACGTCCTATTATTGAGTGTTTGAAATAGGGGTTTTTGTTGATGAAATCGGGGAAGATTGTGAGAACATTGAATTTTAGACTTGGAGACATGGAGACTGGGAGACTAGGAGATTTGAATCGAATTTATTTTATAGTAAAAAACGCTTGTGAGGAAGCAGGAGTAGGATGGTGCTTATCTCTTAGACCATTGCGGTGCTCTTCTTGCTTTTTTGAGTCCGTATTTCTTTCTTTCTTTGGTTCGTGAGTCGCGGGTTATGTATCCGGCTTTCTTTAGAGGAGTTCTTAATTCTGGGTCATATTCAAGAAGGGCTTTTGCGATGCCGTGACGGATTGCCTCGGCTTGTCCTGCCTGGCCTCCACCGACAACTTTTGCGGATATGTCGAATTCCTTTGCTTTTTTGACCAGTTTGAGTGGTGCTGTCATGATACCGATCAAATCTTGTACTTTTAGGTACTGTTTTGCGTCTTGCTTGTTGATGACTATTTTGCCTGTCCCTTTATAAAGTCGTACACGTGCAGTTGCGGTTTTTCTTTTGCCGCATGCATAGTGGTATTTACCTGTTAGTTTGATTGGCGATTCCTTGGTTGTTTCTTCTTTGGGCATAGGCGTTTAGGCTTTAGGGGTGGTTATATGTCGATTTTTTCAGGGTTTTGTGCGGTGTGCTTGTGCTCGGCTCCTGCGTAAACCTTTAACTTAGACATTATATGTGTTCGTAATCTGTTTCGCGGGATCATGCCTCTTACAGCTTGTGTTAGTAATTTTCCTGGTTTTTTGGTCAAAACTTCTCGTGCAGTTTCCCTTTTTAATCCTCCTGGGAATCCACTGTGCCTGATGTACTCTTTCTGGTCCCATTTTTGGCCTGAGAGTGTGATTTTGTCTGCATTGATGACTACGACGTGGTCTCCGCAGTCGATATGTGGAGAGAAGATAGGTTTGTTTTTCCCTCTTAGTATCACGGCAATTTCTGTTGCGAGTTTCCCTAGAGTTTTGTCTTCGGCGTCAACCAAGTACCATTTTCTTTGCTTATCGATATCTGCTAGTTTTGGTGAAAATGTTTTAAAGGTCATGTCAGTTTGATTATTGTCATTGGTGCGCTGTCGCCGGCTCGCATGCCAGCTCTTACTGATTTGGTGTAACCGGATTGCCTGTCTGCATACCTAGGTCCTATTACTTCGATTAGCTTCTTCGCGGCGTTCTTGTCGCGCAGATGCTGGTTTGCTGTTCTGATTGCGCTTAATTTATCTTCTTTTTTTGCGTGATTTATTAGTTGGTCTACGAAGCTTTTTAAAGCTTTTGCTCGTGCTGACGTGGTTTTGATCTGTTCGTGCAGTATTAAAGATTCGGCCAGTCCCCTCAGAAGTGCTGTTCTTCTGTTTTTTGGCATTGTTAGTCTTCTTTTCTTCTGATGGCGCATGGTTTAGGCGTTAGGGTGTTAGGCTTTAGGCGCTAGGCCTTAGGCCTTAGGGTGTTAGAATTTATATGATCTACTCTTCTTCTGCAAGTGCTAAATCTCTTTCTGCGAGTGCATCTGCAACTTCAGTCAGTGCTTTTTTACCAAATCCTCTTAGATTGCTTAGCTTGGACTCGGTACATTTTGTAAGTTGCTCTATTGATCCGATTCCACCGTTTATGAGGGAGTTTAAGGTTCTTGGGGAGAGTCCCAAAATCTCAATCGGTGTGTACATCTCTTGAGTTGGTTTTTTGGCATCTTCTTCAGCAGTTTTCTGTGCAATTTGATCAAAATCACTTAGGAATTCTGCTTCTACGGGTGCTTCTGATTTGTCAAAAATACTGAAATAAGATTCCAATACATTTGCTGCGAATTTAACTGCGTCTTCAGGTTCGATAGAACCGTTTGTTACAACGTTCATTACCAACTTGTCTAGGTTTGTCATTTTACCCACACGAGTTGCCTCAACGTCGTATTTAATCTTCTGAATCGGTGTGAACACGCGATCAACTTCGATAAGCTCGGCATCCTGTCCTTCTTTTTTGTCCAAAGTAGAAGGCGTGTAACCAACTCCTTTTTCTACAAAGATTTCCATATCTATTTTGCCACCCTTGTCCAAGGTCGTGATATACAAATCTTTGTTCAAAATCTCCACATCGCTTGAGGTTTTGATCGCTTTTGCTTTAACAACACCTGCTTTATTGGCGCTTAAAGTTATCGTCGATGGCTCCTTCGTTTCCTTGTTGAAATTGAGTTGCTTCAGGTTCAGAATAATATCCAAAACACTTTCCTTCACTCCTTTTATCGTTGTGTACTCATGGGAAATTCCTTTGATTTTTATGCCTGAAACAGCGGCTCCGGGCAGTGATGATAACAGGACTCTCCGTAGTGCATTACCCAAAGTCATGCCGTAACCCGAGGGCAGTGGACTTATGGTTATTATTGCGTGAAAGTCACCTTGTTTGTCGACGGTGATTTTTGGGAGTCCAATTTCTTCTTGTATGATATGCATGTGTAAGAAGATGGGTTAGGGAATTGTAAGAGACTTTATATACGAATTTTTATTTTGAATAATATTCGACGACTAATTGCGTGTCTATGTTGGATTCTGCGTCGTCTTTTTCTGGTAATCCAATTACTTCGCCTTGCAGGTTGCCCAAATCGATTTTCAACCATTTTGGGCTTCTGAATTTCTTGTTCTTCTTAACCTCTTCGAATAATGAGCTTCCTTTGCTTTTTTCTCTTACTTCAAAAGTGTCTCCGGTCTTCACGTGAATTGATGGTATGTCGACTCTTTTGCCGTTTAGTTTGATAAGGCCGTGACTGACAATTTGCTTTGCTTGCTCTCGTGAGTCTGCGAATCCTGCTCTGTAAATTGCGTTGTCTAAGCGTGTTTCCAGTAGTTTTAATAGTGCGACTCCTGTTGTTTCAGGGCTTTTATCAGCTTGTTTGTAGTATTTTCTAAATTGTTTTTCGACTATGCCGTATATGCGGCGTGCTTTCTGCTTTGCTCTCAAATGTCTTGCGTATTCGGTTTGTTTGCCAAATTTATTTTTGCCAAGTTGTCCTGGTGCGTAGTTTCTTCTGGTAATTGCGCATTTTTGTCCTTCGCAGCGTGCACCTTTGAGAAATAATTTTTCTCCTTCGCGTCTGCATAGTTTGCATTTTGATCCTGTGTATCGGGACATGAGCTTGTAGTTAGTAGTTTGAAGGCCGTAGGCCGTAGAGTTGGAGTTTCGCTGGCGCGAAACGGTTGATAATATGGGGCTAGACTTTACGTGGGCGTGGGCGGCGACATCCGTTGTGTGGAATTGGTGTTCTGTCGTTGATAGATTCGATGTCGAGGCCGTTTGCGATTAAAGCTCTCAGCGCTTGTTCTCGACCTGTTCCGACTCCTTTTATGTAAACATCGACTTTCTCTAGTCCGAAAAGTTTGGCTTTCTCTACTGCGCTCTCTGTTGCGACTTGTGCGGCATATGGAGTTGCTTTCTTTGTTCCCTTAAATCCGCTCGCTCCGGCACTGCCCCATGCTATCGTGTTACCGCTGGGGTCTGTTATCGTTACGATTGTATTGTTGTAGCTTGCGTTAATGTAAGCTTTTCCTTTTGTTATGCTGCGTCGTTTTTTTGTTGTCGTTGCCATGGTTTAGGAGTGTAGAATGTAGAATGTGGAATGTGGAATGTAGAGTGTGGTGTTTTGCTGTCGCAAAACGGTTATTTGTAAGTATGTGCTGCTACTTCTTCTGTTCTTTTCTTTTGCCGCTTCCCATTGTTACTTTCTTACCTCTTTTGGTTCTTGCGTTGGTTTTCGTCTTTTGGCCTCTTACGGGCAATTTTCTTCTGTGTCGGTAGCCTCGGTATGAGCCGACGTCTTGGAGTCGTTTAATGTCCAGGCTGATTTTTCTGCGCAAGTCTCCTTCGGTTGCTAGTTTGTCGATTTTACTTCTTAATTTGGCGATATTTTCTTCTGAAAGCTCGTGGACTTTTGTATCTTTCTGAATATTTAATTCATCTAAAATCGCATTGCTTAAACTTCTGCCTATACCGTGGATGTAGGTGAGTGCTACTTCAATTCTTTTGTCTTTGGGGAGGTTTACACCGCAAATTCGGGCCATTGTTTAAGTTGGTTATTGAATTATCCTTGACGTTGTTTATGCTTTGGATTTTCACATATAATCCTAGTTACACCTTTTCGCTTGATAACTCTGCATTTGTCACACATTTTCTTTACTGATGTTCGTACTTTCATTTTAGGCTTTAGGTTATTAGGCGTTAGGCTTTAGGATGGAGTTTTTGCTGTCGCAGAAACGATTTATAGTACTTGACGCCTTTCGGCGTCTGTTAGGATTTGTGCCGGAAGGTGATTCTTCCTTTTGTGAGATCGTACGGGGTAAGCTCAACTGTTACACGATCTCCTGGGAGTATGCGAATGTAGTTTTTGCGCATTTTCCCCGAGAGATGAGCTCTTATTGTATGATCCGATGGGTAGTCAGGGTCATCAATTTTCACTTCAAATGTTGTGCTAGGCAAACAATTTATGACGATTCCTTCAACTTGAATTGTGTCGTTACCCATTAATTTTGTGGTGGTATTTTAACCTGAAAACAGGCATGTTGATATAAAAAGCTCTTGGATGTTACAGGAATGGACTCCTTATTTCAAGCCTTTTCGGAGGATTCTTAAAATTGTGTTGACAGCGTCAGTATTTCGTTGCCTTGCGATGTAATTAATATGGTGTGCTCAACTTGAATTGCCAAAGAGTCATCCTGCGTGATAATTGTCCACTTGTCGTCCAGTGTTTTTGTATGCCTGGTTCCTGCTGCGATAATTGGTTCTATGGCAAAGGTCATACCTGGTTTCATGGCGGGGCCGGTACCTTTTTTGCCGAAGTTGTTGATGATAGGGGGCTCGTGAAGTTTGTGTCCGACTCCGTGACCTGTTAGTTCCCTTACAATGTGGTATCCGGCGTTGTGTACGACTGTTTGTATAGCGTTGCCGATATCTCCGATTTTTCTGCCTGGTCTGGCTTGATCGATTCCTGCTTGAAGTGCTTTTTTTGCAACTTTGATTAGTTTTGTTGCCTCTGGGTTTTCTTTTTCTCCTACGATGAAGGAAATTGCTGAATCTGTTATGAGGCCTTCCAAAGTGACCCCGCAGTCGATGCTGAGGAGGTCGCCGTCTTCGAGAGGTCTATCGTTTGGGATTGTGTGGACGACTTCGTTGTTCACTGATGTGCAGAGTGCTGCAGGGTATCCGCGGTAACCGAGAAAGGTTGGCTCTGTCCCTGTTTCTTTGCAGATTTTTTGGGCTTGAGCATCTAGCTGTTTGGTTGTGACTCCTGGTTTGGCTGCTTTTTTTAGCTCTTGAAGTAGGTTTGCTAAAATTTTGCCGCTGCGGCGCATGACTTCGATTTCTGCTTGAGTTTTTATTGGGATTTGTGTCAAAGGTGATCCTTTAAAGCTGCTTCTAGTTCGGTATCTACATCCTCGATTGCTTGGGCACCATTGACTTTGAGCATTTTCCCTGCGGCTACATACTTTTCGATTACCGGCATGGTTTCTTCTGCATAAGCTTTTAGTCTAGTTTGGATTGCTTCGGCGTTATCATCTTTTCTGGTTACGAGCTCTCCGCCACATTTTTCACAAGAGTCTTTTTCGTATTTTGATGGGTAAACTTCTTTGCAATCTCCGCATAGTCGTCTGGTTGTGAGACGTTCCATTGCAACGTCTTCTGAGATTTCGATGAGGACGCCCATGAATTCTCTTCCAAGTTTTTCCATGAGTGCATCGAAAGTTTCTGCTTGTTCCATCTTTCGCGGGATTCCGTCGAAGAGGACGGTTTTTCCTTCTGGTAATTTGCCCATAAAGTCTTCGATAATTTCCATTACGACTTCATTTGGGACGAGTTTGCCGGCTTCGATGATCGATTTCACTTTTTGGCCGAGTTCTGAGTCTTCTTGAGCGAGTTTTCTGAGTGCGCCTCCTGTTTCAAAGACTGTGAGGTCGTGTCTTTCTGCGAGGAGTTTGCCTTGGGTTCCTTTTCCGGAGCCTTGCATGCCGAAGAATACGAGATCCATGTTTTAGGGGGTTAGGTTGTTAGGCGTTAGGCTTTAGGTATGTGGAAATTGCTACTTGTATTAAGTAACATGGAATTTATTAATGAGAAAGCAAAAATCAGAAATGAGAAGATTTTTATATATGGTGTTTCGCGTTGCGAAACGGTTATTTTGTAGGGGCCCGGGAATTGATTCACTCCAAGGGTACTTCTTCTCGGGCTGTTAGTAAAACTTCTCGTAATTATGCATGATGAGCTGGGCGTTGACTTGACGAATGAGTTCAAGGACAACACCAACTACGATGATCATTCCGGCTCCACTGATAAGCATTGGAACTGAGCCGCCTGTGGTTCCCGAGAAGATCTGCTGGATAACGATAGGGGAGATAGCGATTAGAGCGAGGAATACACCGCCGAACAGATTTAGCCTGCTTGATACGTTTGCGAGATATTCTGCGGTTTGTTTACCTGGTCTTATTCCAGGGATAAATCCGCCTCTTTTCTGGATATTTTCCGCTATTTGTTCGGGATTAAAAGTGATTGAAACATAAAAATAAGTGAATCCGATGATCAGGAAGAAGTATGTTACCAAATAAAGCGGTGCTCCAACCATAAAGGCGGTTTGGATCCATTCTCCTAGGCTGATGACCCATGCGGACTCTCCATTTGCCATGAATTGAGCAACTACTCCAGGGAAAGTAATCATTGAAACGGCGAAGATGATAGGTATCATACCTGCTTGATTGATTCTGATTGGGAGGTTTGCTTGTTCTCCTCTGGCAGATTGTGAATGTCCCGCATATGTGATCGGTATTCTTCTTTGGCCTTCTGTTATCATTATGATTATTACCGTGAGGATGATTGTGATAAGGATTCCTCCGATAAAAGGTATTAGTTTGGATGTGTCTTGTGATGCCAGTGCGAGAGTTTGTCCTGCTATTCCCGGTAAACCAGCGATAATACCTGCAAAGATCAGTATCGAGACTCCGTTTGAAATACCTTTTTCTGTAATTAATTCACCGAGCCACATCAGCACTATTGTTCCTGTTGATACGGTCAGCATTATTGGCAAAATTACCATTGGGTTTCCGATGTCGTCGATGATTGGTACGCTTGCTTGTGAGTTTATCAGAAGTATCATTCCGTAAGATTGCAGGAATGCGAGTGGGAAGGTAAGCCATCTCGTGTAGCTTGTTGTTTTTTGCCTACCTTGTTCGCCTTCTTTGGATAATTGCTCTAGTTTGGGGACTATTACTTGTAAAAGCTGCATTATGATGACTGCATTGATGTATGGAGAAAGTCCCATCAGTACAACCGAGAAATTCCTGGCGCTTCCACCTGTGAGCAAGCTGAATGCTCCGAGAATTTTGTTCTTATCAAATACCGCTTGTAGGGCCTCTAGGTTTACGTTAGGTATCGTTATATGTGCCAAAAGTCTGTAGATCACGACTGCGAACAGTGTGAAAAGTATTTTTTGTCGGAGGTCTTTTGCTTGCCAGATTTGACTTATGTATTTGAACATGTTGGGTTAGGCTTTAGGCGGTTAGGCGTTAGGCTTTAGGGGATGATTTTTTGGTTGTTTTTTTCTTCGTGGTCTTTTTGGTGGTTTTCTTTTTACCTTTTGCTTCTGCTTTTTTCTTGGTTATTGCTGCTTTGCGTTTTTTCTTTGGGTTGCCCAGGGCTTCTACTTTTCCACCGGCTTTCTCGATTTTCTTTTGTGCTGCTGCGGAAACACTTTCGACTGTTATTGTCAGTTTTTTTGAAAGTTCGCCTGCGCTTAAGATTTTAACAGGTTTTTCGGCGTTACGGATTAGCTTTTTCTTTTTTAAAATCTCTTTGTCGATTGTGGTGCCGTTCTTGAAGGATTCTAGTTGATGGACGTTTACAACTTGATAGCGAACTTTGTTTGGGTTCTTGAAGCCTTTTAATTTTGGCATTCTACGAATTAATGGGGTTTGGCCTCCTTCGAAGCCTGGTCTTCTTTTGCCTCCGCTTCGAGAACTTTGTCCATTCATGCCGCGTCCGGAGTAGGTTCCTTTTTTGGAGCCGTTTCCGCGGCCGACACGTTTTTTGGTCTTTTTACCTTTGGATTTTTTTAGTCTACTTAGGAATCCCATGGTTTTGTTTGGTTAGTTTAGGCGCTAGGCTTTAGGCGTTAGGCCTTAGGCTCTAGGATTTTTTTTGGTTTTTCCTTTGGTGGATCTTTAGGCTTTTTTGCTGGTTTCTCATCTTTTGGTGCTTCTTCCTTGGTTGGTGCTTTTTTCTTGTCCTCGACTTTTTTTGGTCCTTCTCGGAATCGGAGACTTGTTAAAGCTTTGTAAGTTGCTTTTACGCAGTTGAGTTTATTGTTTGAGCCGAGAGATTTTGAAAGGATATTTTTGATTCCGGCCAGTTCGACAACTTTACGTACTGGTCCGCCGGCAATAATACCGGTTCCTTCGCTGGCGGGGATAAGTAATACTTTTGCGCTTTTGAATTTCGATTCGATTCGGTGGGGGATAGTGTCTCCGTACATATTAATCTTGCAGAGGTTTTTCTTTGCTTTGGCTACTGCTTTTTTGATTGCTCCTTGTACTTCTGTAGATTTTCCGATACCTACGCCTACGCGGCCTTTTTTGTTACCTATTGCTACGGTTGCGCGGAATCTTAATCTGCGTCCACCTTTGACTACGCGTGTTACGCGATCTATTTGAATTACTTCTTCTTCAAATTCTTTGGGTTCTTGTTTTTTTCTGCGGTTTTTGTGGAAAGGTTTTTTTGCCATGAAGGTAGTTAAGTAGTTAAGGAGTTAAAGAGTTAAGCCGCTTTCGCGTGCGCCTTCTGCGATTGCTTTGACGCGTCCGTGATATTTGTAGCCGTTTCTATCGAAAACACATTCTTTGATGCCTTTTTCTTGTGCTATTTTGCCGATTTGTAGACCGACTTCTTTTGCTTTTTCTAGCTTTGTCCCTTTTTTCGTTTTCAAATCCGATGCAGCGCATATTATTTTGTGTTTTGAGTCGTCAATCATCTGTGCGTATGTCGAGTTGATACTTCTAAATACGACCAAGCGTGGTCTTTTTTCTGTACCACTCATTTTTGCACGTGTTCGTGCATGTCGTCTTCGTCTGTTGATTTCTTTGCTAAGTGACATTTTAGGCTTTAGGTTATTAGGTGTGTTTAGGCTGGTGCTCCGGCGCTAGCTGCTGCTTTACCCGCTTTTCTTCTGACGTATTCGCCTTCGTATCTTACTCCTTTACCTTTGTAAGGTTCTGGCTTTCTGTATCCTCTGATTATTGAAGCTGCATGTCCGACTGCTTCTTTGTCGATTCCTTTTACTATTATTATGTTCTTTTTTTCTTGGTCCATTTCTAATGTGACTCCTTCGGGCGGGGTGTATTCAATAGGATGTGAATGACCTAGGTTCAAAACTATTTTTTTGCCTTGTACTTGGGCTCTGTAACCGACACCGATTATTTCCAGCCTTTTTTCAAATCCTTCCGATACGCCGATCACCATGTTGTTCAAAAGTGCTCTTGTCAGTCCATGTAAGCTGCGTGAGAATCTTTCATCATCTTTTCTTGTTACTGTTATGGTGTCGTCTTTAATTTCAACTTTAACAAATTTGTGTGGGGTCATTGCAAGTTCGCCTTTTGGACCTTTTACGGTAATTTTACCTTTGGCTTCTTGAGTGACTGTTACGCCGCTGGGGATGGTTATAGGTTGTCTTCCGATTCGTGACATGATTTTAGGCTTTAGGGGGAGTGATTAATAGATTTCACATAGCAATTCGCCACCGAGGCGTGCTTTTCTTGCCGAGTCGTCGTCCATTAGTCCTTGAGAGGTTGAAATTATTGCTATTCCGAGACCTTCCAGTACCTTTGGTATCTTGTTTTTGTTGACGTAAATTCTTTGTCCTGGCTTTGAAATTCGTTTTAGGTGTAAAGGTTCCTCAGTTTTTGGTAATGACACTTCTAGTTCTCTGAATTTTCCTGATTTTACAACTTTAATATCTGTTACGTATCCTCTTTTTTTGAGTAGGGTCAGGATTTCATTTTTAAAATTTGAGTATGGCACGGTAAGAGTTTCTTTCGAAACTTTCGATGCGTTTCTTATTCTGGTTAGTAGATCTGCTACTGGGTCTGTGTTCATGATGTTAGGCGTTAGGCATGTTAGGCTTTAGGGGGGTTACCATGAGGATTTTCTTACTCCCATGATTTCACCGTTTTGTACTAGTTCTCGGAAACAAATTCTGCATATTCCGAATCTTCTCATGTAACCTTTTGGTCGTCCGCATTTTTTACATCTGTTGTAAGTTCGAGTTGGCATTTTAGGTTTTTTGCCTTGAGAAACAGCTCTTGTGTGAGCTCTTTTTCTTTTTTCGCATTTTACAACTAGTGATGTTTTTGCCATGGTTTAGGCGTTAGGTTATTAGGCTTTAGGTTTTTTGACTTCGTCTTTGAAAGGGAAACCGAGACCTTTTAATAATAAATATCCTTCATAATCATTATTTGCTGTTGTTGTAACGGTGACCTGTAATCCGTGTGGTTTATCCAAATTTTCAGGGTCAATTTCGAGGAATACGCTTGTATCTTTTATTCCTATTGAATAATTTCCTCGTCCATCGAAACCTTTCACGCTGATTCCGCGGAAATCTCTTGTTCTAGGGAGAACGATGTTAACTAGTTTGCTTATGAAGTCATACATTCTTTTTTTGCGTAGTGTGACATTTACTCCTACGGGCATGCCGGCTCTTAGTTTGAAGTTCGAAATTGCTTTTTTGGCATTGGCTACAACTGGTTTTTGACCTGTTATGTCGGTGATATTTGTGATTACCGGTGTGAAGTCTTTTCCGCCTGATTGGATATAGCTGCCGACTCCAACATTCACTTTTGCTTTCTCTAGTCTGGGGATTGCGAGAGGATTTTTTATACCAAGAGCTTTCATCAATTCTTTTTGAATCTCTTTTTCGTATTGCTCCTGTAGTGTCGGTTTTTTGGTTGGCATGTTGGGTAGTTTGTAGTTTGAAGGCCGTAAGCCGTAGAGTTAGTTTGTAGTTAGAAGTTTGGAGAGGTGTTAGGCATTAGGGTGGTTGTGGTGGCGTCTGTTATTTTTTCTTCTTGGATTTGGATTCCGTAGGTTTATCTACTGTTTCGTTGCATTTTTTGCACATTCTTCTTTTCTTCTTGTCTGCGCCGATTTTGTAACTTATTTTTACGGCTTGCTTGCATTGTGGGCAGAGTACTTTTACGTTTGATGCGTTGATTGGTGCTTCGAATTGGATGATGTCTCCTGCTCTGGTTGTTGTTTTGCGGACATGGCGCTTTTTGATATTCACTTTTTTGACTACTACTGCATTGCGTTTTTTCATGATGCGCATGACTTCGCCGGTTTTACCCTTGTCTTTGCCTTGGATTACTATCACGTTGTCACCGGTTTTAATTTTCATAGTACGTCTGGTGCTAAGGAAATAATTTTTTGGAATCCTTTATCGCGGAGCTCTCTCGCTACTGGTCCGAAAACACGTGTTCCTTTAGGTTGTCTTTCTGCGTTTATTATTACTACTGCGTTTTCATCGAATCTTATTGATGAGCCGTCTTTTCTGCTAATTTCTTTTCTGGTTCTTACGATTACAGCTTTTTCTATCGCTTTTTTCTTGACGATTCCGCGTGGGGTTGCTTTTTTGACTGCTACGGTTATGACGTCGCCTATGCTTGCATAACGTCTCTTGGAGCCGCCAAGTACTTTTATGCACATGACTTCCTTGGCTCCTGTGTTGTCTGCTACTTGTAGTAATGTTTGTGCTTGGATCATGAGTTGGGCGTTAGGCGGTTAGGCGGTTAGGCTCTAGGGGTGTTTCTGCTGGTGCTTCTGTGACTTCTTCTTCCGGCTTTTGAGGCTCGACTTTTGATTCTTCAGGTTTTACCACTGTCCATCTTTTGAGCTTGCTTATTGGTTTGGTCTCGTAAATTGTCACTGTGTCATCTTCTTTGTATTGATTTTCTGGATCGTGGGCGTGGAATTTCTTTGTTGTTCGATATCGTTTCTTATATTTGGAATGAGATTTGTGAGTGTGTACGGTAACTACGATCGTATCTTTCATTTTACTGCTTGTGACTGTTCCTGTTTTGGTTCGCATGTGTTAGGCGTTAGGTTATTAGGCTTTAGGCTCTAGGGGTTTCTCTTCTGATTTCTGATTTCTGACTTCTGATTGTACTGTTCTTATCTGTGCGCAATATGTTTTGTAATCTTGTGCTAGATGTGATTTTTTGTCCTGGTTGGTTTTTAAATCTACTTGTGCTTGAGTTCGTTTTAATATGGCTTTCTTAAACTCTTTTTCGAGTTCTTCCGGTTTAAGCTTTCTTAGTTCTGGTAAAGTTAGGATGTTAGGCATTAGGCTTTAGGCGTTAGGCTTTAGGTTAGTTTAGGTCGTGAGATGATACAAATTTAGTTTTGCAGGGTAATTTGTGGCTTGCTAGTCTCATTGCTTCTCTTGCTATTGGCTCTTCTACACCTTCCATCTCAAATATAATTGTTCCTGGTTTTACAAGTGATACATATTTTTCAACGTTACCTTTTCCGCTTCCCATCGGTACTTCCGCAGCTTTCTGTGTTATAGGTTTGTGTGGGAAGATGCGGATCCATATTTTTCCACCTCTTTTGATATATCTTGTCATAGCTCTTCTTGCGGCTTCTATTTGTCGTGATGTTAGTTCAGCTGTGCTTTGAGCTTTTAATCCGTATGATCCGAAGGCTATTTTGAATCCTTTTTGAGCTTTTCCTTTGAAAGAACCTCGTAGTCTGAATGATTTTCTGTATTTTTGCTTCTTGGGTAGTAGCATAGGCTTTAGGCAGTTAGGCTTTAGGCTTAGTGGTAGTTTTCTTCTTTTTCTTGGTTGTGGCTGGTTTCTTCTTGGCGGTAGTAGTTGTTTTTTTCGGTTCTTCTCGTTTGTCTACTAATGACTTTGAGTGTGGATCTACTGTCTTGCTTAAATCTTTTTTGAAAATTTCACCTTTGTAAATCCATACTTTTATTCCGATTACTCCGTATGTTGTGTTGGCTCTGGCCAAGGCATAATCGATGTCTGCTCTGAATGTGTGTAGAGGGATCTTTCCTTCTGTGAAGAATTCGCTTCTTGCGATTTCGACTCCGTTGAGACGTCCTGCGATCAAAATTTTCACTCCTTTTGCGCCGGCATCTATTGCTTTTTGTACGGCCATTTTGGCAGCTCGTCTGTATGAAATTCGTCTTTCGACTTGTTTTGCTACTGATTCTGCTACCAATAATGCGTCTAGATCTGGTGCTTGCACTTCTGCTACGTTTAATTGGAATCTGTTTCCAAATTTTCTTTCCAAATCGTCTCGGAATTTATCGATATCTTCTCCTTGTCGCCCTATGATTACACCTGGTTTTGAACTGTATATATTGATTATTGTTTCATTCGCATTTCTTAAGATTTGTACCTTGGATACGCCGCAGTCTTTTAGGTTTTCCAGGATGTATTTTCTGATTTTTAAATCTTGATGAAAAGTTTGCGTATAACGTTTTTTGTTGGCGTACCAACTGGAATCCCAGTTTCGTATGATGCCTATTCTCTGTATTTTTGGATTAACTTTTTGTCCCATGGTTTTTTTTAGGTTGTAGTAGTAGTGGTGGTGGTCGAATTTTCTTCTGATGCTTCCTCAGCTTTAGGTTCTTCTGATGTTTTTTCGGCTACTGGTTCTTCCGGTTTGATTTCGGGCTCTTTTACGTCGATTTTTACTGTTATATGTGAATTTCTTTTTAAGATTGGGTGCATTCTTCCTCTTGAGCATGAAATGCTTCTTTTGTAAGTTGTACCTTCGTTTACTATGATTTCTTTTATGTAAAGGTTGTCAGGATTTTGTTTAAAATTGTTTTCAGCGTTGGCCATTGCAGATTTGACGACCTTTGCTAGGATTTTTGCTCCTTTTTTTGGGGTGAATTTGAGTAGATTCAAAGCTTCTTTTGCATTTTTTCCACGGACTAGTCCAGCTACGAGATTAGCTTTTTTCGGTGATATTCTAGTTTGTCTTAGGATTGCTTGCATAGTTTAGGCTTTAGGCTTTAGGCGTTAGGGTGTGGTGGTGGTGGCTTTGGCGATTTTCCCGCCGTGACCTTTGAATTTTCTTGAGAAAGCGAACTCTCCTAATTTATGTCCTACCATGTTTTCGGTGATGAATACGGGTATGTGTTCTTTGCCGTTGTGGACTGCGAATGTGTGTCCTACGAATTCTGGTGATACTACGCTTGCTCGAGCCCAAGTCTTGATGACTCTTTTTTCACCTGATGCATTCATTGCCTGAACCTTCTTTAGAAGTTTCGGGTCTACGAATGGTCCTTTTTTTGAGCTTCGTGACATAGATTAGGCGTTAGGGGGTTAGGCTTTAGGCGTTAGGAGATGACGTCGTGACCTTTTCGGTCTTTGACGCGCCATTTGTTCGTTGGGTTTTTCCTCTTTCTTGTCTTGAATCCGAGAGCCGGTAGTCCCCAAGGAGTTTTTGGGTGCTTCATTCCTATGGATGTTCCTCCTTCACCACCTCCATGTGGGTGGTCGCAGGGGTTCATGGCTTTACCTCTTACTTGTGGTCTTTTTCCCATCCATCTTTTGCGTCCGGCTTTTCCGATTTTCAGGTTGCTGTGCTCGGTATTGCTTACTTGTCCGATTGTAGCAAAACAATCCTTTGGGACGAAACGAACTTCTTTGGAAGGTAATTCGATTTGTGCGTGTTTACCGTCCAGAGAAACCAATTTCGCTGCTCCACCTGCAGTCCTGCAGATTTGGCCTCCTTTGCCCTTGAACATTTCCACATTGTATATTGAGAAGCCTGGTGGGATGTTGTCGATGCGTACTCTGTTTCCGGGTTTCATTTTTGCTCTTATTGCGCAAAGTACTTGGTCGCCTTCTTTGATTTTGCTTGGTGCGAGATGGTATCTCTTGTCACCGTCTTTATAAGTTACAAGCATTATGTATGCGCTTCTGTTTGGATCGTATTCTATTGAAGTGACTTTTCCTTCTATGTTTAGTTTTTTGGTTCTGTCAAAATCTATAACTCTCAGTTTCCTTTTATGTCCTCCACCTCTGTGGCGTACCGTAAGTTTGCCCTGAGCGTTGCGGCCGGCTTGGTTCTTTTTGCTTTTGAGAAGTCTTTTTTCCGGCTTTTTGCCTTTGGTCAGTTCTTCGAAAGTATATTTAGAATAGTTTCTTCTTGCGTTTGATACTGGTTTTACTTTTTTGACGGGCATGTGTTTAGGCGTTAGGCTTATTTGATGGTTTTTAGCTTGTTGAATTCGAATTTTTGACCTTGTTTTACTGTTACGATTACTTTCTTGCCTTGAGATCTCTTCTCGACAGCTCTTCTTCCGCGTCCCCATTTTGTTTTCGGTGTTATTTTTACCGAATTTACTTTTGTGACGTCGACTCCGTATAGTATTTTGAAGGCTCTTTTGATATCTATCTTTGTTGCTTTGCGATTTACTATGAAACTGTGTTTGTTCAGCTGTTCTCCGCGTGAGCTTTTCTCGGTTATTATCGGTTTTTTGATTACTTGTGAGAAGTCCATAGTTTAGGCTTTAGGCGTTAGGGTTTTAGGCTCTGGGGTGGTGGTTGCGAGGAATGTGTCTTCGAGTGTTTTGAATGCGTCTTGTAGGAATAAGATGTCTTGATATTTGAGTATTTTTTCTACGTTTAAGTTTCGAGCTTCTGTTGCATCTGTTCTTGGAAGGTTATTTGTTGCCCTGAAAAGGTTTTTATCTTTGTCAGGGGTGACGATTAATACAGTTTTCTTTGTTGGTAGTTTCCCGATCAGTTCTGCTACTAGCTTGGTTTTGGCTTCTTTTTCATATTTCTCCAGTGCTAGGATGTGTCCATCTTTTGCTTTGGCTGATAATGCTGAGAAAAGCGCTTGTCTGCGTTGTTTTCTTGGCATGTTTTTGGAAAAATTCCTGTCGTTTCTTGGACCGAAAACTACACAGCCTCCTTTGTGGTGTACATTACGGCGTGAACCTTGACGGGCTCTTCCGGTTCCTTTCTGACGGAAAGGTTTTGCTCCTGTTGTGTTTACTTCGCCTCGTTTCTTGGTGTGTGCAACAGGGATTCTTCTATTAGCTTGAATCATTACCACTGCCTGATGCATCAGATCGTTGTTTATCTTAGCTTCGAAGATCTCTTTGTTGAGAGTTACTTCTCCTTTTTCTTGTCCATCCTGGTTGTATAGTTTGACCTTCATGTAGTAGTAGTGGTGGTAGTAGTTATGATGATTTTTTGATGATTACGAGGTTGTTTTTGCCTCCCGGGATTGGGCCTTTGATTCCGATTAGGTTGTTTTCCGGGCTTAAGTAGGCGATTTGGGTTCTTTTCACTGTTACTGTTTCGTTACCCATGCGTCCTGCCATTTTCTTTCCTTTATGGATTCTTCCTGGCTTTGCACAGGCGCCGATTGCTCCTGGTTCTCTCTTGTGGTGTGAGCCGTGTGTCATTGGGCCGCGAGAGAAGTTATGTCTCTTGATTACGCCTTGAGTACCTTTACCTTTTGAGGTGCCGGTTACTTTGACGACTTCATTTTCTTCAAAGATATCTATTTTCACTTCATCGCCTTTTTTTGGAGCTTCCTCTTCTGTTATGCGGAACTCTTTTATAAACTTAAATTTCTTGTTTTTGGTAGGTCTGGACAACTTGCTAAATCCCAGGACTACCGCCGGATATCCATCCTTCTCAGTCGTTTTGACTTGAACCACTTCGTTTGGTTCGCATCTCACAACCGTGAGGGGGATCACGCGACCGTCATCTTGAATCAGACGTGTCATACCGATTTTCGTGCCTAATATTCCAGGCATAATTGTATTGGTTAGGGTTTTAGGCGCTAGGCTCTAGGGTGGAGGAGTTGATCCGTGGACCTCGGCCTCACTTCTAACGTGCAAAATTTAAACGTGCTCAGGTAATCTATAGAGTTGGGAAGGCTTAGTCAAGCGTTTTTTTTGGTGGTGTTCTTTTATAAAAACTCGAAGCTTTCGGCCATTGGGTAGTCGTATGTTTCGTTGTCTAGGTAGAAATTTGCGTCTTGACCGACATCCCAGGTGGCAACAAGACCTTTCTCTGGTGCATATTTGAGGAAGGAAATGTAATTAATAAAACAATTTGGGAAACCTGTTTCGTCAAGATCTACTTCTGCTGACATCATAACGTCATATACTCCTTCTTGGGTGCTTTCTTCGAGTGTCATCGTGTCGCATCCTGTTCCATATTTGTTTTGAGCGAATGTTTTTACGTAGTCTTCGTTTTCTACTTCTTCGATTATAATTTTCCATGAAATTCCTCCTTCGGCTACTAACAAGCTGCCTAGTGTGTTTATCATTTCTTCGTCGCTTGTTACTTCTGAGCAGCTTTTTGATGGCCAAGCGTGTGTTGGTGCGATGTAGACTGTGCTGTTTTCTGTGTCTTCAAAGATTTGTACATCAGAAGTCATTGAGCCGCTTTCATAAGTTCCGTCATCTTGTTTGATGCAGGTGTATACGTCGGTTTGATTGATGAAATTTACTGAAAAACCGAGGTCGTGGTTGGTGTAATTGCTCCAAAGTTCATCGATTTGGGTTGTTTCTGATCCGGTGGTGGTTTCGGTAGTAGTTGTAGTTGTGTCAGTGGTAGTAGTGGTGGTTTGGCATCCGATTAGGAATAGGGTGAGAGTTAAGGCAAGTAGTTTTTTCATGGTGTTTTAGGCGTTAGGTGGTTAGGCTTTAGGCATTAGGCAAATAGGGTCCCTTTATTCTAACTGATGTGGCTTCCCCCATATTATTTTTCTTCTTTATCTGATGTGATCATCTTGATTTCGATATCTACACCTGCTGGGAGAGCAAGGTTGGAAAGGGCTTCGATTGTTTTTGAAGTGCTTTCGTGGATGTCGACTAGGCGTTTGTGGGTTCGGATTTCGTATTGTTCGCGGGCATCTTTGTGAACGAAAGTTGAGGTGTTTACTGTGAATTTCTCGATTTTCATCGGGAGGGGGATCGGACCTGCGATTATTGCTCCTGTTCTTTCGGCGGTGTCGATGATGAGTTTTGTAGCTTCATCGATGACTTTGTGGTCGAAAGATCTGATCTTGATTCGGATTTTTTGTTTAGGGGGTGTCATGGGACAGGGGTTAGGATATTAGGTGTTAGGGAAATTACCGGGAGGGAATCCCGGTGCATGTTTCGCACTTATGATTAACTTGGTGGGATGTCCCTGTAGTGGGGCCAAAACGTTAAAAGCAACGATTTGGACTTTCTGGCTTTAAAGCCTGGGTAAATTGTGGGGGGTTTTACCCAGGCAATTGAAACCAAAAAGGTTACTCGATGACTTTTGTTACAACACCTGCACCTACTGTTCGACCACCTTCACGGATAGCGAATCTTGTTCCTTCATCAAGAGCGATTGGAGCTCCAAGCTGGACATCCATTTTGATGTTGTCGCCTGGCATAACCATTTCGACTCCTGCAGGAAGTTCGATTGCACCTGTTACATCAGTTGTTCTGATGTAGAACTGTGGTTTATATCCTTTGAAGAAAGGAGTATGTCGTCCGCCTTCTTCCTTGGTCAATACGTATACCTCACACTCAAATTTGGTGTGTGGAGTGATTGAGCCAGGAGCGGCGAGAACTTGCCCCCTTTCGATTTCCTCACGTTCAATTCCTCTTAGAAGGACGCCTACGTTGTCACCGGCTTGACCTTGGTCTAGAAATTTTCGGAACATTTCTACACCTGTAACAACAACTTTGCGTGTTTCTTTGATACCGACAATTTCAATTTCTTCATTAACTTTGACAATACCTTGTTCAACACGACCTGTGGCAACAGTTCCACGTCCTTTGATTGAGAATACGTCCTCAACCGGCATCAGGAATGGTTTGTCTAATGGTCGTTCTGGAACAGGGATGTATTCGTCAAGTGATTTTAATAGTTCTACGATGGATTCTGCGTCTTCACCCTCTGGGTTCTCAAGAGCTTTTAAGGCAGAACCTTTGATGATAGGAATGTCATCTCCAGGGAATTCATATTTGTTTAGGAGTTCGCGTACTTCCATCTCAGAAAGTTCTGCAATTTCTGGATCTGCGATATCCATTTTGTTCATGTAAACGACGATGTAGGGTACGTTTACCTGTCGAGCAAGAAGGATGTGCTCTCGTGTTTGAGGCATAGGTCCGTCTGCAGCGGAAACTACAAGGATAGCGCCGTCCATTTGGGCTGCACCTGTAATCATGTTTTTGACGTAGTCGGCGTGACCAGGACAGTCAACGTGAGCGTAGTGCCTGTTTTCTGTTTCGTACTCCTGGTGAGAAGTTGCGATTGTGATTCCGCGTTCTTTCTCTTCTGGTGCATTGTCAATTGAGTCGAATGCAACAAATTTGTTGTTACCACCATATTTCTTAGCGGCAACAGCTGTGATCGCGGCAGTCAGTGTTGTTTTACCATGGTCAACGTGTCCAATGGTACCAACGTTTACGTGCGGCTTACTGCGATCAAATTTTTCGTCTGCCATAACTTTATTGGGTTAGGATGAAAAGATATGTATATAAAAGTAGTTTGTTGTTTAGGCGTTAGGCTTTAGGCCTTAGGCAATTAGGGAATTAGGAGCTTTTTTATAATGAGCGCGGAAATTTTAGGGGAATTGGGATTTTAATGCAAGTGGAAATTAAGTTTTGCTTTTTTGTTTTTCGCTCCCGGGAAAGTCCTAATTCCGTTTTTGCGGAATTGGTGTTTCCAAGGTCGCTTAAAACAAAAAATAAAACTTTTTCGTATTTGGTCAGTTGAATTAGGCTTTAGGCGTTAGGCGGTCAGGGGTGGTGGTTGCGGTGGTATGATGTTAGCGAGCATGTGGTCCACAACGGCGGGTTTTTTTTGGCTGTTGGCAGCGCCAACCTTCAGCGCTGGTATAAGTGTATGGATAGTGGCTCCATGCTTTTTCGACCTTTCTTCCGCAGTGTGTGCGTAATGCATCTAAATCTTCCCATTGAGTGTCGAGGCATGCGCCATCAACTGGTCTTGAATCTTCTCCGAAAACTTGTTTGCATTCTTCTTGCGTGGGGCCGCAAGCTGTTAACAATGACAATATTGCAGCTTTGACTGCTGTGGCTAGCTGTTTTCGTGTTTCCATGTGTTAGGCGGTTAGGCGTTAGGCTTTAGGCGTTAGACGATTTTTCTTCTCAGGTCTGCTGGCTATCCAAACGATGATGCTTAGTGGCCATGCGAAAACTAGGACCATTGCTGCAATGCAGCATCCGGACTTCCCTCGAGCATTGGCGTCGTAA
Source organism: uncultured Candidatus Peribacteria bacterium (assembly GCA_964538865.1). Taxonomy (GTDB): domain Bacteria; phylum Patescibacteriota; class Gracilibacteria; order UBA1369; family UBA12470; genus CAZIHU01. Next base: position 52,618 of record CAZIHU010000001.1, read on the forward strand.
TATACCCAAATAATGCTTCCTAAGAAGATGAGGATAGCAATTCCAAGGTAGACGAATGCTGCTATTTGTGCGTTTGTGCTGATGTCTGGGTCGAGCATATTTTAGGCTTTAGGCTCTAGGCGTTAGTCCTTTATCCCGCGCTCCTCCTTGATTTTTTCAGCGATGTTGCCAGGTACTTTTTCATAATGTCCGAATTCCATAGTGTAGCCTGCGCGGCCTTGAGACATCGATCTTAGATCTGTTGCGTAACCGAACATTTCCGAAAGGGGAACGAGGGCTTTTATGAATTTTACCATTCCGCGGTCTCCCATTTCTTGGATTTGACCTCGGCGAGAATTTAAATCTCCCATGACGTCTCCCATATATTCTTCAGGAGTTATCGCTTCGACTTGCATTATAGGTTCAAGCAGGACGGGGCTGGCTGATTTTGCGCCTTTTTGGAAAGCTAATGAGCCGGCGATTTTGAAAGCCATTTCTGATGAATCCACATCGTGGTATGAGCCGTCGTATAGTTCGACTTTCACGTCTACTACCGGATATCCGGCGATTATTCCGCGTGACAATGCTTCGGTGATACCTTTGTTGACGGCGGGTATGTATTCTTTTGGGATTCGGCCTCCGACAACGGAATCTGTGAATTCGTATCCTTCGCCAGGTTCTTGCGGGCTCAATTTGATTAAGACATGGCCATATTGTCCGCGGCCACCTGTTTGTTTGACGTATTTTTCTTCTGCTTCGACTGCTTTTTGAATTGTTTCGCGGTATGCGACTTGAGGTTTGCCGACGTTTGCTTCTACTTTAAATTCGCGTTTCATGCGGTCTACGATGATATCCAAGTGAAGTTCTCCCATACCTGCGATGATTGTTTGGCCGGTCTCGTCGTCTGTTCGGACTGTGAATGTTGGGTCTTCTTCGCTGAGTTTTTGAAGGGCGATACCCATTTTTTCTTGGTCGGCCTTTGTTTTTGGTTCGATTGCGATTGAAATTACAGGTTCAGGGAAGTCGATTGATTCTAGGATGATCGGGTTTTTATCGTCGCAGAGGGTGTTTCCTGTGAGGGTTTTCTTAAGTCCTACTACTGCGGCGATGTCTCCTGCTTCGACTTGTTTGATTTCTTCTCTGTGATTCGCGTGCATTTGGACCAGGCGGCCGATTCGTTCTTTGTTGTCTGTGCTTGCGTTGTAGACGTAGCTCCCTGCATCGAGAGTTCCTGAATATACTCGAATGAAGGTGAGTTTTCCTATAAATGGATCTGTTGCGATTTTGAATGCTAAAGCTGAAAAGGGTGCGTCAAATTCAGCTGGTCTCTCCTGTGTTTCTTCCGATCGAGGGACTTGTCCTTGAATTGCTGGAACGTCGAGAGGGGAGGGGAGATATTTGATGACTGCATCTAGAAGTGGTTGCGTACCTTTGTTTTGAAGTGCTGTTCCACACATAACTGGATACATGTGAGTTCCAATTGTTCCGATGCGGATTCCTTTCTCGATTTGCTCAGGTGTCAATGTGCCGTTTTCAAGATATGCATCCATCAGTTCCTCGTCGTTTTCTGCGCATTTTTCGATCATTTTTTCTCTGTATTCTTCTACTTTGCTTGTCATGTCGGCTGGTATATCTATATCTATTACGTTTTCGCCATGATCTCCTTCGAATTTATAAGCTTTTTGATGAATTAAATCGATTACGCCTTCAAAACTACTTTCAGCACCGATAGGCAATTGTATTGCTACTGCGTCTTTTGAAAGTCTGGTTAGAATTGATTCAATACTCATGTAAAAATCTGCGCCCATCTTATCCATCTTGTTGATGAAAGCTATTCGAGGAACATTGTATTTGTCTGCTTGGCGCCAAACTGTTTCCGACTGTGGTTCTACTCCTTGTGATCCATCAAATACAGCGACACCTCCATCGAGTACGCGAAGAGAACGTTCAACTTCTGCCGTGAAGTCAACGTGTCCCGGTGTGTCGATGATATTGATTCTGTGCTTGTCGTCTGTGCCTTCTATTTCCCAAAAACATGTTGTTGCGGCTGATGTGATTGTGATTCCGCGTTCTCTCTCTTGATCCATCCAGTCCATTTGTGATTCTCCGTCGTGGGTTTCACCGATTTTATGGGTTCGGCCGGTGTAATAAAGGATTCTTTCTGTAACCGTTGTTTTTCCGGCGTCAATGTGGGCGATAATTCCGATGTTGCGGAGTTTTTTTAGGTCGGTTTGTGTAGACATGTTTGGTTAGGCGTTAGTTGTTGTGGTAGTAGTGGTAGTTGTTGTATAAGGTGTTTCGTCTGATGACGAAACGGGTTAATAGTAATTGGACGCCTACGCTTTGCTATGGCGTCTGCTAGCGGAGAAATTATAGGGATGTTTTTCTTAAAATCAAGCTTTAAAGAAAGCTTTCTAAGATTTCGGCCAATGTGTTGTTTGATTCTAGAAGTGAATCAAAAAGATTGTCTTCATCGAAAAGCCCCGAGTCATATTCACTAACTTGTGCTGGATCGTCTTGGTATGAACCGGATTCGTAGTACTGTACCATTTCTTCGTATGCTGCGAGGTATGTGTCGGCCAGTTCTAGGTAATTGGCAAATTCTTCTTGAACTGCTGTTTGCTGTTCTGTGCTCCGACTTTCTAGGAGTAAAATCTCTTCCGAATTTGATATGGCTGTTCTGGCTTCGTCGAGGGTAGCTTCCATTTCGGTTGAGTCTATTTCTGTTTTTTCCGTTACAAGATTTGGGATACTGCTGTTATACGCTGTTGAAGTGTTTTCGATTGCTGTTGAATTTTGATCTAAAATATTAACAACGGCATCGTTATATTCCGTTACTGATGGCTTGCAGGCAGTTGTGATAATCAGAAGGCAGAAGGCAGAAATGAGAAGAAATATTGTGTTTCGCTTTGCGAAACGGTTGATAGTACCTGATGCCTTCGCTGGCGCTACGGCATCGGTTAATAGTTTTTTCATGTTGGTTGAAATTAGTACTTAGTTGCGTAGATATAGTACATAAATTAGGCGTTAGGCGCTAGGCGTTAGGCGTTAGGAGGTGATGGGCGAATTTTTTGTATGCGAAAAAATGTGAGATGTTGCGGGAGAGGGATGTTGGGTTAGATCAGTATCGTGCGTAATGTGCGAATGCTTTGTTTGCCGCTGCCATTTTGTGGGTATCCTCTTTCTTTTTCATTGCGGTACCGGTTTGATTTGCAGCGTCCAGGAGTTCTTGAGATAGCTTTATGGCCATTTTTGCTCCCTTTTTAGCTCGAGCTGCTCCCAAAATCCATCTGAATGCGAGCATTAATTGGCGGCTTGATTTAACCTCGATTGGTATTTGGTAAATTCCGCCTCCGATTCTTTTTGGGCGGACTTCCATAGATGGTTTGACGTTCTCGATAGCTCTTTCAAAAACTTGCTGAGGGTTTTTGCTACCCTTCTTCTTGATTTCTTCCATTGTGTCGTCGAAGATTTTCCGGGCAATCGTTTTCTTGCCACGTTTCATTATATAGTTAATGAACTTTTCTTGTAGTAGGGTTGATCCTTCTTTTATGTACAGTGTTTTGCGTTGCATATGTTGCTAGATGATAGATTGTAGAGAGTAGATTGTAGAGATGGTGTTTCGCTTTGCGAAACGGTCGTTTCGCTTCGGAACTGTTAGGCTTTAGGCTTCTTGGAGCCGTAAAGTGAGCGGCTTTGTTTGCGGTTTTCGACTCCTTGTGTGTCCATGGTTCCTCTTACGATGTGGTATTTGACACCAGGCAGGTCTTTCACACGGCCTCCTCTTATTGTTACCACGGAGTGTTCTTGAAGGTTGTGGCCTTCACCGGGGATGTAGGCGATTACTTCTTCGCCGTTTGTGAGGCGGACGTGGGCGACTTTCCTTAATGCGGAGTTCGGTTTCTTTGGTGTCTTGGTTGTTACTTTTACGCATACGCCTCTTTTTTGTGGGCAGCAAAGTTTGACCTGTTTATTTTTCAAGGTATTGAAAATTGTTTGCATTGCAGGAGATTTACTCTTGCGAGTTTTCTTTTTGCGTCCTTTTCTGATGATTTGGTTTATTGTTGGCATGGTTGGCGTTAGGCTTTAGGCTGGTGCAGATTATACTAGTTTTTTGGCTCTTGCAAGGTGATTTTAGGCTTTAGGCGCTAGGCTTTAGGCGCTAGGATGCTAGGCGTCGGCTTCTGCTATTCGTTTTCGATATATCTCTCCTGCTGGGATGAGTTTTCCTATTATCACATTCTCTTTGAGACCTTTTAAATTATCGATTCTTTTTGTGGTAGAGGCTTCGACTAAGACTCTGATTGTTTCCTGGAATGATGCGGCGGATAGCCAGCTTGATGTGTGAAGAGCGATTCTTGTGAGTCCAAGCAATAACCTTTCGCCTTCTGCCTGGGTGCCTTTGTTCTTCTTCGTTGCTTTGTTTTCTTCATCGAATCGCAATGCGTCGATAATTTCACCTGTTAAGAATTTAGTGTTTCCGGGGTCTATTATTCGGGTTTTTGAGAACATTTGTCTGACGATTATTTCGATGTGTTTGTCGTTAATCGTTTGTCCTTGTGAAGCGTATATGCTTTGGACCTCGGACATGATGTATTTCTCTACCTCGTATATGTCGGTCATTTGTTGTAATTCACGGAGATTGATGTGACCGGCGGTCAGAGGTGAACCGATTCCTACTAAGTCGCCGCTCTTAACTTTCAAAGTCCTTCTTGCCGGTATTTCATAGGCTTTTTCTATAGTGCCTTCGGTGAGGATTTGAATCATTGTTTTTGTGATTTTCTCGACTTTTCCTTTGCTTTCGGATTTGACGATCTGTCTTTTTGTATTTCCTTTGGCGAGGACTTGGTCAGTTTTTACCTTGTCACCTGTTTTTAATTCTACCTTGTAACTTTTGGTGAAGTGGTAAGTTAGGACTATTGGCTCGTCACTGACTACTTTAACTTCGTTTACATTGCCTTTGTGGCGAATTTTCACTTTTCCGCTGATTTCGGCTATTACTGCGGGTGATTTCGGTGGTCTGGCTTCGAATAATTCTTCTACTCGCGTTAGACCTTGGGTGATGTCCGATTCGTCGGCTACTCCTCCCATGTGGAATGTACGCATGGTGAGCTGTGTTCCCGGTTCACCGATACTTTGTGCTGCGATGATACCTACGGCAGTCCCTAGTTCTATAGGCTTGTTTGTTCCGAGGTCGCGTCCGTAACATTTTTGGCATACGCCGCCGATGGTTTGGCATGTCACTATTGATCTAACTGCAACTTCTTCTATGTCGTTTTGCATGATGTCTCGGACTGCGGCGTTGTCGATTTCGATGCCTTTTTTCAAAAGAACTTCTCCCGTTTCACGATTGACGACACTTTCGCCTAATGTACGTCCATATATTCTGTTTTCGAATGCTTCACCAATTTCTTCACTTTCTTGTGCTGTTATTGTGTGGTTGCGTTTTGATCCGCAATCATTTTCTTTGATGATTACGTCTTGTACTGCGTCTACGAGACGTCGTGTGAGGTAACCGGCTTCGGCTGTTTTGAGCGCTGTGTCGGATTTACCTTTACGTCCTCCGTGTGTTGCGATGAAGTATTCCAAAATCGAGAATCCTTCTTTGAGGTTTGATTTGATCGGAAGCTCGATTGTGCGTCCTGCCGGATTTGCAACCAGACCTTTCATACCGCAGAGCTGTGTGATTTGTCCCCAGTTACCACGAGCTTGTGAGTCGATCATGTAGAATATGTGGTTTTCTTCATCGAAGTTGTCGATCATTGTGTTCGTGATGTCATTTTTGGTGCGGGACCAAATTTTGATGGTGTTGTTGTATCTTTCGTCGTCGGTGATGAGGCCTTTCCAATATTTGTTGTTGATGATTTTGATAACTTCCGAGGCTTGTTCTACCAGCTCTGTTTTCTCAGGTGGTATTTCTATATCTGAACTTGCTATCGAAAGTCCGGATAGTGTTGCGTATTTGAATCCGATTTTCTTTACTGCGTCTGAAAGTTTTGCTGTTGTTGCCGGGTCGGTGTTTTCCAGGCATTCGGATATGATGTTTTTTAGATCATTCTTTTTCATGACCTTATTTTTAAAGCCGAGAGCATCCGGTACTATTTGATTGAAAATCACTCGACCCACTGAAGTTTCCAGAATTTCTTCTTCCACGCGAACCTTTATCTTGGCTTGCAAATGTATATTGCCTAGTTCGTGGTTTAAGATTGCTTCATCAGGGTTTCCGAATGTCATTCCTTCTCCTTTGCGTTTTTTGTGGATTTGGGTCAAATAATAACAGCCCAAAACCATGTCCTGACTTGCGGTTGTAATAGGTGAGCCTGCTGAAGGCTTCAATAGATTGACGGTAGATGCCATGATTTCCTTAGCTTCTTTTTGAGCTGATTTGGAAAGAGGAACGTGGACAGCCATCTGATCTCCGTCGAAGTCTGCGTTGAAGGCGGCACATACTAATGGGTGAATTTGAATAGCCTTGCCCTCGATCAATACCGGTTGGAAGGCTTGGATACCCAATCTATGCAGGGTTGGTGCGCGGTTGAGGAGTACGTGGTGTTCTTTTGTGATTTCTTCCAAAATGTCCCAAACCTCTTTTTTGCTGGTGATGATCAGTTTTTCTGCGTTTTTGATGTTGTGTGCATAGCCGTCTTCGATTAGTTTGCCGATTACGAATGGTTTAAAAAGCTCAAGCGCCATTGTTTTTGGTAATCCGCATTGGTGTAGTTTTAGCTTTGGTCCGATTACAATTACGCTACGGCCGGAATAGTCGACACGTTTTCCGAGTAGGTTTTGGCGGAAGCGTCCTTGTTTACCTTTTAGCATGTCGGAAAGAGAGCGGAGTTTCCTTTTGTCTCCGGTGTTGAATATTGTTCGACCTTGTCTTGCTGAGTTGTTTATTAGGGTGTCCACGGCTTCTTGGAGCATCCTTTTCTCGTTTCTTGTAATAACTTCAGGTGCGCCGATTGTAAGAAGTTTTTTGAGGCGGTTGTTTCTGTTGATTACACGTCTGTATAAATCGTTTAGGTCTGATGCGGCAAAACGTCCGCCGTCGAGTTGTACCATCGGTCTTAGGTCGGGTGGTATTACTGGCAAAACTGTCATTACCATCCATTCGGGTTGAATCCCGGCTTTTGCGAGACTACCCGCGAGCTTGACTCTTTTTACGAGTTTTTTCTTTTTTTGTCCGGTTGATTTGTTGGCTTGTTCTTGAAGCTCGGTAGTCATTTTTTCGAGGTCGAGGTTCTTGATTATTTCTCGGATGGCTTCTGCTCCTGTGCTGGCCTTGAATAGATGTCCGAATTTCATCGACATGTCGCGATATTGGATTTCGGAAAGTATTGTGCCAACTTTGAGGTTGCCTAGGTCTTCCTTGGCTTTTTGATGTTGTTCTGTCAGTTCTTCCACTTTCATGGCTTCGTCTTTTTCGATTTCTTCCAGTTTCTTCTTTTTTTCTTTGTCTGAAAGCTCTTTGTTTTTCTTTATTTCTTTAACTTTTTCTCTGAGCTCTTTTTTGATTTTGGTTTTATAGTTTTTAAATTCTTCCTTGAGCTGCTCCTCAGCTTCCGTCCTGGCATCGTCGTCTACTTGCGTCACTACATATGCTGCGAAATAAACTACTTGTTCGATGGTTTTTACGGGGAGATCGAGCAATAAGCCGATTCTGCTTGGTGTGGATCTCAAAAACCAAATGTGTGTTACAGGAACGGCCAGTTTTATGTGTGCCATTCTTTCTCGTCTGACTATTGATCTTGTTACTTCAACTCCGCATTTTTCACAAATCACACCTTTGTAGCGGATTCTTTTGTATTTGCCGCAGTAACATTCCCAGTTTTTGGTAGGGCCGAAAATTCTTTCGCAAAAAAGCCCGTCTTTTTCTGGTTTTTGCGTACGATAGTTAATCGTTTCCGGTTTTTGTACCTCACCGTGTGACCAGGACAAGATCTGCTCAGGTGATGCTACAGCGAGCGATACGGCATCGAAGCCTCTGTATTTTTTCATAGTTAAGTAGTTAAGGAGTTAAGTAGTTAAAATGTTATGAATTCAATGATGAAATAAATATAAAAAAGAATGTAAAGTCCTCCTTCGAATAGAGATATGTGTTTGCTTAGACTTGAATACAAGAGTACGCCGGTTGCTACTGCCATAAAAAGGAGTCCAACCGAGAACACGGGGTCTGGCACGGGAATGTTGGTAAATAATGCAGGGACTCCGAGTACTATTGTGCTGTTGAAAATGTTTGAACCGAACACGTTCCCGAGTACCATTCCGGCTTGTTGTCTTCTTGCGGCTTGAATTGCGACTACAAGTTCAGGGAGTGATGTTCCAAGGGCTACAACTGTACCTGCGATTATTGCTGTTCCTATGTTCAGCTTTGTTGAGACTTGAATAATTGATGTCACTGTCCATTCGGCTCCTACGTATATAAAGAACCCTGAAATTATGATGATGATAGGTATGTACCAACGCATTTTGCGTTTACCTACATCTTGTTTTACCGCTTTTGCTATTTCTTTTTCTGCTTTGTGGTCATGAATCAAATAGGCTGTGTAAGCCAGATATGCGGTTATCATGATAATTGCTTCGATGGTGCATAAGTTTCCATCTCTTAGCATTAAAAGTAGTAGTGCGGTTATGCAGGCGAGCATCGGTATATCTAGATTTTTATCCAGATTTTTGTTGTAAAGTGTGTTTTTTGCAACAAAAGCTCCCACACCTATTACCAAAAAGATGTTTGTAATATTCGATCCTATTGCGTTACCACTAACTATTTCCGGCTCATCTTTCGCGACACTTATTAAGGAAGTTATAAGTTCCGGTAAAGATGTGCCGATGCTAACGATGGTTGCTCCCACGATGAACGGCGAAATACCGAGTATTAGCCCGATTTTTTCGGAATATGTTGTGAAATAATCAGCAGATTTTATCAGCACTGTGAGGCTGATAATGAATATTCCGATCCAAGCTATTAGTGGGAGGTCCATTGATTAGGCTTTAGGCAGTTAGGCTTTAGGCGTTAGGCGCGTGAATTTTAGAGGCCTAGGTCCATGTCGACATCAGCTTTGTCATCATCTTCCTCTTCAGCTTCTTCACTTTTTTCCTCTTTTTCCTCGGCTTTTTCTTCTTTTACTTCCTCTTCAGGGGCTTCTTCCTTCGCTTCTTCTTCTTTTTCTTCTTTTACTTCCTCTTCAGGGGTTTCTTCTTTTGCTTCTTCAGCTTTTTCTTCTTCTTTCTCTTCTGGTGCTTCTTCCGGTTCGTCGGTTTTAGCGGTTGTGTCATCGGCGGGGACGTATTCTCCTTTGTCACCTCGTTTTTCTAGCATGATTAGGTCTTGGACTATAACTTCTGTTTTAAATTTCTTTACTCCTTCTGGAGTGTCCCAGCTTCGAGTTTTGAGATACCCTTCTATATAGAGGAGTTTGCCTTTTCGAACATATTTCTCGCAGATGTCCGAAAGGCGTGACCATGCTACTAATTCGTGGAATTCTGCCATGTTGTGTTGTTCTCCGTCAGATGTTACCCATCTTCGATTTGTGGCTAGGCCAAAGGTGCAGACGGATTGACCGTTTCCTGTTTGTCGGACTTGAGGGTCTCTTGTTACGTTTCCGATCAGGATTACTTTGTTTACACTTCTCATGTTTTAGGGGGTTAGGATATTAGGCGTTAGGCCTTAGGTTAATTGTGTGGTTGCTGCGATTGCGGCTTTTTTGATGTCGTCGTCTTTTATGCCGATGGTTTCTTCGTTTTCTTTTGCTTCCTCGGGGGTGTATTCTTCTTCGTCAATTTCTTCATCCTCGATTTGCATGAGGTCGACGTTGAGGCCGAGGCTTTGCAGCTCTTTTACAAGTACGTTGAAACTTTCCGGCGTACGAGGTTTCTTGATTGGTTCGTTTTTCACTATCGATTCATAAGCCTTGGCGCGTCCGTATACGTCGTCGGATTTGATTGTTAGCATTTCTTGTAGAGTGTGTGCGGCACCGTATGCTTCGAGTGCCCATACCTCCATTTCTCCGAATCTCTGTCCGCCGTGTTGGGCCTTGCCTCCGAGTGGTTGTTGTGTGACTAGGGAGTAAGGTCCGACGCTTCTGGCGTGGATTTTATCTTCTATAAGGTGGTTCAGCTTCATGATGTAGGCGATACCGACTGTTGTTTTGTTGTCAAAAGGTTCGCCTGTGCGTCCGTCGTAAAGCTGAGTTTTTCCGGATTCCGGTAGTTTGGCTTCTTTCAGTAAATCCAATATTTGTTCGTTTGTTATTCCTTCCAAAGGCGGGGTTGCGATTTTGAAGTTTAGTTCGTGTGCAGCCCATCCTAAGTGTGTTTCAAGGATTTGACCGATATTCATACGGCTTGATACGCCGAGTGGATTTAAAATAATGTCTACAGGTGTTCCGTCCGGCAGGTGAGGCATGTCTTCGACAGGTACGATTATTGAGATCACACCTTTGTTTCCGTGGCGTCCTGCGACTTTGTCACCGACCGATACTCTTCGGGTTTGTGCGACGTCTACTTTGATTTGTTGGTTGACGCCGGTTGGCAGTTCGTCGCCTGCTTGTCGGTCAAAAACTTGAACATTTACTACTTTGCCGCCTTCTCCGCCTGGCAATCTTAGGGAAGTGTCTTTTACATCGCGTGCTTTTTCACCGAAAATTGCTCGTAAAAGTCTTTCTTCTGCTGTTAATTCGGTTTCTCCTTTTGGAGTGATCTTTCCTGCCAAAATGTCTCCGTCTCTGACGGCGGCTCCTATTCTAACGATACCTTTTTCGTCGAGGTCTTTTAGTTTTGCTTCACCAACGTTTGGGATGTCGCGAGTTACGATTTCGGGGCCGAGCTTTGTGTCGCGGATGTCTATGGAAAAAGTTTCTATATGCACGGAGCTGTATTTGTCTGCGTGTACTAGTCTTTCGGAGAGGATAACCGCATCTTCGAAGTTGTATCCTTGCCAGCTCATGTAGGCTACGAGCAGGTTTTGTCCCAAAGCTAATTCGCCGTCTTCTGTTGCGGCGCCATCTGCTAGAATGTCTCCTTTTTTGACTTTGTCTTTTACGTTGCAGATTGCTCTTTGGTGGAAGCAGGTTGCTTGGTTCGAACGGTTGTAGATGTCGAGCTCGTAAGTTTTCTTTTTACCGTTGTCGTACATTACCGTTATGTGCTGTGCGTCAACTTCTGTCACGGTTCCGTTTCTTTCGGCTGTTATTACTTGGCCGGCGCTCTGTGCTGTGACTTTTTCCATGCCTGTTCCTACTGTTGGAGCGTGTGGTTTGAGTAGGGGGACTGCTTGTCTTTGCATGTTGGATCCCATCGAGGCTCGAGTGTTGTCGTTGTGTTCGAGGAAGGGGATCAGTGATGTTGTGACTGAGATGATTTGTTTCGGTGAAATGTCGATGTGTGTGAGGTCTTTGTGATGTGCTAAAGTAGCTTCGTTGTTCGAGCGAGAGGCTACGCGGTTTTCTGCAAATTCACCTTTTTCATTTAATGCCGAATTGGCTTGTGCGATTACCAATTTCATTTCGTCTTCCGCATCGTAGTATGTGACTTTGTTTGTTACATATGTTCTTACTGGGATTTCTTTCAGTTTTTTGACTTTTATGATTTCCTTCGCTTTTTCGGCGGTGATTTTGTCTCCGGATTTTACGATTGTTTTACCCCTGACTGTTTTTACCTCGCCTGCAGCGATTCGTCCTTCCAGTTCATTCGCTTTGTTTGGACATAGGCGTGAGATTTCCCGAAAAGGAGTTTCGATAAAGCCGTATTTGTTTAAACGGCCATAGGTTGCTAAGTGAACTACCAGTCCGATATTTGGTCCTTCCGGTGTTGCGATAGGACAAATCCTTCCGTAATGGGAGGCGTGTACGTCGCGAACATCGAATGATGCACGTTCTCTGGAGAGACCTCCAGGTCCCATGGCTGATAACCTTCTTTTGTGAGCAAGTTCTGCCAGAGGATTGGTTTGATCCATGAATTGTGAGAGTTGCGAACTGGCATAAAACTCTCTGAGAGCGGCTGTTATCGGTCTTGAGTTTATGAGCTGTGTTGGGGTGATTGTATCCAGTTCCATTACTGTCATTCGGTCTTTTGCGATACGGTCTGTTCGGAGTAGTCCGACGCGGAATTTATTTTGAACGAGTTCTCCGACTGGTCTGATGCGGCGGTTTGAAAGGTGATCGATGTCATCCGGTCCACCTTCACCGTTGTTGAGATTTATTAGGTGTTTGAGGATGAGGACTAGATCTTCGACTTGGAATGTGTGGTTTTTCTTGGTGTTTGGAGTTTTGAGTCCGAATCTTCGGTTGAGTTTGTATCTTGCGACAGGTCCCATGTCGTATTTTCTGTAGTCAAAGAACATTGATTCGATGAGGGCCTTTGCGTTTTCTGGTGTGGCCAGGTCTCCCGGGCGAATTTTGCGATAAATGCTTTTGTAAGCTTCGTCGACTGTTTTCGCGGTGTCTTTTTGGAGTGTTAGGAAAATAAAGTCCTCTGTTGGGTCTTTGACGAGGCCTTTGAATAGTGCGAGTATTTTTGCATCTGTGTCGTATCCAAATACTCTGAGTAGGCTTGTTATGTGGATCTTGCGTTTGCGGTCGATTTTTACGGTGATGATACCTTTTTTGTCTGTTTCGACTTCTAGCCATGCACCGCGTTTTGGGATGATTTTTGCGCAGTGATATTTTGGGATCGCGGAGTTTTTTGAGAAGAAAACACCTGGCGATCTGACTATTTGGCTAACTACAACACGTTCAATTCCATTAATGATGAAAGTTCCTTTATCAGTCATCAGTGGGACGCCTCCTAGGAAGACGTCTTGCTCCTTGATCTCTCCGCTCTCCTTGTTGATGAGTTGTACATGAACTTTCAGAGGAGCTTCATAGGTTAAATTCTTGTTTCTGCATGTTTTGGCGTCGTATTTAGGGTCTCCTATTGAGTGTTTGAGGAAATGGAGCTCAAGTTTTTTACCCGAAAAATCTGCTATCGGGGAAATTTCACTGAGGAGTTCCTTGATACCATCCTTCAAAAAATCATCGTAACTGTTGGTTTGGATTTCGATGAGATTTGGGAGAGGGTATTCGTACGTTGCTTTTTTTAGGAATTTACGTGTCATGGGAGTTAGTTGTTAGTTATTAGTTTGTAGTTGATAGTGTTAGACCCAAGCGAGGTAGTGAGATAGACCCAAGTGGGTGGTGTTTCCCGCCATGGCGGGAAACGGTTGATATTGCAAGTTGCGAGTTGCAAGTTGCTAGCTGAAACGAGCTATGGGGAACAGTAAAAGCATTAAATTCTGCGGCTTTTACTATCTTCCATAACTCATTCGTAAATGCTGATAGTGATGCTTATAGCACCGGAGGGATTATACGGATAAAACTCTCGAAGTCAAACGGGAGTGGGATATTGTGTTGACAGGGGATGGGATTCGTTGCCCTTGTTGTTTGTTTCAATAGGGTTTTACTCAAAACTCGCTACTATAGCCAAACAACCATAAAAATGCAGTAAACTCCAAGGGCTGTTTCGTTATATGGCTTCGTTATTAAAAGCCTTGATTAGCGCTGCTAGTCTGCGTTTTTAATGCCTTGCCATATAACGAAAGCAGCCTTTGTTCTTTATGCACTTCTATGGTTGTTTGGCTATATCATGCCTTCATGTATTTCTTAATGAACTCGATATTCTCCTCGAGGTTCTTTTTCAGCTTTTCCTTATCTTTCACCTGAAGATATTTCGGAGCGACTTTTAGCGAAACTGCGCCTTTGAATCCATCGACTGCAAGTTTGCTTAGAAAGCTTTCGAGAGGGATGGTGCCTTTGGTTAGCATTTGGTAGCCTTTGGTCCTGTGGAAGTTGGAGATGTGGACGTGGACGAGGAATTTCTGGAGGCTGCCGTATGTGTACATTAGGTCTTCTTTTTTCTCAGCGACGCGGGAAGTGTCGAGGCAGGCGTGTTTGAATTTCTTGAGTTCGCGGAGGTTGTTCATTGCGCGTTCTGGGATGAAGCCGAGCCACATTTTGTTGGCGGCGTTCTCGAGTGCGATTGAGATGTTTTCTTTTTTTCGGATGTTTGGGACCTCTTTTTTGAGCCAGTCAGCGTATTTGCGGTCCATGATTTTTGGAGCTTGGACGATGATGACGCGTGAACCGAGCTTTTTTGCCATTTCGATTGCTGCTTCGATGTCCTTTTGTTTCGAGTTGTCGAGGGCTTGGACTGCGACTACTGGCATATTTGTTTCTTTGGAAAGCTTTGCGACGTAGTCTGGATCAAGGGTGTCAAAATCTTTTTTGTTCATTACGAGGTCGATTCCGTTGAAGCCGAGTTCTTTTGCGAAATCGAAGATGCGACTGAGGCCGTAGCCTTTTAATGAGTCGGTTGAGAGTGCGATTTTCATAATTAATGAGAAGTTAGAAATCAGAAATGAGAAGAGATATTGTGTTTCCGCGTAACGGAAACGTTTAATTTGTATTGTGGATTATTGGTTTTTGTTCCTTAGGATTCTAAGTGATTTTTTTATCGTGGGCAAATTTCTTTCTCTCCACCCATGTACGGTCTAAGTACTTCCGGGATCTCGATTGAGCCGTCTTTTTGCTGGTAACATTCGAGGATTGGGATCAAGATTCGAGGTGATGCGATGCAAGTGTTGTTGAGTGTGTGGCAAAATTGAGTTTTGCCGTCGCGATCGCGGTATCGCATGTTGAGTCTGCGGGCTTGGAAGTCGTGGAAAGTTGAGCATGAGTGGGTTTCGCCGAAAGATTCTCGGCTTGGCATCCATGTTTCGATGTCGTTTTTATAAAATTGTCCTTGCCCCATGTCTCCGGTGCAAACTGCGACTACCCGGTAGTGCAATTTGAGGTCTTGTAAAACTTCTTCAGCGTTTTTCAAGATCATTTCGTGCATTTTTTTACTCTCTTCAGGATCGTTTTTACAGACAATTACTTGTTCGATTTTTTGAAATTGATGAATTCGGTAAATTCCGTGGGTGTCTTTTCCATAAGTTCCGGCTTCACGGCGATAGCAGGTTGACCAACCGCAAGACATTTTTGGCAAATCGTCTTCTGTGAGGATTTCGCCTGAATGATAAGAAGTGAGTGCGACTTCTGCGGTTCCGGCTAAGTATTTTTTGTCGGATTCGATTGGTTCGTCTTTGGTACGTTCGACTCCGACGGCGTAAGCTTGCTCTTCTCCGCCGGGAAAGTAGGAAGTTCCCATCATTGCGTCGTAATTGACGACGTTTGGGACGATCATCGGGGTGAAGCCTTTGTTGATGAGTTTTTCCCAGGTGTACATGAGGATGGCTATTTCGAGGCGGGCTCCTTCATGCTTGAGGTAATATGAACGGGTTCCGGCGATTTTGGCTCCGCGTGGGATGTCTAAGATGTCACATTTTTCTCCGAGTGCGACGTGGTCGAGGGGTTCGAAATCGAACTTAGGTTTGTCGCCCCAGGTGTAAAGTTCTTCGTTTTCTGTGTCATCTTTGCCTTCTGGTGTTTTGTCTGATTGTGGGGTTGGGACGAGGAGTAGGAGTGGTTGTAGTTGTTCGTCGGCTTGTTGTAGTTGTTGTAGTAATGGTTTTTCCTTCTCGCTGACTTTTTGCATTTCCTCTATGGCTTTCTGCTTTTCGTCGCCGTCTAATTGCGCGATTTTTTCGGATGCTTTGTTTTTTTCTGCTTTTAAGGCCTCGACTTGCTGGAGTAGTTCTCGTTTTTCTTGGTCTAATTTGAGTAGTTTGTCTACGTCTAACTCGATGCCTTTCTGTTGGCATGTTTTTTTGATGAGGTCAGGGTTTTCGCGGATTAGTTTGAGATCGAGCATTGTTAGTGAGAAGTTAGAAATCAGAAATGAGAAGGGGGATGTGGTGTTTTGCTTCGCAAAACGATTTTATAGTACTTGAGCTGGCCTTCGGCCGCTCTGTGGCGTCTTCGCTGTGCTTCGGCGCTTATGTTAGCGTGAAATTTGTTTTGGGGCTAGATTTTGTTTGACGGTGATCTGTTTTTAGATTAGGATGAGTCCCTATTTTTTAAACTATAAAATTATGAGCAGAGATGTATTCCCAACGTTTGATGAGTTGCTTGATGGTGGGGTAAGGATCCCTAGTGGTAGGGTTGCGTTAAGGGTTATTCGAGGGTTTTTTGAAAGTAGTTATGCTCGTGGTGGCAGAAGTTTGGATACTGTAGAGGAGTTGCATGAGGCGCGAAGGTGGTATGGAAGTGATGCTATGGACCGGGTATTGGGAGAATTGGATAGGATTTTGGGTGGGGGAGCAGAAGGGATGAAAGCGAGAAGGGAGGAATCTGCGGCTTTAGCATTAGGCAGAAGAATTGATTCAAGAGTGCCTAGAAGATTGAGGTTGGAATGTGGTGTTCGTGAAGCTGGAGAAGCTGCATTGAATTTGTTGAGGGCTGGTATTGAAAAAGCTCTTGCTAAGCTGGAAGGTGATGCGTACGAACCATACGAGTACGCCTAGATCGCTTTCTTAATCTTTAACTTTTTATTCACATGGAAGCTGTATCTGAAACTTTAGATGTTGATTGTCCGCCTGTCCTTGATCGTATGGATGAAGAGATCTATGCAACGTTTGTTGAGGCTCTTGAGGGTAAGCTTGTTGTCGCAGTAGCGGAAATAGCAGCTTCGGGTGAGGAGGAGAGTGTTTGGTTAGAGAGAATAAGGGATTATGATGTATGCAGGGAGTATCCTGAGTTGACTAGTGGTTATTGGGGTGATGTTTTGTATCAATTGAATAATTATAATGCATTGGCGAGGTATTTAAGTCGAAAATTCCGTCCAGGTTGTGAAGATGGGCTCAGGAAAATAGCCGGTGCTTTGTCGTCGAACACAAGTGTGGTTGGTGTTAATAGTGTTTTTAGCTCTTTGCTTGCTATATTGAGTGCAGAGGTCTTGTTAGAAGTTTGGCATGCTCGGACTGGACGTGCTTTGCAACAGTGGGGTTTGAGAGAAGAATAGTATTGTGTCTAATCGGGGCTAGATTGCCTTTTTGATCCTTATACTAGAAATCATTAGTACGGCGAAGATGAGATACATCCATGGCAGATATTCTGCTGGGAAATTTGCGAAAAAATAGATTGCGATGAAGATGCTGGGGATGGGGATTGGGACGCCTTCGTACCCACTCTTTATTGGTGCGACGTTGAAGCGGGCGAGTCTGAGGACTCCGCAAAGTGCGAAAATCACTGCTATTGTGGTGGCAAGGATGCTGCCGTTGAGGCCGACGAGAAATGCTGCGGGTGCTGCCCCGAATGAGATTGCATCGGCCAGTGAGTCGAGGTCATGGCCAAGTTTGGTGCTGCCTTTTGTGAGGCGGGCGACTTTGCCGTCGAGGAAATCGAAGACGATTGCAGTGAGGATGCAGCAGATTGCGACGTCGTACTTCTCTTGGATTGTGAAGTAGATTGAAAGGATGCCGGATGCTGCGTTCATCAAGGTGACGAGGTCGGCGGGCTTCAATGAAGATAGGAATTTGAGCATTTTGTTTTGGTTAGTAGGTGGCAATAACAGTCTCTCCAACCCTTACTTTATCACCTTCTTTCACTTGAACGTCAAGTTTTGGGATTATTAAAGTTACTTGGCTGCCAAAGCGAATTAGGCCGATGTCTTGGCCTTTTTCCACATTGTTTTCAGGTTTCACAAGCGGGATGACGCGGCGGGCTAGGAACCCTGCGATTTGGATGACTTTTACCTTGAATTCTTCTCCTGAGATCACGATTTCTTGGTGTTCGTTTTCAGCATGCCTCTCCGGATCATCCACTTTGCTCATTGCGTTTCGATGTTTTCCGGGGGTGTGTTTGATGGATACGATTTTTCCGTCTATCGGTGCTTTTTGAAAATGTACGTCTAGAGGTGTCATTACTATCGAAATAAGCCATCCTTCTTTCTGAAGAACATCATCGAGCCAGATCTTGATGCGGCCTTTTCCTTTATCGATTTGCGCGCGAGTGTCAGGATTGATCTCGGTTATTTTCACGATTTTTCCGTAAGCCGGACTCACTACGTTTCTTCCTTTTGGAACGGCGATTTTTGGATTTCTTAGGAACCAAATTTTGTACCAAAGCCCGCTTAATATCAGAAGTCCGAGGCATACGTAAACGGCGTTGAGCATTTTTCTTTTTGTTAGCTGGTGAATCGTAAAGGCTGCGGATGTAAATTTCAACCGCGTGGATTATTTCGGGCATGAGCTTCTCGATGACTTCTTGCTTGATGTTTTCGCCTTCGAGGAAGCGGTTGTAGATTTCGGTTCCATGAATTTCTGTGGCTTTTTCTTTGAGGAAAGTTTTTAAGGTGCCGGCTGATTTATAAGGTTGGAGTGAGCGGTGTTTTCGGAGGCGCTTATAGTGATTGGTGATTTTTTTTGTATTGAAAAACATGTGACGGGCGCACTGGTGTTCGAAGCGTCCGTGAGGTTTGAAAAGAGTGTTATGGAGGTTGCCTTTGGAGTGGTCCCAGTGAGGGTCGTGCCAGTCCTTGTGGTCTTCTTCAGGAAGATGATGTCCAATGTGATGGCACGGTGTGAGAGCGTCAACGAGGAAATGAAGTCCGCGTGCGCTAGCAAATTGGCCGAGTTTGCGGTCGAGCTTGGTGCGAGGTTTTTTATGGATGTGTTTGCGGGCAAGTTTGTAGCTATCGATTGCACTATTTAAAGCTTCTCCAGTGTCGTCGGCAGGATTGTACATGTGATGTGAAACCTTGCTGATCGGTTTGGACCATTTGCCGTCAGGGCCGTAATAACCGGAATGAAGGTCGATGCTGATTATTCGCGGGAATCCGTTCTTGCGTGTTTTTTTGAGGGCATGACGATAGGCTATCTCGTTGATGAGATGATGGGTTGATGTGCCGTCGAGATTGAAGAATCGGAAGCCGAAGCCGGAGAACATGGTGTGTAGTTGGTAGTTCGTAGGCCGTAGTTCGTAGATCGTAGATCGTAGTTCGTAGATCGTAGGCCGTAGAATAGTTAGTAGTTGGTAGTTCGTAGATCGTAGGCCGTAGAATAGTTAGTAGTGGTGTGATTGTATAGGAAAATGGGTTTACATGCCATCTGCAAAACCTGGGAGATCGAGGTCTCTTAGTGGGATCTTGGGAAAAGATTTCTTCGGAATGCTTTTATTATTTCGCGAACTTTACCTCCGTTGTTTTCTGCAAGGATTCCGCGGGTTTCTATCCCAGCCAGGCATACTCCTGCGAGGCAGCAAAGTGTTGTGCGGGCTAGGTCGCCTGGTACTGATCTTATTTTGGAGCAAAGTTTTTTCATAGGGGATGATTGTAGCACAAAAAATCCCTGCGGAGGCAGGGATTTTTTCGTAGTTTGACTGTGATTTAATCTTCCTTCTTCTCTTCCTCCTCCTCATCGACAACCTCGCCTTCGACGACTTCTTCTTCGTCTTTTTCGTAGACTCTGACGTTTTCGTCGTCGTCGGAAGTTCCTTTTTTCTCAGCGTCGGCTGCATCTTGGGCGCCTGCGGCGTCTTGGTACATTTGAGAGCCGATTTTTTGGATTTCTTCTGAGAGGGCGTCACTTTCTTCCTTGATTTTGTCGAGGTCGGCGTCTTTGTCTTCGAGCAATTTCTTGAGTGAGTCGACTTTTTCTTGGATTGGTTTTTTGATGTCGTCTGTTATTTTGTCGCCTGCGTCTTTCAGGGTGCGTTCGCAGGTTGAGACGAGGTTTTCGGCGTTGATGCGGGTTTCGACGGATTCTTTTTTCTGCTTGTCTTCGTCGGCGTGCATTTCAGCTTCTTTTCTGAGTTTTTCGACTTCTTCATCGGACATTCCGCTGGAGCCGGTGATTGTGATGTGTTGTTTTTTGTTGGTTCCTTTGTCGAGAGCTTTTACGTTAAGGATTCCGTTTGCGTCGATGTCAAAAGTTACTTCGATTTGAGGGACTCCGCGTGGGGCTGGTGGGATTCCGTCGAGGATGAATTTGCCGAGTGATTTGTTGTCCGGGGCCATTGGTCGTTCGCCTTGGAGGACGTGGATTTCGACTGATGGTTGGTTGGCTGCTGCTGTTGAGAAAACTTGAGATTTTGAAGTTGGTATTGTTGAGTTACGTTCGATTAGTGGTGTGCGGACTCCGCCGAGAGTTTCGATTCCGAGGGTGAGAGGAGTTACGTCGAGGAGGAGTACTCCTTTTACGTCGCCTTGTAAAACTCCGCCTTGAATTGCAGCTCCTAGTGCAACAACTTCGTCTGGATTGATGCCTTGGTGGGGGTCTTTTCCGAAGATTTCTTCGACTTTCTTCTGGACTGCAGGCATTCGGGTCATTCCTCCGACAAGAATGATTTCGTCGAGGTCTGATGCGTAAGTTTTTGCGTCGTCCATTGCTTTTCTGCACGGTTTAACGGTGCGTTCGAGCAGGTCTGCAACCAAGTCTTCCAGTTTTGCACGGTTCAGTTTTAGGTTTAGATGTTTTGGACCGCTTGCGTCTGCTGTTACGAATGGCAAGTTGATTTCGGTCTCGTGTGTTGAAGAGAGTTCGCATTTTGCTTTTTCGGCAGCTTCTTTTAGACGTTGTAGGGCCATTTTGTCCTTTGAAAGGTCTATTCCTTGATCTTTTTTAAATTCTTTGACGAGCCAATCGATGACTTTCTCATCAAAATCGTCTCCTCCAAGTTGGGTATCTCCGTTAGTGGAGAGGACTTCGAATTGTTTTTCTCCTTCTACGTCTGCGAGTTCGAGGATTGAGATGTCAAAAGTTCCGCCTCCGAGGTCGAAGACTGCAACTTTCTTTTCACCGTCACTTTTTTTGTCGAGGCCGTAGGCTAGGGCAGCAGCTGTTGGTTCGTTGATGATTCTTTTTACCTTCAAGCCTGCGATTTTACCTGCGTCTTTGGTAGCTTGGCGTTGTGAGTCGTTGAAGTAGGCAGGGACTGTGATAACGGCTTCTGTAACTGTTTCGCCGAGGTATTTTTCTGCATCGGCTTTGAGTTTTTGGAGGATCATTGCGGCGATTTCTGCCGGTCGGTGTTGTTTTCCGTCTAAGACGATCTCTACTTCCTTGTTTTTGCCTTCTACTGTTTTGAAAGGCATTCGATCGCAGTCTACTTTGGCTTCTTTGTAAGTGTGGCCGATAAATCTTTTTGCTGAGAAAATTGTGTTCTCAGGGTTGGTGACAGCTTGGCGTTTGGCTGTGATGCCAACCAGGCGTTCATCATCTTTGATGGCTACGATTGAAGGTGTTGTTCGTTGGCCTTCTGCGTTTGTGATTACTGTTGGTTCGCCGCCTTCCATGACGGAGGCGCATGAATTGGTGGTTCCAAGGTCGATTCCGATGATACGTGACATGGTGTTGTGAGATTAGAGATTAGAGTTGTGAGTTGAGAGTGGTTTTAATGGCTTGTCGACAAGTTCCGTCGACGCATTAAGGACCCTCTGATAAATGCTGACTACTACTGCAATTTCCACAATTTGGCTGCAAATAGCTTATAGCTCCTTGATGTATCAATCTGATACGCCATCGTCGCTTTTCGCCATTTTCGCTCAAATTGTAGAAATTTCGTAATGTAGCCATATTTATCAGAGGGTCCTTATATGATTAAAATTAGCACGCGGGATTATAGAGTGCTAGTTTTTCTTCGTCAAGAGGTTGTTCCGGCGCCTGCGCTTGACGCAAGCCCTGAATGATGTTATTATTAAGGTGTAAAAGTAATCTTAAACAGGAATTATTATGCCAAGTATTGTACAACAAGTGCCAACACCGGGTCAAAGGGGTAGTGCTGATGCTCAAGGGCCGAAGTACCTTGATACAAAAACGTCTACCACACCTGGTAGGGTGGTAGCTAGAATAGCTACTGGATCACTTGGTTTGGATCATGCTTTTGAGCATGATGCCGATCTGCATAAGACTGAAGTTCTCGATGCTGTTACGCATCAGCCTATTTGGGAGATTTCTGGTGAGTGTGCGGAGGTTGACCGAGTTGTCCAGCAAATCATGGGGTCGTAACCTTTTTTCTTGCATCTTTTTTTAAATCTGTCTATACTCGAAGTGTCAGTGTACTTTGACATTTTGTTAATAACCAGTTTTACAGATGTTACAATCTCTTGTTAAGTTCGGTTTGTCAGAGAAGGAGGCCAGGGTTTATTTGGCGCTTTTGCAATTAGGGCCATCTTCGGTTACGGAAGTTGCCAAGAAATCCAAGGTCACTCGTACGAATGCTTATCATCTTTTGAGTGCTCTTGAGCTTAGAGGTTTAGTAAATTCGCATGAGGAGAAGAGTAAGATGATTTATTCTGCGGAAAGTCCTGAACGAATTATGATTATGCTTAAGGAGGATATTTCTGCAAAAAAGAGAATGCTGGAGGAAGCTGAGAACATTATTCCGGAGCTAAAAACGATGTTTAATGATCCTGAGGGGCGGCTTAAGGTGCGGTTTTATGAGGGAGTTGAGGGTGTAATTAGTGCTTATGAGGATACTTTGACTGCCAAGAGTCCTATTTTGGCTTACGCTTCTGTTGAGCATCAGCATGCTTTTTTCCCTGGGTATTTTCCGGAGTATTACAAGAGGCGTACGATGCGAGGGATCCCGGTTAAGTGTATTTTGGCTTATACGAAGGAGTCTTTTAGGGTTAAGAGTCTTGATGAAAAGCATCTTCGGGAGTCGCATATTGTTCCTGCTGATTATTCGATTTCACCTGAAATTAATATTTATGATGACAAGCTTGCGATCATGTCTCTCAAAGAGAAGTTTGGTGTGATTATTGAAAGTAAAGATGTCGCAGATGCTTTTATAAAACTTTATAAATTGGCTTATGAGAGGGCTGGTGAATATGATGAGAAAATTGGGAGCAAATATGATCCTAAGCTGGAGGTAAAGGATAAAAGGTTTGCGAAGAAGGAGGTGAATGATCCGAATTACTGGTGATTTTTTGTGGTTGTTTCTCGCTCCCGGCTAAGTCCTAATTCCACTTTCGTGGAATTGGTGTTAGCAAGATCGCTCGTAACAACCACAAAAAATCTTACTTGTGGTGGATGTTGTGTTTTTGCTCAAACGGTTTCGTTTCTGTTAATTGGGTCTCAACTTTGTCGAGTCCCAATTAACAGAAGCCTGCAAATGTTTTCGCAAAAAGAACAAAAACCTTAGCGGGGGGAGGGTGGTTGTTTCTCGCTCCCGGCTAAGTCCTAATTCCACTTTCGTGGAATTGGTGTTAGCAAGATCGCTCGTAACAACCACAAAAAATCTTACTTGTGGTGGATGTTGTGTTTTTGGGTTGACTTTTGAGGTTTTCACGGTAGAATGAGCTACTTAAAATTTGACTTTTAAAAAAATGAATGATCATTTTGCTGATGCTCGAGAGGCTTGTAGACATGTTAGTAAGTTTATGGGGGGATTGGAACATTTGCTTAGGGGTGTGGATTTGGCGGAAGTTGGTGGTTCTATGGCTTTGTTTGATGCCCAAGTTCAAAGAATGCTTTCTGATCCGGAACCTTTTTTGGATGAGTTGGATCGGTTGGCTCAGGCAGGTTATGATCAAGGGGGTGAGCAATCTCCTTTTGCTGTTTCTTTGCTTGCTGCAGAAGCGCGTCGTGATTCTGAGGTTGCACGAATTGTTGTAGCTTTACTGATGGCGACTGGTTATTACCCTGAGGGTGTTCTTGAGAAGGATCGTAATGCTTTGGCTAGTACGTCTGACTCTTCTGATTTTGTTGGGGAGGGATCGTTTTTGGGAGGGGTTGTATCCTTGGTGCGTGAAGTGATTAAACAGGTGGGATGTGAGCATGATAGTAAGTGGATTAGTTCTTTGGATGGGGTTTTTGATGAAACCCGGTTTTATACTGAATGGATGTTTCAGTTCCAATTTTATGGACGAAACCGTCTTGATGGCTTGGAGACGTTGATGAATGTTGCTGTGGCATATAATGAGGCTGGAGATTCTGGTTGTTCGGCGGGTGAACTTGAGTTTAGACGGGCTGTACGTCAAGTAGTGGAGTTTGCGAAGAGGCGACCTGAAGTTGCAGATGGAGTTGTTGCGCTATTGCGTGTTGTTGGTGCGGATGTTGAGGATTTGTCTCCTAAGTCTGAGTCTAGTTGCTGTCACCATCGCCGACTTTCACTTTCGCAGGTCTGATCGCTTTTCCTTTGAATGCGAAGCCTTTTTCGAGTTCTTCGAGGATTTCGTTTTTCGGGCCGGGGCCTTGCATGACGGCTTCGTGGAGTTCGGGGTCGAATTGTTCGCCGATGGCTTTGATTTCTTCGAGGCCGAGGCTCGTTAGTGTGTCGAGGAGGTGTTTTTCGATTGCTTGGATGCCTTTGACCCATTCGTTTTCGGCTAATTCTTTGGGGAGGTTGTCGAAGGCGCGTTTGAGGTTGTCGATTACGGGGAAGAGGGATGTTAGAAGGTCAGCGTTAGCGAAGATTCGCAATTCTGCTTGGTCTTGTTCGACGCGGCGTTTGAAGTTTTGGAGGTCGGCGACTGCGCGTTTTGTGGTTTCGGAGAGGGCGTCGTATTCTTCTCGGAGTCGTGCGAGTTCGAGTTTGGCTTCTTTGATGTCTTGTTGTGGGTCTTGCTGTTTGGACATGAAAAAAAGGTTATTTATGAAGGATTTTGCTTACTTCTTCGAGTAAAGCTTTGTTGTAAGCATATGGCATGCGGCAGGGGCCGAGTATGCCGAGGAAGCCTTGATGGTCCTCTAGTTCGTAAGTTGTTACGATTAGGCCGCAGCTGTCGATTCTACTTAAGATGTTTTCTTTGCCGATGAAAATTCGTACTGAGTCGTCTAGGTCGAGTTCCTCGAGTGTTTTTGTGAATTTTTCTCCTTCTTCCAGGACTTCGATAACTTGGCTGGCTTTGCGGGGGTTGTCGGCGAATTCTGGTTGTCGCAATATGTTTGAGATGCCGAGGTAAAAAGTTCGGCTGCCGGGTATTGTTGCGAAGCTGACGTTTGCTGTGGCTTGGGAAAGCAGTTTTACGGCGTCATAAATCTTCTCGCGGGTTTTGTCTAAATGAAATTCTTCACGGAGTTTTTTTACGTTTGCCAGGGCGAGTTTTTGGGCTTTTTCTGAGTCTGCTAGTTCATCTACGTACATTCTGTAGCCTGCTGTTGTAGGGACTCGTCCTGCGGAAGTGTGGGGTTGCATGATAAGGCCCTGTTTCTCGAGTTGGGCCATGTCGTTGCGGATGGTTGCAGGGCTGACTGAAAGTTTGTAGCTGATCACAATAGTCTTTGATCCGACAGGTTCGGCGGTATTGACGAACTGCTGGATGATCGCTTGGAGGATTTTTTGCTTTCTGGGATCGATCGGGAGGTTATTCATTAGACTGGGAGATTGGAGACTTGGAGACTGGGAGAGGTGGTGTTTCGCCTGCGGCGAAACGGTTTATTTGTAGGGTGAAGTTAGCACCGCGTAGTTTACAGTGCTAAATAGGGTTTTGACAAGAGGTGTATGAGTGTGGTAGAAGTTAGTTCTTATTTTTTAAAGTTATAACAATGAATGATACTAGAAAATTTGTTCCAGAAGGAGGTCGTGTGACAGTGATTCAGGTTGTGGATGGAGATCCTACGGATTTGACTCGGCGGATTGCAGGAGAGGTGGATGACAATGAGATAGTGTTTTGTGCTTGTGATGGGACTTCGATAGCTGTCAGGGATTGTTTGAAAAAAAGATCTCTTGCTGGTCTTGAAGATACACGTCGAAACCCCACAGCTGGTAGAGCTATGCATGTAGGTATTGTTACTTCCTGTGCAGGTGCAGGTTTAAAAAGAGTACAAGATCTTATGGGTCGTGTTGTGGTAGATAATGATCCTACCGCATAACGTACGCTGCCAACTCGACTAGTCTGACTGAGTAGCCCCATTCGTTGTCGTACCAGGCGAGGACTTTTATCAAATTTCCTCCTGTTACCATTGTGGAATCGGCGTCGACGATTGATGAATTGTTGTCTTTGATGAAGTCACTTGAGACTAATGGTTCTTCACAGAAGTTAAGAATGCCACGCATGTTTCCTTCTGCGGCTTCTTTGAGGGCTGCGTTGACTTCTTCTTTTGTGGTTGATGTCTTAACTTCGCAGACGAGGTCTACCAATGAGACTGTTGGGGTCGGGACTCTGACTGAGAGTCCGTTTAGCTTGCCTTGTAATTCGGGGATGACTTCGCCGATAGCTTTTGCGGCGCCGGTTGATGTTGGGATCATGTTTAAGGCTGCTCCGCGTGCTCTTCTAAGGTCTTTTCGGTGAGCGTTATCCATCAAGTTTTGATCGTTGGTGTAGGAGTGGATTGTTGTCATTAAGCCTTTTATGATTCCAAATTTGTCGTTGAGGGCTTTTACTACTGGTGCGAGGCAGTTTGTTGTGCAGGATGCGTTGGAAATCATTTTGTCATTCTCTTTGTCGAGGGTGTTTTCATTAACTCCGAGGACGATTGTTCTATCGAGGTCTTTGCCTGGGGCGCTGACGATGACTTTTTTGGCACCGGCTTTGAGGTGTTTCTCTGATCCTTCTCGGTCGCGGAATACTCCTGTTGATTCGATAACAACGTCTACTTGTAAGTCTGCCCATGGGAGGCTGGCTGGGTCGCGGTCTGAGAAGGTTTTTATCTCTTTGCCGTTGATTTTGATTGAGTCACTTCCGTTAACTTCTATATCTGCGCGACAGGGGCCGTATATTGAGTCGTGTTTGAGGAGGTGTACGAGGTCTGCGGTAGGTGATGTGTCGTTGATTGCGACGATTTCGACGAGGTCTGCCATGAGGTTTGCGCGGAGAAAAGCGCGTCCGATTCGTCCGAGTCCGTTGATTGCGACGCGAGGTTTCATGTTGGTTGGAAGTTAGAATGTAGAATTTGGAATGTCGGATTTGGAATCCCGAATGTTGAATGTGGAATGTCGAGTGGTGGCTGGGACTGGATTATAGCGTAAAAATTGCTTTGTGAAGCGGTTTTTTGTGCCGAAAGCGCTTGACTATTTGACAAAATTGTTTTTAAAAGAATACGTATGAATTGGAAAAAAATAATTTCGGTTTTGAAAAATGGGGGAGTTGTGACGCATCCGACGGATACGTGTTACGGGCTTGCGTGTGATCCTTTTGATGAGGAGGCGATGGTAAGATTGCGTGAATTGAAGGGGATGTCTACTACTAAACCTGTGACGATTATGGTAGGGGATATGGGGCAGGCGCAGAAACTAGGGGTTTTTAATAGGAAAGCTCTTGAACTGGGGAGTGAAGGTTGGCCTGGGGATTTGACTTTGGTTCTTTCTCGAGTTGATGGCGAGGGGACGGTTGGGATTCGGGTTCCTGGGGATGATTTTACTCTGGAAATGTTGCGGCGATGGGGTGGGCCATTGACGACTACGAGTGCGAATTTGAGTGGGGAGGAGCCGCCGTATTCGGTTTCGGAGAGTGTGAGAGGTGATTTTGTTGTGGATTTTGGTGAGATTGCGAAAAATAAGCCTTCGAGGGTGGTGAGGGTTATAGGAGAAGATGTAGAAGTGATTAGGGAGTAAGACTAGGAGAGGGGAGACTTGTTTGGGGTGGTTTTAGATTAATATTTCTAGTCCTTCCAATATCCCCGTACTGATTAGCGTCACGATTATTCCGCTTAGGATGACGCCGAGGGTTATTAGTGGGAAGGCGGTGCGGAATTTGAGTCCGAGGAGGAATGAGACGAGTGATCCGGTCCAGGCGCCGCTTCCGGGGAGTGGGATCATTACGAAGAGGACTAGGAAGATTTCGCCGTAGATGATGAATTTGTGGGCGTGTTTGGAGTGGGTTTTTTTGAAAAGTTTCTCGAAGAAGTTTTTGAAAAACTTGGAATGGCGGCTGAGGAATTTGGATACGGGGCCAAGGAGTTTTAAGATTATGATTGCTATTAAAATATTTCCGAGAACTGCAGAAATGAAAGCGGGGATAGGGGCCATCTTGAGTTCGAGGATGGCGTATGGAATTGCGCCCCTGAGTTCTGTTATGGGGAGCATTGCGAGGATGAAGGTGAGGATTTCGTTTTTCATAGTGATGTAAGTATCGGGTATTAGGTATCAGGTATCAAGTGTTTTTTTTTCGTGACTTGTGTCTCGCTTTCGAACGGCATACTATATGTTGTGCGCCTTCGGAACTGGCCTTTTGCGTACAAAATTGTTATACAATAAAAGTTTTTGACCGCAACGTGATATCGCATCTTTTTAACAGGAGTGCGGGGGTTCTTTTTGTAATTTCGTGTTTGACCATCTTTTGTTTCTTGGTTATTTTTTGCGTACGACCTGTGCAAAAAAGTTATACACAGCTTGTACACAAGTTTTGCACAGAGCGAGAACAAAAACGAAAATGCATATTCCGGTCCTGAAGAAAGAGGTTTTAGAGTCTTTACAGCTTAAGAAGGGAGATAAAGTTGTTGATGCGACATTAGGACTTGGAGGGCATGCGGCTGAGATGCTTGAACAGATAGGGGATGAAGGACATTTATATGCGTTTGAACAGGATGAGAGAAATTTAGAAGCGGCCAAGCAGAATTTAGGAGAATATGCGTTGCAGATTACATTTTTCCACACTAATTTCGTTTCTTTGAAAACTTGCCTAGAAGAATCAACAGATGCAGTAGATGCGATTCTGTTCGATCTTGGACTTTCGTCACCTCACGTTGATGATGCTGATCGCGGGTTCTCTTTTCAATCTGATGGGCCTCTAGACATGAGGTTTGATCAGAGACAGAGTCTTACGGCAGCGGATATTGTAAATAAATGGAATGAATCCGAGCTTGTTGAGATTTTTTCTCGATATGGAGAGGAAAGGGCCTCGAAGAAAGTTGCCCGCATGATTGTCGCGGAGCGTAAGAAGAACCCTTTCCATACAACAGTTCAATTAGCAGATTTTATAAGAAATCAAAAAAAACATATTAGGGAGAAAAAAGATGCTGCGACGAATGTGTTTCAGGCGCTAAGGATAGCGGTTAATGATGAGCTGAGGGTGCTTGAGGAGGTTTTGCCTCAGGCTATCGGGGTTTTGGCTCCTGGGGGGCGGCTCTCCGTCATCTCTTATCATTCGCTTGAGGATCGAATTGTGAAGAATGTTTTCCGGGATTACTCGAAGGACTTTGAAGATCCAGATGAACCCTTGATTAATAAGGTTATCAGGGAAAAGCAGGTGAAGCTGATTACGAAAAAACCGATTACTCCGTCGCAAGAGGAGATTGATGAAAATCCTCGTGCGAGGAGTGCGAAGATGCGAGTAAGTGAGAAGTTAGAAATCAGAAATCAGAAGTGAGAAGAGAGTGAGAAATGATGGAGTGAGAAGATTTTACTAGGCAAGAAAAATTTTCAATAAAAAACTATGGGATCAACCAAAATTTTATCACTAACATTAACACTAATCTTTCTATTCCGAGACCTGTTCTATGTCGGAATCGAGACAGAAGAAGGTGAAGCACAATAAATATGGGACAATACATGATGACAAGTAGAAGTGGGGCTAAGCGAGGGGTTCGCAAAACGACTTTGAAGTTGCATGTTAATGTTGGGCTTGTTTCTTTGGTTATGGTGATGCTTTTTATGGTGACTGTGATGGGGCTTGTATCGCTGACGTCGCTGAATTCGCAGGCGACGATGGGGTATGAGATTGAGAGGCTTGAGGCGCAAAGACAGGAGCTTCTCGAGGACAGTGAGCTTAATGATATGTTGATTTTGGATGCGAGGTCGCTTGATACGATTATGGAAAGCGCTATTGTGGCGAATATGGTTAGGGCTGATTCAAATGAAATTGCGTACGTTGAGCCTATGGTTACTGTGGCGAGTAGCGCTTATTAGCTTGCAACTTGCAACTTGCAGTTTGCAGTGAGGAGTTGGTGGAGTGGTGAGAGGTAGTGAGAAATCAGAAAGCAGAAATCAGAAGTGAGTGAGAAATGATGGGGTGGTGAGAGGTAGTGAGAAATCAGAAAGCAGAAATCAGAAGTGAGTGAGAAATGATGGAGTGAGAAGAATGAGTGAGACTGGTGGAGTGGTGGATGAAGCTGAAAAATTCAGATTCAATCACTGACTCATCAGTTATCTGATAGGGTTAGGAGGCAAATAGATCACCAAAGGGTTCTCTCTCCATCTTGGCCGGGGAGGGGACTTTTTGGTAGCTTGCAGCTTGCAACTTGCAACTTGCAGTTTGCAGTGAGATTTTGCGGCTTCGCTTCCTCTTTTTCTTGGTCTCCGACCAGGAAAAATTGGTGTTTTGCGAATGTATGTGCTCAAGGTATACTTTATTGCATGAGTACTCAGCCTAGAATGTCTTATTGGTCTCTTGTTTCGCTTGTTTTGGCCAATCTTGTGCCGGTTTTTGGTGTGTTGTACTGGGAGTGGAGTGTTGTGGCTGTGGTGCTGCTTTATTGGGGGGAGAATATTGTTGTAGGGTTTCTTAATATTTTTAAAATTTTGATTGCTCAGGGTAAAGCTGATCTAAAGTCGAGAGCTTATAAGGCTTGGAAGTTTGATAAGCCTGTGTCGAAGACTTATGTGATGGTCAACTATCTTTTTGGTTTTGTAATGTTTGCGATTGGGCATTTTCTTGCTGTGATGTTTGTTATTGTCTCTAGAGATACTGCTTTTGTAGATAAGTTGGTTAGTGATTTTTATGGTTATTGTTATGAGTTTTTGGGGTTGTTGTTGGTGTTTTTTGTGAGCCACATGATTTCTTTTTTTGCAAATTATATTTGTCGCCAGGAATATAAGGTTAGATGTCCTTTAAACCAGATGCAAAGTTGGTTTGATAGAGTAGTGACGTTACATCTTTTTGTGATGGTTGTTGGGTTTGGCTTGAGTTTTGGGTATGAGTTTGTTAGCCAAATTGTTTTGGTGGGGATTTTGATGGTTTTGAAGACGTTTTTTGATTTGTTAAAGCATTGGCAGGAGCATAAAGTTTAAGGTATGCTGGCGTCGCGTATTTTTTAACCTAAACCAAAATGCTTGCAGATTTTACGACTGACAACAATCCAAATGCGAGAGTACTTGCTGATGGATACACTTTGAGTAACCTGAAGGATCTTCTCGAGCCGGCTCGGGCTGGGGGATATGGAGTTGTGGCTATTAATCAGCGTCACCCTTCTGTTATTACGGCGACTCTTGAGGCGGCTTGGCAGGCTAAATCGCCTGTGATTTGTGAGATTGCTGAGAGTGAGTCAGGTTACTGCAACATGGCTCCTGGGCGGCTTTCTGATCTTGTTCATGAGGAAATCGGGAAAATGTATGAGAAGTATGGTTATTATGTGCCGGTTTGTTTGCATATGGATCATGTGCAGAAAGATCTGGGGATTGTTGATATTGCGGTTGAGGCTGGTTTTTCTTCTGTTGAGGTGGATTTGTCGAAATTGCCGACTGAGGAGAATGGTGCTCAATGTGCTGAGATTGTGGCGAAACTGGATCCTCTTGGGGTTTCTGTTGAGGTTGAGGAAGGCGAGATTGGTGCTGCGGGTGCTTTGGCTGATCCTGATATTGATGCGAATATTGAAAAATACTATACCAAGGTTGAGGATGCTAAGAAGTTGTGTGAGATGACTAAACCTGTTGCGATTGCGATTTTTGTTGGGAATGGTCATGGAAAGTATATGAAAGAGCCTAAAATTGGTTTCGATCGATTGCGTGAGGTGGCTGAGGCTGTAAATCCTCTTGGGGCGCAGGTTGTTTTGCATGGTGGAAGTGGGCTTACTCCTGAAACTTTTAATAAGGCGATTGATATGGGTGCTGCGAAGATTAATTATGCGACGAGCGTTTCTGATATCTTTTTTGAAAATTTACCGGAGGAGCTGATTGCTGCCATGGATGCTAAAGGTAAGGAGATGGATAGGCCGCGTCGGAAGGTTTTGTATCTGTTCCAGGATGAAATTGATGCGGTTGATCCTGCGATGTTGCAGGCGGGTGTTGATAAGATGACTGAGCATATAAAGATGATGATGACGGAAGGGTTTAGGAGTAATGAGAAAGCAGAAATCAGAAGTGAGAAGTGAGTGAAAAGTGGGAGAGAGACTGGGAGAGGGGAGACGTGGAGACTTGGGAAGTAGACGAGGAGATGAGGAGACGAGGAGACTTGGGAAGGAAATTAAGCCTTGATGGAGATATTTTTTAATCTTAAATATTATGGGTGGATCGCGTATACATATATCAACTTTTGGGGGATTGACTCCTCGTGAGAAGGAAGTGCGTAGGGTTTTTGTTGAGATGGGTGTGAGAGTTTGTCCTATAAGCACAACGGGGTGTTCTTTTTATCCTGGTTCTTTTGAAGATGGAACATGTACTGGTGCTAGGGAGTGTGTTGAAGGTGACGTTAATGAGGTATCTACGGAGTGGAGGCGGCTGATGGCTGACAATAGAGCTGCGTAGTATTTTAATCTTTAAATATCATTGGCGTTATGAAAAACATAATCATCGGTCAATCAGGCGGTCCTACACGTGTTATTAATCAAAGTCTCATCGGTGCAGTTCGCGAAGCCATGGGGAGTGATGAGATTGGCAAGATCTTAGGCATGAAGCATGGGATTACTGGGGTTTTTGAGGAGGATTTTGTGGATTTTCGGGAATATTCGGATGAGCAGCTTGAGGTTGTGGCGAATACGCCGGGTAGTGCTCTTGGGAGTTGTCGGCATAAGCCTACCCCTGAGGATTGTGCGAAGATTTTTGAGGTTTTTAAGAAGCATGAGATTAATTTTTGGTTCTATATTGGAGGGAATGATACGGCGGAGACGGTGCATATTGTGAGCGAGATTGCGAAGGAGAAGAATTATCCTTTGAAAGCTTTTCATATTCCTAAGACGATTGATAATGATTTGCAGGTGACTGATCATTGTCCGGGTTATGCGAGTGCGGCTAGGTATGTTGCGGAGTGTTTTATGGGGAATGATCTTGATAATCGTGCGCTTAAGGGTGTAAAAATTGATATTGTGATGGGGCGGGGTGCCGGATGGCTTACGGCTGCGTCGGCTCTTGCTCGTTTCGATGAGGAGGCGGGGCCACATTTGATTTATCTTCCTGAGGCTCCTAAGTCGCTTGATTCGGTTGTTGAGGAGATTGATGAGGTTTATGATCGTCTTGGTCGGTGTGTTGTGGCGGTTTCTGAGGGGATTCGGGATGAGGATGGTGAGCTTTTTGCTAAAAAATTCTCGCGCGAGAAGGATTCGCATGGGAATATTCAGTTGTCTGGATCTGGTGCTTTGGGTGATATGCTTATGGGATATGTAAAAGCAAATAGTCGACATGAAGGGCTTCGAGTGCGAACGGATACGCTTGGTTATGCGCAGAGGTCTTTTCCTGCTGTTGTTTCGGAGGTTGATGCGCGGGAGGCGGAAATTGTTGGGATTGCCGCCGTGCGGCTTGCTCTATCAGGTGATGAGAGTGGAAGTGTTGTTATTGAGCGTGCGTCGAATGACCCTTATGAGTCGCAAATTGGGATTACGGAGCTTAAGAATGTGGCTAAGGTTACGAAAGATATGCCTGCGGAGTTCGTGGCAGAGTCGGGGAACGATGTGACGGAGGCTTTTCTTGAGTATGTGAGGCCGATTGTTGGGGAGGTGACGAGGGTTGGGGTGCTGAATTAGTTAGCAACTTGCAACTTGCAGATTGCAGCGTTCGAATGTGGAATCTCGAATGTCGAATGTCGAATGTCGAATGTCGAATGTCGAATGTCGAATGTCGAATGTCGAATGTTGGGCTTGACATTCCTGTTTTTCGTGCTATGATTGCGCACTGTTTAATTTGCACAGTTTATGGTGGATATACCGTCAACATCAGAACGTGAGATTCCTGCTGAGGTTAGGCAAGCAAGGAATAACATTATGGATAAGTTTAGCGAATCTATTCAGGCTGCTAGTACAGCTCAGGAACTTCATGAGATTTTGGTTCAGGTTGATGAAGAGAAGCGGCATTTGAAGCGGGTATGTCTTGATGATGAAGAGAAGCTTGAATATGTTTTTGGTGGTGTTATGAAGGATGTGAATGCTAGAAAAAAAGAGTTGTTTAGGTCTTGTGCGCGTCATGTAGGTGGAATGATAAAAGATGGTATGGCTGGTGAAGTGCGACGGGTGATGACTGAATTGAGGGAGCTTAGAGGAGGTTTTCCTGTGGGAGCTGAGAGTAGGGTGTTAAGTATTCTTGAACGAGGATTTCAATCTAGAATGGAGGAACTTGTTGATCGTCCTACTCGTGAGATTGTGGAGGCGGATCTTGACGCCTTTTTGGTGGCTTATGGTGATCTGCGTGATACATTTCCTTGTGAATCGGTTAGGACTTATCCTCGTGAAGCGATGGTTATTGTGGCGGGTTTGATTTGTGAACGGCTTTCTGGTGAGAGTCCTTACGGGATACAACAGCAGATTAAGTATCTTAGTGTTGTGATAGGGTTAGGTGAGGAAGAGCATGGTGTTTGTTTTTCTGATATGCGATATGCATTGCATCCTAGTATTCTTAATTTGAGAAAGGCCCTGGTGTTGTACCTTTTAAATGTTTCGCCTGACGATTTGTCAAAAAGTGAGGATTTGATTTTTTTTGATGTTTTGGCTAGAGGTGTTATGGGGTATACGCATCATCTTCCCAGCGGGGTTTTAAATAGTTTTGGTGCGATAGTCTATACACGGGCTCGTGCCAAGGATGATGGTCAAGTTGTTTGTTCGTTTTGGCGACCTATTCTTGAGCAGGCTCAGCAGGCTGTGGATGCTGTGGAGGGCTGAATGTTGGATGCCGGTTTTTGTTATTTTGCTCAAACGGCTTCGTTTCTGTTAGTCGAGTCCCGATTAACAGAAGCCTGCAGATGTTTTCGCAAAATGAACAAAAACCTCTGCGGTGGTTTGGAATGTGGGATTTCGAATGTCGAATGTGGAATGTTGATTGCCGAACCGCTTGCGTTTTTTCGGGCTTTTGCGTTAGCATTTGGCTGCGATAGTTGCGCCTTGTAAGTCAATAAAACAATCTATATCCTTAGTAATGTTTTAATTGCAAATTAGTATCATGAGCTCCAAGACGGACATCAACAAGTTGATCAAGAAAGCGCAAGCGGGTGATACCGATGCTTTTGCGTATGTTTATGATGAGTATTTTTCGCATATTTATCGATATGTTTATTATCGGGTTAATAAAGCGGAAGTTGATGATGTTGTGGCGCAGGTTTTTATGAAGGCTTGGGATAATTTGGGGAAATTTAGATTTAAGAAGGGGGCGACTTTTGGTTCGTGGCTTTTTAAAATTGCTCATAATCTTGTTGTGGACAGTTATCGTGCGCATAGGAGTTTGGCGGAGTTGCCGACAGATATCGTTGATGAGAGAGAAACTTCGGATCCGCAGTATGTTGCGCAGAGTAAGTTGGATCAGGTGGTTTTGAAAAAGGCACTTTCACACCTCAAAGAGACTTACCGTCAAGTGATAGTTCTCAAATTTATTAACGGTTTTTCGAACCAGGAAATTGCTGAAATTTTGAAGCGTAAAGAAGGGAATGTGCGAATTTTGCAGTTTCGTGCTTTGAAAGAACTCAAAGAAGTGCTCGTAAAAATGGGTTATACCTCGTAACAAATCAGAAAATCTCTCGTTTATTTACATTGGAGTATGAAAAATAATATTAGCAACAACCAGGATGAAGTGTGGGATATTGTAGAGCTGATTGATGAGCTTAATGCGAAGAAGCTTGAGATCATGGATGAAGGCAGCTGCAAGGCCAAGATTTGGCAGAGGATTGAGCCGCATGTTAGGACTGAGGCTTGCGGTGACTTCAAGGAGATGGCTGCTGAAGTTTCGGGTGTTCCCGAGATTAGTGCGGATCTTGTTACTAAGGCGCGGATTAAGGAGATGGTTATGGAATATGTAGAGAATGTTCGCATTACTGGGCGAGTTTTCTTTGTGAGGAAAAGCTTTTGGGCCGCTGCGACTCTGCTAGCGGTTCTTTTCTTTAATTTTTATCCGAAGATGCCGTTTTTCCCGCATGCTGATGCCGAGAAGTTGACTTACGTTGAGGTTGAGCAAGGGGAGGTAGAGATTGTTCGTGGGGATAAGGTTTTTGAAGTTTTTGATTATATGGTTCTTAATGAGGGGGATAGTGTGCGAGTTGCTGATGGATCTTTGGCGCAGATTTATTTCTTGGATGATAGTCGTGTTGCTATGGCGCCGGGTTCGGAAGTTTCGCTGCATAAGCTTTATATGGATGAGGAGAATGAAGCTGTGACGAAGGTTGAGATTCTTGTTGAGGAGGGAAATGTTTGGGCGCAGGTTATTAATTTGACTGGGGATGAGGATTATTTCTCTGTTTTGACTAGGGAAGGAGAGTTTCGGGTGGATCGTGCGGCGGATTTGAATGTTGAAGTTGAAGATGAGGAGGTTTCGGTGCAGGTTGTGAAGAATTTGGCTTCGTTTGTTGTTCCTTCGGCGTATGGAGATAGGGAAGGGATTTTGGGTGAGGGTATGCAGATTTATATTTTTGAAGATGAGCTTGTGATTGAAGAAGGTGATTGTGATGACGTTTGGTGTGAATATAATTTGGTTGAAGGTGAGAAGCATTTGGATTCTGTGATTAATTACTATATTACGCAGTCTTCTGATCGGGCAGATTTGCTTACTAAGAGTCCTTTGCAGAGTCTTAAGAAGTTTCAGGAGACTATGGGGCAGGCTGTTGGTATAGAGCCTGAGCTGGAGATCTCTGATGCTAGTGATGCTCTTGTTGAGGCTGAACAGCTTATTACTGATGGTGAGACCGAGGAGGCTGAGGTTAAGATTGAGGAGTATTTGAGTATTATGGAGGAGATTGTTTCGGAAGAGGAGCCTGCTGAGGAGGAAGTACAAGCGCAGATTGATGAGGCGACGAAAGCACTTTCGGTGAAGATCGCTGAGAATGAGGATCTTTCTGTGATTCAAGAGGCGTTGGATGAGGCTGAGGAAACGACTAAGCAGGATGAAGGCGAGAAGACTGTTACTAGGGTCAATAACGCTTCCAATAAGTTAAGTACGGTTAACAGTTTGATTGATACGGGATCTTATGT
Organism: uncultured Candidatus Peribacteria bacterium; assembly: GCA_964538865.1. GTDB lineage: Bacteria > Patescibacteriota > Gracilibacteria > UBA1369 > UBA12470 > CAZIHU01. The sequence goes on from CAZIHU010000001.1 coordinate 89,480, forward strand.
GGATGCGCTTGAGCAATTGGAGGTTTATAGAGAGGAAGTTTATGAAGTTGTTGTGGATATTACAGAAGTTCCTCAAGAGGATAGGGCTACGGTTGTTGGTGAGTTTTTGGATAATAAAATTGAAGATTTACATCTGCTTAAAATTATTACTACCAAGTTAAGTGATTTGGGTGAGTTTGTTGATCCTGAGTTTGCTGAAGAGCTTTCGGAGACTAAGCAGCAGACTTTGTTTGAGATAAATGCTTTGGTTGTTTCTATGAAAGAGCGAGCGATTGGTACTATTTCTGATTTCTTGTCGCAGGTTCAGGCTGATGAGAGTGTTCAGGTTCAAGTGCTTAGTAGTTTGAAGCAGGATGTTCCTCTTGATTTGGATATTATGAAAAAGATAAACGATATTGAGGAGGTTTATTATAGTGAGGATGGAGTTGTGTTCTTAGTGTCGGAGTGAGGTTATTAGTGAGAAATCAGACTTCTCACTCATTTCTCACTTTTTTGTTATACTCCCATCCCGATTAATCCTAATATCAACCCGAAAAACGCTACGATTGCGCCGATGGTCCAGAAGCGCATGACGACTTGGGATTCGGGCCAGCCGATTGCTTCGAAGTGGTGGTGGATTGGGGCGATCTTGAAGACTTTTTTGCCGTTGCGGAGGCGTTTTGAGGTGAGCTGGATTATTACTGAGATAGTTTCGATCACAAAGATGAATGCGATGAAAGGAAGTACGATTACAGAGTTGGTGAGCATTGCGATGACGCCCATTGTGGCGCCGAGGGCCAGGGCTCCGGTGTCGCCCATATAGAATTTGGCGGGGGGTATGTTGAACCAGAGGAATGCCGTGGTTCCGCCACAGATGACGCCGCAGAATGCAGCGAGGATTAATAGACCTTTTGCATATGCGATGGCACCGAGGCTCAAAAAGGCGATTATAATAAGACCTCCTGCAAGGCCGTCGAGGCCGTCTGTGATGTTGACTGAGTTTGCTGAGGCCAGGATTATGAAAATGAAGAGTGGGATGTACCACCAGCCCAGGAAGAAGTCGCCGACTCCTGGGATGTGGATTTGGTCGATGCCTAGTTTTGCATAAAACCACCAGGCGCCGACAGCTGCGAATAAGGTGAGCCAAAAAAGTTTTGGTTTGATGTTGATGCCTTTGCTTTTGCCCCAGCCGCGGATGTTGAAATAGTCGTCGATTGCTCCGAGGAGGCCGACTGTAATGAGTGTGAAGACAGGTAGGTAGGTTTCTTCTCTGCTCCAGAGTGAGTGTTCGAGGATGCCCATGTAGGCGAATAGGTGCGAGATGCCGATTACGATTAGTGCGGTTACCCAAATTAGGATGCCGCCCATGGTTGGTGTGCCGCTTTTTTTGAGGTGGAGTTTTTGGAAAATTGTTGCTGCCTTGCCATCTGATGCGGTTTCGCGGATTTGTTTGCCGATTCTGTTTTTTTCTAAAAAAATTATAAAAGGTTTTGCGGCTAGCAGGGCAATTATGAAGGTTAAGCCGAAAGATCCGAAGATGAGGATGAGGTGGCGGACTGTGTCGGTGATGGGGAAGGGCATTAGAGTGAAGACTAGGAGATTGGAGACTAGGAGAGTGGTGTTTTGCTTCGCAAAACGTTTATAGTAAGTGTATTTTGCAGGTTTTCTACGTTTGTGTAAATGCTTTCGCAAAATGTTTTTGTCTTGGTCGGTGTTTCTTGAGGCCGAATCTAGGATTTTGATATGGTGTTTTGCTGATGCAAAACGGATTTATAGTAGGGGGCCGGGGATCGCTGGCGCTTCCTCGGCCTGCTGATTCGGCTGGCAAAAATTGAGATTTGGGAATTTTTAGGTTAAGATGGGGTCCTATTTTCTTTAACAAAACTTATTATGGAGCGCGGAAGATCTAATGAAGTCACGCTTAAGGCTGGTCATATTATTGACCAATTGGGGAAATGGGAGAATTTTAGATATATGCTTAAAGATGGGCAAGTAGAGTTTGTTTTTGAGGTGACAAGAGTGGGCGAAATCTCGGATTCTATGCAGTTTCCTTATAAGATGACAGATCCTTATGGGAAGAAGGTTTATTTAACTGAGGAAACGTTGGGACGTGCGGTGGATGCGATTTTGGAGTGTGATGGGTTGTCTCAGGGGGTTGATGATTTTGAGCAGCATTGGAGGGCAACTGAATTTTACCCGGTGTCTTCTACTCCTGCGGTGGGTGTGTGGGCGAGTAGTCAGACGGCGTTGCCGGAGGGGGATGATGATGTGCAACCACCAGGTGGGTCTACTCTTCGTCAGCGTTTGGGGCGGTTGTTCAAGGGATGGAGGGTTCTTGGGCGTCAGTGAGAGTGTGCAGGTTTTCCCCATTTAACGTATCCTCTTACGTGTAATACAATGAGGATTAGGTTTAGGAGGACGCCGGGCCAGATTTCAGCTATGACATTTACGAAAATCCAGGCTAATGCGGCGATCAGTCCCAGTACAAAGCCGTATCTTTGTTTGTTTCCGATGAGGTAGATGAAAAGAAGTGAGGTGATCATTGCGACCCAGTCGAGGCCGTAGTATTGAGCGAATAGTTCGTGCATTATTAGTGAGAAGTTAGAAATTAGAAATGAGAAGACGTGGTGCTATTGTGTGGGTTTTCGGGGGTTTAGTAAATGCTTTCGCAAAATATCTTTGGCTTGTTCGATGTTTTTAGAGGCGCAATCTAGGACTTTGTCCTGATTGCGCTGTTACCAATCATACGAATTGTAGATCCAATCCAGCATCAGTTTGGTCTCGCCGAATCTGTCGTATGAGCCGAGAATTACTGTGAGAATTTCGTGGCCGTGGGGGTTTTCGGCGACTGTGATGAGGCATTCGCCTGCGCCGCCGGTTTTGCCTGTTTTGAGACCTTTTACGTTGAGGTATGAGTCGAGGAGGTCGTTGGTTGAGCTTAAATTGTGAGTTGGGTATCCTCCTGTGCCTGTGATTGTGGCTGATGTGAGGGATGTGATTTCGCGGATGAAGTCGTTTTTGAGTAAGTACATGCTTAAAAATGCCAGATCACCTGCTGTTGAGTAGCCTTCGTCATCGAGGCCGGAAGCGCTTGTGAAGTAGGTCTCTGTTAGGCCGAGTTGGCGGGCTTTTTGGTTCATTTTGTTGATAAAATTTTCTTCAGATCCAGCATTGAATTCGGCAAGTGCGACTGCACAGTCGTTTCCTGATTGGATTAAGAGGCCGTAAAGCAATGATTCGACTGTGATGGTTTCGCCTTGAGCGAGCCAGATTTGGGAGCCTTCCACTGCAGCTGCGTTGTAGCTGACTGTGACTATCGAGTCGAGGTCTTCTTCTTCGAGGATTATGTAGGCTGTCATTAGTTTGGTTAAGCTGGCGATTGCGAGTTCGGTGTGTTCGTTTTTGGTGTAAAGAGTTGTGTTGGAAGTTAAGTCCATTGAATATGCGGCGTCCGCATCGATTACAGGTTCGATCTTGCCTTGTTTGAGAGTGGGGATCGAGCTGACTTCGATAAGTTCGCTAAGGTCGAATTCTTCTTCTTCGATGGGGATGAGTTGTTCTTCCGCCAGTGTGAAGGAGTTTGTTTGGAGGGAGCCGAGGAGTAATAATGAGAGGAGTGCGCGGAGCATGGTTAGTGAGAAATTAGAAAGCAGAAATCAGAAGTGTTAGTGAGAAGTCAGAAATCAGAAATGGGGGATTTTTGGTGGGTTTTGATGTTGGATATGGAGTTGATTTCTGTTTCTGTTAGATGACGAAATTCACCTTTTTTGAGTGGGTCCAGGTTTATTGATCCGACTTGGACGCGGCGCAAGTATACCACGTGATAACTGAGGAGTTTAAGGACTTCGCGGATTTGGCGTTTGCGGCCTTCTGTGAGGGTGATCATGAGCTTGGTGTATCCTTTCTTTTTCTCGATTACTTTGTATGGCATGGGGTTGAGTTTGTAACCGTCTAGCTCGAGAGTGCCTGAGGTTAGGCGTTTGAGTTCTTTGTCGGAAGCTTGTTCCTTAATTGTGACCTGGTAAATCTTTTTTTGCGGATATTTCGGATGAGTTAGGTGATTTATAAAATCTCCATCGGTTGAAAGGATAATGAGGCCTTCCGAATCCATGTCTAAGCGGCCTGCAGGTTTTACCGTGCGGAGTTCTTCTGGGAGGAGGTCGAGGACTGTCTTTCTTGAGTGGGTGTCGTTGGTTGTTGAAAGATAGCCTTGGGGTTTGTTGAGGGCTATGTAGATGTGCTTTTGGGTTTTTAAAGCTTTCCCGTTGATTTCGATTTTATCTTGCGGGGATGCTTTTTGGCCGATCTCAGCTTTTTTTCCGTTAACCGTGACTTTTCCGGCTTTGATTAAATCTTCTGCCTTGCGACGGGAGCAATAGCCGGAGTTGGCGATGAGTTTTTGGAGTCTGGTAGCTTGCAACTTGCAACTTGCAGATTGCAGTTGTGGTGTTTTGCCGGAGGAAAAACGGTTATTAGTAGACCCAGTAGTAGAATCTGTCATTGTAATTTTCCTGGTAGTAAGGAATGAAATCTGTTCCTAGTTCGATTAGGATTTTTGAGTCAGTTTCCCAGTTTTCAGGCCAATAGTCTTCGGGGATTTCTTCTGCAATAACTGCGGTCGGAAGCATTTCTAATAAGAGATCGAAAACTTCATTTCCTTCTAGTTCTTCTCCTGCCAAATTGAAGATAGTCGTTTGTTCTTCACCGATTCGGGCTGCATTTCCGTACCTTTCCACATTAAATCCATATCTTGTTAAGTAATTCATCGTGTCGGTTGCGATCCCGGAATAATCGGATGCATTGACGACTTGCAAGGATATGGCTTCTTGATTTATGGTTGGGTGATACAGGAGTAAATCCGTAAAATATTGCATTTCCGAGTAATCTCCTGAGCTTGGGAGGAATACGGCTGCTCCGTTAAAGAGGTCGCGTGGGGGAGCGTACAGGAATCCTGCTGTTTCCCAAGGAGTGTCGTTGAATACTTGAGAAAGCATTGAGTCGGATGAGTAGTCATCGGCCATTTTTCCTAAGGCTGCTATTTCTGTGAAAGACATGTTTGTGACGAAATTGTCTGAGACAGCTTCATACAAATTTTTGAGCTTGCTTGGGTTGCCGAGTACTCCGAGTGAGAATGTCTTGTCTTTTATTGCGTTTAGCATCTCTTGCTGTCTCAGCGCACGGTCGAAGTCTGATGTTGTGTGACGGCTGCGTGCGTATTTGAGAGCATCTTCTCCGTCTAAGTGGTTTTCGCCGGCCGGGAGAGAGAAAGTTGTGTAATATTCGGTTCCGTCAATCGGATATGCGTTGTCATAAAAGCTTTCTTCCAAATAAATATCGATTCCACCGATTGCATCGATTACTTCGACAAAACCGTTGAAATCAATAAGAGCGTAATAATGGATTTCGATGCCCAGCATTTCACCGATTTTTGCGGCTGTTTCTTCGAGGGCCATTGTTTGGGCTTCTTCCTCTTCATAATCTTCTAGTTCGTAGTTGTATTTTGTAAGTTCGTAATAGCGATTGATGCGGTCTCCGTATCCGCTTTCGTCGTCTGTGATGTAGAGGTCTCGTGGGATTGAAAGCATCGGTACCAAGTCGTTATCGTCGCTTAATGATGCAACGATGATTGAGTCGGTGAGTTCGCCGCCGTCGTGTTCTTCACCGCCTATGCCGAGGAGGAGGAAGTTGGTGTGGCCCAGTTCGTCTTCTTCAAGTGGGCTGCTTACTATCGAGAGGAGGATGTTTTTGATTGAGGGTGCATCGAAATTACGGAAGACTGTTGTGATTTTTGCTGCTGCTGCGCCTATGCCGAAGAACGATACGGCTATTATTAGGATTAGGATGAAGTGTGTTCTTAGGAAGGTTAAAGTTCCTTTGGCTACCTTGTGAGCAGTATCGTGGGTTTTGATTATGCGGTCTGAGCGGATCTTTTTTTTCTTGAAGGACATTTTGTTAGGCTTGGAGAATTGGAGAGTGGAGACTGGGAGGACACGAGTGGTATTTTAGTATGAGAAAGAGGAAATGTCGAATTTGGAATATGGAATTTGGAATGTTGAATGTCGAGATTGGAATGTTGAATGTCGAGATTGGAATATGGAATTTGGAATGTCGAGATCCGAGATTCGAACTTCGAGATTCAAGATTCGACATTCAAGACTCGTTAGAGTCGGTGTTTACGGGGTCTGGCAGTGATTGGGTGGTTTCCCAAGCCATCTTTCGCCTGGTTGTTGGAATCTTTGGTGTAAAAAAGCTTGTACTTGCAGATCTTGGTTTAAGATGGCGAGAATATTTGCGGACAGATTGGCCAATAGGACAATTTGAGTTATTGATTCGTAAGCATCTCGAGTGATGTTGTCGCTAGGATGTGTAAGTTGTCTTACTTCTTGCAAGGAAAGTTCTCCAGCTATCCATGCTTCGAAACTGATTTCGCCGTCTTTCCCTTCCGGAGTTTGTGCCAACGCTTTTATGGTTGGTATGCCCAGTTCGGCACGCATGAGGCCGTGTATTTGTATTTCGGTTATGGTTGTTGTTGCCAATTGTTGTAATAAAGGATGGCGTTCTTTGACCCGGTCCAAGCGTTCAATTACACCTGATATCCAGAGCTTGATATCGCCGATTGCTTCCGGAGAGTTAGGGGGGTGTTGGCCGATTAGGGCTTCGCGTATCCTTCTATGGCCAAAGTATGTTTCTATTGTTGCAATTTTGTGTAGTATTTCCCAAGGTTTTGCTAATTCGGATACAGAGCCTGTCATTAGGCTTGTTGTAGGGACTGGTATGTCGAAGCGCAGGGTTAAGACATCTTGTTGTTCATCGTATTCAGTTGAATGAAGAGGAATTTCATCCAATGGCACGGGGAGCATTTCTACTGGTTCTTCTGGTTTTGGGGGCATGCGAGGTTATTACAGGAGGCAATTATACATGATGCTGTTTTTCAGACAAAAATTTAAGCTTTTTTTAAGGTCCTCATGTTATTAAGGAGGGTATGTTTAGACGTTACCCTCCATTTCAACTTTTCACGTTCGGCTTTCTCGCCGGGATTTTCCTTGCAGAGGATTTTCTTGTGCAGCTTCCGGGGACCGAATGGGCGCTTCTTTTGTGTGTTCTCCTTGCATGGGCGATTCGTCGATTCAAGCTCAAGATCTTGTGGCTCTTCATTGGCATAGTTTTCGGTGCTTGGCGGTTTCTTGTGGCTTTTCCGGATCTTACTGACTCGAGTTTTGTCAGTTATTACAATGGATATGAGGGGTTTTCTTTTCAGGGGGAAGTTGTGCGGGAAGTGGATACGCGGGCGACTTTTCAGAATCTTATTTTGGAAACGCAGGAGCCTTTTCATGGGCTTGTGCATGTGAAGGTGGGGAGGTATCCCGAATATGAATATGGAGATACGGTCAAGGTTTATGGTGATTTGCAGGAGCCGGCGAGCTTTGAGGATTTTTCTTATAAAAATTATCTGTCGAGGTATGGGGTTTATTCGGTTATGTACTATCCATGGTCGGAGCTTGTGGAGCGGGGTGGTGGCAATGCTTTTTGGCGGAAAATGTTTGAGTTCAAGGGGTATTTTGAGGGGAAGTTAAATGAGATTTTTTCTGAGCCGTCGTCGAGTTTGGCGGCGGGGCTGCTTCTTGGATCGAGGCGGGGGATTCCGGATCAAATTCAGGAGTATTTTCGGATAACGGGGCTTTCGCATATTGTGGCGATTTCGGGGTATAATATTACGATTGTGATTGCTTTCGTGGGGGCGCTGCTTGGGTTTTTGCCGAAGAGGAAGCAGATTGTTTTCGCGAGTGTTTTTGTGGTGCTGTTTACGGTTTTTGTGGGGGCGTCGGCGGCTGTTGTGCGGGCTTCGATTATGGGGATTATTGCGCTGTGTGCGGTTTGGTTTGGGCGCAAGTCTTATGTGGATCAGGCGATGTTGATGGCGGCTTTTTTGATGAACTTGGTGAATCCGAAGATTCTTGTTTATGATGTGGGGTTCCAGCTTTCTTTTGCGGCTACTCTGGGGCTGATTTATGTGTCGCCGCTTTTGGAGGCGTGGGTGGAGAAAAAGTTCCCACGGTTGTTTCGGGCGATTCCGGAGGGGTTTTGTATTCGGGAGTCGTTGTTTTTGACTTGCTCGGCGCAGGTGACGGCTTTGCCGATTATTTTGTTAAATTTTGAGCAGTTGTCGCTGGTTTCGCCTGTGGCGAATATGTTTGTGGCGGTGTTGATTCCGTGGGCGATGCTTTTATCGTTTGGGGCGGCTTTGGTTTATATGATTGGGTTAAAGTTTTTAGGGCTGTTGATTGGTTATTGCGGGTGGTTTTTTATTGAGGCGATTGTTTTGATTGCGGAAAAATGCTCCGAAATTCCGTTCGCATCTGTCGGAGTAGAATTTATCGAAACGTGGATGTGTGGGGTTTATTTTGTTCTGCTAATTTATAGCTTGCAACTTGCAACTTGCAGATGGCAGTGATGGTGTTTTTTATAGCTTGCAACTAGCAACTTGCAGATGGCAGTGATGGTGTTTCGCTGCGCGAAACGATTATTAATATGAGTATGATTTTTTAAGCTTTTTTTAAGATCGATAGTGTATTTTAAGATTAAATGGCAACAAATAAATTTAAAAAATCAATAGTTTGGAATAAGAGTTATCAATTAACTTTAAATGTCTATAAAATGACTATTGTTTTTCCGAAAGAAGAAAAATATGGTTTGGTGTCTCAGATGAGGCGGTCTTCTAGGTCTGTGGTTGCTAATATATCTGAGGGATTATTGTGTGGTACGAGAAAGAACTTAGCTAATTTTATGACAATGGCAAGAGCGTCTGCGGGAGAGCTAGAGACCGATCTTATGTTGTCTCATGATTTAGGGTACCTAGATAAAGCAAATTATGCAGATCTGCTGGATAAAGTCAGTGAGATTATCAAGATTCTAAATTCATCAATAAAAACTCCCTATACTGCCAACTAACTGCAAGTTGCAAGTTGCAAACTGCAAGCTAATACAACAGATCTTCGTAACTAACAACTTCAATCAATCCAAGAGCAGTTGCTCCAGTACACACAGCCACAACGATGAGAGTTAGCAGAATGATCATCACCAATGAAGAAAACAAAATTTTCATCCCGTACTCAATTTTCTTAAGCTTGTATGTGTAGTAAATCGGTGGACCGAAAACAACAAGCATTGTTCCCGCAATCCCAACTAAGAAAAGTACCATTGTCACCCATGTGTACAAAAACAAGAGGCCCTTAGCGTACACAAATCCCATCAAATAAGTAGGGAACACAGCCATAGCGGCTAAGAGAAGTAGAGCAATTGCAGCGCAAACAACACTGATAAGTGCGATGTGCTGCCAGTTTAGTTTTTTTGCTTTTCGAAATAACATTTTTGTTTTGGTTATTTTTTAAATTGAAACTATATTGAGCATACAACAAATTTACTTGGCTATGCAACTTAATCAAAAGATAGCACTTGCGGAAATTGCAGTATTCGTTCTCCTCGGAGTACCGACAATCTATGCACTTCTAGGAGCTCCTTTCGTGCCAACTCCGCTCCCGCGCGTTCGCAAGATGCTTGAACTAGCAAAAATCAAACCTGGTGATAAGGTTTATGATATTGGTTGTGGCGACGGTAGACTCGTGCATCTAGCATCGAAGGAACATAAAGCACAAGCAGTTGGATTCGAGCTATCTCCTCCTGTATGGTTTTGGGCAAAAATATGCCAACCGTTTTGGTTCTCAAAAGCCAAGATCAAATATCGCAATTTCGTAAGTCAAGATATCTCCGATGCGGACGTGATCGTTTGTTATTTGATGCCGAATACTTTGAAAAAATTTCAAGAAAAACTTAAGAAACTTAAAAAAGGAACTCGTATTATTTCTTACGCTTTTCAAATCCCGGATTTGAAACTCGTTCATGAGGAGGAAAAAATCATCGACAAGAATCATTCTCCGATTTGGGTATATGAAATTTAGACTTGGAGACTTGGAGACTTGAGAGGTGGTGAGGTTTTGTAAAGAAAAAGCCCCACCTTGCGATGGGGCTTCATTTGTTGTTCTGAGGAACTTTCTTACGCTTTCTTTAGCATTGGAAGTCCAGTTCTTTTGTTCTCAACAACTGTGTAGCCGTCAGGCATTGCTTCCATCTCGTCCTTGCCCTTTTCTTCACGAGCGAAGTAATAGATTTGTTGCTTTCGGCCTCCTCGAAGGGTGACGATCTTACCGTGAAGGTAATACGTTTGACCCTTGCTGTTGGTTACGCTGTAAGCCATGGGTTTTTTGGGTTAGGAGTAAATCTGAGAAAAGTATATATTTGCAGGTTTGGATAAGTAAAGAGGGGTGAAAATACTTGACTTTACTAAACCTGTAAATGTTTCTTTGTTGATTTTGCTGTTTTTTCGTGTTTTTATAGGGAGCGACTATGTTTTTTAATGAAAAATCAATGACTCAATATATCGGATTAACAGGTTACATGGGTAGTGGGAAAGGGGTCTTATCAGGTATGCTTCAGGAGAGGGGCTTTAGGTATATTTCGCTATCAGATATAGTCAGGGGAGAGGCTACTAAAAGAGGACTTGACCATACTCGAGAAAACTTGCAAAACATAGGAAACGATTTGCGGGCTCAACGTGGTGCGGGGGTACTTGGGATTAAAGTTCGAGAGGCCGTTTTGGCTGATCAGCAAGCGAAATGGGTGATTGATGGGATTCGAAATCCGGCTTGTATTGAGGAGCTTCGTGAGCTTCCCGAATTCAAAATTGTTGGTGTGAGTGCGGGTGATGAACTGCTTGTCGATCGCGTGCTTGAGCGCAGGCGAGAAGGGCTCAGTATGACGCGTGATGATGTTTATGAGCGTTTGAAGCGTGAGAAAGGTGATGGAGAGCCTGAAGATGGTCAGCAAGTGCGTAAATGCTTGGATATGGTCGATTTTTTCATGTTGAATGAGGGGACTATTGAGGATTTGGAAAATAAATTTGAACATTTTTTAAAGCTTGAAGCGGGGGAGGATCGGCCGACCTTTGATGAGGTTTTTATGAAAATCGCTTATACATGGGCCAAAAGAGCGACCTGTTTGCGTCGCCAAGTTGGCGCAGTGATTGCAAAAGATGGTCAGCAACTTACTGCTGGGTACAATGGTGCGCCTCGTGGTGTTCCGCATTGTGCCGAGGTTGGAGGTTGTATGCGTGAGAAGCTGGGGATTCCTTCCGGCCGGAGACATGAGATTTGCCGAGGGACTCATGCTGAGCAGAATGCGATTACTCAGGCGGCTAAGTTCGGTATTGATATATCAGGTAGTACCTTGTATTGTAATACCTTCCCTTGTGTGATTTGTACTAAGATGATTCTTAATTCAGGGATTACGAAAGTGGTTTATGACAGTGATTATGACGATTCACTTTCGAAGGAGATTTTGGGGCAGCAGGAAGGGCTTGAACTTGTGCGGTATGAGGGAAAGAAGTTTCATTAATGGAGTTGTTATGGATAAATGGGAAGAAATTGCGGAGAGGCCGCGGGTTAAGGGTCTTTTGGAAAAGTTGGCTGAGAGAGGGCTTCTGACGCAGGAGGTTTTTTGGAATATTTTGAAAGGTGTTGATCGGGCGGATAGGGTTCCGCGTAGTGGATGGAGGTCTATTGGTGAAGTTATGGAGGAGATAGGGGTTACCGAGTAGATTTTTTCTTTGACTTTTCCCTTCTAATCCTTATATTAAGGGGGCTTTTTGAAAAATTTGTTTGTGTGCAATAGGGTTTTGCTCAATTTTTTACGAAATTCCTCATCCACTCCGAAGTCGGGATTCGGGATTTCTTAAAAATTGTCCTTCGCTCCCAGACCACTCGCGGAGCTCGTGGTCTTAACGCTCCGGAGCGCAAAACTCGCTACTTTGGTCCCATCGTCTAGTGGTTAGGACACCAGGTTTTCATCCTGGAAACAGGGGTTCGATTCCCCTTGGGACTACCATCTTCTTGACAGAGGTGGTTTTTCGCATATAATTCCCTCCTATAAATTCATTTGTTTATTTATGCTTACTGAATTGCAACAGAATTTGCCACCTTCTCATGTGGAGCGTGGTATTGAAGAGAAACTGATGCCTACTTTGGTAGGTACGCATCAAAAACCTCTTAAAGAAATGTTGGTTGAATGGGTTGGGCGTTTGCAGAGAAGTGAGCAAGTGAATATTCATGAGTATTGTTGCGGGATGGGGGTAGCAGTTGAGCAGATTCAGCTTTTGTTGAATGCATTGTGTGTTGCAGCAGATGTTCGTTCTAGTGTTCGTGCTGTAGTGGTAGGTTCAGATATAAATCCTCTTAATGAAGAGCGGTTAAATCCTGGTTTAGAAGATTATCATGCTTATGCGTGGGCTTATTTGAGATATTGGAGTATCCCTGGGGTTGATGTGGAGGCGCTTCAAAGGGATTCTGCTTTACAAGGGCCACAGGCTAGTTTTCTGACAGTGTCAGCTGATCAGCCAATTGAGCATCCTGGGCCATTGGATTTTGCTTTTTGTATGGATGGGATTTGGTATGTAGATAATAAGCTGGCTATGGTTTTTAATATGGTTGAAGCATTGCGGCGTCATACTGGATTAGCTGTTGTGAGTTCAATTGATTTGGATAGTGTTAGTATTACTCATATAGAGGGTGGTGCTTGGCAAGGTCGTTATAGACTTCGAGATTTCTTGGCAGATCACGGTAATCAGGAGTTTACTTTTCATTTAGAGCCTGGAGGAAGTGCGCATACGCGTAGTATTTATACGCTTTGTGCGCGGAGAACGAATAATAGGATGGGTCCTATGCCAGAGTTTACTGAAGCTGTTCCAGCAAATGCCCCTTCTACTGTTCGAATGCCATGTTGGGATTACGTTTCCTTTCGACGTCAGGCTAAATATCGATTTGAGACATAGTTGTTGCTGGTCAAAAATCACATCTTAAAAGTTCTAGAAGTGTCTCCTTTGGACTACCATTTTCTTGACAGACACATTGACTTGTTGTCTGATTTTGTATATACTTAAGTAGTATCAAGACGAAAAGGAATCCAAACGGTGTTGGTGCCTAAGGAGACCTTTTCTTTTTGTATGCTATTTTTGATTTAACTCCAGGGCTCTCCAAGTAATCAAAAAACTTTGGCGCAAGACGTTTATACAAAGAAGAAGCAAATTGTTTATTGGGAAACAAAATTCTTTCAAATCGCTTTTTCTTGATCAAGTAATCCACTAATTTTTTATAATCACCATCTCCAGAAACAAGTAATATTTTTCCAAATTTATCGTTCTCAATAAGCGACTTCATGGCTTCAAATACAATATCAGTATCCACGTTGCCTTTTTTAGCAGCCTTCAAAGTGCTGTGATGTTCACGAAAGCAAACGATGAATCCCGCCCTTTGTAGATTATTATAAAGGTCTTGTTGGTCTTCATCTATAAAACCAAGAAAATAATAAGCCTCCATCACATTATATTTCTCCTTCAGGTATACACGAAACTTCTTATAATCAACCGCCCATCCATTTTGTATGGTTCCTAAATACAAGTTTTGCCCATCGATAAACGCCAAATTAGATTTCTTTTTCATGTTACAATTGTAGCATATCTCAAAAGTTCTAGAAGTGTCTTCTTTGTGCTACCAGCTGGGCATGAAACTTAAATCAGTCTTACTGGGTGTCCTCGGGTTTGTCACGTTTTTTGTCTTGCTCGTGCTTGTGTTTTTGGCGGCGTTTTATGTGCCGTTTTTCTGGCTCAAGGTGGGTGGTTTTGTGTTATTGGTGGTGGCGGGATTGATTCGGTTTGTTTTTAAGAGTGTTTATGTGAAGATTGGAGATTTTGTGGAAAAATCACACGAACTTTATTATTTCGTGAAAGGTATTGGGATAGGATTTTTGTTTTTTATTGTGGTTTTCTTCGGAGCGATGGTTTATGCGGTGCTCATGGCCGGTTCGTAATCTCGCGCGGTTGCACCCCGCCCCTTTTCATGGTATAATTATAGGTTAAAGTACTAAGAACCATATGCAGAATGTATTTTTTACTGCAATTCACACAATTTGGCTGCAAACGATTCATAGCTCCTAGACGTATCGATTCTGATACGCCGTCGTCGCTATTCATCGTTTTCGCTCAAATTGTGATGAATTTCGTAGCAAAACCACATTCTGCATATGGTTCTATAATTATGCTTTTGTGAGGGAGTACACAAAAAAAATGGTTTTTAATTCCTTTCTAGTGGCGATTGCGATGATGGCTGCTGTGATCTTTGTTGTGCAGATTATGCACTCGGAAGCTGAGCTTCATGATGCTGCGGAATACCTGGGGCTTGAGGTGCAGTATGATGAGATTTTTGGGGTGGAGGAGGTGAAGGAAGTTCGGATTTATATAGAAAAAGAAAATGAAGTTGCGATGAAGGCTTATGGAGATTTGACTTATTCGGGGAATCCGCCTTATGTGCAGGCAGATTTGGAGTTTGAAGGGGAGCTTTATGAGAATGTGGGGATCAGGTATAAGGGGCAGTCGTCTTTGTACAGTAATCCTACCGATAAGAAGTCGTATAAGATTGAGATGGATGAGTTTGTTGTTGGGCAGACTTTGATGGGGCTTGAGGAGCTTGTTTTGAATTGTAATTTTGGTGATCCGTCGCAGATGAGGGAGGCTCTTGCATATTTTTTGTATGATCAGGCAGGTTTGCCTACGAGTTTATTCGGGTTTGCTGAGGTTTATGTTAATGATGAATATATTGGGCTTTATACGATGGTTGAGAATGTTGATGAGCAGTATTTGGAAAGGAATTTTGGGAGTGGTGATGGAGGGCTTTTCAAGGCTGGGAATCAAGGTTTCTTTAAGTATTTGGGAGAGGAAACTTCCATATATGCTGAGGCTTATGAATATAAGGGTGGGATGACGGGATGGGATTCTTTTATTAATTTGATAAAGCTTGTCGATAGCGGGCTTGATAAAGATTATATGGTAGAGCTTTCACAGGTTTTGGATGTTGATCAGGTTTTGGATTATTTGGCGATGACTTTTGTAATGGGAAATATGGATTCGTATATGGTTACGGGGCATAATTATTTTATTTATTACGATCTTGCGGATAGTTTGTATAAAATTTTGCCGTGGGATGCTAATGAGTCTTTTGGAGGGTATGGTTCTTATTATGATAATTTGGCTTGGTCGGCGAAGGCTGATGTGGAGGGCTATGATCGGCCGCTTTTTGATAGGCTTATTCAGGTGCCGGCATATGAAGAGTACTTTTTGGATCAAATCTCGTTTTATGTGGGTGGGATTTTTAATAATATGCGGCTTGATTCTGTGATTGACGGTCTTTTTGCTCTTATTGAAGATTCGGTTGAGGCTCAGGGTGATGATTCCTCTGAGTTTACTTATGAGGAGTTTGCTCAGAGTATTTATGATGATGTTGTGATTATGAAGGAGATTGTTGGGTATGAGGATGGGGTTAAAGTTGTGGGAGAGGAGAAGGAGTTCAAAATGCATGGGTTGAAGTCGTTTGTGGAACAGAGAGGGATGTATTTGGGGCATGGGATGTGAGTTGTGAGACTTGGAGAGGATGGGTGATGTGATGGGCAGTCTAGGCACTGTTTTTGATGCCCGTCAATGCAGAAAATGTTGTTATGCACTCACCTTTGCGGATTGTCCAGCCGGGATACTTGATCACTCCTGTTAAATGTGCTAGTTTTGGGGTGGAAATTAAGATAAAAAACATGACCGATAAAGAACTTTTTAAATTATGCTGTGAATATGGCGCAAAGGCAAGGAGATGGAACAAGAAATTTGCTTCGTTGTTGCCTGAAGTTGAGAAGAGAGAGTTATGGAAAAAGCATAAGATGTATTCGATTTATGAATTTGCTGCGAAGTTAGCAGGCATGAGTCGTGAAACTGTGGATGCGATATTAAATGTAGGTAAAAACCTTGAAGATAAGCCAAAGCTCAGAGAACAGATGGTTGAGGAAGGTTGGAGCAAGCTTCGAGTAGTAGCAAATATCGCAACACCTCAGACCGATGAATTCTGGGCAAAACAAGTAGAAATACTTCCAAAGAAAGCTTTGGAATTGCTTGTTCGTGAAAAGCGCGAAGTTGACGTGTCCTCAAAAAGTCCTAAACCTGTCCCCGGGGATAAGGAGTGGTCACGACTTAGCTTTACAGTTAAACCTGAAACCGAACTCAAGCTCAGAAATTTCCGTAAGAAACTTGAAAAAGAAAGGAAAGAAACAATAAGTTTCGGGGAAGCGCTTGAGATTCTTCTCGAAAAAACAGAAGAATCACCCAAAAAGATCCGTAAATCAAAAGGAACAACAGGTCGTCCCGTCTCAGCCAAGAAAAAACATGAAGTTCATAATAACGGCCAATGCATGTTCCCAGGTTGCAACAAGCCGCACGAGGAATATCACCATCCTGACCGCTATGCAATCACTGGCAACCACGATCGTATAGTCTCTCTCTGCCATGAACATCATCAGCTCGCTCACGCAGGCTACATCGAGAACGAACATGATCCACCTGACCAATGGCGGCTTCGCGACAATCCACGGCCCAACACAATCGACCTTAAGTGTCAGGAGCATGTTAGAGCTAAATCAAAATAAAATGACATAAACGGATCAACGTTCTTTTGCCATGTGACCGCGTTGGCAAAAGCCTCGATTGGCGCTGCCAGTCCGCGTTTTTGCCACCTTGTCATATGACAAAATAACTGCTGCTCTTTATGTCATTTTATTTTGATTTGGCTCTAAGGCCGCGAGGGTGTTGTGATTTTGTCGTTTTCTTAGGGGAGTGAGCGGTGAGATAAGGCGATAGCTCCGATGCCTACTTCCCATTCTCGATTTCTTTCTGTACAATCCTGCATGACATGAAGAGGAAATTAAAAAAAGCGTTTTTTTGGATATTTCTGGGGGTGGTGTTTGTTACCGTGGTTTTTTTGCTTGTTGTGCGGGCTCAGGTGCAGGAGGATTTGGGGCTTAAGATCAATGAAATTGCTTTCAGTATGGATAGCGGGATTGATTGGATTGAGATTTATAACCCGGGGATAAGAAGTCAGTCGCTTGATGGGCTTTTTCTTGCGGATGATTCGGATGATTTGACTCGTTTTGAAATAACTGAGCCTTTGGTGATTGGGCCGGGGGATTTTCTTGTGATTTATTGTAATGAATATGAAGGGGATCTTGAGGGGACTGTTATGACGAATTTTCGGATTGCGGAAGGGGAGACTGTTTATCTGGTTGATACGGATGGGACGACTGTTATAGATGCATTGGTTGCGGTTTTGGGGACAAATGTGACTGATGCGACTATGGGGCGGTATCCTGATGGGGCGAATGATTTTTATATGATGGCTGATTATACGCCAGGGGAAGCAAATATTCGTGGAGAGAGTTTGGAGGATCTATATTTTGGGGAGGAAATTGCTTATGATGAGATTTTTGGTTATGACAAAATTCATGAAATTAGGTTTTATATTACAGAAGAAGATCTTGGTGAGATGGCGAGTTATATGGAAGGGATGGGAGGCGAGGATCCACCTTATGTTGCTGCTGATATGGAGTTTGATGGTGAGATGTATGAATATGTAGGTATTCGTTATAAGGGAAATTCATCTTTGTACGGTAGTGATGGCGCCAAGAAGTCTTTGCGTGTTGATATTAATATGTATCAAGATCAGACGCTTCTTGGGATCCAGGAGTTTGTTCTCAATAATAATTTTCGGGATGCGTCGCAGTTGCGCGAGACTTTGGGGTATGAGCTTTTTAGTCAAATAGGTTCGCCGGCTTGCCTTACTTCTTTTGCGGAAGTTTATGTTAATGATGAGTATGCTGGGCTTTATACGATGGTGGAGAATGTGGATAATGAGTATTTGGAGAGAAATTTTGATAATAGTGATGGTTTTCTTTTTAAATTTATGCAGAGTGGGTTTACTTTTGAGTACTTGGGGGATGAGGTCGAGGCTTATTCGGAATATATTGAGCTTAAGAGGGGGGATGAGACGCTTTCTTGGTATGCGTTGTTTGGGTTTCTGGAATTTTTAAATGGTGAGGTTGATGAAGATTTTGGAGAGGAGATTTTGGAGGTGTTTGATGTTTATACGTTCTTGGATCAAACGGCTCTCTCTGTTGTTGTTTCGCATATGGATTCGTATTGGGCTGCCGGGCGGAATATGTATTTTTATTATGATCCTGCTGATGGTCGGTGGAAGACTTTGCCGTGGGATCTAAATGAGGTTTTTGGTAATCATAAAGATTATGATTCAAATTTGTGGTGGAGTGTGATCGATCCTATAAGTGCGGCTTCTGAGGAAGGTATGATGAGGGGGCAGTATTTCCCTGAGGATATGATGGGTGAGGGGGATTTCTTTGATAAACCGCCGCCGGAGGATTGGATTGAGGATAGAAAGCCATTGGAGGATATGGATATGTTAAAAATGGAAGGTCCGCCGCCAGATGAAGGAGGTTTGTCTTCACTGGATGCTGTTCGACCTCTGTTTACTCAAATAATGGAAGTAGAAGAGTTTAGGAAGTATTATCTTGAGCAAGTTATTGAGTACTCATCTAATATATTTACTCATGAGAACTTGGATTCCTTGATTGATGAGCTTTTTGAGTTTATAAATGACTCTGTAGCGATGGAAGATTATGAAGGTATGATGTTTACTTATGAGCAGTTTGTGCAAAGTATCGAGGAAGATATTGAGTCTAGTGGGGAGATGATGGAAGGTGGCATGATGCATGGGCTTAAATCTTTTATCACTAATAGGTTAGAATCAATAGAACAACAATTGTTAGATTTCCATGAAAACAAAACACCTAAAAGTTAGGCGCAGCGAGCTTAAATTCTATCTGAGCAGGACGGAATATGAGTGTGTTAAGAGGGTTGTTGCGGCGATGATGACTCGTGATAAGAATCAGAAGTCTGAGGATGGGTATTTTATTAGGAGTTTGTATTTTGATGATCTTTCGAATCGTGCGATTACGGAGAAGCTTGCCGGTGTTGATCGTCGTGATAAATATCGTCTTCGAATTTATGAGTTTGATCAGGATTGGGTGAAGCTGGAGCGGAAAAGTAAGTTCGATGATTATGTTTCCAAGGATACGGGCTTGATTTCTCGGAGAGATGCGCAGGCGCTTGTTGATGGGGACCGCAGTGTGCTTCTTGATTATGATAATCCGGCTTTGACTTCTATTTATGCGGATATGGCGAGGGCGCATTTCAGGCCGGTTTGCGTTGTTGATTATATTCGTGATGCTTATCTTTTGGATTTTAATAATGTTCGTCTGACTTTTGATAAGCATTTGAGGCGGAATCAACAGAATTTTGATCTGTTTGATGGGGATATGGTGACTCAGCCGATTATGAGGGATGAGATTGTGGTTTTGGAAATTAAATATAATCATTTCTTGCCGGAGTGGATTAAGACGATGCTGAATCTTGAGGTGTTTCAGAGAAGTGCGATTAGTAAGTATGTGATGAGTCGGTTGCCCGGGGATGGGTGGTTGTTTGTGTAGACTTGGAGACTGGAATGTGGAATGTCGAATGTCGAATATGGGATGTCGAATGTGGAGAGTGGAATATGGAATATCGAATATGGAATGTGGAGGGTGGAATATGGAATATCGAATATGGAATGTGGAAATCCGAAATTCAAGATCCGAAATTCAAAACCCGAAATCCGAAATTCAAAATTCAAAATTCGAATCGCAAAAAAATTAATTTATATATAAAATTTAACCCTCAATACCATGGATGGAATCAATCTAGATCAGCTATTCAACTCAGATCAGTTGATCTTGGGGACCCCGTTTGGAGCAGCGGAAATTGTTCTTTCGCTTGCGATTACTTTTTTGATCGCGATGTTTATTTATTTTGTGTACAAATACACGTACGCAGGAGTTCTTTACTCGAAGAGTTTCAATATCACGCTTGTGATGACTGCGCTCATTGTCAATGTGATAATGATCGGTATTAGTGGGAATATTGTGCTGTCGTTGGGTATGTTGGGTGCGCTGTCTATTGTTCGTTTTAGGACTGCAGTTAAAGATCCGCGTGATACGGCTTTTATCTTTTGGGCGATTACGGTTGGTATTGTGAATGGTGTGGCGTTTTATGATTTGGCGATTATTTCGACGTTGTTTATTGCTGTGATCTTGGTTGTTATGTCAAAAATGGCTGTGTTGGAGCCGCCTTATGTCGTTGTTATGGCTCACAAGGGTGCTGATGGTAGTGAGATTGAAAAAGTGCTCGATAGGCATTGTAAAAAGGTAAAAATGCGCAGTGATGCTGTGCGTGGTGATGAGCATGAGCAAATTGCTGAAGTAAAATTGCGAAAAGGCGGAAGCAAGTTGCTTATGGATGACTTGAAAGTGGTGAAGGGGATGGGGAAGTGTATTTTGTTGTCGAGTAGTGGGGAAATAGCGGAATAGCTTGCAGATTGCAACTTGCAGATTGCAGTGATGGATATGGTGCTTCCCCGTCGTGGCGGGGTGTTTTCTGAGCAACTTGCCTTAGCGCCTGGAATGTGATATAATTTAGAGATTTAAAACATAACTTATGGCAGAATTATTAAAAGGATCAATAGGTGTGCAACCTGAAAGTGGTGACGGTTCTCCGAAAACGCCTGAGAAAAAAACTAGGCAAGAGAAGAAACTTGAAAAGAAAAGAAAAAAAGAAATAGATAGTGTTCCTGATGCTGAATTTTATGATTTTTTGGAAAGCTGTTTCTGGGGGATAACAGCTCATGTTATTAGGCCTATCAAGTCAAAACTTGAATTGCGCGAAGGGGAAAAGGTGGAGGATAAAACGTTGGTGTATATAAAGAATAAATTGCCCTATACATTATGTGCAAAATTAGAATTTACATTGAAGCCTTATGGAGAGGTGGTAGAGCATACTGTTACTATAGATGAGAATGAGATGATGGAGAGAAAAGGGCTGGAGGGGTCTTCATTGGAAATGTCACTTCGAGATGTTGTGCTTAATATGAATGATGCTTTGTTTTATAAAGTGAAAGAAGCGATGCCTGAGATTCAGGACAAGATTAGTTCGGCCTTGGAAGCAGAACGGTTGGCTACCACTGCATCTTGAACTCTCCTCCTGACTTGACCTTTCTGAGCTTGGTCATGTTCGTGGTGTAGTTTGCGTCGTCGACGAAGACTTCGTCCCAACCGATTTGTCTTTGGGTGCCTCCTGAAAGGCTGTCGGCGATCCAGACGCCGTTTTCATCGAATGAGTAGGCCATGACCTGGTGTCCGATGTTGTCTTCTCCGATGTAGTAGGGGATATAAAGGACAATGGGTTCGCCCGTTGCGAGTGTTTTTAAGAAAAATTCAGGGGATGAATAGTAGGTCATTATGAGATCGTATTGGTAGTTTTCTGAAAAAGATTGCATTTCAACGTGGTCCCAAATGAATTCGCCGTCCCAATCGATTGTTTCTTGGATTTCTGACATGTCGAGGACTTCTGCGTATTTCCATTCGATCAAGTTTTTTACCGAAAAAGCATAGCATCCGTAATCCCATCCGTATTGTGAGTTTACATTTATCTCCAGGTCTGAGGGGAATGCTGCTTCGATGCCAGTTGCGAGCACTTCTTCGTAAGTTGCGCTTGTGTTTTCGATTTCCCAGACTGTGAATTCTTCATCTGCTTCGTATTTCATTGCTCGTTCGAGAAGGATGCTGAATTCGCGGCGATTAAGGAGCTCTCCGGGGGTTAGGTATGAGTCCATTTTGTCGAAAATTCCTTTCTCTTCGGCTGCGAGGATGTAGTCGTAATACCATTGATCCGAGTAGACGTCGTAAAAATCGGAGTACCAGTAGGTTTCTGTGGTTTCCCAATCGAAAGCTTCGACGAGGATTTTGATGGCTTCGGCCTTGCTGATGTTGTCTGCGGGTTCGAAATAGCCGGTATCGCCGTATCCTGCGACCCATTCCTGCTCTGCGGCGTAGCAGACGTATTTGGCGTACCAGTCGTCCCAAACGTCGGGGAAGCAGTTTTTGTATTCGTCTTCGTCAGGGGTGATGCCGGCGACGCCTTCGACGATCATTTTCATGAATTCGGCGCGGTTGATCAGGTTGAAGGGTCCGAATGTGCCGTCTGCATAGCCTTCGATCACGTCGTTTTCGTATAGATATTCGATTGAGGTGGTGGCGGGGTCGGAGTCGTGGAGGTCGGGGAAAAGTTCACTGGCGTGAACTTTTAGAGTGTAGAGTGTAGAGAGTAGAGTGTAGAAGAGGATTGCTATTATGATTTTTTTCATGAGTTTGGTTTTATTATCGAGGTTATGATAGATTTCTCGCGTGGATAAAACAAATAAAAACGTTGATGTTGCATTTTTCATGAAGAAACGTAATAAATAGCGTAATTTATTTTTAACCATTAAAAATATGGAAAAACTCAAAAGATTCTTGAGGACGACGTGGGGGAAGGTTACCAAAGTTGTGGCGGGGCTTTTGGTGCTGCTCATTGTTTTTATAATGGGTGTGGGGGCGAGTGGTGGTGTGAGGACGTCGTCGTATGACTACTATGGCTATGATGATTATGCGTATGAGGAGACTGACGGGGCGATGAAGACTTCTGTAAGTGAGTCGTATGACTATTATTATGAAGATGTGCCTTCGCCGGGTTCGTCAGTGGATTTGGATGAGCTGGATTTTTCGGATGCGATGATAATTAAGACGGGATATCTGGAGGTTCAAGTTGAGGATACGCTTGAGGCTGTTGAGAATGTTGCTGATATTGCTGGGGTTTATGGAGGGTATGTTCAGTCGTCTTATACTTATGAGGATTATGCGGGTCAGCTTGTGGGGAGTGTGACTTTTCGGGTGCCTGTAGATCAGTTTGATAGTGCTCTTGAGGAAATCCGTGAGTTTTCTGATTATGTTAGTTATGAATCTATTGATGCTCAGGATGTGACAGAGGAGTATATGGATCTTGATGCGCGTCTGTCGACTTATTATGAACTGGAGGAGCAGTATTTGGCGGTGCTTGATAGTGCTTATACTGTTGAGGAAATTTTGTTGGTTTATGATTACTTGCAGGATGTGCGAGAGGAAATTGAGTCTCTTGAGTCGAGTATGCAGTATTATGAAAACCAGTCTTCTTACTCTACGATAACTGTTTATATGGAGGAAAAGGTTTCTGTGTTTGTTGCTGCTGAGAAGTGGAGGCCGGTTGAGGTTGTGAGAGAAGCTTTCTCAAGTTGGGTTGGGTTTTTGCAGGGGATTGTGAATCTTGTGATTTGGCTTGGTATTTATCTTTGGGTGGTTGTGTTGGCTTGGGTTGTTTGGAGGTGGAGGAGGAGAAGGAGAAATTAGAAATCAGAAATCAGAAGAGGGCCCCGGCTGGGGCCCTCTTTTGATGTAGTTTTTTTTGCTACCTATTACTGCTCAAAAAATCGCAACCTGTTATCTGCAATCAGTCGTCAATCAAGCTATCGAAAACAAAAAGGTAACTTTATCTCTGCAACAGAACATTGTTTGACAAGCTTTGCTGAGTTAATGTATAGTTTGTCTCTTATCTTTTAATCTTGTGTTGATGGAGGCGCCTTCAGCTGGAATAGGTCTTCAAGATCTGGCAAGTCTTTTGGGTAGATTGCCAAGATGTTACGGTGATGGTGTTGGCATGTTGGCAAGACCTTTTGGTTCTGATAGGCGGTATAGCCATTCTGTAGACAGAATTACTTGCCCGATTTCTATAGAGGGGGAAGGTATGTTTTTTGTTACTTTGTTCTATGGTGGCTTTGAAGACCCCAGATATCGGATTATTACGCCACAAGGTCATGTTTGGACTAATGTTCAGGTTCCCGGGAGTGCTCAGCCTAATACTTGTACTGCGCGACGATGGTATGGGTTTGAGCATGCTAAAATCCAATTTGAAGAAGGTCCACATCGACATAATGATGAAATTACAAAACTGCCTCAAGGGGAAGAGGTAACTTTAGTGCGAGTGTTAGATGCAGCAGTAACTTCATTGTTGAATGAGGATGATGCAGTTAGGGTCTCTGTTGATAATTTACAAGCGGAGACTTATGTTGCGAAAGATGTTTTACGCAGGCTGGATACAGTATGTCAATCTCGCCAAAGGGATTATCCTAATGGTTCTATTACTATTCCTTTATTGCTAGAATATGTAAATCATGTTCATGCTAGATATGAGCATGAAGAATTAGAATTGTTAGAGGTGTTGGTTCGTCTTATAAAAGACCTTGCATATGTGATGTATGAATTGTCTTATGAGGTATCGATTATGTATAATGTAGGTGGTAATGCGAGGTCAGTTACGCGTTATCCTGTAACAGTTGATGGCAGATTAGCTTATGCTGATGTTCATAAGAGCCGTAATAAACGTGGAACAGTACACTATGTTGCCTATTTAAGATTTCTTGATGATGGAGAAGATGTTGTTGTTAGGTTTGAGGTGACTGGTGGGACAGAGTGTCCTTCGTATGATAAAATGGGTGTGGCGGAAAGCAATATAAATATAGATGTTGAAGTTGGGGGTAGGCAAGTTTTTAATAGAAGATCTGCTCTTTGGGGGCCTCAGACACCCCTAAAAGGTAGAGTTGTTGATGGGGTTAGGTTGATGGACTACATGAGAAATGTACTTGTGCAAATTGCTGCGGTCAAACCCCAACTGAGTACATTTTAGAAAGAAGAATTGAAAAAAGAGTCCTGCGGAAGTGGGGCTCTTTTTGTTTGGTTTTAAGCTGGGTTTATGTTAAGTTGGCGTCTTAAAAAATTGTTATGGAATTAAATGTGTGGGAAGAAATATATGGTGATAGGTTTGATGGTATTAAAGATAGATATCTTCCTGATTGGGATGGCTTTGGTGCTTTGCTGAATGAAATGGTTAAATATCCTGGGGCTTTTGGGAGATGTAATCTAAATGATTTCTCTGGGGTTGAGGGTGATTGGGGGGGCAATCAGTTGTATGGAAGTTTTGAGGACCTGAGGGAGGCGGTGGATAGGGTGCTGGATGAGAGGTGGAGGATGGAATTGTAGAAAGAGCCCTAGTTGCTGAGTAGTTTTTTGAGTTTTTTCGTATCATTTGTGACGCTGAATCGTATCAAAAATGATACGATTAGAGGCTTTCGATGATACGCAAATTTGTATATTTTTCCTCAAACTCTTACAATAGCTTTGTATGAATTATAATATTACAAATTTTCCGCAGAGATATTCGTTTCTTAAGAGGTGGTTTTATCAAGGAGCTTATCTGCTTGGTGAGATGCGACTGAATTTTCGTGAGAAGGCGCTTAAGAAGCGTGATAAGAAGGCGGTTAAGCGGATTATTAAGAGGGGAGATGTTTTTCTTGTTGGGGATTTGAAGGTCGCGAGTCGAGTTTTGACAAAGGGGCCTCTGACGCATTCGATGATGTATACCGGTGCGGGACAGTTTTATCATTCGATTGCGCATGGGGTTGAGCGGATTTCTTTGGGTAAGGTTTTTAAGAAGTATGATACTTGTGTGCTTCTCAGACCTGTTTATTTGGATAAGAAGGGTATTGGTAGAGCAGTGAGGTTTATCAAGGCGCAAAAAGGTAAGCCTTACAATTTTGATACGGCTATGGAAGGTGATAGTTACTATTGCACAGAGCTAGTTAGGGATGCTCTCTGTGCCGGGGGGGTTGATGCGGGGCTTTCTGGGGATGAAGGTTTTCTTTCCAGATGGTCTTATGTTGATCCGATGGATTTTTTGGGGGTGGGGATGGAAATGCTTTATCATTCGGCTAATCTGAAGGTTGAGGAGGGGGAGGCGAGGAAGGTTTAGTGAGAAATCAGCCGCCGCCACGGCGGGGTCTGCGAAAATCAGAAGTGAGAAGAGGAGTGAGAAGTGGGGTAGTGAGAAATTGTGGGAGAATGTTTTTGTTATTCCTTGTGCAAGTCTATTGTGCCATCTGTATTGATTGTGGCGACGGGTTCGTCATCTTCGCATACAGTTTCTAACTCAAAAATCCTGACATCTTCTACGCTGTTTAAGAATATTAAAACGTCCTCAAGCTGCATTCCTGAGTATGGTGTGTGTGTTGTGTATATTCGATGACCTTCTTCTGTTAATCCGGTGTAATGGTTCCACATTGAATCTGGGAACAGATTCAATTGGTCCCAGTGTGATCTTCCGCTGGTTTGTTCAAAGTCGATTATTGTTTCGAGTCCGATTGGATAAAAAGATCCGCGAAGATATCGCCTTGGTGGTTTAAGTTGTTCTATCATGTCTTCAACTTGCCTCAGAAGTAATGCTGAGCTTGTTGTGACTCTTGTTCTGATTTCTTCGATGTCTCCTGATTCAGGATCTCTTTCCAGCCATTCTTTTAGGTTTCTGAGGTATTCAGCTGCCAGTTTGGTTGTTACGTCTCGGACAACTGATAGGTAAGACGTGACTCTAAGTTCTTCAGGTTGGCTTCGTTCTCTCCATCTTGTGCCATCTTCTTTTGCATAATATCTGATGCCACCTATTGCATGTACGGCGTAGCCTGGTTTGTCTGTCTGTCTGTCTAGGTCGCTTCTGTAGTCTTCCATGAATTTGGCTGGAGATATTCCGTATCTTTCTATTGCTTCAAAATACCTTGCCAATGCTTCCGAGTAGGCTTGGGCTTCAAGTTCGTCTAAATGTTCTTTTGGAATTTGCATGAGGGGCTATTGTAACTTTTTTCCTTGGAATGTAAATGTTAAAATGCAATTGTATATTTTTTAAACAAAAAATTATGATAGTTTCTATCTCAGATCTCGGCGATCACGTCGACAAGGAAGTCACGATTCAAGGTTGGATGTATAACAAAAGGGGGAGTGGGAAGATTTATTTTCTTCAATTGCGCGATGGGAGTGGGATGACGCAGGGGGTTGTTACTGAGCCTGATTTGCTTAAGAAGGCTGAGGAGCTTACGGTGGAGTCAGCTTGCAAGGTGACTGGTAAGGTTAGCAAGCATCCGAAGCAGGATGATGTTTTTGAGCTTCAGGTGACGGATATTGAGATTGTTTCGGTTCCTGATGAGGATTATCCGATTTCGAAGAAGGAGCATGGGCCGGATTTTCTTCTTGATAATCGGCATCTTTGGCTGCGGTCGAAACGGCAGTGGGCGATTTTGCGGGTTCGCGATTGCATTATTACGGCGATTTATGATTATTTTCATGAGAATGGGTTTACCAAGATTGATACGCCGATTTTGACGCCGAATGCGTGTGAGGGGTCGACGACTTTGTTTGAGGTTGAGTATTTTGATGAGGGGACGGTTTTTCTTTCGCAGACGGGGCAGCTTTATCTGGAGGCAGCGATTATGTCGGTGGGGAAGGCTTTTGATTTTGGGCCGACTTTTCGTGCTGAAAAAAGTAAGACGCGGCGGCATTTGACTGAGTTTTGGATGATGGATGCGGAGATGGCTTTTTGTGGGCATGAGGAGAGTATGAAGATTCAGGAGGAGATGATTGTTTTTGTTGTGGAGAGGTGTCTTGAGAGGTGCGGGAAGGAGCTTAAGTTGCTTGAGCGTGATTTGGAGCCTTTAAAGAAGATTAAGACGCCTTTTGTGCGGATGACTTATGATGAGGCTGTTTCGGAGTTGCAGGGGAAGGGGTCTGATATTAAGCATGGTGAGGATTTGGGAAATGATGATGAAGGTTTGCTTACTGAGGGGAGTGATGTGCCTGTTTTTATTCATAAATGGCCTCGAGCGATAAAGCCTTTTTATATGAAAGTTGATCCGGAGAATCCAGATTTGGTTCTTAATAATGATTTGATCGGGACGGAAAGTGCGGGTGAGCTGATTGGGGGATCGCAGAGGGAGGATGATTATGAGGTTCTTCGTAAGGCGATCGAGGAGGCAGGGCTTTCTGGGCCTGAATATCAGTGGTATTTGGATTTACGGAAGTACGGTGGGGTTCCTCATAGTGGTTTTGGGCTTGGGCTTGAGAGGATGGTGCGTTGGATTTGTGGTGTTGAGCATATTCGGGAGACGATTCCGTTTCCGAGGATGCTTACAAGGGTTAGACCGTAGACTTGGAGACTTGGAGACTTGGAATGTGGGGTTGCGTTGGACGTGTGACGGGTTTTGTGTTATTAGTACGCGGCCTATAAGGTTTTGATCTATGAGTTTGCTTGTTGCAGAAATCGATGCGATGCCTGAGCCTAATATTACTATTGGGCCGTTTGTTGATGGTTTTTTCCATTTAGCTTATGAGATAGATCCTACTTTCAAGGAGCTCCGAACATTGCCGTCTGTTTCGGAAATGGATAGTCGTGAACACGCTAGGCTTAGTATAGTACGGTGTGCCATAGGCAAGGTTTCTTGGGCTGCGTATGAGCTTTTGGAGGAATTCAGGATGGTGGAGGGGTTTGAGGAGTTGGATGTTGTGCAAGTTGGTTTTGCTGAGAGGCTTTGGCGTGCTTTGAAGGGGTTGGAAGTTGATTTTGAGCCTGAGCAAGAGGTTTTTGAAAGATATATTGCTTATGTTGAAAGTATCTTGAGGCAATATGAGGTTATGCCTGATGATTATGTGGTTTCTGTTGAGGCTGATGAGCCGCATTGTTATTTGGGAATTTCGCGATCTTGGGAGGAGCCTGCTTCCTTGATTGTTACGGATGGCTTGGATTTGGATATTAGTTGTGAGGATGGTGTGGGGGTTGATGGTTTGACGGGGCAGGATTTTTTCGATTTTGTTAGTGATAGGGTTTATTTTGTGGAATTGTTAGCGTCTCGGGGTTTGCAAGATGTTTTGATTTGTGCGCAAAATATTTTTCCTCGCGATAAACTAAAAGATGTGCGTGGTGAACAGGTCATGCACCTTGTGTATCTTTTGCGTGAGAAGGGGAATTTCGGGCTTACTAACAGAGAGAGAGAACTGCTAGGAGGTGTTTTGGAGGAATTTAGGAGGATGGTTTGGGCTCAAAATTACATACCTTTGATAGAGGGCACTTGCAGCACTTGGGATCTCGAATTTGGAATTTAGAATGTGTGTGATGCCGCGATTCATAGCAACGCCTCCTGCCTGTACTTGCGGTAAAGGCGATCGGCTTGTTTGAGTTCTCCGTCGAGGTTGAGAGTTCCGTTGTTGGTTATGCCATTGTGGACGAATTCGTGGTGCTCTTTGCAGAGTGAGGTGATTGAGTCGTGAGAATGGGATTCCGAGAACGGGTCTTGGTGGTGGATACATGTGGCTGGTTTATTGCAGGGTAGTGGCGAGTTTTGCGTTACGGAGCGTTAAGAGTGCGAGTTCCACCGAGCACTCTGAGAGCGGAGTACGCCGAGTAGGGAATTTGGTAAACATGATTTGTATCAGGAA
Source organism: uncultured Candidatus Peribacteria bacterium (assembly GCA_964538865.1). GTDB lineage: Bacteria > Patescibacteriota > Gracilibacteria > UBA1369 > UBA12470 > CAZIHU01. Next base: position 118,697 of record CAZIHU010000001.1, read on the forward strand.
CCAAATTCCCTAATGAGGCGAGCAAAACCCCATTGCAGCCGGGCCAGGAGCATTTTTCGGGGAGTTCTCGTTTTTCGGACGCTGAAACATGACGAGAACATGGTTTTGATGAGTTGTCACGTTTTTCCCCGGGGATTTTCGTGACAACTTTGGGTTTTTGTTGTGCTTTAAGTATTTTTCGTAGAGTTTCCTGATTGCTTGATGTGCCGAGCTGCTTCTTGAGCTTCAGGAACATGAACTGCATTTCTTCATCTAATTCTATTGTTATCTTCTGTTTCTTACCACGTACTTCCTTGCTTAACTCTTGGAGACCTGATTTACTCATATTTTCAACTTTATCCGCTAATACCTCATCTGTTTCTGGAGTTGCAAAGCTAGCTACTATCGCCACCTTATGAACACCGTGTGTCTCTACTGCTTTTTGGAGACATGGTTTATTCTCTAATTTTTGATCCAATTTCAAGGCTTTCTTCACAACTCCTCCAGACAATCCAGCTAGCACTCCAGCATACTCCTCAATCGTCGCATATCCCTTTTCTTTGTAGATTTTTTTGCGATAAATCTCTGGTAGAAGTGCCAGCAATTGATAGGTGATTTTGTTTCTTTCGCGGCCTAGTTGTACGAATTTTTTGTGTATGTCCATAAAGTACTAATTATATACCATAAACGAGACCCGATTAACAGGTTAAATACGGCATTTCGACTGGACAATTCGCAAGGCCGGTGTGGAATAGATTTCACTTCGCACAGAACGGTCGTTTGCGAAGTGTTTTTCGCCCTCACCGCATGCCGAAATGTGCTATGCGTCTTTACTTTTTGCCTCCATACTTACACCCTTCTTTCAACGCACACTCCTCACACTTCGGCTCTCTAGCCATGCATGTATCTCTTCCGTGGAAGATCATTTGCAAGTGCAAATTGTGCCAATATTGTTCGGGGATCTTTCTCTTGAGGCAGGCTGAGGTTTGGGTTGGGGTTTTGGTTTTGCAAATCCCGAGGCGGTTGGCGACTCGGTGTATGTGGGTGTCGACGGGGAAGGCGGGTTTGCCCCAGATTTGTGTAAGGATGACTTGGGCGGTTTTTTCGCCGACTCCTGGGAGGGAGGTGAGCTCTTTGAATGTGGAGGGGACTTCTTGGTTTACGAGCTTCTGACTAGTTGCGATGATGTTTTTCGACTTCATGCGCCAGAGGCCGCAGGGTTTGATGATCTTTGCGAGTTTGGCTTGGCCTAGGGCGGCGATTTTTCCAGGCGTATTAGCGATAGCAAAAAGATCTCTAGTGATGCGATTAACTACGATGTCGGTACATTGTGCGGAAAGCATTACCGCAATCAAGGCTTCAAAAGGGCTGTTCCACTTGAGGGTTGGCTTGGGGTTTGGGTAGAGCTTGCTAAGTATTTTGATTTGATCTTTTGTCATAAATTTTGTAGTATCTGTCGCCTATAATAACTTTAAATATATATATTCTGGAAATTTAAATTTTTCTTTTCATGAAAAAGCTTATTTCAATTGCGCTTATTTTTGCGCTTTTGCCTGTAGGAGTGATTACTGCTTTTGCTAGTACGATACAGGTTGTTATCTATAATGATGGGCCTCCTGCTGACTTTATTCTTGTTGGTGAAAATGATGTGGTTTTGAATCAAATGATAATTACTCCGGATAATTATGTTGAGGTTCAACATTTGACAGTTACTGTTAATGCGACTGGGACAGGACTTGTTTCATATAGTGGTGACGCTAATTTTACAGATTTTAAAATCGTAGATCTTGATAGTGGGGATACTCTTATGGGGCCTGTTGAGCTTGATGTCGCCGGTAGTGGTTCTGCGCAGACTCTTGATTTCACAGATGCATGGGAGATTGACAGGAGCGATACCAGGTTTATTGCCATTACTTGTGATGTTGCTGATGAAGATTTTCTTGATGGGACTGAGATTTGGGCTGATTTGGAGCCTGTGAGTACGACTGATGGGATACAAGATGTGACTTATGGTGATTATGTTACTGATATAGTTCCTCTTACAGCGATTAGCGGGAATGTTATGACCGTTGGGGCGCCGAGTTTGGATGTTAGTTTAGCTTCTACTCCTGTTTCGGATACTGTGGTTAGTGGCGAGTCTGATGTTGCTTTGGCTAGTTTTGTTTTGAGTGTTGGTGATGCTTCTGACGTTGCGATTGCTGAAATTATTCTCGCAGGTTATATCGATGAAGATGATGATGCAGATTATTCGCAAGGTGTTGATAGAAGTATTTACATTCGTGATGTTGTGTCGAGTGTGTGGCTTGAAAATGCAGATGGGGATGTGGTTGGTAGTTCGGCATCTTTTAGTGGGTCGGGGGATGTTACTTTCTCCGGTATGTCTTGGGATATTGAGGCAGGTGAGACGGAGCTTTTGAAAGTTTTTGGGGATATTAGTGGCAGTGCTCCTGATGCTGCTATTTATGTTGATATTGATGATGCAAGTTTTGATATTACTGTTGAAGATGAAGAGGGTAATACTTTTGAGGCGGATGGTGATAATGCTAACGGTATGGAAGATTCTCCTAATGTTGTAATGACTGTTGTTGAGTCGGGGACACTTTCTGTTGTTGAATATACTTCTGATCCTGTTGATGATCAGATTGTAGCTGCTGATACTGATGATCTTTTGGTTGGCAAGTTTAAATTAACTGCGGTTGATGAAGATTGGGAGGTTGATGAAATGGTGTTTACGGTTACGGATGAGGCGGGCAGTTCTACTGCTGCTGCCGATCTGGTTGATAATATTGATAGTATGAGGCTTTTGTATCCAACGGACTTGGATTCTCCAGATGTGCTTGATGGAGATATGGAGGTTAGCGTTTCAGGAACCAATGCTGTTTTTACAGGTTTGGGGGCTATGGTGCCTGAGGCTGATTATGTTGTTATGGAATTGTATGTTGATTTAGCTCAGCACGCTCTTGATGGCGGGTCATTGGATAGTGATGATGAGATGTATTTTGCTTTGAATACAAGTGATGACTATGGAGTTTTTTCGGCTATTGCTCGGACTTCCGGAGCTGTCATGGATGAGAGCGATTTGGATGATGTAGTGACTTCAAATGTTACTTATGTATATAGATCTGTGCCTATTGTTGCTGAGGATACAAGTCTTGGTTCGAGTTTGGTGGTGGATACCGGTGTTCCTCAGGAAATTTATCGCTTTACGATTGAAGCTGATGATAACGGCGATATTATTGTGTCCCATATGACTTTTGATATTTTGACGACTGGTGTTGTTCTTCCTTTTGCCTCTTTTGATATCACTGAGTACGGCAGTACGACTTCGCTGGGTACGGTTAGATTTGTACCTGCTGATGGGTATGTTATTGTGAGGTTTAGTCGGCCCGGGGTTGTTGTTTCGGCTGGTTCATCTAGCACTTTCTCTATTTATGCGGACGTCATTGATAGAAATCCTCATCGTTCCAATGAGATGGTTGCGATGAGAGTCCATTCCGGTGATGATCATGTGCCTGTTGATACTGTTCCTGCTGTTTGGTCTGCTTTGAGTAGAGTAGGGATGGTTTGGTCTGATGCTGGGTCGCAGTCAGGTTCGCATGGTGGGGCGGTTGCTGAATGGATGAGTGGGTATGAGGTTGAGGGATTGCCGATGAGTTATACGGTGCTTAATTAAAATGTAGACTGTAGATTTTGAGAGCCCCTGGTTTCCCCGGGGGCTCTTTTTATGATAAAAATGAATTATGAAGCTATCTAAATTTCAAATTCAAGATCGTGTCTGGCAATTCATCCATGAATTCCGTGATGCTGTTGTTTCCGAGCTTGAGGAGAAGATAGATTTTATTATCATCTATGGTTCGGCGGTTCGGCGGGAGTTTGTGCCGGGGAAAAGTGATGTCGATATTGTGATCCAGGTTCTGCGTGATAAGGACGTTGTTGAGAAGCGAGCTTCTGAGATTTTTTTTGAGATTGCGAAAAAGTATCCGGAGCTTGGTTTTGAGAAGTCTCTTTCTGTTTCGAAAAAGAAGGGTGGGATTCTTGAGAAACTTGAAAAATCCACTTTCCTTTATGTGCCAGTTTTTGTTTTTGAGGAAGGGGAGATTGATTGGGAAAAAGGTGAAATTTCTTCCAAAAATCCTCTTATAAATCTGGGGAAGCATTTACTTGTGCCGCAGAGGAGTGTGTTTTTGCGGTTTAAGCAGGAGGGGAAGGTGCTTTTTGGGCGCAATATTCGCGATGAGATTAAGATTAGGCTGACTTTTTTGGATCGGATGCGAATTGGATTGGCGCCGCAATTGCTGAGTTTTGTTGGGTTTTTGATTTCGCCTCTCTTGTTGAAGAAAGGGCAGGGGTATGCGGTTAAGGCTTTGCTTTATCAAGTGGATTCGCTTCTGACGGCGCTTGATGAGTATGAGCAGATGGAGAGGTCTTCCAAGATTAAGAAGAGTGAAAAGATTTTGCTTCAAGATTTTACGACTAAGCTATCCAAGGCGATTAAGATGCAGCTTGATTATACGAAGGGGATGCTTAAGCCTCGGGATTTTGAGCTTTTTGAAATGGCATCCAGCTTGAAATGGGGTGAAAAGCGGCTTTCTCGTGGCGCGAATGTTTGGTTTTGTCTAAAAGCGTGGTGGCTTATATTAAGGACCAATTTGAGGGCTGTGGGGTGTTTGGTGACTAAGTTATAGGGCCCTGTGATTTAGCTCTTCTACCAGCTCTAACTGGGTTTTTCCCGGTTGTTGCTACGAGTTCTTGGTATTGTGCGTCATCAATTTTCCCTCGTTCATGCAGTGTGACTGTTCGTTTTTGGATTTTTAAGTCAATATCTTCCGGCATAAATCCGTGTGTTGTACCCGGACCATAAAATTTGTCTACGATTGCTACGTATTGTCTTGGTGGGACGTTTTTGGGGTTAGCAATGACTGCTCGCATGATTCGTGTCATTATTTCTACTCCATCAGCTAATCCATTACCATTTTCGTCGACTTCTGGGTTTTGCGCCCTAAGTCCAAAACCCATTTCTGTGAATGCGTCACATATTCTAGCTGCGTCTTCTCTTGGCAAATCATCTCTTCCAAGGATTGCTAATGCTTTGTCTATATATCCTTGCCCATCTGCTCTAAAGATGTTTTCATTTGCCAGACCTTTTACAGTATCGTCTATGATTGGTGCTAGTACATCTGGTTCTACCATTGGTGAACCTGGAAATGTTTGAGCAAATCTTTCTTGATTTTTTTGACTGGTTGCATCATCAACACCCGGTGGGCCGTAATACATCTCATCGGTTGTCTCATAATATGCGGTTCCGTCTAAGTATTCTCCTATTCCGGCTAGATACGGTGGTGCTTGATGTATATTGAACATGTCGTCAGTATCTCGGTTAACTGTTTCTAGCAATTGCAGGTATTTATTGATGTTGCTTTCTGCTATCTGTGGATCTTGGTTTAGTATTGTGAAAAGTGCTTTTGCGTCTCGTATCTCACCGGCGTTCATGTCTCCAGGGTCAGTGCGTACTTGTGAGAGAGCTGCTTCGTTCATGTAAGTTAATGTTTCGCCATTGAGTTCACCTGCCTTCCCGCTTTCTAAATATTCAGTTATTCTTCCAATATCATAAGTGTCAGCGATAAATCTGGCGTTATCATCATCGAATTCTTCATCGTTTTGAATGAAATAGTCAGCTTTTGCTTCGATTCCATTGTGTCCCATAAGGACTGTTTGAACGTAGTCGTCGGCTGCTTTGAATTTTGCTCCCAAAGATTCGGTCCAGCTGAGTTCTTCTTGCTGTTGATCTGCCGATTCGTGTGAATCTTGTTGTTCTAAGGACATATTAGTTTGTTTAGAAAATTAGTACGGTTTTTTTGCGGGAGTTTTAGCATCCATGCATGGAAATTGGTTTCGTCGACTTCTGGTAGATCGTCTATGATCTCTTGCCATGCTTCAGGATCTTCATCAATGATTTCTTCTGCACATTCTTCGCCTAGTTTCTGGAAATATTCTGAGTTGATGTTGTGCAGTTTTTCCTGGGTTTTCTCGAAAGCTTCATATTTCTCAAAAAACTTTCTTAAATTCTCAAAAAATCTATCTGCTGAATAAGCTTTTACGAGATTCTTATCTATGTCTTTTTGAAGCTCTTCGGCTTGGTCTTCCGTTATTTGTTTGTTTTTTATTAGTTCTCGGAATTTTTTTCCGATCATTTTTAGGATTTCTCCCTTGTGTTTGAGAGTCTGTCTTGCGACTATCATGTGTTTGATTTTTAATTTTATTAGCTAATTATACCACGGTTTACCCTGTTGCGCAACCCCAGGAGGGGGTGTATTTTTGTGGGGATGTATATTTATGGTGCTCACATGTCGATTTCGGGGGGATTTACGGCCGCTATGCGCGAGGCGCATGAGGTTCTCGATGCAAATGCGATGCAGATTTTTATGAAAAGTCCTCGAGGGAAGGGGAAGAGCAAGTTGACTCCTGATGAGGCGCGGGAATTCAAGGCTTATGCTAAGGAGATTGGGTTTAAATATACGGTTGTGCATTGCTCATATCTGCTTAATTTTGCAAAAAAAGGGCAGCGGTGGGCGCTTGATTCGTTGATTGAGGATTTGAATGGGGCGGAAATGCTTGGGGCTAGTGGGGTAGTTTTGCATGTTGGGAAGCATCTTGATAACAGCTATGAGGATGCTTTTGAATTTTTGATTCCAAATTTAAAGACGGTTCTTGCGGAGACTTCTTCTAATTTGATTTTGGAAAATACTGCTGGGCAGGGGACTGAAATGGGACGATCGTTTGAGGAGCTTGCTGAAATTATGTCAGTTCTCGGGGATAAAAGGGTGCGAATTTGTCTTGATACCTGTCATTCGTGGGCCTGGGGGTATGACTGGGGAGATCCGGGTGCGGTTTTTGAGGAGTTTGATCGAGTTATTGGGCTTTCGAATTTAGATGTTATCCATCTTAATGATGCGACTAAAGAGCGAGGTTCGCGGGTGGATCGGCATGCTAATCTGGGAGATGGGGAGATTGGAGAGGATAGACTAGAGAAAATTGTGAAATTTGCAGGAGAAAAATCGATCCCGCTAATTTTGGAGACGCCGGAGAGGTATGGGAAGACGCATAAGGATGATGTGGAGTTCGTAGTTCATAGTTCATAGTTCATAGTTCGTAGTTCGTAGTTCATAGTTCGTAGTTCATAGTTCATAGTTCATAGTTCGTAGTTCATAGTTCGTAGTTCATAGTGTTTTTGTTAAAACTCCTCAAACTCTAAAGGCCGTATTGCCCAATCTACGTCGCCATCAGCGTAAGCGTATTTTCCTATGAAAACATCTGGGTTGTTTGTTGCAATGACGCTTACGGTGGTTTCACCTGCTCCTTCAGGTCCTGGCATTGTTTCTGTTTTGACTACATTAGGGTTTGCAAGGTCAAACCCGAAATATTCAGCTAGTGCTGCCATTATTTCTTCTTCGTGACCTGTTAATTCCTCGAATGAGGGTAAGTCGTGAAGGGATGTTCTGGCTTCGAATTCTGAGGCGAAGTCAACTGCATTTTCTAGATCTACTCTAAATGCTTCTAGAGCTGTTTCTATTGATGATGGTTCTTCACTTAGTGGCATGTTTTTATGGGTTAGTTTGTGCAAATTCGTTTCCTGTCTCGATGAAGCTAAACTCTTCATCCTGAGGCCTTTCCATGTCTTCGACGGGGTTTTCTTCGTCGATGTTTGAGATTGATGTGACTTCGAGGAGTTGGGTGTCGAGTTCTTTTGATTCAGCGGTGAGGTCTTCGTAGTCGATTTGGAGTTGTTTTAGGAGGTATCCCTTGGCGGATGTTTGGCTTGAGACGTAAAGATAGCCCAGGACCAGGATGACGATCATTGTGCCTATTGTCCCGAGTAGGAGAAAATATGTTGATCGGATATCTTCAGATAAAAGGCGTGGGCGAGAGATGTCTTTCTTCTTCTTTCGCTTGGTTTTTTTGCGTGGATTTGTGTAGTAAAGGTCTTTTTTCATGTTAGCTTGCAACTTGCAACTTGCAGATGGCAGTGGTTGGTGTTTCTGCTTCGCAGAAACGGTTAATAGTATGCTTGACGCCTGTTCGGCGTCTGTTATGCTTCTTCCGGATAAATGATCTCGACTTCCACGTTCAGTACGCCTGTTCCCAGTGAGCCGATTTGTTCAAATGCGCTTTTGGAGAGGTCAATGATTCTTCCTTCGCCGTAAGGGCCGCGATCGTTTATGTAGACTTCGACTGTTTGGTTGTTTGCGAGGTTTGTGACTCGCACATTAGTTCCGAATGGCAATGTTTTGTGAGCGGCGGTCATTGCAGTTTCATCAAAAATTTCGCCGCTTGCTGTTCCCATGCCGTTAAAAATATTTCCATAATAAGTTGCTTTTCCATATTCCATTTCCCCTGAGAAATACCCTGTTTCGTATCTGTAAATGATGTAAGCAAGTTCCGCACGAGTTAAATTGTCACTCGGATATATATTGTTTTCCGCATCTGCATAAACCAATCCGTTTTCTCCTGCATAATTTAAATATCCCGAGTACCATGCATCTGTTTCCGCATCTGTATAAAAATCTTCTCCCTGTGGATTTGTTGCCACAAGTTCATTTGTATTAACCAGTATCTTGAGCGCTTCGGCTAAATTTACCGGGTTATCTGGCTGGAAAGTCCCATCGTCATAACCCGATACGATATTTCGCTCAATCCCCACAGATAGATATTCGTAGTACCATTCGGTTCCAACCACATCTGTGAAAATCGACTCTGTGGTGCCTGAGGAGCAGTCTATATCGGCTGATTTCAAGATGATTTTTAAAGCTTCGACTCGATTAACTTCATCATCCGGCTTAAAAGTCCCATCATCGTACCCGGCGATGATTCCTGCGTCGCGCAGGTATATGACCGCGTCGTAATATTTGTCACCTTCTTCGATGTCCGAGAATGGTGATTCTTCCGCCTGTGCAGGCAGTATGAGGGCAAATGTTAGGAGGAGGCAAAGTAAGATTTTTTTCACATTACGATTTTTATTTTTACTTGGCGGAAAGAACCTTGGCCGTGGCTTTCCGTTGCCAAATCGTCAAATTCGGGTTGCATCAGGTGCATGTGGACGATTCGGCGGAAGTAAGGTGACATCGGTGGCAGTGATTGGCTTCTGCCGGTTTGCCTGACGTAGTCTGCTTTTCGGTTTGCTATTTCGATGACACTTTCTTCTTGGCGTTTTCTATAATTGTCGATATCGACTACTATTGAAAAATCTTTGTTTTCGGGAAATTTCTTGTAAGTTATTAGCTTAGCGACTGTTTGGAGTGCTTGCATGTTCTCGCCGTGTTTTCCGATCAGGAGACTTGAGTCTTCTGATTCGATGTTGATTCGATAAGTTTTGCCATCTTCTTCCAGTTCGACTTCGATCGAGCTGTATGGAATGGCCATTTTGGTGAGTAGCTCGTGGATGATGTCTTTTATGTCGTTGTCCATTATAGTTAAGGAGTTAAGGAGTTAAGATGATTTTTCGATGACTTTGACTTGCGGTTCTTCTTTTCCACTATCGCGGTTGGCGACTATTTGTTGGACGATTCCGTAAAGGGTTGAAGTTCCCCAGTAGAGGCCGACACCTGATGGGATGGAGGCTGTGAAGAATGCGATCATGAGTGGCATGAAGTATTGCATCATTTTGTTCGCTTGTTCCATTTCGCCTGCCATGTTTTTTGGTTCTTCTTTCTTTTTGACAGCTTTTTTCTTAGGTTCTTCCTTCTTCTTTACCTTCTTTCTGGAGAGTGCGAGCCGCATTTGTGTGAATTGAAGCAATCCTACGGCTATTGGGAAGAAATATATGTCGATTTTGGTCAAGTCGAAGATTCCCAAGAATCCTGGATTGATTGCGGCTAGTGAGAAGTCTTTTTGGAAGTCATAAAGCAAAGCGACTTTGTCGGGGTCGAGTCCTGTTTTGATTGTATAAAAGAGTGCGATTAGGATAGGAAATTGGATCAAGAGAGGTAAACAGCTTCCGAGGGGGTTTACCTTGTTCTCCTGCCAGATTTTCATCGTTTCCATCGCGATTTTTTCCTGGTTGCCTGCGTATTTTTTCTTAACTTCCTCGAGTTTTGGCTGGATGTCCTGCATTTTTTTCTGTGACTTGATCGCTTGCTGCGATGGTACGAGCAGGATTGTTCGTATGATGAGTGTGATAATGATTATTGCTAGGGCGAGTGAGTGGTTTGGCAGAACGCTTACTATGAAAATGAGGCCGTTGTATATAGGGTTATAGAAAGCTTCCCTCCACATTTTTGTCATGAATCCAGGTTCGACGATCGAGAATTCATTCGAATAGTAAGTTTTGTCATTATATTCGTATCTGATTTGATAACGTCCGAGTTCGTCGAATATGCCGTAAGTCCATGATAGATAGCTCAATGTGGTTTTCTCTCCAGGTGCGAGTATATAGTCAACCCCTGCGCATTCCAGGTCGTATGTTGCTGTCATTTGTGTCCATTCCCCGTTTTCATATTTGTAAACATCGAGCGGTTCCGCGGGGCAATCGTTTTCTATGGTTACGGTCTCTTCCAGGTTGTTTTGGAGTGTCAGCTTCACCTCTTTTCCGTAGGCATACTCGGTTTTTACCGTTGCGATGCCGATGTCGTTCTCAGCCAGGGTTGTATCTATTGTTGTGTTGCTGTCGCAGCCCCTGGTTAAGAGAGAGAAGAGGATGAAAACTGTCAGGATTATGAGGAGATTTTTTTTCATAGTTAGTGAGAAATCAGAAATCAGAAATCAGAAGTGATGGAGTTTCCCCGCTGTGCGGGACAAGTGTTGTCGCAAAACGGGTTGATATGTGGCCACTCCGAGGTGAGAGATGAAGTGAGAAGGTTATTTTTCAAGGCTTATTGTTAGGTTGTGAGAAGAGTTTTTAGGAGCTGTTTTTCGAGTTCTTGGTAATCCAGTTTCAGTGTGCGGGCTCTTGGCAATATTACGATTTTGCTGGGGGCTGATAAGGAGGTTTTTTCTGGGTGGAGTCTGATGATTTCGAAGAGTTGTCTTCTTAGTCTGTTGCGAGTTACTGCTTTTTTGGAAAGTTTGTTACTGATTATTATGGCGAATCTGCTGTAGGGCTCGTCAGTTTCTTCGTATTTGATGGCAAAAAAAGGTGTTTTCAGTTCTTTGCCTTTAGAAAGTATGCCTTTTATATTATCTGCTTTCGTGAGTTTAAATTTTTTTGCAAGCATGATGTAGGGCTGCCCTTTTGATTAAGTTTATCAGAAAGATGTGTGTGTGTGGAGAAAAGGGCTTTGACTTATTTTTTTAATTATTTTTGATTAGGGGACTTCCTATGTTGATGTGTATGCTTTCGCAATTAGCTTTGTTTAATTTCGATGTCCTTTAAAGGCCCGGGGATCGCGCTAGGCGCTTCCTCGGGCTGTTATTTTTGATTAGGGGAAAGGCGTTTTCTGCCTTTTCGACGGCGTGATTTGAGAACGTTTTTTGCTCTGCTTAAAAAACCATGTCTGCGTGATCGACGTCTTCTTTTGGCTTTACTTAACATATGTTAGGCGTTAGGAGATTAGGCTTTAGCGGCGGTATTTTAGCGTAAGAATAGATAGTATACAAGCTCATTAGAATTTACTTTCCCAATGTCGTCAAACGCTTTATTGTTGCGATTTTTCGGCTTAAATAGTATCTTTTTTGCGAATTTGTAATTGTTTATTTATGTTAAGGAAGCCAGAGTTTCAACATTTATTCATTGGCAAGGAGAAAACAGGGTTTTCCAAATGCTATCATTCGGAGCTTGATGAGGACTTGGGTGAAGAGGCGGCACAACTGATTTTGAATATCGATATCAGGAGTACTGCGGTTCCCGGGGAGGAGGTTGCGGATGAGCTTTTTGATGTTCTTAAGAATAATTTTTTCCAAGATTTAGAAAAAGATCCTTATTCGCGTTTTGAAGAGAGTCTTAAGATGATGAATGATGTTGTTTTGGAAAAAGAGTCCCAATATGGCAGCAAGTTTTTGGCTAATATTAGTGTAGTTGTTGCGGTGATAACCGGGAATACGCTTTTTCTGTCGCAGCATGGTGATGCAGAGGCTTATTTGGTTAGAAAGAGGCATGTTAATGTGATTAGTGAAGGGCTGCATGAGGGAGGTAAGTCTGAGGAGTTGTTTGCTAATATTGCCAGTGGTGGGGTTTCGTCATCGGATAAGCTTGTTTACAGTACTGCGAGGCTTTATCGGTATGTTACTAAGATGGATTTGGCTAAGATTTTCTCGGATTATGATCTTAAAGAGAGTCTTCGCGAGCTTGATGGGTTTGTTTCTATGGATGCGGTTTCCCGGATCTCGGTTTGTGTTGTTGGAATGAGGGGGATGAGTGAAAGTGGAGCTGTTGCTGAGCTTGGAGGCGAGAAGAAATTTAAGAAAAAGAAGAACGGTTTTTACTCAAAATTTTCTCATATTTTTGCGGATAATAAGGTTGTGGGGTTTTTATCTGAAAAACTTAATGATCTTCGGCATTGGCTCAATAAAGGGATGGATAATAAGACTGTGGTGGGTGAATGGCGTCGTCTAGGTCGTGATAAGGTGCTTTTGTCTCTCATATTGGTGGTTATTGTGCTTGTGGCAGGGATTTATCTTGTTCGTAACCAGGGTCAGAAACAGAAGTATATTGAGGAGTTAGAGGTTACTTTGGAACAGGTTTCTGAAAAAATAAGTGAGGCTGAGACAAAAGGGACTTATGATAAAGATAAGGCGGCAGAACTTCTCAATGAGGCTGAAGATGCCGCTATGGAAGTTTTGGCTTCCGGTTATTTGAGGGCAAGTGCGAGTCAGTATCTGAATTCAGTTGAGGAGCAGAGGGATTATCTTGACAATGTTATTAGGGTTTCTGATGTTACTTTGTTTGCTGATCTTTCTGAAAAGAGGTCGACGGTGAGTGCTTTGGGGCTTGTGCCTTATCAGGGCAGTTTGTATGCCTATGAGTATAATGGGCTTTATGAAATTGTTCTTGGGGAGGTTCAGGATCCTTTGACTATTGATGATGATGAGATTGTTATTAGTGGTGCTTATTTTGAAGATCAAGATAGTTTGTTGTTTTTTACTGAGGATGGGGATGTTATTGAGTATGATGGGTTTACTTTTAGTTTTATGGATTCGGAGACTGGTTTTAATGATGGTATTGAAGCAGATCCTTATTCCAGTCGGATTTATGTTTTGGATCCGGATGGTGGGCAAATTTGGAAATATTATCGTCAACGTGAATCTTATGGTTCTGCTGAGGGGTATATTCTTGAGGATGTAGATTTGAGTTTGGCAGTTTCGATGGCGATAGATGGTTCTGTTTGGATTTTGAATAGTGATGGATCGATAACCAAATTATTGAGCGGACTTGAGGAAATGTATGATTTGGAGAGGACTCCGCTAACCAGTTTTGCAGGTGCTACGAAGATTTATACGGCTTATGAAATGAGTCAGATTTATGTTTTGGATCCTGCTAATAGCAGGGTGATTGTTTTCAATAAAGATTCTCGAGATGGTGATCTGGTTTACTCGACTCAGTATGTGTTCGAGGGGTTGGATGATTTGAAGGATGTGTATGTTGCGCAGGATGAGAATCGGATGTATCTGTTGACGGAGAGTGAGGTTTATTATTATGGGTATTGAGTGTGGAATTTCGAATTTGGAATTTTGAATCTCGAATGTTGAATTTGGAATGTTGAATATGGAATGTGGAATTTGGAATTTCGAAATCCGAGATCCGAAATTCGAACATCGAGATTCAAACTTTTTAGGGGTGCAGGGGTTGACAAATGACAAAACAGGCCTTAAGATAGCTTCTTTTAACTTTTTAATTATGAATACAAGAAAGCTGAGAGAAGAAGTGGGTTTAACGGGTTGGAGAAATGCTTTGAGTAAGCTTGATGTGGCTAAGATTCTGGCTATAGGATATTTTGGTGGTTTTGCAGAAATGGGTTTAATTGCCTCTACTGGGGCTGGCAGGTGGCATGTCAGAGATGCATTACATGAACATTTTGTTCCTTTAGAGGCAGATGGTGGTTTGACTAGGGAAGAGTTATTGCTACCTGTGCCTGCTTGTGATGATGTAGGGGGTATACCTGATGATCCTGGTGTAGCTGAGTGGGTATATGGTTTGTCGCATATGGGTGTAATAGTTGAATGTGATGCAGTTCGATCGTGTGTGCGTAGGTGTGTTTATGCTGATGAAAGTCCTTCTGTTGATGACATTTATAGTCATTGTGTTAGTTTTGACGTCTTATCTCCTCCTTCAAGAGATTATTGTGTGTCTGGTTGATGTGGAATGTGGAATTTGGAATATGGAATTTTGATGTTCGAATGTTGAGATTCCAAATTCGAGATCCGAAATTCGAACATCGAGATCCGAACATCGAGATCCGACATTCGAAATCCGAGTCTCAGCTTTTTCATTTGACAAATTTCCCAGGCATTGGTAGGATGGTTTCCTTTTCTTTTAATCATAATCGCAACTTTTTCCAGATTACAAGGTTGCTAATCTCAAAGTTATTAACTTATTAATGCCTATGAAAGCCCAAAAACTTATCAAGGGGGGATTGTTGGTGGCAATATTCATTGCCGCTCTTTTTTTTGCAAGTGTGGCGGAAGCTAGTGCATCTACGTATTACGTGGATACTAGTCTCTCGAGTAAAGGTAGAGGCACCATAAGTAGACCTTACAGTTCGTCTATTAGCGCTGTCCATAAGGCGCTTAATGATGGAGATACAGAGGTGACGATCAAGATGTGTGTTGATTCTGGAGATGGCGCGCATATTGCTGCTACTTCTGCAAGTTCGTCTTCTTATGTAAAGCTTGATGATAGTTCTTATTTGGAAGATCGCTTGCCTGATCTTACTGTGATTGTTGAGCCTGCTACAGGTTGTTCTGCGATTTCTGGAGGTGGTTATATAAGTGTTGATGATGATTTTGATGCTGTAAAAATAAAGAATTATACTTTTGAAGATGATAGTTATGTACACCTGGTCAGTTATGATACGGATTATGTTATAAGGGGGAATACGTTTGAGGATGATTCGTATATTGGGAATTATAGTGGAGGGACGACGTCATCTTCTATGTCGCTTAAGATTAATGCTAATTATTTTAATACTAATGCCAGGGCAATAAACATTAGTGATTTTGAGAATATTACTATTAGGAATAATGATTTTGATAATCCTGCGACTTATTATTATGGGATCTACTTAAATGAGGTTTCTGATTTTACGATTAGGAATAATGATTTTGATGCAGTGTCTATCTATGTTCGGGATTCCGATGGCGGTGTTCTTTATGACAACTATTTTAATTATTTTCTTGCGGGGTCCAGTTATGATGCTGTTGTTCTCTATGATTCTGAAGTAAATATTATTGCTGCAAATGCTTTTACGGGTACTGATGAGGGGATCTATGTTGATGATGGTTCTTGGGTTGGTGATGTTTATGATAATTATTTTGAGTCGCAATCAGGGCCTGTTACCGGCACTAAAGGTATGTTGGTTTATGGTGATGTTGATGATGTTACTTTGAATGATTTTGTTGGTTATGATGATGGGATTTGGCTTATTGATTCTGGTTCACTCTCTTATTCGGGAAATAATTATTACGGGTATGGTACCAGGGGTATTTTTGTTGAAGAGGGTACGATTTTGGGAACTTCTGCTCAGGACGAATATGAGAGTTTAGAGTATGGAGTTTTGTCGTATGGCGAAGTTCAGAAGTTTTATTATAGTTCGTTTAATGATGTTAAGTATGGTGTTCATTCAGAAGGTGGATATGCATTGGAAGTTATTGGTAGTACTTTTGATACTGTTGAGTACGGCGTTGTGGATTATGAAAATGATGAGCCTTTGGCTGTTGGGGATAGTACGTTCCAGGATGTTACTTATTGTGTTTTAAGTCAGGAGTCAGATTCTTGGGTTGAGGTTTATAATAATGCTTTTTATAACTTTAAAGAAGGGATTGTAGTTGAGGCTAATAAAGGTGGTTTTGAGTATGAGCACGGATTGGATGATGATAAACCTAGTGATAGTGGTTCGGAAACTGTTTATGTGGAGATTTGGAATAATAGTTTTAAGAATGAGGAGGATCAGGAATCGATTGCGATTGCAGGCGATGATGCTTGGTATGTGATTATTACAGATAATACTTTTGAGAAGGTGAGGGAGCCGATTGTTTTTTATGATGGGCGGGTTGAGTATGTTACAGGTAGTACTGTTACAAATTCAGGGGTTACTTCTTTTACAAGTGATAATCCGGCGGTTTATCTTAATGACACTGATGGGGGGTCGAGTGGTGATCAGACTATCTTTAGTGATAATGTTTTCCATGTTGATTCCGGGGGCACACCTGTAGCGGTTTATAAATATGTGCTTTATGAAGAATGGACGACTATTGAAGCTAGTCATAATGAGTTTTTTGCTACTGATACGGATATTTACTTTTATCACCATGGTGATTCCAAGCTTAACGAGAATCAGTTTCTTGGTAGTCCGAATGGTGTGATAAGTCCAGGGGTATCAGCGTCTTGTGCTGGTGTTAATGGATTTACTCTTGTTGCAAATACTTTTGATAATACCGATGTTTGTGTTCAGGCTAAAGGGTATGGATATGTGACTATGAATGAGTTTAATGGGTGTTCTGTGGGACTTGATGTTGAATTGGGGAATGATATTTTTGACAATGTGTTCAATCAAGTTGATAGTCCGATAATTACAACTCGAGATACTGGTAATATTTATGATAATGAGTTTTATGATGCGGCTACTGCGATAGATATTTCTGCTTCTAGTGTTTCTTCTGCTACGAATTATATTGGGGCTATTTATTCGAACTATTTTGATGGGGCTGATTATGCGATTTATGTTGATGGGGCTGATAGTATGGGGGATATTTATGGGAATTCTTTTGTTGATGTTGTTGATGCGATATACATTGTTGATGTTTCTGCGATTGATTCTATTTATGAGAACGATTTTGGTTCCGGTATGGATGATGGGATTTATGTAGAGAATGTGGATTTGATGTATTACATTAATAGCAATGTTTTTGACAATGTTGTCAGTCCTGTTGAGCTTCAGGATGTGGATACTTTTGTTGCGGCGTATGACAACTATATCGATGGGGCTGATATTGGGATGTATTTTTATGATATTGTGTTTGAGGCGGGTGTTTATCAGAATGTGATTGTTAACTCTTCTGATGCGGCTGTTAAGGTTGAGACTTTGGATGGTGGGGCTGCTGGGGATGTGTATTTTTCTGATAACAGTTTTGATAACAACTATTATGATTTCTGGTTTTATGATTGGATTTCGTCGAATGGGTTGTATGTTGTAAATAATGTCTTTTCGCAGGTTGATGGGGTTAATACTTTGTATAATTTTTATGCTGATGATACGGAGTTTAATAATGGTATATTTGGGTATAATTTGTTCCAGGTTGATGCGGTTGAGGATGTAAGTAACAGTGTTGTTTATATTGCTGGAGATGAATACTCTGCTTATGGGTTTGGATATGATTATGATTATCCTCACAGTGAGGATGGTTGGTGGGATGGCGGAGATGATTTGGGGACTGATTACAATAAATATGATTGGGCTTCTGATACTTATGTTTCTTCTTATAATTTAAATCCTGCTTCTTTTGGTGTTGATACGGGAATTGACCATGCGAGATATACATTGTCTACTTCTGGGGAGGGTGTTGATATGGGTAGATATGAGGTTGAGTTAACTGCCGATTCTGATGGAGATGGGCTTTGGGATGAAGCTGAAAGTGCCTGGGGTAGTGACTCTAGTGTTTCTGATAGTGATGGGGATGGCATTGAGGATGGTGATGAAATTGGTGTAAATACTAGCCCTGTTGTTGCTGATAGTGATGGAGATAGTGTTGATGATGGTGATGAAATTTCTAATGAAACAGATCCTCTTGATGCGAGTGATTTTGAATTTACCGATACTGATGAAGATGGGCTTTCCGATGATGCTGAGACTGAAGAGTATGGAACAGACCCTGATGATCCTGATACCGATGCTGATGGGCTTCTAGATGGGGAAGAGGTGAATGATTATTTGACTGATCCTCTTTTGGAAGATACGGATGAAGATGGGCTTCTTGATGGGGAAGAGGTTAATGATTATTCGACTGATCCTTTGGTGGATGATTCAGATGGTGATGGGCTTTATGATGGTGAAGAAATTTTAACTTATATGACAGATCCGAATGTTGATGATACGGATGGAGATAGTTATTCGGATTATGAAGAAGTTACTGTTGGAAGTGATCCGCTTGATCCTTATGATGATCCATCGATGTATACAGACACGGATGGAGATGGGCTTTATGACTCTCAAGAAGCTGCTTATGGGACTGATCCTGCAGATACGGATACTGATGATGATGGGCTTCTCGATGGCGAGGAGGTCAATACATATTCAACTGATCCTCTTTCTGATGATTCCGATTCAGATGGGCTTACAGATGGAGAAGAAGTTTTGACTTATACAACAGATCCAAATGTTGATGATAGTGATGGTGATGGGCTTCTCGATGGAGAGGAAGTTAATGATCATTTGACCGATCCTTTGGTTGATGATTCAGATGGTGATGGGCTTCTTGATGGGGAAGAGGTTTTAACTTATTTAACAGATCCTCTTCTGGATGATACGGATTCAGATGGACTTACCGATTATGAAGAACTTAATGCTACTTATGGGTATGTTTCTGATCCGACTACGGATCATAGTGATTCTGATGGTTTTGATGATTATGAGGAGGTTTCTTACGGTAGTGATCCGATGGATGCTACAGATTTTCCTCCGACAGATACGGATGGTGATGGGCTTTATGATGGGGATGAGGCTGTTTATGGGACAGATCCTGAGCTTTCTGATACGGATGGAGATGGTTATGATGATTATGTTGAAGTGACTTATGGTTCTTCTGGGGATGCAACAGATGCAGCTTTACATCCTTCTGATGTGGATGGAGATTATGTTGTTGATGATTTGGATAGTTGTGTGGCGGAGGATGCTACTGGTTATGATGCTGATTTGGATGGTTGTATTGATGATACTGATGGTGATGGATTGAATGATGTTGAGGAAATCACTTATGGTACTGATTCAGCAGATACAGATAGTGATGATGATGGGCTCCTCGATGGTGAGGAGGTTTTGACTTATGGCACTGATCCTCTTGATGATGATTCGGATGAAGATGGGCTTCTTGATGGGGAAGAGGTGGATGGAAGTTTGAGTTATGTGACAGATCCTCTGGATGATGATAGCGATGGTGATGGGCTTAACGATGGTGATGAATATTCTTATGGTAGTGACCCAACGGGTACAGATTCGGATAGTGATGGCTTAACTGATGGTGAAGAGGTTTCTACTTACGGTACAGATCCGACGGATAGTGATAGTGATGGTGATAGTTTGGGCGATGGTGCTGAAGTTGCAACCCATGGTACGGATCCTGCTTTGGCTGATACTGATTCTGATGGGCTTGATGATGACGATGAGCTTTATAGGTATAGTACGGATCCTTTGGATACAGATTCAGATGATGATGGGCTGACTGATGGGGAAGAAATTAATACTTATGGTACAGATCCAAATGTTGATGATTCTGATTCTGATGGTCTTACTGATGGTGAAGAGGTCTCTATTTATTTAACAGACCCGAATGATGATGATTCGGATGCCGATGGACTTACAGATGGGGAAGAGGTTTTGACTTATTTGACTGATCCTTTGGTGGATGATTCGGATGAGGATGGGCTTCTTGACGGAGAGGAAGTTAATGATCATTCGACTGATCCTTTGGTGGATGATTCAGATGGTGATGGGCTTTATGATGGTGAAGAAATTTTAACTTATATGACAGATCCGAATGTTGATGATACGGATGGAGATAGTTATTCGGATTATGAAGAAGTTACTGTTGGAAGTGATCCGCTTGATCCTTATGATGATCCATCGATGTATACAGACACGGATGGAGATGGGCTTTATGACTCTCAAGAAGCTGCTTATGGGACTGATCCTGCAGATACGGATACTGATGATGATGGGCTTCTCGATGGCGAGGAGGTCAATACATATTCAACTGATCCTCTTTCTGATGATTCCGATTCAGATGGGCTTACAGATGGAGAAGAAGTTTTGACTTATACAACAGATCCAAATGTTGATGATAGTGATGGTGATGGGCTTCTCGATGGAGAGGAAGTTAATGATCATTTGACCGATCCTTTGGTTGATGATTCAGATGGTGATGGGCTTCTTGATGGGGAAGAGGTTTTAACTTATTTAACAGATCCTCTTCTGGATGATACGGATTCAGATGGACTTACCGATTATGAAGAACTTAATGCTACTTATGGGTATGTTTCTGATCCGACTACGGATCATAGTGATTCTGATGGTTTTGATGATTATGAGGAGGTTTCTTACGGTAGTGATCCGATGGATGCTACAGATTTTCCTCCGACAGATACGGATGGTGATGGGCTTTATGATGGGGATGAGGCTGTTTATGGGACAGATCCTGAGCTTTCTGATACGGATGGAGATGGTTATGATGATTATGTTGAAGTGACTTATGGTTCTTCTGGGGATGCAACAGATGCAGCTTTACATCCTTCTGATGTGGATGGAGATTATGTTGTTGATGATTTGGATAGTTGTGTGGCGGAGGATGCTACTGGTTATGATGCTGATTTGGATGGTTGTATTGATGATACTGATGGTGATGGATTGAATGATGTTGAGGAAATCACTTATGGTACTGATTCAGCAGATACAGATAGTGATGATGATGGGCTCCTCGATGGTGAGGAGGTTTTGACTTATGGCACTGATCCTCTTGATGATGATTCGGATGAAGATGGGCTTCTTGATGGGGAAGAGGTGGATGGAAGTTTGAGTTATGTGACAGATCCTCTGGATGATGATAGCGATGGTGATGGGCTTAACGATGGTGATGAATATTCTTATGGTAGTGACCCAACGGGTACAGATTCGGATAGTGATGGCTTAACTGATGGTGAAGAGGTTTCTACTTACGGTACAGATCCGACGGATAGTGATAGTGATGGTGATAGTTTGGGCGATGGTGCTGAAGTTGCAACCCATGGTACGGATCCTGCTTTGGCTGATACTGATTCTGATGGGCTTGATGATGACGATGAGCTTTATAGGTATAGTACGGATCCTTTGGATACAGATTCAGATGATGATGGGCTGACTGATGGGGAAGAAATTAATACTTATGGTACAGATCCAAATGTTGATGATTCTGATTCTGATGGTCTTACTGATGGTGAAGAGGTCTCTATTTATTTAACAGACCCGAATGATGATGATTCGGATGCCGATGGACTTACAGATGGGGAAGAGGTTTTGACTTATTTGACTGATCCTTTGGTGGATGATTCGGATGGGGATGGGCTTCTCGATGGCGAGGAAGTTTTGACATACAGTACAGATCCAAATGATGATGATACGGATGCAGATGGTCTTACTGATGGAGAAGAAGTTTCGACTTATAGTACAGATCCGACTGATGATGACTCAGATTCTGATGGTCTCTCCGATGGTGAAGAGGTTTTGACATACAGTACAGATCCAAATGATGATGATACGGATGCAGATGGTCTTACTGACGGAGAAGAAGTTTTAACCTATAGTACAGATCCTCTTGATGATGATTCGGATGGAGATACTTTGGTGGATGGGGCTGAAGTTAATACACATGGCACTGATCCAACTTTAACTGATACAGATTCGGATGGTCTCTCTGATGATGAGGAAATTGATCTTTATTCGACTGATCCGGTTGATTCGGATAGCGATGATGATGGGCTAACTGATGGTGATGAAGTTTCAATTTATGGGACAGACCCTAATGATAGTGATGATGATGGAGATGGAGTGAGTGATGGTGATGAGGTTGATACTTATGGTACTGAGCCTACGATTGCAGATACTGATGGAGATGGACTTTCTGATGGTGAGGAAATCCTTGAGACTTATGGTTATGATACAGATCCTCTAGATTCAGATACGGATGCTGATGGTATTACTGACGGAGATGAGGTTTTGGGAACATACGGTTCTTATGGATATACTTCTGATCCTACTTCTGCCGATGGTGATGGAGATGGCATAAGTGATTATGATGAGTATAGCGCTACTTATGGTTATTATACGGATCCTTCGTCTGCAGATACTGATGGGGACACTTATGATGATGATGTGGAAATCGATTTCGGTACTGATCCAACAGATCCGTTGGATTATCCTTCTGACAGTGATGGAGACGGTCTTTCAGATGCTGAGGAGGTTGACGCGACTTATGGTTATTTTACGGATCCTTATGATTAAGATACATATGGTGATGTATTGAATGATTATGATGAAATTTTTACTTATTCTACTGATCCGACATCTGCGGATAGTGATGGAGATGGACTTTATGATGGGCATGAGCTTAATGACTATGGGACAGACCCATTGGTAGATGATTCATCGGATTATATGTATTTGGATGAGATGGAGTATAGCAGTAGTTCAGTTATTAGTACGTATTATACGCTTGGAGGTAGTGCATCTTCACCGTCGATTGATAGTTCTGATTATGTTTATGGTTCGTATTCAGGGGTGTTCCCATGGAGTAGTTCGCGGTCCTGGTGGCAGTCTAGTACGTCTTATGGATTGTATGATGGTCCATATTCTGTTTCTTCGCTTGTTGGTGTTACTTCGGGTACTCCAAGTCAAGGAAATCTTGGGTTTTGGTTGAAGACAGATGATTATTCAGCTTTGACTGATCTTCAGATACAGGTTGGAAGCAGTTCTAGTAATTATGGATATGCATCTGTGACTTTACCTACAGATAATGAGTGGAATTATTACTCGATACCTTTTACAAGTCTTACTATTAATGGAACTCCTGCTTGGACATCTGTGGATTTCTTGAGATTCACTGTGAATCCTTCGGGTAGTTCAAGTATGAATGTGGATTCGGTGATGGTGAATGATTTTTGAAATGCTGAATATCGAATGTGGAATGTCGAATGTTGAATGCTGAATGTGGAATATGGAATGTTGAATATCGAATGTGGAATATTGAATGTGGAATTTGGAATGTTGAATTTGGAATATTGAATATTGAGATTCGAAATCCGAGCTTCGACATTCGAGATCCGAAATTCGAGATCCGAGATCCGACATCCGAACTTCAAACATCGACATCCGAACTTCGAACTTCAAACATCGAGATTCGAAATTCGAACTTCAAACATCAAACTTCGAACTTCGAACTTCGAACTTCGAAATTCGAATTAGACCGTATGCGGCTTGGTATCTGTATATTCCTTCGCATGCACGACCTCGATTTTGTAATCTGGCAGAACGTCGTATTCTGGGATGATGTCGGGGTAACCTTTGATGAAAACTACGCGTTTGATGCCGCTTTCGGCGATCATGGATTCACAAATTCGGCAGGGGTGAGAGGTGACATAAATCGTACCGTCTTTGCATGAAACACCTTTGCCGGCCATTTGGGCGAAGCAGTATTGTTCGGCGCATATGCCATAGCAAATTTCGCGGCGGCTTCCCGAGGGGACTTGGCGGATGTCGCGGATGCAGCCTATCTTTTTGCAGCTGTAGATTTCGTGTGGTGAATTGGTTGCTTGGGCGATGATTTTGCCATCGGCGCTGACGACGATTGAGGCGACGTTGGCGCGGAGGCATTTGGATTTCTTCTGGAGGGCGATGAGTTTTTTGAGGAACTTGTGATCGCTAGAGGTGAGAGCCTTGCGACTACGCTTGATGTAGTTTTTGGTTTTTCTTTTGTATGCGCGCATGTTTTTAAAGGTTAATTGATTTCACATTACTATATTCTCAACCTCCTCAACCATTCCTCTGGTTCGTCTGCGTTTGATGTGGCATTTGCGGTCTTCGAGGATTGAGTAGATGATGTCGCCTTTTGTGATGGATTCTTCGTGTTGAAGTGAAAAAATTAATCCACAGGTAGGTGAGACGAGGTCGACTGTTTTGTTTCGCATTGGGATGTAAAGTTCACCTATTTTGTTGCTGACGTGGACGCGTTGGCCGAGTTTTTTGGTAAAGTTGACGATGCCGGTTGCTGGGGCTTTGACTCCGAAGCGGTCTTTAAGGAAGTATTGTTTGCGTGGGATTTTGACTTCGCCGGGGAGCATTTTGTAGAAACGGAGGATGTTGATTATGCCTTCGAGTCCGATATTGAGGAATTTTGGGAAGCGTTTGAGGGCGCCACCGGTTTCGATTGTGAGGATTGGGAGGTTGAATTTTCGTTCCATCTCGACTGCGATCATGCCTGGTTTGCCTTTGCGTTCTACGATGATTTTTGAGCCGAAGGCTTTGGCCATTTCTCGGGTGCAGTTTTGGCATTTTGTGCTCTCTGAGTCGTGGATTCGTGCGTGTGGGATGAGGACGTTGCGGTGGCCTGAGTCGTGGCAGTCGATGCCGATGGTTGCTTGGCGGTAAATGTGTTTGACGAGTGCGTTTGCGATTCGGTTGCTTGCGGTTTTTTGTTTCCTGTTAAAGCTTCTGTTCAGGTCTTTTTTGTCATATTGAACGAATCTTCTTTTCTTTTCGAATCCTGTTGGGTTGAGTATTGGTAAAATTATAAGTCGGCCTCTGAGTTTTTTTTCGATCTTATATTTTTCACAGTAGTCGATAAATTTTTTGACCAAAGCAACCCCATTCAATTCGTCGCCATGCATTCCTCCGGAAATCACGCAAGTTGGGCCTTCTTTTTTCCCCTTAAAATCGAAGTAGGGGAGCTTGATGCCCTGAGTGCGGGAGATTTGGATTTTTAAATAATGCATGGTTAGACTTGGAGACTTGGAGAGTGGAGACTTGGAGAGGTAGAGACCCGCCATGGCGGGACGTTTATTTAATCAGCCACGGATATGCAGCTTTGATCTCGGTAACCAGGGCTTCTGGTTTGAAGATTCCGAGTTCTGAAATCATTCCTGTTAAGCTGTCTGGAGAGCAGACCTCAAATGCTGGATTGTGAATTTTTATTCCTTCTGGGGCGTCTTCCCAAACTTCGGAAGGGTCACGTTCTTCGATCACTTCGTCGTGGCCTTCGAGTGTTGCTGGGTCGAATTTCCAGGAGTCTGTGCAGGAGTAAGAGGGGACGTCGTATTTTTCTGCGACTTCCAGCATTAGAGCTGTACCGATCTTATTAATGATGCGTCCGTCTGAAGTGATTGCGTCGCATCCGAATAAGAAAATGTCTGATCCGCGGATCGCTTCGGTTGCTGCTGAGTCGACGTAGTGTTCTAGCGGGATTCCTGCTTCCAGGATTTTTTTGGCTGTGATGCGGCCTTGGAATTTTGGGCGGGTTTCTGTGTTGCGGACGCGGACTTTTTTGCCTTGTTTGTGCGCTTCGATGACGATTCTTTCTACTGTTGAGGAGTGGCAATGGGTAAAAACTGTCATGCCGTCCTCGAGCCTCCTTGCGCCGATTTCTGTGATACGTTTTTTGGTGTCTTCAAAGTGTTTTATCGCTTTTTTCGATGCTTCGGGGTCGGATTCGTAGTTCTCAAGGCAATATCTTAGAGAATTGCGGAGTGCGGGTTCGGTTGCGCGGGCTTCTTCAAGTTTGCGTGCTGCTGCTTCGAGGTCTTCGCGTGATTCTCCTGCGGCGATTTTTTCTGCTAGGGCTTCTGTTGCAGCGATTGCGATAGCAGTTGCGCCTTGGATTGTGAGGTCGGCGATGCCCTCGACGGTTTCTTCGAAGGTTCTCATATGATGATTGTTATTTAATGGTGTATGCTGGTTCTTTTCGTGCTGTTTCTTTAGCGAATTTTAGGCGGTCTTCGTTGTTTGTGTGGATTTCGAGCAAAGTTTCGCCGCGCTTAACTTTGTTGCGGAGTTTTTTGCAAAGATAAACGCCTCCAGCGGCATCGAGAGGTGCTCCTGCGATACGTGCGAGGCGAGCTACTCTTTTGTTGTCTATGTGCATAACTTTTCCTTCTTTGCCGGATTTGACTTTGTAGACTAAGGATGCGTTTTTCGGGACGCGTTTTCGGCCTTGGGCGTCTATTATTTTCTCCATTTGTTCTAATGCGAGACCTTTTTTGAGTATTTTCTTAGCTTTGCGATACCCGAGGCCGCGCATAGCTTTTCCACCTAATTCCAGAAGAATTCCAGCCATGTAGAGAGCTTTCTCGCGTAGGTCGACAGGTGCGTCTGGTTCGTTATGTAGGATCTTCATGACGTCTTGTACTTCGAGAAGAGGGCCGATTCCGTTGCCGATTGGTTGGCTGCCATCTGAGAAAATGACTTTGACTTTGATTCCGAGGAGTTTTCCAATTGCCATGAAGCGTGTGCGGAGGTGTTTTGCTCTTCGGAGGTCTTTGATTTTGACTTGTGGGCCGACTGGGATGTCGATGAGACAGCGTTTTGCGCCGACAGAATGCTTCTTTGCCATGATGGATGCGAGAAGCATGCCTTCAGGGTCGAGTGAAAGAGGGTGACGGACTTTGATCATGTGGTCGTCTGCGGCTGCAAGGTCGACTCCGCCGCCCCAGGTCATGAATCCGCCGACTTTTTCGGCAATGCGTTTGAGTTTCTTGGCGTCGTTTCTGATGTTAGCGATGACTTCCATTGTGTCTGCTGTGCCTGCTGGGCTTGTGATCGCGCGGGATGAAGTTTTTGGCATCAAAAGGCCGGTTGATGTGACAATTGGGATGACCAGCATTGTTGTTCTGTTGCCGGGGACTCCGCCGATGCAGTGTTTGTCGAGGACCATTTTTTTGCCGAAGTTGAGGCGTGAGCCGTGTTTGACGATTGATTTGGTTAATTCGGCGGTTTCTGAGTTGTTGAGGCCGTGGACATAGCATCCTGAAACGAAGTAGGTGAGTTCGACGTCGCTCAAGTCGTCTTCTGTTACATCTTTGATTATTTCGTCGATTTCATCTGCTTTGAGACGTTCGCCTTCGAGTTTTTTGCGGATGAATTTGTTTGAAAGTGGTTTCTCGGCTACAGAAATACGAATTCTTTGGCCGCGACGTACGCGTAAGTCTTTCCAAGCTTCCATGTAAAGTCCGATGTGTTCGTCCAAAAGTCCGTCTTCTGAGATTTGGAGGATTGCGGTGATTTCGTTTTTGCCGTTGCGGACCTTGACGCGGTCGCCGATGTGGAGGTCGAGGATGTGTGCGGTTTTTTTGTTGAGAAGGACGATGTATTGTTTGCCGCTTCTGATTTCGATGCGGTCTGGGATGAGTTTGAGCATGTTTGTTTTGGTTAGATGGCAACTTGCAACTTGCAGTTTGCAGAGTGGTGTTTCTGCTTCGCAGAAACGGGTTATTAGTACTTGATGCCTGTCGGCATCTGTGGTGTTTTGCTGTCGCAAAACGTTTTGTATGTGAAAAATTATCTTTATTTTAGCAGATAGAATTTCGATCAGAAAGGTGGAAATTATTTCCCTGACTCTTCGTTTTTTTTTGGCGTAAAAAACAGCTCTGTAATTAGCTCCATCGGGATTGAAATATGAACTTCTAATCTATGTTCTGCAATTATTTCTGCAAATCCTCTTATGTCACGTTGAACAGGGTCGGTAACTAGAAGTCTTGTTGCGGCTGCGGCTAGCCTGATTGGTATGTGTCTTAGGCGAGTGCGGTCGGGTTTTTCTTTACTCATTTACAATAACTTTATGCCCATCTTTCTCGAGCATCTTCCGGATCTTCTGTACAGACTTGTGTGATGGCGGTTTAACTCGTTTCAATTTGTATGGCAGTTTCAATTCTTCCCATTTAAAAATACCGTGTTTGTGGTAGGGGAGTAGTTCGATTTGTTCGAATTTGATTTCACGCAGGAATTTGCGGAGGGCGCGGAGGTTTGAGGAGGTGTCGGTCCAGCCCGGGAGGATCATGTAGCGGAGCCATAGGCGGGTTCCTTTTTTGGAAAGATAGCGGATGTTTTCGAGGATTGGTTTGTTGGTTACTCCTGTTAGTTTGAGGTGTTTTTTTTCGTTAAAATGTTTGAGTGAGATCATGAATAGGTCGGCGACGGGGATGATTTTGTCGAGGTTTTTCTTGGTTGTGAAGCAAGAAGTGTCGATTGTGGTGTGAATTCCTTCTTTTTTGCAAAGCTTGAAAAATTTTGAGACGAAATCCGGCTGAAGAATTGGGTCTCCACCTGATAAAGTGACTCCTCCGCCTGAGCTTTCGAAATAAGGTTTGTACGGGAGAACGATTTTGAGGAGTTCTTTCGGAGTCATTTCGTGATAATCGCACATATCGAGCATGTCGACGTTGTGGCAGTAGAGGCAGCGGAGAGGGCAGCCTTCGAGGAATGCGATGAAACGGAGGCCTGGGCCATCGAGAGTGCCGAAGGATTCGAAGGAGTGAATTCTTCCTTTGCTAGTGCGTTTTTTTGTTGTCATGCTTGTGGTATTTTGGTATTGTTTTGTTCTGTTATTTAACCTTTTTAATATGTCGTTGCCACGTCAGCCAGGCGAGGGTCGTTGTGAAGATATTACTCCCAAGGAAGAGCTTCTTGCAAGTGTTATAATACAACTTGCTGCTGTGATACCTCCGACATATGGTGCATTTCAGCAATTGAAGCAATTAGGGAGAGCTATAAACGAAAGAGTAGGAGAATATATGGCGAGATGCCAGGGTATGGGGATGATTGTTAATTGGGATGCAGGGTCTGTGGAAATTTCTATTATACCGAGTGGGCTTATTAAGGTTGAGTTAAGGGGGCAGCATATTAGTGGTGCAGGTATAGCACCTGGAGATTTCAGTGGGTTTATTATGATTGGTAGGGCGGGTGATATTGTTGCTTTTGAGTTTCCTGATCCTGTGTTTTGAATTTTGAAATTCGCGAACTGTAGCTTTGGCCTGCTTCCTGGCAGAGCCAGGAACTCTGCCAAAGCTACCTTTCAGGCTTGTTTTTCGTAAATTTAGTAGCTCACCGTACTGTTTGTACGCCTCGCTACTAAAATTTACTGCAAAACTGCGCATTTCATCGAATTTCGAAATTCGCGAGCAATTATCTTGACATCGATCCGGATTTTTGATTTATAGAGGTGCGCTTTTAATTTGATGTTTTTATGTCTGATCCGGATATGTTTTCACTTGAGGATGAAGTTGGGCTTGATGGGGAAGAGCCTTCTATGGTTGAGGCTCCACAACTTAGTTTGGGGGCGCGTGTTAGTAGTTTGTTAGAGGTTTGGTTGAGTAAGGCTGTTTTGACTAAGGTGGCTGGGCATTTTTCGAGCGAATTTTCTCGTATTGCGGGTCAGATGGCTGGTGGAGGTAGGGTTATTGAGGTTGATAGTATGGAAATGACTCCCGGGCCCGGGGATGGCTGTTTGAAAATGGAGTTTTACTGTAATTATGGTCCTAAAGAGGGCCCCTTAAATGGAAGATGCACGTATGCTTTTAAGGTTCATACTGCTGATGGGCGGGTGGAGTATGGGGGGATTTCGTATTGATCGTTAAGCAGGGGTTGACACATCCCTGATTTCCCGCTATTATTTGCCCCAAAATTTTTAATTTCTCTACTATGGCTGGTGTATCTGAAGTGTTGGACGATTTGGATGATGTTGAGGGCGAGACTGACTCCTGGATTGATGTTTCTTGTTCTGGTCCTCTTTTGGATGCTGAATTTAACGGATTAGAGTGGGAAGGGTTGGATTTTGTGAAGGAATATACATTAGTTAGTATGCAGGAATATGCGCGAGTTCGAGAGACATTTGTTTTGAGTTGTAATTTTTTTGTTTGGGCTAATGATGGGGTTTTGACGATTTTTGTTTCTGGGCGTTTGGGGAATGGTAGAGCTTATAATGTTGAATTAGCTTTTGTGCCTGGGCGTTGTCAGAGTGTTAGTTTTGAACCGCCTTTTCATGGTGGTTAAAACTTCTTATGAAAAGTCCTCGAAATAACTTCTTCTTGTTGCTCTTTGGTGAGTTTGATGAAGTGGACGGCGTAGCCTGAGACGCGGATTGTGAGTTGAGGGTATTTGGCGGGGTTTTTCATGGCGTCTTGGAGGGTTTCTCGATAAAGGACGTTGACGTTGAGGTGGTGTCCTTTTTTCTTGAAGTAGCCGTCGAGCATTCCGCGGAGGTTGTTGATGCGTTGGTCTTTGTTTTTGCCGAGGGAGGAAGGTGTGATTGAGAATGTGTTTGAAATTCCGTCGCGGCAGTTTGCGTAAGGGAATTTGGCGACTGAGTTGAGGGAGGCCAGAGCGCCTGATTTGTCGCGGTTGTGCATTGGGTTTGCTCCCGGTGCGAAAGGTTCGCCTGCTGCGCGGCCGTCTGGGGTTGCACCGGTGTGGTGTCCGTAGACGACGTTTGCTGTGATTGTTAGGAGTGAGACTGTGTGTTCTGCTCCTCGGTATGCTGGGTATTTGCGGAGGGTTTTGATGAATTTTTCGGTGATTTCTTTGGCGAGGCCGTCGACTTTTGGGTCGTCGTTGCCGAATGCTGGGTAGTCTCCTTTTATTTTAAAGCTTTTTGCGACGCCTTTTTTGTTTCTGACAGGAGTGACTTCTGCGTGTCGGATAGCTGATAAGCTGTCGATTACGATTGAGATTCCGGCGATTCCAAAAGCCATGAATCTGTGTGTTTGCAGGTCGTGGAGAGCCATTTGCTCGGCTTCGTAAGAGTATTTATCGTGGCTGTAGTGGATGATGTTCATTGTTTCGACGTATTTTTTGCAAAGCCAGTCGATAAGTTTGTAAAATTCACGTTTAACTTCGGTATAATTGAGAGGTTTTTGATGCTGGAGCTTTGGAACACCTTCGACAAGCAATTCATCATCGATTTCATCGCGACCTTGGTTGATGGCGAGTAGCAGCA
This sequence comes from uncultured Candidatus Peribacteria bacterium, assembly GCA_964538865.1. GTDB lineage: Bacteria > Patescibacteriota > Gracilibacteria > UBA1369 > UBA12470 > CAZIHU01. Next base: position 149,543 of record CAZIHU010000001.1, read on the forward strand.
GTTTAGGCAAATTACATCGAGCGCCGAAGAACTGCATCTCTTTCCCGATTTCCATGGCCGAAACACAACATGCGATTCCGTAATCGTCTCCGTGGACAGGGCGCATGAGTTCGTCGTTCTCGAATTGAAGTGAGCTTGATTTGATCGAGATGTTGCAGGCGTAGTTTTTGAATCCTTCCGGCAAATGGTGTGACCAAAGCACGGTTAAATTAGGTTCAGGTGCCGGTCCGAGGTTTTCCAGCGTGCGAAGCATTCGAAAACTGGTTTTGGTCACGAGCGGGCGGTCATCTTTACCGATTCCTCCGAGTACACAAGTGACCCAAGTTGGATCTCCTGCGAAAAGGGCGTTGTATTCTGGAACCCTGAGGTGTCTCGCGAGTCTTAATTTGATTACAAATTGGTCGATGAATTCCTGGATTTGTTTTTCGGTGAATTTTTTTCTGCGTAAATCTTTTTCCGCATAAATATCGAAGAATGCATCGATCCTTCCGAAGCTCATTGCGGCTCCATCCTGCTCCTTGATAGCTCCGAGATATCCGAAATAAGTCCATTGGATCGCTTCCTTGGTATCTTCTGCAGGGCGAGTGATGTCGAAGCCGTAAGTTTTTGCCATTGTGGCGAGATCTTGAAGTGCTTCGATTTGGCGGGCGGCTTCTTCGCGCAGGTGCATGTTTTCTTCGTCCATGTAGGTGCAGACTTCGTTGATTTCTTCAAGTTTTTCTGCGATAAGGCGCTGAGTTCCATAAAGTGCGACTCTTCTGTAGTCGCCGATGATTCGGCCGCGTCCGTAGTTGTCGGGCAAACCTGTTATTACGCCTTTTTTTCGGAATAAGTTGTGATTTTCGATAGTGAAGAAATCTTTCCAGTTGTAGTAGATGTCGAAGACTGCGTCGTTGTGGGTTTTGACGTGGGTTGAATAAAGTTCTTTTACTGCCGGATCGAGTTTGTAGCCGTAAGCTTCGCAAGCTTTTTCGACGAGGCGGACGCCTCCTTTTGGTTTGATTGCGCGGACGAGTGGGCGGTCTGTTTGGAGTCCGACGATTGATTCGGCTGATTTCTCGATGTAGCCGGGTTTGTGGCTGGTGACTGTTGATGGTGTTCGAGTGTCGATTCCGTAAACTCCACCGCGTTTGTATTCGGCTTTCAGGAGGCGCTCGGTTTTCTTCCAAACTTTCTTGGTTTTGCGTACTGGTTTTGTGAGAAATTTATGATCGCCCTTGTATGGTTTGTAGTGGAGCTGGATGAAATTGCGGACGTCGATGTCGATTTGCCAACGGCCTTTTTTGAATTTGCGGTGAATGGCGGGGATTTTGACTTTTTTGTCGGGGTTTTTGGGGAGGAGATTTTTTATGCGGGGCATGATTATTTTTGTTATGTGATATCTGGTGGCAAGAGTATCAAGTAGGCATGGTGAATTCAAGTTTGACTCTTGGGAGGTGTGTGTTATGATTTTCCTCCTTGGATTTTAATTCTAAATTTATTATGGCAAGTATTGTTACTTCTCGAGCATGGGGAGAGGGGACTCCGTTAAGTCCTCATGAGGATTTTAATCTTTCTCGTTTGAGGAGGAGATGTATGTTGATTGGGCAGCGATTAAGTACGCCGCTTGGCCAGGAACTCGATGCTGATAATGCTATGGTAGTACTTCCTGGTAGGGCTAGTGATGCTATTGAGATTGAAGGTGAAAGTATTGCGAATCGTGTGAATGCGATATTGGGAAAATCTAGGTATCTTGGGAATAGTCTTGTAAATTTTGTTCCTGTGAGGCGAGATGGCGAGGTCGAGAGGCCAGAGGTTTCGATGGATTTGAAAGTGCCGATTAGTGATGAAGACCGGGAAGGTATTTGGCGAGGTCGTGGGATGTCTACGAAAAAGCCTTTTTCTGTTCGGCACGGGGATAGGTATAGGGTTTGTGAAGATGATGTTTTGTTGGCTCGTTTTTTAAAACCACATGTTCAATGTGTACAGGGCGCGATTTCGCCTGCTTTGACTGTGCGTGATTTTAATCGGGCGGGGTATGGATTCGAGTTGGATAGGAGATTGTTTAAATTGCTGCATGATCCGTGTTTTCAGGACGGATTGCCGGAGGATATGGTGGCGTTGATGCGTGGGGAGCATGAGGCTGGAGGAACTTTGGATCAGTTGGTGGAAAACGAGATCGTTAGAAAAGCGGTGATTCCGGTTGCTGGTTATGGGAAGAAAGATATTTTGAATATGTCGGAAGAAGCTTTGGCCAAGGTGAGGGATGCTGTTATGAGTCGTAGTCATGCTGATTGCCAGGATGTTCCGGCTTTTCTCAGGTTTGTTGTTGATGATGAAGCACAGCCTCTCAGTTCGTATGCTTTTTTGAAGAAATGGTGGGGGACAAGATTGGGATTCCCGAGGATATTTGGTGGATTAGGGGCTTTGCCGCAGGCTCGAGTGGATATTGTTGGGCATCCTGGTCGGGAAAAGAATGTTTTATGGGATATTCCTCTTGGATGTAGGCGTCCTGATGATATGAGGTATGTTGTGAAGGTTGATAAAATGGAAGAGGTTTTGTCTCGGAATGAGGGTAGGAGGATTGCTGTTGAGATGTTGATGTTTGATGGGGAGGTGATTTAGCTGGCAACTGGCAACTTGCAACTTGCGGTGTGGAATGTGGGAATTCGAAATCCGAAATTCTACATTCGAAATTCGAATACGGTGTGTTATGATTTTTACCTAAATCTTAATCAAAATTAATATGGCACTATGTGAACGCGTGGGAAGGGGGGCATCTGCTCTGCTGGATATGATTGGGGATTGGCTCGGTGATGATATGCCTGACTGGGAAGATGTTATGGTGGATGACCATTATGATTTGCCTGATGATACTTGGGGAGTTGCTAAAAGTGAGTCAGCAAAGAAGTTTTCGTTGTTAGAATTTGTTGATGATGTTCTTTGGGCTATTCGTGATAGAGTTGCTGAGTGGTGGGAGCCTAGTGAGTCTCCTCACGGTGATGTTATGACTGATGATCCTTATGATTTGCCGGGTGGAGCGTAGAGTGAGTGAATTTGGAATGTGGAATGTCGAATTTGGAATGTCGAGATCCGAGTTTCGATATTCGAATTTCGAGACCCGAAATTCGAGATTCAGGATTCGAAATTCAAACACAGTGTGCTATGATTTTTCCGATGGAAGCAGAAGGGAATACAAATCGTGCTGGGGAAGTGTTGCGAGGTTTTTTGAATCTTGTTTTTGGTTCAAGGAGACGTTCTGTTAGAGTGCAGCATTGGGATGCTTCATCGCAGCTTGCAGAGATTGATCGGGTTGCGGCTTTGGCTACTCAAGAAGGGCCTTCAAGGTTTTCGAGTAGAAGTGGTGGTGAGGCTCGACGTGTTAAGGTCCCGTATTATGTTCGTGCTACCGGCAAGACTGTTCAAGTTCCGGCGACTGTTTGGGATATGAGCGAATCATATGCGAGAATTCGTGCTATGGTGGCGGAAGCTACTAGAGGTATTGATGATGATAATGATGATGTTCCTACAATAGGGGTACTTCAAAAACGTGCTGGTATTCTCGATCATCGTGATCCGCGGTCTTCTACTTAACGATTTCATACGTCTCCTTCGCAATTTGTAACTCCTCATTCGTTGGAATGACGAGGACTACCGGTTTTCCACGGGAGATTTTGACGGTTTTTTGGTTTGGGAATTCGGTTTTTTTGTTTTTGCGGTCGTTTATGTCGATTTTGAGGTAGTCGCAAATCCATTTGCGGACGTACCAGGCGTTTTCGCCGATGCCGCCGGTGAAGACGAGGGTGTCGAGTTGACCGAGTGCGACGAGGTATGAGCCGATATATTTTGCGATGCGATAGCAGTACATGTCGAATGCGAGTTTGGCCTTCTTGTCTTTTTTCTTGAACCAGGCGTCGCGGAGCTGTCTGACGTCGGATTTGCCGAAGATGCCTTTCATTCCGGATTCGTGATTGAGCATGTCGTAGATTTGGTGCTGCGTCATTCCGTTTTTGAGGAGATGGAAGATGATTGCCGGGTCGAAATCGCCACTGCGTGTGCCCATCATGACTCCTTCGAGTGGGGTGAAGCCCATTGAGGTGTCGATGACTTTTCCGTTGCGGATTGCGGCGATTGAGGCGCCGTTGCCGAGATGGCAGGTGATGATGCCGCGGGCTTTTTTGTATTTGCGGGCTTGGTTGGCGACGTATTTGTGGCTTGTGCCGTGGAAGCCGTATCTGCGGATGCCGTGTTTTTTGTAAAGTTTTAGCGGGAGTCCGTAGAGGTATGCTTTTTCTGGGATTGTATGGTGGAAGGCTGTGTCGAAGATTGCTACATCCGGTGCTTTTGGGAGGAGTTTTTTTGAGGCCTTGATTCCTTCGAGGTTTGGTGGGTTGTGGAGGGGTGCTAGTGGGATCAGTTTCTTGATTGTTTCGAGGACTTTTGGGGTGATTTTTGTGGCTTGCCAAAATTTTTCTCCGCCGTGGACGACTCGGTGGCCGACTGCCTCGATTTCAGAGAGGTCTTCGATGACTCTGCTCTTGAGAAGACGGGAGGTTCCGAATTTGAAGGCTGTGTGGTGGCTTTTGATCTGTTTGCAGTCTTCGTTTCCGTGTGAGCTTTTGTATTCGCAAAGTGGGAGGCCGATGCCGTCGATGTGGCCTTTGTAAAGGACTTTCCATTTCTTTGAGTCGAGGAGCTGGAGTTTTAGGGAGGAGGAGCCTGAATTGATGACGAGGATTTTCATATTTATGTTAGTTAGCAACTTGCAACTTGCAGATGGCAGCGTGGTGTTTCTGCTTCGCAGAAACGAGTTATAGTACTTGGCACCTGCGGTGCCTGTGGTATTTTGCTGCGCGAAATGTTTTTATGATTTTTTCTTACAACTCTTACATATATCCTCCTTTTTCGTATCTTGGGCTTCGACCGATGTGATGGCGGCGATGTTTGCGATGTCTTCGAATTTGCATCCTCGGGAAAGATCGTTTACAGGTTTCTTGAGACCTTGGAGGACTGGGCCGATTGTCTTGGCTCCAGCTAATCTTTCAACTAATTTATATGCACAGTTTGCAGCTTCAAGGCTTGGGAAGATTAATACATTTGCATCTCCTTTTAAGCTGGATCCGGGGAATTTTCTTTCACAAATTTCAGGTACGAGAGCTGCGTCGACTTGCATTTCTCCTTCGATTGCCAAACACGGGCAGCGATCGCGTGCGATGGCGACAGCTTCCCGAACCTTATTAACAAGTGGATGGCGGGCCGAACCGTTAGTTGAAAAAGAAAGCATTGCAACTTTTGGATCTAATCCAAAATCTTGAGCTGTTTGAGCTGTATCCAGGGCTATATCCACAAGTTCATGAGGTGTGGGCTCGATTATGATTGCGCAATCTGCGAACAGTAGGAGGCGTTTTTCTAGGATCATGAAAAATAAGCTTGAGACTTTGTGGAATTTTTCTTTGGTTTTTATTATTTGCAGTGCTGGGCGAACTGTGTCCGCAGTTGACCATGTTGTCCCCGAAACCATTCCGTCTGCGTCTCCCATGTGGACCATCATTGTGCCGAAATAGTTGATGCGTGGGACCGTTTCCCAGGCTTTGCGTTCGTCGACACCCTTCTTGGCTCTGAGGCGCATGAATTCTTTGACATATTTCTCGGTTAAGTCGGAGTGTTCGGGGTCGATTATTTCGACTGAGGTTGGGAGTTTGATTCCTAGGTTTTTTGCGCGTTTGGCGATTTCGAGTTCTGAGCCGATGAGGATTGGTTTTGCGGTTTTTTCCTTGAGAATCATCTTAGTTGCCTGAAGTATGCGGTCGTCGAGTGCGGCTTCTGGTAAGACAATGCGGCCTGGTTTTTTTCGGGCTTTGGTTTTTATGCTGGCGAGAAATTTTTTCATGGTAGTTTGCAGTTAGCAACTTGCAGATGGCAGAGTGGAGTTTAGCTTCGCGAAACGGTTGATAGTATGTTTCCCCGCCATGGCGGGGTGTGGTGTTTCCGCTGTGCGAAAACGGCTAAAAGTAATTTTACCATTTTTGGCGGTGGTGTGGGACTTGACAGGGATTCGGTGGGGGGCGAGGTTCTAACCTGGGGAGAGGGAGCCGGCTCCCTCTTTAGACCTGCAAGTTATACAATATTTTTCAGTCTCTCTTTGATGAACCAGGCTTTGTCTCGTAAACCGATCAATGGCATGAGAAGCATTTGCCAAATTGATACGGGTTTTGTGATGTTGCGGAAGCGGCCTTTTTTGAGTGCTTTGAAGACGGCTTCTATTGAGGATTCTTTTGCTGCGATTTCGCAGTGGGTGATGCCGTGCCATTTTATATTGTGTGTGTCTGAGGTTCCGATGAATGGGAGATGATGTTTTTTTGCTAAAGCTTTTCCGCGTTTGTTGAGGTTGAAAAATTTTGAATACCACCAAGAAAGTTCGATTCCGTCGAAGCAGTCGATATTTTTTCCAATTAAATTGTGCCACGTGTTTGGGCCGAGGAAAAAAGGGTGGGCAGCGATTATGAAGCAATTTGGGTGGTCTTTTTTGTATTTGCGAAGGGCTTCGAAGGTGTGGATTTTTTCGGCCTGTGGGGTGGAGTTCAGGATGATGATGTGGCGCATTTTTATCGATTGTTCTGTGCCGGGGATCAGGAGGATTCCTTTGGATTTGGCGTAGTCGATGAGTTTTTTTGAGCCTACCCATTTATTGTGGCAGGTGATTGCTAGGATGCGAAAACCTTGTTTGGCGGCGTGATCAATAAGCTCCTTGTTCGAGTAGGGGATTGGGTCGGTTCTGTCGGAGCTGGTGTGATTATGTAGGGACGCTCGTAGTTTGTATTTCTCACTAGGGCTTCGGCTCTTCGAGCCTGCAGAGTCGTTCGAAATAAAACTACTCGCTTGGCTGTTTTTTGTATCACTAGGGTTTCGGCTCTTCGAGCCTGCAGAGTCGTTCGAAATAAAACTACTCGCTTTGGGTGTTGTTGTCATTCTGCAGGTTCGGTTTCTCCTTCTGTTGCTTCCTCCTCTTCGTTTATGGCTTGTACGCTGTCGATTGCTGTTCCGATCGCGTCTGCTGCGTCACCGACGTCTTCGGCGGCTTGATTGACTTTATCGATCTTGTCTGTGACGGCTGTAGTTTTTTCTTCGACTTCGGTTTTTACGTTCTCATAGCCTTCAGTTGCTTCTGTGTAGATTGTGCTAAAGAAAGCGGATATTTTCTCTGAGGCGGTGCAGGAGGTAGTGAGAAATGAGAAAGCAGAAATCAGAAGGATGATTGTGATTTTTTTCATAATTTTGTGTTTAGGGAAATAGCCATTTTTGATTTTAGCATATTTTCCGGCAAGCTCTAAATAGAGAAGAGCTCTTTGAAATCTCCGTCGAAAGTTTCTAGAAAATTATGGATCTCTATAACCTCGTTGGCTGTGATCGGGCTGATGTTGTCGCCTAAATGGCGGATCTTCAGGCCGCTGTGTTTGCGGTTTATTTTATACCTGTTAATTATGGCGTTGACCATTGCGTTTGAGTCGCATTTCGGGCAGGCGAGGTGAAGAAAAACCTCGTCTTTCAGACTTCCTATTATTGCGATGTCGTCCTCTGTGTAGTCGCTTCCGCAATTATTACACGAAGTCTCGTTGAGTAGTTGGGCGAATAAGTTTTGGAGCTCTTTGTAATACATGAAAAAGACTATAATAAGTGGTCTTCTTTATAGCATTTTTAATCGCGAATGTCCAGATCTAATTTAGCTTGCAACTTGCAGCTTGCAGTTGGCAGTGATGGTGTTTTTGCTGCGCGAAAACGGATTACTAATACTTGAGGCGTTTGTGTTGCTATGGTGTCTTATGCTTCTGCCTGTGGTTGATCAGGCGTTTCTTTTGCGTATACTCGTGTTCCATCAGGTTGTTCTATAGATGTTCCTGCGTGTGGCAGTATTGGCCCTCCTGCGGTATCACTTGGGAAGATTGGAGGTTCAACGTCATCTGTTGCCTGGGCAATGTCTTCGCGTGTTTCTGCTGATGCTGCACTTAGTTCTTCTCTTGAAATTTCTATTTGTGATCTTACTTGTGATAGGACTTCTTCTTGTTTTGTTGTTAGTTTTTCTACAAGAGGAATGAAAGGCGCGAGCAATGCGAATTCTGGTTGCACAATGGACACTATCGGCAATACGAACTTCAGCATTTTTAGCATAGTCAGAGAATCTTTTGTGAAATCTTCTGCTTTGATCCCTTCCGGTGGGGCTAGCATTCCTGCTTGGACCATGCCTTGATTGAATTCTACGAGCATTCCTGTCACCGTTGTGCTTTTTAGCAAGAATCCGGTTACTCCTTTTCCCAATCCTATTTCTTGTAGCAATTTAGGGCTTTTGTTCCAGATTTTTTCTATTACTTGGAAAATTCCTGATCTGTAAATCGCGTCACAGAATCCTGTCAATTTCTCTACTAGGTAGCTTTGATCTTCTGGGGAAAGCGCTTTATCGAACTTGTCTGCGTGTCCCTCGAGTTCTTTTGCGATTGCAGCAGCTTTTTCTATTTGTGCTTTGTCGATTCCTTTGTCAGCGTCTTCCGGAGTTAGATCGACGCCTGTTTCTTTGTTTGCTTTGGCTTCGGCGGCATCTATACCTGTTTTGGCGTCCATTGGGGTGTCTGAGTCAGGTAGCTTGGTGTCCTCGACTTTGTTGTCGATTTCTGTTTCTGGATTTGGTGGCATAACAAAATTGGTTATATAGGTATTTCACTATATTATACCATCATCATGTCAATTTGTCCAGATAGGCTTGGATTCTTTCGAGTGAACGTTCTTTTCCTAAGATTGTGGCGACTTCGAAAGCGCCGGGGGAGTACTCAGCTCCTGTTAATGCGACTCTCATTGGCCAGAGGACTTGGCCGTTTTTGAGGCCCATATCTTTTATAATTGGGATTAGGGCGTCTTTGAGTTTTTCTTCTGTAAATTCTATGTCGGGGAGGACTTCCAAGAGTTTTTCGAGTGCTAGGCGCGCAGTTTTTTTATCGACTTTCATTTTTTCATGCAAAAGTAGCTCCAAATCGAATGCAACTTCATCCACGAGGAACGGTTTGAGCATATCCGGTGCGTCCTGCAGAGTTTTCATTCGGGTTTGGATCATCTCGACGACTTTCAGGAAGTAAGGATCTTTTCCATCTGCATATGGGGTCTCTTCGAACCATCGCACCTGTAAGCGAGGCATGATTAACTTTACGAGCTCTTGAGGTGATTTTTCTCGGAGATAGTGGCCGCTATACCAGTCGAGTTTTTCCAAATTAAAGATTGCGCCGGCTTTTTGGACTCTTCCGATCGAGAATTTTTCGATCAACTCTTCCATGGTGAAAAATTCTTCTTCTGAGCCTGGATTCCAGCCTAAGAAAGCGATGAAATTGATGATTGCTTCGCGGAGGTAGCCTTTGCGGATGTAATCTTCTGCTGCGACGTCGCCTTGGCGTTTGCTGAGTTTGGTTTTATCCGGGTTTAACAGGAGTGGGATGTGGGCGAAAGTTGGCTGTTCCCAGTCTAATGCTTGATAAAGTGCGACGTGTTTTGGGGTGGATGGGAGCCATTCTTCACCTCTGATGACGTGAGTAATGCCCATCAGATGGTCGTCGACGACGTTTGCGAGGTGATAGGTTGGGAATCCGTCGGATTTTATGAGGATTTGGTCGTCTATTGTCTTGGGGTCGAACTCCATTTTGCCGCGTATCATGTCTTCGAACTCGATCAGAGGAGGATCTTCCGGGATTCGTTGTCTTATTACGTATTTGTCTCCTCGATCCATTCGTTCTTTGATTTCTTCTGGTGAAAGGAACAAGCAGTGTCGGTCGTACATTGGTGCTTGTTTTTTGGCCGCCTGCTGCAGCCGCATTTTTTCGAGCCTGTCTTCTGAGCAGAAGCAGGGGTATGCGTGTCCTTTTTCCAGGAGTTCGTCGGCGTATTTTTTGTAAATTTCTGTGCGTTGCGATTGAAAATAAGGCCCTTCTGAGCCTTTTTCTTTGAGTTTGCCGTTTTCAAGGTATGGACCTTCGTCATATTCGATGCCAAACCAGTCGAGTGTGCGGATTAAGTTTTCGGTTGCGCCTTCTGTGTAACGTTTTTGATCTGTATCCTCGATTCTTAAGATGAATTTTCCGCCTTGTTGGCGGGCGAAAAGGTATGCATAAAGTGCGGTTCTAAGGCCGCCTATATGGAGAAATCCGGTTGGTGAGGGGGCGAAGCGGGTTTTCATTGTTAGTGAGAAATCAGAAATTAGAAAGCAGAAGTGAGTGAGAAAGGGGTAATGAGAAGTTATTTACGGAAAATAGGTTATCAAGAGGGAGGGGAGTTTTCTAGCATGATGCACTTGACAGGGGCTTGTGAACATGTATAATACCATCCTTTAACTTATTTTTTATGACTGTAGAGTCAGCTACAAGTTTGACAGAGGGACAACGTGCTTTTTTGGCGATGGCTGCGAGGAGAGGAGTTGATGAGCGTTTGTTTGGGCAGGAATGTATTCCAGAAATTCGTTTTCAGGAAGAGGAGCCTAATCCTAGTTTGCCAACGGTTATATATATTCATACTGGTGGGACTTTGATGATGGTGCCGAATCAGGGTGGGGTTTTGTCTTTTGAAGATGCGGTTAATGTCCCTAAGGCGATTGAGGTATGTCATAGCATGGCCCAGGTTCGGGACAGGTTTAATCTAATTGGTGTTTATGTTACGAATCATGACTCAAAAGATGTTGCTCCTGAAATTTGGACTGCTATAGCTGCTACTATTAAGTCGCTTTATCATGAGGCTCATGGGGTCGTTGTTGGTCATGGCACTCATACTCTTGAAGAGTCAGCAGCAGGTGTAGCATATGCTATGCGTAACTTGTATATTCCCGTTGTTTTCACAGCGTCTCAGATGCCGTTAGTTGGACAAGCAGGATCAGATGCTTTTGGTAATTTGACTGGTGCTATGGAAATTGCTGGTTATGGTGATTTGGCAGAAGCTGTTGCTTATGCAAATGGGGATATTGTACGTGGAGTTAGAGCTAAAAAAGATAACGATGAGAGGCTGCAGGTTTTTAGGTCTCAAGTTGATGATCCAGTTGGATATTTAACCGCTGCTGGTGTTGAAGTTAAGCCTCATGCCGTTAGACGTGGTGTTCATGCTAGGCATGATCTTGTATTTAATCCTGAATTTGCGGGAGAGGTGGTTGTTTTACCGATGAATTCTTCGCTTAGTCCGGGAGTTTTGGAGCAAATTTTAAGTGTTCAAGGTGCAACAGCATTTGTTTTGGAAGCTTTTGGGTCGGGTGCATTACCTAAAAAATTAGTTCCGGTTATATCTAGAATGATTTTGGAACGAGGTAAAAATATTTTTGTTACTTCTAAATGTACCCAAACTGGCATTTCTTCTGGTATGCAAGGGCATGATCAGGATGCTTTGGATGCGATGTCTGCCGGTATAATGAATGTTAGGGATATGACTACTGTTGCGGCAATGATTAAGTTGTTGCATTTGGAAGCCCTGATGCCGGGAGCTTCATACTTGGATTTATATAGGGAAATGGTAAAAAGTTATGCTGGCGAGGTAATCGAAGAGGCTAGTTGCTAGGAGGAGCGATTTGCAATAAACAGGTTATTCTTATAAAATCTTTCCTGCTAGTTTTAACCTACCTTCATGCCTCCACGAAAAAAACGAAAAACAACTTATAAGCGTCGTAAACCATCTGCTAAGGCGCGTAGGCGTCGACTTAAGAAACAGAAGCTTCAGATTGATGTTGGGGCTCATGTTGCGAAGGATATTTGGGCGGTTTTTTATCTGACGCTTGGAGTGTTGACGGTGCTTAGTATTCGAGGGAATTTGGGGGTTGTGGGGCAGGCTTGGATAGCTTTTCTTGAGCCGGTTTTTGGATGGGGGGTTTTTGCGGTGCCGGTTGTGTTGATTGGGATGGCTGTGATGAGTTTTTTGTCGCGGAAAGTGCATGTTGGGGTGACGAGGTGGCTGGGGATTGTGCTTTTTGGGTTTGCAGCTTTGTCGATGATTCATTTGTCGGTGCCGGATGTTGATGTTTTGGAGGTGGCGCAAAATGGTGAGTATGGTGGGTATGTTGGTTTTGTTGGGAGTTTTATATTGAGGTCTGTGCTGGGGCATGTGGGGAGTTATATAGTTTTTGCGGCTTGTGTTGTGGTTTCGATTTTGTTGGTTTTTGATGTTTCTTTGAGCGAAATACTTGCAGTATTTCGCAGTGAGAAATCAGAAATCAGAAGTCAGAAGAAGAGTAAGAAGAAAGAAGAGAAAACTGCTGAGGATTATTTTGAGCAGTTTGATGTTAATGGGATTAATATTGTTAAGCCGGAACAGGTTGAGATTAAGAAAAAAGAGGCTGTGCGTGATGATGAGATTGCTTTGCGTGAAGTGAAATTAGACAGCAAGGAGCAAGGAGCAGAGAGCAAAGAGATGGATGAGGTTGAGGTTGATGTGGAGTTGGAAGATGATTATGAATATGCTTTTCCGGATCTTGCTTGGCTTGATGCGACTGTTGATAATATTGCTTTGGATCAAGATGTTTTGCGGGATGGTGCGGAGAAAATTCGGAATAAATTGGATCAGTTTGGGATAAAGGTTTCGATGCATGATGTGCATGTTGGGCCTACTGTTGTCCAGTATTCTTTAAAGCCTTCAGAGGGAGTTAAGCTTTCGAAAATAACTACTCTCAAGAACGATGTTGCGATGGCTTTGGCGGCTCCTTCTGTTCGTATTGAGGCGCCGATTCCGGGTAAAGATTTAGTTGGGATTGAGGTTCCGAATCGAGAGCGTGCGTTGGTGCGTTTGTGTGAGCTTATGGAGACACCTGAGTACAAGAATTTGAAGGGAAAGCTCAAGTTGCCTCTTGGTCGAAGTGTTAGCGGGCGGCCGATTGTTGCTGATTTAGCCAAAATGCCTCACTTGCTTGTTGCTGGAGCTACCGGTAGTGGTAAGTCGGTCGGGATGAATGCGTTTTTGATGTCTTTTCTTTATAATAATTCTCCCAAAGATCTTAAGCTAATTATGATCGATCCGAAAAGGGTTGAGCTTAATAATTACAACGGCATTCCGCATCTTCTTACTCCTGTTATTGTTGAGCCTGAGAAGGCTGCGACTGCTCTTCGTTGGGCTGTTGCCGAGATGACACGTCGGTATAAGGTTTGTGCGGATGCTAAACATCGGAATATTGATGATTACAATGCTGATAAGAAGATTAAGGAAAAGTTGCCGCGGATTGTGATTGTGATTGATGAGCTTGCGGATATGATGATGGCGGCGAGGCAGGAGGTTGAGGCTTCGATTTGTCGAGTTGCGCAGATGGCTCGTGCTGTGGGAATGCATCTTCTTATTGCTACTCAAAGGCCGTCTGTTGACGTGATTACGGGGCTGATTAAGGCGAATATTCCTTCTCGTATTGCTTTTACCGTGGCATCGTCTATTGATTCACGGACGATTATTGACGGGATTGGGGCTGAGGATCTTTTGGGTAATGGGGATATGCTTTATCTCTCGGGAACTACTGGGAAACCAATGCGTATTCAGGGTGTTTTTGTGGGATCTAAAGAGATTGAAAAGGTTACTAATAAGATTAAAATTGGCTGGGACCCGGCTTATGATGAGGAAATTACATCTCAAGAGACTGCTGGTCAAAAACTTACCGGTATTCCTGATAACAAAATGGCTGCTCAAGCGGCCGGTGCGGATGATCCGATGTATTTGGAGGCGCTTGAATGTATCAAGAGGTCTCGTAAAGCGTCTGCATCATCATTGCAGCGATATTTGCGTGTTGGATATGCTAGGGCTTCACGGTTGATTGATACGTTGGAGGAGAATGGGGTGGTGGGATGTGCGAATGGGGCGAAGCCTAGGAAGATAAACTGGGAGTTGATTGATGATTAGGTAGCTTGCAACTTGTAGCTTGCAACTTGCAACTTGCAGTTTGCAGTGGTGGTGTTTTGCTTTGCAAAACGGGTTCATAGTAGCTTGAGCTGGCCTTCGGCCGCTCTGTGGTGTTTTCGCTGCGCGAAAAACGTTGATAGTAGCTTGACGCCTTCGCGTTGCTTCGGCGTCTGGCCTAAAACGAATTTGTTGGCTTCCAGCTTACTATGTTATTATTGCGTCCTGATTTCTAATGTTTTTATCATGGCTTTGCACGAAAAAATTTCTTCATCTGATGCTGCTCGGGTTGGGATAATCATGTTGGTGCTGAATTGTGGGGCTGGTCCTCGGATGGGTGTTGGGGATGTCGGAGTCGAGGTGTCGGGGGGGATGTCTGAGGTTGTTGATGGTGGCGGTGATGAGTCTGAAGCTGAGCCAAAGACGTATACGGTTGCTTCGGGCGACACGCTTTCGGAGATAGTTTCGGGTCAGTTTGGTGTTGATTGGCAGGAGGATTTTTCTGGGAGTATGGCTTTGACTGATTTATTGAATGGGACGAGAGAGGATCCGAGTAAGGGTAAGGATCTTATTTACCCTGGTGAGGAAATTGATTTGGAAGCCGTGAAGAGGCATACGGGTGTAATTGTGTTGCTTGCGAAGTTCAAGGCTGATTGCCGGATGGTGTTTGGTGGGGAGCTTAGTGGTGAGGACTGTTATGAGCCTGTGTTGTTACGGAATGATGTGGGGCAGATTGATGCTGTTAGGGGGTTTAGTTCGAGAGGTGGAGATGATGTGGCGTGTATGTTGGATATTGGTCGCGATAGTGTGCGTTTGTCTTCTTTGAGTGATGGGGTGAATACGCAGTTTTATTTTGATGATATAGAGGGTGGTCATGTGCCTGCTATGTTGAGTGGAGTTGGGAGTGATCTTCCTGAGGACTGTGAGCATGTTGTTGTCGGAGAGCTTGAGGGCGTTGTTGCAGGTGTAAAAAGGATGTATCGAGGGTTGGGTGTTGGTGAGACGAGGTGTGATAGTGAGTTTGCTCAGGATATTTATCGTGAGATTAAATTGCCGACTTCTGTACGAAGGAGGGGTGATATAGAGTATGTGAATTATGGTACTCCGTTGACTCCGTTGGGGTTTCTTTAGATATTTTAAAATAAAAAACCATGAAAAAACTCGAACCGGATAGTGGTCTTTCACCTACAGAGCGTAATAAGCGGCTTGTTCTTGGTTATGCCGGTCTTGCCTTGGCGATGGCAGCTTTTGTTTGTACTTATGTTCGTACTTTTCGTGATCATTTGTTGCAGCAAGTTCCTGAGCAAGATAGTGTTCCTCCGGCTACTTATCCTGATGCTTTTTCTGGTGTGTGCGAGGTTGATGGGGTTTGGCGTGAAGATATTTTGCCTCAGCTTGAGAGGATGTGGGTGGATTCTGATGAGGATGTTTATGTTCGTCTGGAGAGAGTAGTGGATTTTGGTGGTTTTAAAGCGCGGTTGACTCAGTATGTTTTGCAAAATATAGATCAATTAGGTTTTAATTGGAATTGCGGGCGTGATTTTGTTCTTCAGTTGGAATGTTTGCCTGATGAGGATGGGGATAGTGGTGTCTCGATAAGGGCTGTGGCAAGTTATAGCGATGATCCTGTTCATTGGAGCGAGGATGAAGTGGATTGGCAGATTGATCATTCCAAGGCGGAAGTTTTTTTTAACTCTCTACATCCGCGTTCATCGGATGCTTATATGACGATGACTCGTTGTGAGGACTCAGATTCGGATGATTGTGAACCTGTGTTTAGTGTTGATATTGAGCCTTGGGATACTGCGCCCACGTTGAGTGGTTTTGCAGATCAGGCGGAAATGTTGGATTGGCTTTTGTATTACGATGAAGAGGTGATGCGTGAGCAGTGTGAACATTTGTGGGAGATGTATATGTCGGGTTGGAGGATTGCTGATGCTGAGATTGAGGGGGATGCCCCTGTGATTTTTTAAGCTTTTTTTAAGGTCGGTGTGGTATTACAGATTGGCAAGCGTATGTTTTTCTGATATTTTCGCACTGTAATTATCTAAACCATGATGCCTACAAAGACGAAAAAACCTAAATTGCCGGTTGGGAAGAAGTTTGACAAGAGATTTCTTGAGGGAATTAAAAGTCTCAGAAAAATGATGCTTGAAAATGACCCTCATAGATTTGATGATGAAGAAAGAACTGAAAAATAGGCATATTCTTGTGGATACGTGTGTGCTTAGTACTATGCTTAGGCAGCCTGATGTGTTTAGTTGTCTTTTGCGGGAGTTTGGCGAGATTAAGTGTGATACCTGTATTAATGACTTGATTTATCTTGAGTTTGTTCGAAGTGCCGTTGGCAAACGAGATAAGGACAATGTTGAGCGATTTGTGAGTCAGTATGTTTTCACATTGCCTACTGATCAGGAAATATACGAGATTGCGCATACATTGTATCCTCTCTATAACTCTTGTGGATCGATTCGAAATAATAGGCAGGTTTCGGTTGTTGATGTTATTAATGCGAGTTTTCTGAAGAAATATGGTGAAAATTTGTTTCTGTTAACGCTTGATAACAGCGATTATCCTTTGGAGGTTATGGATAGGTTGATAGTTGGTGCGATCGATGCGGGTAAGCAAATTATGACCTGGGGGATTTACAGGTTTAATCAGGAGAGGTATGAGGAGATGGTGGGGAGGTTTGAGTCGAGGTAATAGTCTATTTCCCACAACACTTCTTAAACTTCTTCCCGCTCCCACACGGACACGGTTCGTTGCGGCCGACTTTTGGAGTTTCTTGGGTTGGTTGGGAGCCGGTTCCCCCGAATGTGCTTCTGTTGACGCTATCTCCTGCCATTGTCCCGAGTCCTCCCATGATGCTCTCGATTTGCTTTTCGTTGGTTTTCATTGCCGCGGTTTGTTTTACGGCGAGGGGCTCTTCGGCTTGGTCGCGTACTTTTATTTTGAAGAGGGTGTTTACGGTGGTTTTTTGGATGTTTGCTTGGAGTTCACCAAAAATCCTGAAGGATTCGGCTTTGTATTCTGTTAATGGGTCGCGTTGGCCGTAGCTTCGGAGGGCGACGTTGTCGCGCAAGTGGGACATTTCGTCGATATGTTGCATCCACAGTGTGTCGATTACGCGGAAGTAGATTGATTTTTCGGCTTTGCGGAGGGTGGGGGAGCCTTCTTCTTCGTTGAAATCGGGGATTACCTTTTCTCGTTGTTTGTATTCTGAGATTAAGTGTTCGCGTAAAATTTCTGTCAGTCGTTCTTCATCTTCGACTCTTTCGATGTCTTCCAGTTTGAGAGGGTTTTCCGGGTTGCGGTGGATTGTGTTCATTGTCTCGATTATCTCTTGATAGTCGAAGATGGGGCCTTTTTTGCGTTGTACTTCTGCGCTTTGGACTTGGGTCATGACGATGTTTGTAACCTCGTTTTCCATCAAGACGATGAGCTCGTTGTAAATGTTTTCGGCTTCGAGGATGTCGCGGCGACGTTTGTACATTATTTCGCGGTGTTTGTTCATGATGTCGTCGTATTCGACCAGGTGTTTTCTGATATCGAAATGTTTTCCTTCGACAGCTTTTTGGGCGTTTTCTATGGATTTGCTGATGCGTGAGTTTTGAATGGACATATCATCCGGTACTTTCAGTACCTCCATCATTTTCTTGATTGAATCTGCTCCGAATAGTCGCATCAAATCGTCTTCCATCGAGACGTAGAATTGTGTTTCTCCAGGGTCGCCCTGACGTCCGGATCGTCCTCTTAACTGATTATCGATGCGGCGCGATTCGTGGCGTTCGGTTCCCATTACGTATAGTCCGCCTAGCTCGAGGACTCCTGGGCCGAGCTTGATGTCGGTTCCACGACCTGCCATGTTGGTTGCGATGGTGACGGCGCCTTTTTCGCCTGCTTTTGCGACGATTTCTGCTTCTTTTTCGTGGTGTTTGGCGTTGAGGACTTTGTGCTGGACCCCTTGAGACTTGAGTAGTTTTGAGATTATTTCGGATTTTTCGATTGAGACTGTTCCGACGAGTACTGGTTGGCCTTTTTGGTGGAGTTCTTTGATTTTTTCGGCCATTGCCATGTATTTGCCTTTGGTGTTTTTGTAAATTGCATCAGGTTTGTCGACTCGGGTGATGGGCTTGTTTGTTGGGATTTCGATCGTGTCGAGGCCATAAATCGATGCGAACTCTTCGGCTTCGGTCATCGCTGTACCTGTCATACCGGCGAGCTTGTTGTACATGCGGAAATAGTTCTGGAAGGTGATTGTTGCCAGTGTTTTGCTCTCGCGTTTTACTTCGACTTTTTCTTTGGCTTCTACTGCTTGGTGGAGGCCGGCGCTGTAGCGTCTTCCGGGCATTAAGCGGCCTGTGAATGGGTCAACTATGATGACTTGGCCGTCTTTGACCATGTAGTCGATGTCTTTTTTGTAAACTGTGTGGGCTTTGAGGGCTTGTTCGATGTGATTTACTTCTTGAAAACCTCCCTCGGTGTAGATATTTTCCATTCCGAGCAGATCTTCCATTTTTGCGATTCCTTCCTCGGTTAGGATGGCTGATTTTGTTTTTTCATCTACGTTATAGTGGGTATTTTCTGTGAGTTGAGGAATTAGGCTTGAGTAGTGTTGGTATCTACTTGTGGATTCTTCTGCCGGGGCTGAAATTATGAGTGGAGTTCTAGCTTCGTCTATCAGGATTGAGTCGACTTCGTCCACAATTGCGTAATTGAGTCCTCTCTGAGCGCATCTTTCCAGGTCGCGGGCCATATTGTCGCGGAGATAGTCGAATCCGAATTCGTTATTGGTTCCGTAAGTGATATCACATGCGTATGCGGCTCTTTTGTCATCCGGATTTTGGCCGTGTTCGATGACGCCGACTGTTAACCCGAGGAATTTATAAAGTCCTCCCATCCATTCGGCATCCCGGGCGGCGAGGTAGCTGTTTACTGTTACGACGTGGACTCCTTTTCCTGATAGAGCGTTTAGATAAACAGCCATTGTACAGACGAGGGTTTTACCTTCACCTGTTTTCATTTCTGTGGCTTTTCCTTGGTGAAGTATGATTCCTCCGATGAGCTGGACGTCGTAGGGGATCATGTCCCATGCGACTTCGTGTCCGCGGATTTCCCATTTTTTGCCCATGAGTCTGCGGCATGCGTTCTTAACTAAGGCGTAAGCTTCCGGCAAAATGTCGTCCAGGGGTTCGCCTTTTTCGATTCTCTCCCTGAATTCGGCAGTTTTTTTCGGGATATCTTCGTCTTTGAGCTCTTTTTGAAATTTTTCTTCGAGTTTATTTATGTGTTCGACTAGAGGCTCGAGTTTTTGGATTTGTTTTAAATTGTAGTCTCCGAGGATTTTCTTGAATATTTTTTGGAGCATGTTGTGTTAGAGTTGAAGACTTGGAGAGTGAAGACTTGGAGAATGTGGTGTTTTGCTTTGCTTTGGTGCCTGGATTCTATCATTAAAGAACTGCGGGAGAAAGGGGTTGACGCACTTACCCGACAGTGTTATAGTATCGGCTGCTTCTTAATTTCAAAACTATGACTTCAGATAGGGCAGAGTTGAGGTTACTTGTTACCGATATTGGGCGTGAACTGGGGGTTTCTCCCGGGAATTGGCGTGGTTTGAGGGATTTTTTGGCTGAAAAGAGTGTTTCTACAGGTGAGCTTGATGGAGATGTTCTTTTGCCAGGGGATTATGTTCCTGGTCCCGGCGAAGTTCATTATCCTGCGGGTAAGGTTACATGTTTGGAAGCAACTCATTTTCAAAGTGCTGCGATTCCGGGTGGAGCGGATGCCCTTCGAAATTTACAGTTTGTATGGGGAAAGTACGTCAGGTTGGGGATGATTAAGCTTTTGGTTTTTAATAAGGCGGAAGGTTCCAGAGAAGGTGTTTTGCTTGATATTGTGTCGGAGCAAAATCCGGACGATAGTGCTAAGGTGGATTATTATGTTCGTTTGAGTGGAGGGAAGCTATACAGGTTTGATCAGTTTTTTGATTGGGCAACTTATGGTTCTGATGATGGACGTGATTTTGGTGTAGAGATAATGGTTGATCAAAGGCAAATTACTTTGGATGAGATTGCAGTAGAAGAAGAGAGAGAGGGGGATCGAGCGATGAGACGTGCACAGCGAGTGGCTAGGCAAAAAATTGCTATTCTTATGGTAGGTGCGGCTTTGCTCGGTGGGTGGGTAGCAACAAAAGTTAATTCGTGTAGTTGCGGAAGCGGAACAAATTATTCTATGAGATCTAATTAAAATGATGGAAAATGCAGATCAATTTGATGATATTGAGCCTGGGAGAGTGCTTGTGCCGGGGACTTATCGTATTGCATCTTTTGCGTCGGAGAATGTTGCGGGAGTTGTTCGTAATGCTTTGGGTAAGCTTCAAAATAGAGTGGGGTTATTGATCCAAATTATTCGCAGACGTGATGGGTTTGATAGTCCTGAGAAAGTGAGGGATTCTTTGATTTGTTCTGTTACTAATCTTCTTCAGGCTATGGCGATGGATGTTGTGGAGGCTATTCCTATTGTTTATACGGGGCAGGATGGTAAGGAGCATTTGGAAAGGAGGACTGATGATGAAAGATCGCGAGCATTTATGGGGAAGGATAATCCGTTGATTATTGCGGGAAGGCAGCTTGATTTGAGAGGAGTGAATTATTTTAGGCTTGATGAGGCGATTTTGCTGAAGCTTTTAAATTGTGGTTATGGTGTCAGGACTAGGCTTGTTGTTCATAGTAAAATTGCGGAAATTATGTTTAGGGATGATTTTGTTGTGAGAATGGGTGATGATTGTATTGAAGTGTTGTATGTAGGGGAGTGGGTGCCTTATGAGAAGTTTCTTGAGAATGTCAGGGGTGTTCATATGTGTTTGATGGTGGATTTTCGTGAGTAGAATGTCGAATTTGGAATGCCGAATATCGAATGTCGGATTTCGTGATTTGTGTTGGAAATGGGTTGACAAAGCGGCGCTTGTGTTGTAAGATTGTTTTCCTAAGTATTAATCATTATTATTATGGCTGTTGATCTTCGTAATAGACCTGTAGTAACAGGTAGGCAAGCGGTAACGGCTGTGGTGGGTGTGGCGGCTGCGGCTCTTGCGGTTGTGGGTGTGGCAGAATGCGTCCAGGATGCTCAAGAAGAGTCTACTGGTTTATCGGATTTGAGAGATGTTAATTCGAGTGCCTACTATGGTTGCAAGCCTCGGTTTGAGGAGCTTGATGATATTGTTGGGACCGGTCCTTCCTATGAAGAGTTGTGTGCGGTTGTTTGCGATATCAGGGAATGTTTGGTTGGGAAGGATGTTGATGACGAACTTTGTATAAAAGTTAGTCGTGGTGAATGGCGACTTAATCTTGAAGGAGGATGTGATGATATTGAGAGTGCTTGTGTGTGTGAAGATTAGCTCGCTTTTCGTTTTCTGCAGGTGGCCAGGACGGTTCTTAGGATTATCCTGGCGTCACGTACGAGGGACCAGTTTTCGATGTAATAACTGTCTAGTTTGACTTCTTCTTCCCAGGATAGGTCTGAGCGGCCTGATGTTTGGGCGAGGCCGGTGATGCCGGGTTTGATGGCTAGGACGAATTTTTCGTTTTCTTTGTATTTGGCGACTTCTTCCGGGAGATGTGGGCGTGGACCGACGAGGCTCATTTCACCTTTGAGGACGTTCCAGAATTGTGGGATTTCGTCGAGGTCTGTTTTGCGGAGGAATTTGCCTACTTTCGTTATACGGGGGTCGTTTTTGATTTTGACCAGTGGGCCGTCTTTGCGTGTGTCTTGTTGTGCCAGGTCGGTGTAGCGTAGGTTGTGGGTTCCGGGTTTCATGGTTCGGAATTTGTAGAAATTGAAAAGTTCTCCATGTTGCCCTACGCGTTTTACGCGGCTGCCGTCGTCCAGGTATTTGAAGATTATTGTTCCTTTTGAATCTAGTTTTATTAAGATGGATATTATCAAGAAAAAGGGGCTTAGTAGTATTAGTCCGATTGTAGCTCCAATTATGTCGAAAAGTCTTTTCCAAACTTTACCCCAGCCTTCGAGTGGTGTTGGCCTGAGTGTGATTAGTGGGAATCCGGCGATTGCTTCGACGTCGATGTTTTTTTGGTGGATTTGGACCAGGTCGGGGATGAATCTGTATTGAACGTGGTTCGATCTGCAGAAGTCGAGGATGTCCGGTGCTTCCTGGTCTTCGAGCATGTATTGGGTTTGCACTAATTCGTCGACTCGGTGTTTTTTTATAGCTTCTTTTAAATCTTTTATTGCTCCGAGCAGTCTGCATCCTACTACTTTCTCATCTTTTTGACGTTTTAAATATCCAACAACTTTATATCTTGGGTCTTTTTTAAATTTTTTCAAAACTGGCAAAGTAGCTTTGTTCAAACTTAAAAACAGAACTCTTATCTGGCCGATACCAGCTTTTGCAAGAATATTCTGAAAAATTCTCATACCGATTCGTCCGGACGAAACCAAAATCATTGTTAAGATGGTGCCGTATCCGAGTACAAGTCTCGAGAAGAAAAATTCTCTGGTTAAAAAGAAGTATGCGATTATAACCATGATCCAGGCTGATACCAGGAAGATAACTTTTAACACTTCTTTCGAGAGGTGACTCGTCAATTTCATCGAGTACATATTGTTGATCGCAAAAATTGCAAGAAGTACGATGCTGGATTTTGCGATGAACGAAATATACTCAGTCAGAAGCGGAAAATTCATCGTATCCACAGGCAAAACCATCCCTGGAATCAAGTTCGCGTATGTTCTTAATTTGAACGCGATCAGGAAAGCCAGAATTACCATGAAAAAATCCAGGGGGATTTTGAGTAGGCCGAAGATTATTTCAGATTTCTTTCGCATGAGCTTAGTTCTTAGTTCTTAGTTCATAGTTCGTAGTTCGTAGTTCTTAGTTCATAGTACATAGTGTTTCATGCAAAAAACAAGTGCAGCGTCCTTCAAGAGCTATAAGCCGGGTTTTGTCCTCACGATGTGAGGGTAGTCATCTATCTAGGCTCATCATTGCTGATGGGCTCGAGCGGTGAGCAGAATGATTCGTAAGGACTCAAAGCAGTTCCATTCTGCCGTTGGACTCGCCACACAATAGCAATTCTGCTGTAATTTGAAAATTTGGCTGCAAATGGCTCATAGCTCCTTGCCGTATCGAATCTGATACGCCTTTGTCGCTCTTCGCCATTTTCGCTTAAATTTTCTTCATTTCGCATGGAATTGTTATTGTGTAGCGAGTCCATCTCACCTTGCAACTGAAAGGGTTTGCCGACGGACTGTTTCTCGGGGTTTAGCCCCGGGGAAACAGACGTTATCTCCGATCGCTCGGAGTGTTCCCACTAGAGTGGGACTTTTCACCTTTCATCTCGTCTTGCGACGAAATTAGTATAGTCTCTGTGGCACTTTCCCTAATGCGTACTTATTAGGTTTCGCATCGGTTCCCGTTAGGAACTTTCATATCCTTAAGTTGCCCGGACTTTCCTCCTCCACGCAAATGCGGGAGGCGACTACGTACTTTTAAAGAACACTGCAAAAAGAATTCTAGCAGGTTTGGGAGGTTTTGTCGAGATGCTATTTAT
>CAZIHU010000002.1:0-108240 GCA_964538865.1 uncultured Candidatus Peribacteria bacterium
CCACAACCACAACCACAACCACAACCACAACCACAACCACAACCACAACCACAACCACAACATGTTCAAACTCCGCCACATCCTCAAGCGCACCACCCACCTCCTTAAACGAGACAACTGGCGCAAAAAGAAAATCATTATCAACATCGTCGCAGCCACGATAGTCCTTATCTTACTCTGGACAATCTCCTCCCTCGGCCAACTCAGAACTTTCATCCCGGACTATTTCAAGCTTGTAGGCACACTCTTCGGCGAAAGAACATACCTGGTCCTCTTTCAAAACAACTACGAACTTCGCCCAACAGGCGGATTCATCTCAGCATACGGAGTCCTCGAAATTAAGCATGGCTTCCCAACAAGCCTCCAATTCTACGACGTTTACGGCGAAATCGACGATCACGAGTACATCGACCCACCTCATTATCCGATGGAGGAACTCCTAGGCGGTCCAACCTATGGTGGGTACACATTCCGTGATGCAAACCATTACGTCGACTTCCCCGAATCAGCCGAAGAAATCATCGATTTCTACCAAATCACCCAGCCCGATACGCAAGTCGACGGTATTTTCACCCTGGACTTCTCCGCTCTCGAAAGCCTCATCGCGCTTTACGACCCGATCACGGCGGGCGACTTCCAGCTGACCGAGAATAACCTGTTCGAGACTCTGTCCGCGGATGTTTCCGATATCGATCGCCACAGCGAGGATGAGCTCGACAGCCGCAAGGATATTATGAAGGATGTGGTTAAGAATTTGGTGAAAAAAATCATAACTCAGCCCTGGAGCGCTCGAAAACTGACAGATACAATCGTTGAAAATTTAAATGAGAAGCACATTATTCTCTGGTTTGCCGACGACTACCTGGAAAACAAAGTTAGTGTACTTGGCTGGGCGGACACCATGCCCGAAACCTACGAAGACTTACTCGCCGTTAACGAAAGCAACCTAGGCGGCATGAAAAACGACCGCTACTTAACTCGCACCATCAAATACGAAGTTGATATCCAAGAAGACCAGATCCTCTGTGACCTCGAAGTGACGGTTGACCATTACGGCGGCGACAACATCCCCCTCAGCGGTAACTACAAAGGCTACTTCAGAGCTTTCGTCCCATCAGACGCAACCCAAATAACCGAAAGCTACGAAGAATCTTACGACAATTACCAAGCCTTCGGCGAAATCGTTTATTTAGACAAAACCGACGAAACAACATTAAGCTGGCAATACACCCTCCCAATCGAAATCGTTGAAGACGGAACATACAACCTGAATCTCATCAAACAACCCGGCACCCAAGCCGACCACTACGAAATAATCGTCCACACAGAGCAAGGTTCAACGCTAGAATCTGACACCTTCGAAACCCACGAAGAACACGCCTATCTTTCACTCAACCTCGCGGAAGACAAGCTTCTCTCACTCACAATCAACCCCGACGAAACTGCCCCCCGTCTCCACTCGCACGAAATCGTCGAACTCGGCAAAATCTACATCGGATTCAACGAGCCCGTCGACTGCACATCAGCATCAGATTTCTTCGCCTACTCCATCGTCGACACTGACGAGACAAATGTAGACATAACAGATACAATAACAGTAGACACAATCACTTGCGACGAACGAAACATCTGGCTAAACGTCCTCGGCATGACTAGCCAAGACGAAGAGTTTTACGAAATCACAATGCGCAACATCCGCGACAAATCCGGCAACTACATCGACCCAAATCCACGGACAATCACAGTTGTGCAGAGGTGGCTTTGACGCTACAATCGACGCCTAACCCCTAACGCCCAACATGCCTAATTCCATCGCAGTTTTAGACTTCGGAGGCCAATACGCCCACCTAATTGCAAACCGCATCAGACGTCTCGGCGTCTACTCGGAAGTCCTCGACGCAGAAACCCCAGCATCAAAATTCCACGACTACAAAGGCATCATCATCTCCGGCGGTCCAGCTTCAGTCAACGACCCAAGCTCCCCTCAAATCGATCCCGCAATCTACGACCTAAATATCCCAATCCTCGGCATTTGCTACGGCCACCAAATCACAATGCACACCCTCGGCGGCGAAGTCCAAAAAGGCACAATCGGCGAATATGGCCTCACAAAATTTACAGTCAAAAAAAACACATCAATCCTAGGCAAACTGGAGCCAAAGGATTACCAAGTTTACTCAAACCATTTTGATACAGTTACAAAAGTCCCGGAAGGGTTCGAAGTAATAGGTTCAACCCCAGACGACCCACTTTCTGCAACCGCAAATCACGACAAAAAAATCTACACAGTCCAATTCCACCCAGAAGTCACACACACCGAGTGTGGCATGCAAATCCTCGATGCATTCATCGACATTACAGGCGCAACTCGCGACTGGAGCATCGACAAATTCATCGAGCAAGAAATCGCCTCAATCACCGAAAAAACCCGAGACAAAAAGGTCTTCATGCTCGTCTCAGGTGGCGTCGACTCCTCAGTCGCATACGTCCTCCTCGCCAAGGCCCTCGGCCCCGACCGCATCTACGCAATGTACGTCGACACAGGCTTTATGCGAAAAGATGAAACTACTGAAATCAAAAAATTCCTAGCAAAAGCAGGCGTAGAAAATCTCCACGTCGAATCCGCCGCAGAAGAATATTTCGAAGCTTTAAAAGAAGTTTATGACCCAGAAAAAAAACGCAAAATCATCGGCGATAAATTTTTAGAAATCCAAAAAAGAGTCGCCCAAGATTTAAAACTCAACCCAGACGAATGGCTCCTCGGCCAAGGCACAATTTACCCAGACACAATCGAATCAGCAGGTACCAAGCACGCCGACAAAATCAAAACTCACCACAACCGTGTCCCCGAAATCGAAGAAATGATCCGCCAAGGCAAAATAATCGAACCAATTAAGGAACTCTACAAAGACGAAGTCCGCATGGTAGGGGAGAAGCTCGGTTTGCCGGAAGAAATGGTCCAAAGACACCCATTCCCGGGACCGGGACTAGCAGTCCGCTGCCTCTGTTTAAAAGAACCAGACCCATGCGATGCAGAAATCGAAGGAACAATCCTCCCACTCAAATCCGTCGGCGTCCAAGGTGACGAACGAACTTACAGACACCCTCTCGTCCTGGAAGGAGAGCACAACTGGGACAAGCTCCGCGAACTCGCACCCCAAATAACCAATCAAAACCCCGAAATCAACCGCGTAATGTTCCTGGTCGCACCCAACTCGATCGAATCAGTCTCAGCAACACCCGCTTACCTAACACCACAACGCATCTCAACCCTCCAAGAAGCCGACAAACTCGTCATGGACTTCATCCGCGACAACGACTCAAGCAAAGAAGTTTGGCAATGCCCAACAGTCCTTCTCCCAATCAGCGTCAACTCCGAGGGCAACGAGTCAATCGTCCTCCGCCCAGTCTCCTCAACAGAAGCCATGACAGCAAATTTCACCGAGCTTCCATGGCCCGGCATCCAGGAATTAGCCCAAAAAATCCTCGCCCTACCCGGCATCTCAGCCGTCTTTTACGACATTACAAACAAACCACCAGGTACAATCGAGTGGGAATAACGTGAATTGCAAAACTGCGCATCTCATCTGATTTTGCAATTCACGTGGAATAACCTTGCGTAAGTCAATGAAATGACATAAAATCCCCACCTGGTATTTTAACCAATCAAAAATATGGCACCAACATGCATAGTAACAGGAAAACCCATTGACCATGACAAAATAGGAAGTCGAGCAGCAGTCGTGAAAACGGCATGCGCAGCGGTATCAACTAACCTTGGCGTTGTAAGCAGGGCAGGCCTTTCAAGATATGATGAGGTAATACGACAAGCACATCAGGTCGCAGAAGAAAGAGGGTTAAGACCATCATTTGGCGGAATTATTCCACATAAACAACTAAGAAGAATAGCCCTCAAACTCCTGCGCGAACAACAATAGTCATCACCACAACCACCACCCCCCACAATCCCCGCAGAGGTTTTGTTATTATTTCGAGCGTCTCTGCAGCCACCTGATTCTTCGAATCAGGACGCGAAGCCCTAGCGAGAAATAAATAACAAAACCGACTCTCTCAACTCACCACCCCCATCACCACCCCCGCCACCAACGGCACGATCAAGTTATCGTCAATCCGCACCCCGCCAACCTTGAAATCCCACGTCTCCACAGCCATCGCAGCTACGCTCCCCGCCAACGCAGGCCACCACGGCACCACTAGCATCGCCCCCAAAAACGCCAGCAATCCACCCATCAACGGTCCTTCAAACTGCTTTTCACGGTTCCACGGAATGTTAATTTCCCCAAAATAACGTCCAATAATATTCGTCACGCTATCACCGATCGACATAACAATAATCGCAGCAATCGCAATGTCATGTCGGAACAAAACAACAGACAAAAAACACCCCAACACCAGACAAAAAGACCCTTTCCCCGGCCATTTCCGCCGCATCGAATGTCTTTCAAAAAAATCCAAAAAATGCCTCAGTACAGGCAAATCCCGCTTCCGTGACAACAAAATCAAAACACCACCACCAATCAAGCAAACCCCCAGAAAAGTCGCCCCAATCAACTCAAGATAAAGCAAAAAAGCGATCGCAAGCCCGGTAAACATATGCATAACCTGCCTCCTCAGCTCAAACTTGTCCTTGATATGCCACAAAAACCAATCACTCACCCCACGCTTCGACTCAATCCCATAAACAATATCTCCCACCAGATACCCAGCAAACCCTCCCCAAACAGCATCACTTAGATGATGCACACCAACATACAACCGACTCAGTCCGATAAGCACGCAAAACAAAACCCACCACCCCCGAAGATACTTAAGCCTCCCCAACCTAAAAAACGGCAACATCGCAAACACAACCGCAGTATGCAAACTCGGAAACGAATACCCAACAGCCGGCGCCAACTTTTTCAAATCCACAAAAAACTCAAACGGCCTCGGCACCTGAAACATAACTTTTAACAAAAACACCCCCTCAACCGTCACAAAAAGCGCAACAGCCAAAAGCACCAAATAATTCCACTTCCCCTCCTCAAAAAGCAACATCAAAAACCCCGCCACCACAAACAACAACCCAAAATCCGTCAAAAAAACCATCAAACTATCAAGCGAATGCCAATCCAACTGATCAAAGAAACCCAAAACCCTCCAATCCAAAAAAAAGCTCAAAACCCCAACCAACCCCCAGACAAAATAAAACAACTTACTTCGCATAACCCGATAATTTAACAACTTCGACTTTAGGGATATTATGCCCCAAAAACTTCTCACCAATCTTCTTGAACTTTTCAGGGTCGTCAGTTGTCACATAAGTTCTTTTACCTTCCCGGCCAAGTCTCGATTCAAGATCGGGATGCCGCCCTAAATATTCCTTCAGACTCTTCGCAGTCTCACTGCCTTCTCCAATAACCCGAACCTTTTTCCCCATATATCTCTTAAAATCTTTCATCATAAGAGCGTAATGAGTACAGCCAAGAATCAAAGTGTCGATATGATGACTCTTGATAGATCTCAAATATTTTTTCAAAACCATTCGAGCCTCGGGCTTGGTATGCCAATTCTCCTCTATAAAAGGTACAAGCAAAGGACATGCAGCAGAAGTAATATCAATATCAGGATCCAGCTTCCTAAGTTCCTTCTCATAAGTTCCAGATCTGATAGTCCCTTTTGTCCCAACGACACCAATATGCTTATTCGAAGTCATCTCAACAGCAGCTTCAGCAAGCGGAAAAATAACACCCAAAATATTCTTTTTCTCCTTAAGACCTCCCTTAACAATGTACTTCTTTTGCAAATGACGCAAAGCCAACGCAGAGATCGTATTACACGCAACAATTATGAGAGTCGCACCCTGATCAAATAAAAACTCAACACTCTCCTCTGCAAACATCGTAATCGTATCACGACCATGCCCCCCATAAGGCGCACGAGCATTATCTCCCAGGTAAAAATAATCATATTCAGGCATTTCATCGAGCAAACCTTTCAGGATAGAAAGTCCGCCGAAACCGGAATCAAGAACACCAATCATAGGCTGAAAATTATCTGATTTGCCCCTAATATACTAAATCCGTCTCAAAAACACACTCTACCAGATTGACCTAGTTGTGAAAAACAGGTATAATATATGGATAGAGTTATACCAACGTGCACTAGAAAACTAACTTGCGCGAAGCGCTCCATCACTACGGCCTACGATCTACAAACTACAATCTACAAAAAATGGATTTCAAAGAGGCGATTAATATCATCGAACAGCGTGGTGACTTCAATCAGTACGCAAAACTGCGTACAGTTTTTGAAGACAGATTAAAAGAACTCGACAGATCAGACTACACAGAGCGAGGACTTTGCTTCTACTATCTCCTGATAAGCCTTTTAAAAGCACATCTTGTCTATGACACGGAAGAATGCCGTGAATTTTATGCAAAAATGGACACCGAATTCAAGAAGCAAGAAGAAAAATACAAAGAAGACCCAGAAAGGTTCTCATCAATGGAGATCAACGATTTTTACCACCTAATGGAACGATGCTACAGCTCATTGGAAATTGTTTATGACAAAAAAGAATTCACCGCCAGCAAGAAAAAAACCTATGAATGCAAAATGTCCTACCGAAAAAACTGCTTCTGGTTCAACAAACGATATTGGAGCTGGCTCGAATACAAATTCCTAGAACTAACTTGTCTTTACGGCAACAGTTTCACGAGGTGGGGGGTGACAGCAGTCGTTTTCGGCGTGATTCTGGCAGGATTCTACTTCCTGATAGATCTACCGCTCGATGCATCCCACAAAATGGTCTCACAAATGGACGGACACTGGTTCGACTACATATATTTCTCGATAGTAACACTAACGAGTCTCGGATTCGGAGACGTAGTCCCTCTCACACTCGCAGGCAAAATTCTCGCCTCAATCGAAGCGGTCTTCGGCTTCATCATGCTCGGTATCTTCATTACGTTGATTCAGAAGAAAATACGGTAGGCCGTAGTTCGTAGGCCCTAGTTCGTAGGCCGTAGTTCGTAGGCCGTAGTTCGTAGGCCGTAGTTCGTAGGCCCTAGTTCGTAGTTCGTAGCGGATGATATTTCGCCTTAAAAAATACGTCACTAAGAACTATGAACCAAAAACTACGAACTAAAATCTACTTCTGCAACAACCACCACAATATCGGCTGCAACCCAAGCAAAATAAACAGCAGCACAATATAAACCTTCGAGTTAACTTTTTCGAGCTGCAATTGCTTGTCGAGCGCTTTCACGTTTTGTAGATATTTTTTTGCGACAGCCTTGATTTTGCCCATTTTAGCTTCGGCTCTGCGACTTGCCGCCTTGTGTTCCAGGAGGGGGACGGAATTTTGGATTTGGGCCTCAAGCTGGCCTACGCGATAATTCGCAATTTCGAGCTTCTGCTGATATTCCTTGAGTTCGTCTTTGGACTCTTTGAAAAGAATTTCATAAACACTTTCCGATTTATCTTCTGAAGCAATTTCTTCACCCAAAACGCGCCCGACTTCGGAATGAACATCTATTGTTTCAGCTTCTTCAAAATCATTCAAAGAACGATGGGTGCGCTCAGTAGTTGGGCGGGGAGTATAGCCAGTTTTAAAAGATTTGACTTCGCCTTCATCGAGCCTCACAAAACCGCCGATTTTCCGCGCTTTAAGACGCTCATCACGTATATAACGGTCCAACGTTCGCAAAGACACCGAAAGCAATTCTGCGGCCTGTTTACGGTCTATTGTGTACGAATCGGACATTTTTGTTTTCGTTATATTTGCGAATCAATTGTAAGATAAGATTTTTTAAATGTCTAGACGAAGTAGACACGATGTCTACCCGTGTCTAGACATATTTGTCTACTCGTTAACCTGAAAGTAGACAGGCTGTCTGGACACGTGTCTACTTTTGTCTGGACAAAGTTGTCTACTCTGTCTACTTGCGTGTATAGGTGGAATTGTGTCATAAGTTATGAAACATTGCGTGTATAGGCGGAATTATGGTCTGGTCGACGATGTGTCCCCGAAAATACTTCGCATAACACATGGTGGAAGTTTGATTAATCAACACGCTGTGGGTGGCTTGATATAGGCATAATCAGGGTGTAGTCGTTGTGGCCTCATGGCGGTATGTGCGAACTGGAATTCGCAGCAAAAAGATGGTAATTTATAGCGTGATAAATTTTGTATAGGCGGAACCTAACAAATGGCAAATAAAAGACAAAAACAGGGCGTGAATAGGCGGATACTTGACGTAATCGCAGTGCTAGATAATGTACGCAGCTTACATAATGTAGGTGCAATTTTCCGAACTTGCGACGGTGCAGGCATAAAAAAGGTCTTTTTATGTGGTATGACAGGTACTCCCCCGCGCCGTGAAATAACCAAAACAGCACTCGGAGCAGAAGACGTTATCGAATGGGTTTACAGGAAAGATCCTGTCAGATTGATCAGAACTTTAAAAAAGCAAGGTTACGAAATAGTTTCACTCGAAAAGACCAAAACAAGCAAGCCACTCCATAAGGTTAAATACAAACCAAAAACATGTTTTGTAGTAGGCCACGAAATCAACGGTATCAAGCCAAAAATCCTCGAAGAATCGGACAAAACAGTGCATATTCCGATGCGCGGGGAGAAAGAGTCGTTGAATGTGGCAACGGCATTTGGTATAGGGATCTATGAAGTTACAAAGCAACTACTCAATAGGGATCTCTGAACAAGTTGCAGCAAAAATGGTAAAATTGCAGTAGATGTTATATTTTTCAGAGATCCCTCCTATGATTAACGCCGCCAAAAACATAATAAAATACACGATAATGCTATCAGTGCTACTCCTGATTGCAGGTTGGTATTTTCTTATTGGTCCCCACGGCGACTTAAAAGGCCCGGATTTTAACCTAGAATCGAATGCGCTTTGGGTTAAGCATGCATGGGTCGGAAACGAACAAGACACCAGTGTAGTCGAAGATTTAGCCCTAAAACTCGCAAAATACGACATACAATATGTCTATGTTCACACGGGTCCCTTCGACAGCGACGGCACCATACCGGAAGAACGTTACAAATTTGCGCAAGAATTTTTAGAAATTTTAACCTCAAAAAATCCAGACATAGTTCCCCTAGCCTGGCTTGGCCAACTTAGATCTGAACTGGATATCGACGATCCGGAAATCCGCACAAACATTACTCAAACATGCGAAGACATGATGGCAATAGGCTATGCAGGCATACATTACGACATCGAACCTGTTCCCCATGATGATACGGGATTTCTCGCGCTTCTATCTGAAACAAGAGAAACGCTTGGCGAAGAAACGTTTATCTCAGTTGCAACGGATGAATGGCAGCCTACTTTGATCAGCGACATGGTAGGCGTGATTTTGGAACAAGAAATCGAAAGCTATTGGGAGACGGAGTATTTCCAGGAAACGGCCGAAATCGTCGATCAGATAGCGGTCATGACTTACGACACTTCTCTGTCTGACTCGGAGCATTACATTTGGCTCGTTGAGCAGCAAATAATTTATCTTACCCAGGCGTTGGCACCTTTTGAAGTCGAGCTTCTTATCGGGATCCCGACTTACGAAGATGATAAAGAAAGCTTTGATCCTGAAGTTGAAAACATGGAAACCGGGCTTGAGGGTGTGATACAAGGTCTTAACAATAAGCGGACCACAGTTGATACATTCACGGGCGTCGCGATTTATGCAAATTGGGAAACCGATGAATCGGAATGGAAAATTTATGAGCAACTTTGGCAAGGATTACCATGATAAAACTCACCTACACAAACACAACCGACGAAAAGATAGATGAAACGATCTTCACTTCCCTACTGCCAAAAATCAAAGGGGAGGGAGAGGTAAGCTTGACGATTGTTGATGATGAAAAAATCACCGAACTAAATCAAAAATATCGAAAAAAAGAAGGTCCGACCGACGTGATTTCTTTCGCTTTCAACGAGACAGAGAAATTCCCCGGCAAACAAATGCTCGGCGAAATTTACATTTCATTCAATACCGCCAAAAGACAATCCAAAGACCTGGAACACGAACTCAAATTTCTATTCGTGCACGGCGTATTGCACTTGCTCGGCCACACGCATGAAACGGACGAAAAACACGAAAAAATGATGCGATTGACGAAACAAATAATAAAATAACCGTTTTCGCTTCCGGCGAAAACTCCACACCACTACTACCACCACAACCCCACAACAACATGAACAATTTCATGGCAGCAGCCATCAAAATCTCCCAGCAAGGCATGCAATCAAATGAAGGCGGCCCCTTCGGCGCAGTCGTCGTCAAAGACGGCGAGATAGTTGGTCGCGGCAATAACCAAGTCACCTCAACGAACGACCCGACAGGCCACGCAGAAGTTGTCGCAATCCGCGATGCCTGCAAGAACCTCAACACATTTCAGCTCGACGGATGCGAACTTTATACGAGTTGCGAACCGTGTCCGATGTGTCTTGGCGCGATCTATTGGGCCAGGCCGGACAAGGTTTATTACGCAAATACTCGCGAAGATGCGGCAGCGATAGGGTTCGATGATGAGTTCATTTATGAAGAGCTCAAAAAACCGATCTCAGAAAGGAAAATCAAGTTCGAACAACTGGATCGCGAAGAAGCCTTAAAGGTTTTCAAGGCGTGGGATGAGAAGGAAGATAAGGTGATGTATTAAGCCTTGCAAAAAAACATGTTATGCCTGTAACATCAGGACCAATGTTCGACCCTAACGAAAAGAGAGAAATTCCGATCCTGATGGGAACACAGCACCCGGATAATGCCGCGATTCCTTTTTGGAGTGACAATGCGTTTATCGAGGCGAAGCAGGAGACGGACGAGGTTTATCAGAACTTTTTCACTCTTGGATGTGATGAGTATATGTGGGATTGGGAAGGGAAGTTTGCGGATGAGGCGATGATTGAGCGGTTGATGTCGAAGTACATCAAGGATTTCAAGCATAAGCAGATTGGGCGTGACAAATTCATTACGATTAGGGTGCCGAATGTTTGGGAGGAGAAAACTTTTAAACTTGCAAGGGCGTACATGAGTGTGCTTTCGGCAGCGGAATTTACCAAATCGCTCCATCTGCATAGTCCGCCGGTTTTCGAGTTTATTTTGCCGATGGCGACTAGTGCGGATCAGCTTTTGCATATTCAGGATACTTTCCGTAAGACAGCGCAACTGCATGAAGAGACTTTTAACGGGAACATGTTTGGTGCGGGGTATGTGCATATGATTCCTATTTTTGAAAGTGTTGAAGAGCTGGCTGGATGTGGGAAAGTTTTGAGAGACTATATAAAAGGTCATCAGGAGAGATTCGGTAAAAATCCGGCATATTTGCGTCCTTTTATTGCGAGGTCGGATCCGGCTTTGAATG
Organism: uncultured Candidatus Peribacteria bacterium; assembly: GCA_964538865.1. Taxonomy (GTDB): domain Bacteria; phylum Patescibacteriota; class Gracilibacteria; order UBA1369; family UBA12470; genus CAZIHU01. Next base: position 11,396 of record CAZIHU010000002.1, read on the forward strand.
CGGGATTTGCACCGGCGATGTTAGCCACGAGGATGGGGCTTCGTGAAATGTATAAGGTTGGGAAAGAGTTTGAAATACCGATTTATCCGATTGTGGGGACAGGTTCTTTGCCTTTTCGCGGGGGGATTAATCCGGAAAACATTGAAAATAGTTTGCCGCAGTATGAAGGGGTGAAAACTGTGACGATTCAGTCGGCTTTTAAGTATGATTATCCGATTCAAGATGCGAAGAAAGCTTTAAATTTTATAAAAAAACAACTTACAAGAGTAAAGCCAGTTACATTCGGTGACGACGAGTTCCAAACAATGGAAGTTTTGGTTGAAATCTTTAAAAAGTTTTACAGACCAACAATAGAGGAAATGGCACCGATGATTAACAAAATGGCAAAATCCGTTCCAAGCAGACGTGAAAGAGTCCAGCACATCGGACTACTCGGATACAGCAGGGGGGTCGGAGAAGTTTCTTTGCCAAGAGCAATCAAATTCACCGCAGCATGCTACTCAATGGGCATTCCGCCAGAATTCATCGGAACAGGTCGAGGACTCAAAGATATCAAAGAAAAAGGGATGATGGGGATGCTCGATAAACATTTCACAACCTTGAAATGGGAACTCCAGCACGCAGGAAAATTCATCAACAAAGAAAACCTGCAATGGTTCGCCCAAAAATACGACTGGGCACGCAAAATACAACAGGACATCGAGCTTTGCGAAGAGATCCTGGGCATCCAAACGGGCCCCCAAAAAGACCATCACTTCTTGCACCGCAACCTAACGTCAAACATCATCGTCAAACAAGGCCTCGGCATGGAATTCGAAGACGACCTGGTGGAAGCGGCGGTGATGAGGAAGAGCTTGGGGTAGATCTAGCTTCGCCGAAGAAAATTATTGGCCAACATAAAACTTGGCCCTCCGATTCGCTTTTTCAGCATTTTTCCTGACGCGCTAAAGACTCATATTTAAATAGCGTTTATGTACTGCTAAAAGGACGCTCCGTCTTGCTTCGCAAGACTTCGCGTCTGTGGTCGGGGTGACAGGACTTGAACCTGCGACCTCATGACCCCCAGCCATGCGCGCTACCAACTGCGCCACACCCCGATTGCTGGGAGGATTTTAGCATAAAATGGGGTGGCTTGCGCCTGAGGATGATATTGATCACCAGAAAACTTAGCCCTCCGCTTTTTCAACGTCTTTTCTGGTCGGGGTGACTGGACTTGAACCAGCGACCTCACGGTCCCAAACCGTGCGCACTAGCCAACTGTGCTACACCCCGACGTCAATTCCATTCTGTAAAATAGCTACCCGAGTATATGAAACGGAAAGAGGAATGTCAATCAGCTTCAAAATTATTATTCAGACGCTTCCGGCTGAGCAGGTTCCTCAGTTGCAACATGCGTCTTAGGTGATGCAAGGGCTGACTGAACGATAGCACATACACGACTCAAATTATTTGTCGCAGAAGAGTCATAATTGTCATGAAATGCATGTAGCTCAGTGCCAGAATCATCGGTAAATGAATATTTCAATAGATTAGGCTTTTCACCAGTAGGAGCAGGAGTTACTGTCAAAAATAAATGCCGACTGCCAACATCAATATCCAGCTTGCCGGGATCATCCAGGGCGACCCCTATTATCATCAGCTCACCGGAAGGAAGTGTTTTCTGATTCAAGCCAGCCACGATACCTTCAGCAACCACCGCTCGATAGTCGGGACTTTCATCAACAGCCTCCACCTGTGCCACAGCATCTGCCGGAGGCGGTGCTGTCTCATCAGCTACAGGTGCCACAAGCCCTGCCGCTTCACCAAACTTTCCTGACGGCGATGAACCCAAGCCTCGTTCGGTAACCCTGATAGCAACCCAATGCTCGCCGCGTGTAGCGTATCTGTATTCTTTCGGATTTCCGTGGTCTTCAGAGATTTTTTTCTTAACATCATCAATCTTTTTGGCTCGATAATCCTCGTATTTGAAAGGGTCAAACTCTTCACCGTTTTTCGCTGCTTTTTGCTTAGCCTTTAAACGTTTTTCAAGAGTGGATACTTCTTTTTGATCAACAGCACGATGAGTTCTTTCAATCTTATTTCTTTGTTTCCGTTGTTCTTGGACGGCCTTATTGATGTCTTTGTTGCTTGTAACTTTCTTCATTGCGTTCAAAACGGCGCTTTCCCAAGTAAGGCCTTTGTCAGTGGCCCCCATTCTCCTAAATTTAAATTTGATACTATCCATACCCTCACAACCTTTTACCTTTATTTCAAAACTACCGGAAACCTGTTTCCCAACACCGGATCCATAAAAAGACAAATTTGCAGAAGCCAAACTGACATCAGAGCCTTCACCCTCATTCATAGCTCCTTGATCAAAGAAATGGTTTTCAAGATGAGTAGCTGCATCTCCAAAATCAGTCCGGAATGCATTGATATTAGCTTCTGGATACGCAAGTCCCTCTTTCTTAATTTTTTCAAATTTTTGAAACTCAGGCAAATTACTCAAATCGGAATCAGGCTTAGCTTTCATCTGAAGAGCTTTCCCTTCCAAATCTTGCATTACTTCGGTCAATGATTCCATATCAACAGGCTCAGCTTTCATCAATTCAGAGGCACGTTTCATATGTCTTGCAAGTTCGGGCTTAGTGCTATAAGCAAAGATGCTTTTCTGCAAAAACTTGGGCAATTCCGCAAGGCGTGGATCGCCGGGTTTGATAGGAGTCATTTCGCTTAACGCTTGCACATATTCGGGAAGCTCCTGCTTATATCTCGCAAGCTTCTCGGCGTCTGTTTCATTGGCCTCAACCGCCGCCTCAGTAGACTCACTTGAAAAATTGCGACTTTCCCTCGGGTTATAACCAGGAGGATAAAGAAGATCTGCGGGCTCTGTACATTCGGCTGGAGATTTGCCGAGTCGGATATGGACTGTAGATTCCGGTGGGTTGCCGAACCGGACATTGCTTGCGGTTACTTTGACTTTGGTTATCGCTCCTTGGTCATCGCGCTCAACAGAGACACTGATATCTCGTTTACGTCTTATGCCCTTGAAAGGTCTAGGGCGACTTTCGGACATGTAAATGTCTTCTTCGAAAGGACCAAAAGGACCATCACCGCTATCAGGTAGATCGATTGATGGAAAATTCTTTTTAAAATCAGCAAGCGAACCGTATTCCTGACGCACTGTAAAGTTTTCATAGTTCTGAACCAATTGCGCTTCGCCATCAACCTCAACAACACTCGTTTCAATATTAGCATCATCAGCCCCACCTTCAGATATTGAATGCCGCTCCATATCCGCTTCATCGAAGACCTGTGCACCTTCAACGACGACGCTACTCTGCGGATTTTCACCAATAAGAGCCTGCATCCTTTCTCCCAAATAAGGTGAAATCGGCAACTCCTCTTCCGCCCTGACCTCTTCGATTTTTAAATTTATCGCATCAAGCGGTTCTCCCGCCAGAGCAACAACAGCCAAATCCAAAGCATGAGAGAATTCACCCGTTGCCGTGTTCAAAGCAGCCGGATCGATATCTTTATCATCGCCGGCATAATTTGCCTCAAAATCCGCCTTGAAATCGTCAACAAGCTTCTGCACCGAGGCAATATCCTTTTCCGGATAAGCCAACTGAAACCCGGCCAAAAGATCTTCACTGCTGGTGATCTTCTCAGTTGCACTCGCACGTGCCTCGTCATCAAGTTTACGAGCTTCTTCAAGCTGACCTATCGCCGTATCGGCTTCTTCCACGGTGACCTTAGCCGCATCAGCCATATCTTTCTTGGCTTCTTCCTTGAGAGTATCTCCACTTACATCTCCGATCTCTAGCACCCCTGCAATATCGGCATAAATATCCTCCTCAAGCTCAGTCAGCGCAGCCTCGTATTCATCCTCCAGCGACTCAACGCCCTTGTTAAACGCATCAGTCATATCAGTTAACGCACTAGAAATCTTATCCGCTCTCTGGTCAACTTCCTTATCATTACCTGCATTTTTATCTATCCCTTGCTCATTCGCCTCCCCATAAATCGCCTTCAACTGATCAACAACTTCCTGTGCAGACTCAACTTTAACCTTCAAATCGGCCTTTTTCTCCGCAACAGCCAGATCTTTTTCTTTTTCGGGATCCTCCGCTGTCTCCGTCCCTTGCTCTTGAGCTTCAACCGGATCGGGCGTCGTTGCCGGCTCAGGCTGCTCCCCTGCAGCCATGAACACCAATCTATTTTCTTTCCAAAAATCCATATTAGAGGTCTTTTAGTAAATCTTCAGCGGCTTTTGCTTCAGCAGTATGGTCAAACTCCTCAGCCTCCCTAAAAGCCTTTCTAAGCGGACCACGCTTAAAATCATCAACTTCCTTCAAATGCTTCTCAACATGCTCGAGCATTTTCGTGTCAAAAGCATCCTTGAGAGCTTTCTTTTTCTCCTCACCTTTCTTGAGAACTTCGATGACTTTTGCTTTCTTTTCATCGCTCAAATCCTTTGCGCTGTAGATGATTTTTTGCTTCGTTTCATCACCGATGCAAGTAAAGGTTTGGACTAATTCTGCGAAATCTTTCATGGGAACACAATTATATCTGTTAATTATACCTTAAAAGCTTGCAACTTGCAATGGCTTACCATAAGCTTTGACTATGAAAATGACTTTCCTCAAAACAGTAGGCTTACCTGTTATCAGCGAACAAGCAGAAGGCCCTGTCACCTTGATGAAAGAGCCGTTAATCAGTCCTGAAGACGGAGGGATTTTGGCAATAGGATTAGTAGGTTCAAAAAAAGTGATTTCGGTCAGGGATATTCGAAAATGGGACCTTGAGGGCATAAAAATTACCGATGAAACCGCAATCATCGACCGTGATGAGCTTTTAAAACTATCTGAATTCAGCCCCGCACAAACAAAAATTTTCACAAAAGACGTGATCCAAGAAGACGGAACATTGCTGGGATTGGTACACGATTTTGTATTCGATACAGAAATAGGACAACTCGTGCAACTATACGTCGTCAAAAAAGTTTTCCTCTTCTTCACAGTCGAAAAACGCATCATCGACTACCGCGAAATCATCGAAATAACAGAAGATGCAATCGTGGTGAAGAACGACCTAAGAGGGGAGAAAGAAAGCATCAAAGAATTCTTGGAATTGAGAGATAAGGTTAACATTAAGATGCCAAGCAAGGCGTAAATTCCTGGCTCTTGATTTCTCACTCACTTCTCATTTCTGATTTCTGCTTTCTCACTAATAAAAAGAACCTCTCCTTGCGAAGAGGCTCTTTATTTTTTGTTTTTGCGCTATATAAAAGTACATAGCGAGCGGTCATTACGTCGCGGCTTCGTCTCCTGTTCCGGCTCCACTGATCACAGTATTTACTATAGCGAATGAAAGTAGGATGATTATTATACCTATTATTGCGTACATAAGGATCTTCTTTGCTTTTCCGGTCTGTTCGTCTTGACCTCCTGAAGTTACATACAAGATACCTCCGTAGATGATCATTGCGGTAGCAACGAACCCTAAGAAGTAGAGGAAGAAGTTGATTATAGTCCTCGCGAGAGTCCTAAAACTTCCCTCGCCTCCGGTTGCCTCCTGAATGTTAGAAGGACTATCGGTTGCGTCGATTAAAGCGGCCTCAGCTCCGGGAACTCCGACGAAGTTCCAAAGCACGACGAGAACTGTGAGGATACCCCCGAAAATGAGGATGTCTCTCAGTAATTCTCGGTTGAAAGAAGTCGTTTTCATAGAGAATAACGTTAAATTTTATATATAAATTGTGAATAAATCCTCCTTAATCTCCGGACCATAACTTAAACCGATTATATAGAAGATACTACCTGGAATCGAAGCTTTTGCCGTTGACACAAAATGGAAATAATTTGCCGCAAAAAAAAACCACAAAAACGAAGGCTCGATTAATCGCTTGTATTAGCCGATAACTTGAATTTCGGGCTCAAGGTCGATATCGAATTGACCCTTCACGCTTTTTTTAGCGATATCGGCAAGTGCGAGAATATCATTGGCAGTAGCATCACCTGTATTCAAAATAAAGTTCGAATGTTTTGTGCTAATTTGCGCTCCACCGACTTGTTCACCTTTGAGACCGCACTTATCGATCAAATATCCAGCAGACATTTCAGGGGTTGCTCCGGGATTTTTGAAGAAACATCCTGCAGTCATGCCCACAGGCTGTCTTTCTTTTCTTATCTCCAAAACATCCTGCATTCGATCTTTATCACAGCCTTCAGCAACCTCAAAAGCAACTTTCAAAAGCACATCATCAGCATCTTTAAGACTAGACCAGCGATATTTAAAATCAAAATAATCATTCTCAACCTCAAGAACATCACCATTTTTCAAAATCCAAGCACGACTCAAAACGTCAGAAATTTCATTCCAAAAACACCCCGCGTTACCGGAAACAGCGCCCCCAACAGTACCCGGCAAAGTCACAAACTCCTCAAGTCCTCCAAGATCATGCTCCGCAGCAAAACGCGCAACCTGAGCAATCTTGGCACCAGCCTCCGCAATAACCTCACTACCCTTATGCTGAATCCCGCAAGCAACGATCTTGATAACCAGACCTGGGAATCCAGAATCTTTAAAAAGCACATTCGAACCTCCCCCCAAAATAAAATAAGGAATATCCTTAGACTTAGCCCACTTGATTAGCTCAGGCAATTCATCAGTATCCGAAACCTCATAAAAATACTTGGCAAAACCCCCAACACGAAAAGTCGAATGATTGGAGAGGGGTTCGTTTTCTTGGATTGCAGAAAGATCCATGCAAGTAAATTTACAGGCTAGTAGGATACCAGAGTAGACTATGATTTGACAATGGGAAGCGATTTGAATAAACTACGCTCGCTTTTTCAAAACTGAAAAATCAATTACTATGTACTAGGTACTAAGTACTAGGTACTCACAACCAGCCACCTTAGCTCAGCTGGTAGAGCAACCGCCTTGTAAGCGGTGGGTCGTCGGTTCGAGTCCGACAGGTGGCTCCACAGCGCAAACAGAATGAAATTCTGATTTGCGCCTCACAGCATTGGTAACAGTGCTGTTTTTTTTATGTGAGGATGCGCGTTAGTAAAAACAGTGAACAAGCAAAAATGAAAAAGAAGAACATAGAATTATCAATGAGATACAGGCGCAAGCTAGACTCCAAAAGCCTGAAGGAAGGGCGAAAGTAGGTTGGATATGTTTTAGGCTATATGGCAGAAAAATCAATTTCCATTGGCAATAAGTATAAAACCACGGAGCGGCCTGGAGTCTCTCATCATGTTTCTGCCTTTATAAATCAATTCGTTGGGGTCTCCTATTGTCCCAAATGAACGTCGTCGAACCTGTAATTGCCAGGCAGAAAAGTGGACCCTATCTGCTGTGGGACTTTCGGCAATTTCATGAGCACAAATGTCCAATAGCCCCTCTGGAAGGTCTGCGGCAGGAGGAAGGTCTACCACTTCAAAGACTTCTAAGGCTTCACGGAGGGCAGGATTTGAAGGAGGCTGATCAACCCTTACTAATCGGAAGCCAGCTGCTCCCAAATGGTTTAATATCCATATCGCATCTTCGACTGATGTATAAATTGAGCCACCATCTCTGTGCTCAAATACACTAAGTTCTCTGGCTGACTCTGCATACTCTATGACATTACGATTATCAGGTCCGATCCTAGGAGGCGTAGGAGTCAGATCCCATCGAGATTCAAGTAAACCAAGTACTTCTACTGCTGGCGGTATTGGTGGCTCATCAGGAGGTGCCGGATGTGCCGGAGGCTCAGCTTCTTCGCGAGTATGAACTTCCCATCCTTCTGGTAATCGCGTATCTGGCGTCATGACTGGTAGATAAAAATAGGCACAAAAAATACACAGTTTGCTGCTCATTGTCAACGCGCAGCTTGCACAAATGGCTCACCTAAGCTCCCCAGCCTCCTCAGAAGACAACCTCCCCATAAACGCCGAACCATCCACCCATATCCCAGCCGTAATAAGCAATCCAACCGCTCTGTTAACTCTCATCCTGAAATCAAACGAGATCGCAGCCGGACAATGATGATTTCCCGAATTATCACTAAACGTTGCAAGTTGCCTCCTGTCCTCAGCTATAACCACATCAACGATCGGTGTTAATTTACACATCAGAGGCTTTCTTCTTCCCGGGAATTTGCAGCCGTATTTTCCAAGACAGTTTTCCACTCTTCTACCGGTCACTTCTACGCCCCGAGGCACCACCCGAAGACGTTCATCTTCAAACAACACAGCACCATATTCACAGCAATTACGACATCCTTTCCGAACCTGACGTTGACACGACTCCATCGCTCCATCACCCATTATCTGATGAGCTTTAAAAATAGCATTTTGCCTAAAGCGAATTAGCGGTGTTACAACCATACTGCCAGATTAAAAAGGACAAAAATTCTATAGTTTTTCAAGGTGTAAGTCAAAAATCTTTTGCCAAATCGCCCCTTCCTGCTAAAATACCACTCGCAAATTGAAAAGTGGGTAGGTACCGAAGCGGTCAAACGGGGCAGACTGTAAATCTGCTGGCTCTGCCTTCGGGGGTTCGAATCCCTCCCTGCCCACCATCAAAAAAATGCTCCGCCAGCGGCGAGAGCTATTTTTTTGATATGGGCACGGAGGGATAAGAACCCGGGTTCGCTGCTTCAAGTCGAGTGAGCGTCGCGATTAAACAAAGTTTAATCATGACCGAACGAGACGCAGAAGCCTAGCTTTGCGCAGCAAAGCGCCATCCCTCCCTGCCCACCACAGACACCGTAGCGCAGCGAAGGTGTCAAGTTTTTATGTTGAAAAAGATACAAGCTTAGGCGCAAGCTAGTAAAGCATCAACCTCTAAACAACACCCGCCCTCACCACTTCTTCCGTCGCCGAACGAAACTCTCGCAACCTCGACACAAGTTCACTTTGACCATCAAGAGCAGCCCTAGCTTCGGCAAGCCTATCATGCAAATCTGTAAGGCGCTGCACATCCTCGACCACATGCTTTGGCAAACCAGCCCCAAATTCATCAAAAGCACCGGCAAGTTCACGACTTTGACCAAGCAACCCCTCAACCTGTGCACGCTGAGCTTCAACTCTTTCACGAAAACCGCCCAACCACCCAAGAACCTCATCAACACCTTCCTCACCAAGCTCATCCACAGACAGAAGACGCACTTCCCCCTGCAACCCTTCAAGCTCCAAACTTGCACGATCCTGCATAAAAGTAAGCAGCTCACGACCAACCTGAGTATCGGAAATAGCATAAGTAAACATCGAACAAATCCTATCGATCAGGGGCCTCACCGTCTGAATCGCATAAGACTGCAATTTATAAACGCCATCCTCTCTTCCGTGATCTTTCAACAGAGCAGCACTATCCATATTCCATTCGGTCAGCAATCCAGCCTGAACATCGAGAGCAGAATCATCCCGCAAATCCACCGGCGCCTTTGTATCACCACGACGCCTATCAAGCCTGTTGAGAAGCTTAATCATCGTATTAGGATCGAAATGTTCAGATTGAATAAGCCTAAAATAAACAACATCAGCTTTAGTCAGGCCCAGCATTCGATAATTTCTATCAACAAATTCAGGACTTAAATGCGAAAGAGCTCCTGCAATCGCCCAAGAACGACGAACCCACCCTGAATTTCTCTCAGCAGGAGGCGTAGTCCGACGATGCCGCGCTAAGTCCATTTTTCTCTTAGCCATCTCAGCAAACACAGGGCTTTCAAAAAAATCAGTACGCTCAATTTCTCGCCTCCACTCCAAATAACGTCTCGCCTGCTCCGGATCATCCTTAAAAAAAGCACTAGCAGCAACAACATCGATAAAATTTGCAGTCCAATGCCTAGAAGTACTTATATCAATTCCAGCATCCTGCAAAAGCTCCATAACCTGAGAATTTTCTTGTACTCTACCCCAAACAGCAAGATTCAAAATACAAAAAGGCCTATATTCCTCCGGTACCGCTTCAGAAATAAAACACCGCCCTCCGATAACAGACCCATACTTCTCGTCAGGCAACAAAGTCGCCATCTCTTGAGGAGTCAAAACCACAAAATCCATATTTATCACCGGAGAATCGTTAAGCTCCATAAAACGCTTAAGATCAACCGGATGCTCACTCATTGTACCAAGCAAATCGGTAAGCTCCCTAACTGCAATCCCAGCTCTATGATGAGGCTTAGACTGCCAAAACGCGATAGCCTGTGCAATACAATCCTGCATCGCATCAGTCAAACCATATCCATATCGCAGGTCCTGAGTCTGCTCAAGATCTTGCTGAAGATCTAAAGAACAACCTAATTGTAAAGTTTGTCTCATAGCTGCATAATGCTACAAAAGACACCCTGGGTATGTCAAGCCCAGCAAACGTGAATTGCGAAATTGACGAGCTGTCGGCTGCCCCTGCTGCTTAGCAGAGCTAAGCACTCTGTGCAGCCGACTCTTCGAGCTTGTTTTTCGTAAATTTTGATAGCTCATCGTACTGAATGTACGTTTCGCTACTAAAATTTACTGCAAAACTGCGCATCTCATTTAATTTCGCAATTCACGCCCAGCCTTTCGCCCAAACAAAACACCTGCTAAGATACCTCCACACTTACGACCTCTAACATATGCCAACTTTCACAATCCAAGGCCAGCACGCACTCAAGGGAGAAATCGCAATCAGTGGCTCCAAAAACGCCGCACTTCCCATAATCGCAGCATGTCTCCTCACGAAAGAACCATGCGTACTTAGCAACGTACCCGATATTTCGGACGTACACACAATGCTCGAAATTCTCGAATCACTCGGTGCAAAAACAGCTTTCAAAAATCACCAAGCCTTTATCGAAACCAAAAAAATCAGCGAAACGAACATCCACCACGACCAAGTCGGCAAACTTCGCGCATCAATCCTAACACTCGGCCCACTCCTCGCACGCGCAGGAGAAGCAAAAATGGCTTTCCCGGGCGGCTGCGTCCTCGGCAAAAGATCAGTCCACGCCCACACCCACGCCCTCAAGAAACTTGGCGCCGAAGTCGTAGATGATGAAAAACTTCTCCACCTAAAAGCCCAGAAACCAAAAGGAACAAAAGTAATCATGGCCGAAGCCAGCGTAACAGCAACCGAAAACGCAATCATGATGGCAGTTCTCGCAGAAGGAGAAACCGAAATAAGATGGGCAGCAATGGAACCACACGTTCAATGCCTCTGCAATTTCCTCAACAGCATGGGCGCAAAAATCGAAGGCATCGGAACTCACACCCTCAAGATCGAAGGAGTAAAAGAACTCGGCGGAGCCAATCACACCATCACATCAGACTACTTAGAAACCGGCACCCTCGCACTCGCCAGCGTCCTCACTCGCGGCGAAGTCACACTCACCGACTGCAACCCAGAACACCTCGACAGTTTTTGGCAAAAGCTAGAAGAAGTCGGCGCAAAATTCGAGCTCAGACAAGATTCGGTACATATCAAGCCATCGCAACATTGGAAAGCGGTCGAAAAACTCCGCACAGCTGTTTATCCGGGGTTTGCGACAGACCTTCAAGCGCCGTTTTCGGTCCTTCTCACGCAAGCGGCAGGCGAAAGCAAGATTTATGAAACATTATTCGAAGGCCGCCTTAACTACCTGTACGAACTCCAAAAAATGGGAGCCCAAATCGATATCGTGAACAAAGATGAAGCGCTGATCAAAGGTCCAACCAAGCTCAAAGGCGTTCCGATCGCCAGCTGTGATATCCGCGCCGGTGCAGCAATGGTTCTCGCAGCGCTTGTTGCGGAAGGCGAGACCGAAATCAGCAATATTAACTATATCGATCGCGGGTATGAGGGATTGGATGAAAAATTGATAAGTTTGGGCGCGAAAATTAAGAGGGATTAAAATTCAATAGTCACCCTCCCATCCAAATCATTCCGATAAACTTTGGCGCCTATTTCTTCAAAAGCATCCAAAGTTTCTTGATGAGGATGGCCAAAAGAATTTCCCTCACCACACTGAATCACAACAATTTCAGGGTCAACTTCCTCAAGAAAATCTCGACTGCTCGCAGTCCGGCTACCATGATGACCAGCTTTAAAAACATCACTATCAAGCCAAATCCCAGCCTCCAAAAGCTCCTCCTCAACCTCAGCCTCCGCATCGCCGGTCAATAAGATTTCGACCTCACCATAAACAAGACGCATAATAATCGACGAATTATTTAAATTTTCAAACTCCTCACCGATAAGAGGCTCAAACGGATACAAAACATCAACCATGACCCCATCCCCAAAATCAAAATCCGTCTCCGCCCACGCATAATAAATCTCCGCCTCCCCCCGCAGATCCCTCAGAAACTCTTCATAATACGAATTCGAATACTCAACCCCCGTAATCAGCGCCGCATTCACTTGATAACGCTTCAAAACAGGCACCAGCCCCTCAATATGATCAGCATGCGGATGCGTCAAAATCATCAGATCAATCTCCTTCTCAAGAAAAGGCAAAATCTCATCAAGCTCAGTAAGAATCTCAGTCCCAGGCCCACCATCAATCAGAATGAGCTTATCCGACGGCGTCTGAATCAAAATCGAATCCCCCTGCCCAATATCAAGAAAATGAACGATCAAATGTCCATGCGAAAGATGCGTGTGATGAATGTAACTAAGGACCGCCACCAAGATGAAAAAAGGAATAAAATATCGTGTGATTTTCTTCATGCCTTCGAGAGTAGCAGGGTGACCTTAAATTTTCCTTAAATATTCGTAGGGGATGGGAACTCCACGAAAATAGACAACGCCACATTCCCTCGGTTTTGGCCAGAAAACCCCCGGGGATTTTCGTGACTTTTGGGAATATCATTGCGAAATATATTTTTTCACATAGCGAAATTTAGGATCCCTTGCAAGAGAGTCCTAAATTTCCCCCGATCCCCATTCGTCAAAAGAAGATCTTATGAGTCAATATTTCGTTTTCGTCTGAAGTAACCGGTTCCTAATGCTGTAGCTAGTAAAACAACTCCAATTCCAGCACCTGTTTCAGGGAGAGTGATAGTTGTAAAAACACCTTCACTTTCATTTCCGGATTCGTCCATTGTAGTCAATTTGAAAGTATAAGTTTGACCTGCTTCCAATCCAGTAACTGTATGACTTGTTGCCCTCATGCCAAGAGACTCACCATCACCATCATCCGTATACAAAAGCTGATCTGCAAGATCGCCTTCACTGTTTTCGCTAGCGGTCCATGCGAGTTCAACTTCATCATCCGCGTCTTCAGACAGAGACGATAAGAAATCAGTCACGTCTTCCGGAGCGATTTCATCAGCGATATCAAGAACTTGAGCATCAAAGCTCGCGGTCCTATCAAAAGTATTACTAAGTTCATTTCCAGCTACATCAGTAACTCCAGTAACAACCAAAATATAATCTTCACCAGATTCCATCTCAGCAGTTTCCAAAGTAACAACAGCCAAATCCTCTTCATCTTGCGTCACACTAACAACCTCAAGCACTGAGTCATCATCAGAAAGGGTAATTACAAAAACATCAGTTGTATCTTCAGGTAAAACGACGTCTTCATCAAAAGTCACAACAACTTCGGTTAATCCGGTTGCCTCTACCTCATTGATTTCAGGTGAATCCTCATCGACCTCATCAGTTTCTTCCTCGTCTTCCTCTTCGTCTTCCTCATCATCTTCATCAGCAACAGATTCAGCTTCAGTTCCACCGTCAAAAACAGCAGTATCAGTAGTGCCACTAACGATTGCATTGTCAGCAGCGTCAGTGATTTCTGTACCAGCAGTCAACATGTAACTAACACCCTCTTCCTGCTCGCCAGTAACAAGCAGAACAGTGCTTTCATCCTCATCCGACAAATAAGCATCAACAACTTCCAGCTCTTCATCAGTCTCAAGACTCACGATATCAAAAGCATCTACAGCCTCGCTCGGCAAAACAACATCCTCAGAGAATACAACCTCAACCAACATGTTATTAGTCGCAGTCGCACTCAAAATATAAGGAGCGTCAGTGTCCTCCACAGTACTTGCAGTCGGAGTTGCACTGGCCTCATCGCTGTAATAATCACTTTCATTTCCCGCCTCATCCAAAGCTGTCATCGCGAAATAATAAGTCACATCATTTTCAAGATCCTCAACGGTATAAGAAAGGTCGTCATCAACCTCAATCGGATCATAAGTATAAGACCCGCCGTCTTCTTGAACACTGTCAAGACCGTAATAAATCTTGTAGCCAGTAACACCTACATTGTCTGTAGTCATATCCCATTCAAGCGTAACTTCGCCATCTCCGGGATAAGCAACAAGCCCTTCGACATCCTCAGGTACTTGCAAGTCGTCTGCAGCGAGTGCTAATGGAACTGTAAGAACCAAGAGCATGATAACTGCGAGAGAAAAGATTTTGTTTTTCATTTTCAAGTTTTGTTATGAATAAATCATAAAATTATAACAGAAAACCCCCTCAATGGCAATCACCATGGGGTTGACGGAGTAAAAAGTATTTCATAGGTTGAAGGCCAGTATTTTTAAAAAATAGAATCATGTCAGGAGAAATTATAGGGAGAGCAAGTGAGGACGCTGTGTTTGAAATGCAAAAAACCCTAGTAAATCATGGTGTAGCTCCAGTATTCGCAGAAAGGTTGGCGGAGCTTATGCATAGATCTCGTGATCCTCGAGAATTTAACGATGCAGCGATAGGAATGTGCGGAAACGGATTAAATCCAGAAGGGATATTGTTATTTGTATTCCCAGATATTTATCGAGCAATGGATGCAGATGCCCAAATGGAAATCGAAACGCAGCTGACCAAAACAGGCATGCCTTTAGGGATAGTTCAAAAGATTTGCAATGGATGGTTTAGGGATGGATTTATGCAAGGATATGGATTTGGATGGGGCGATGTGAATTGGGGTGACAATGACAAAGCTGGAACAGTATTAAACGTGTATTTCGTTGCAATGCTTTGCCATATAACAGAAGACCCACAATTCAAGATGCTGGTATCATCAAGTGGTATACAGGAAAAATTTAGAGAACAGATAAGAATAATATTTTTTAAAAGACTACAGGCATTTTTAGGAATATCTCTCCCAGAATTAAATAGCGCAAAACTGCAAGAAGGAGATTGGTTTCAGGTAGAAGCAGCTCATCCAAAAGATCAATGGGGTCAAGGACCAAAAAAAGGCCAAACTTGTCATATAAGACAAATTCAGCATGATCCAGTAGGAGGAGGGATGATATATAGTCGATACACCTTAGATATCTATAACATGCTTGGAGAATACATAGATTTTAAAATACTACCCCAAAGCATGTTAGATGGTTTAGAAATCACAATTTGGGGACAATAAACCCCTCGATGACAATTCACATTCAACAGATGCCGTCATCATCATCGTAAACATTCATAGGAGGCGTTTGCCCAACAAACGATAGTGCACCTGCGCTTGAAAAACGTTCTTCCCAGCCAGGATCAGAAGTCATAACCTCAAAAAGCTCAAGCACACTTTGAGAGGAATCTCCATACGCCTGAATTAAATACGCCAAAAGAGCCAACGCAGTCTCATTAAAATCAATAGTAATTGGTTCTGCCCCTTGCAAATGCACCAAACATTTTCCAGTTTCTGGATCTACAGAAATCTCTACCAAAAAAGGAAGAGGATCCTCCCGCATCCTCGAAACAGCAACAAATCCACCATTTCCAAGTTCTCGCATAATATCTTGAGCCCAGCATCGCGCAAATCGTAACAGCTCTAGATCCTCATTAATCCCATCAACGTCAGGTTCGGGGGTTCCTATTCCGCTCATAGTTTTATTTGTTTAAAGAATACTTAGGAAAAAAATGATAAAGGAAAAACGCCACGGGCGTCAAATAATACTCGCAAGAGCGCAATCTCCTCGTCTCCAAGTCTCCCCGTCTCCCCGTCTCCAAGTCTCCAAGTCTCCAAGTCTCCCCGTCTCCAAGTCTCCAAGTCTACCTAGTCTTCACTCTAACCTCCGCAATATGCCCATTCCGATCGAGCATCAACACCTTTATCTCAAACTTATCAAACTTGATAACCTCGCCCTTCCTCGGAAATCGACCAAGCTTTTCAACAACAAGAAAACTAATCGTCTTATGATCAGGCTGAGGAAACACAATATCCAGCTCGCGACTCAAATCTTCCAAAACAGCTTTTCCACTAGCCAAAATAGTATTATCACTAATCTTCTTGTAATGATCTTCCGCCATATCCGACTCATCAATAATTTCACCAACAATCTCCTCCAGCACATCCTCCAGCGTAATCAGACCGGCAGTCCCACTATGCTCATCGAGCACAATCGCCATATGACTTCGCTTTTTTTGAAAAAGATGAAAAATCCGATTGATCTTCATCGAATGAGGAACTTTTAAAGCTTTACTCGGATCAATTTGCTTTAAAGTCTTATTATCCTCCTCACTATGCATCGCCTCAAGAACCTCATTGATAGTCACAATTCCAACAACATGATCAAGCGATTTCCGATAAACCGGAATCCGCGAAAAACCATGACTCACGATAAAATCCGCAGCCTCCTTAACAGAAGTACTTTCCGGCAAAGCCTCAATCTCAACACGCGGCGTCATAATGTCGTCAACTCTCGTATCCGTAAACTCAAGCACATTTTCGATAAGCTCTCTCTCACGATTTTCAAGCTCACCCTCCTCAACACCAATCGTCACCATCGCCTTAAGCTCATCCTCAGTAACAAGTTTTTTGGAAGTATTCTTCCCTCCACAAACCCGCATCAAAACAGCAATCACCTTATCCAAAATCCAAATCACAGGCCAAAGAATCGTCTGCAGCCCCAAAAGAAGAGGCGCAAAAACTCTCGAAAGACTCTGATTATGAGTAGTCGCAAAAGATTTCGGAATAATTTCGCCAAACATCAGAATGAAAAAAGTCATCATCCCCGTCACAATCGCAATCGAAACCGAATCAAAAACCTCCTGAAAAACCACAGCCGCATAAACAGATGCCCAAACATTCACAAGGTTATTCCCCACAAGAATTGTAATGAGCAGCTTGTGCGGATTCGACTTAATCCTCTTGAGAGTGATCGCTCCCTTCATCTTCTTATGAGTCATGTCACGTACTTGAGCAGGCGAAATCGACATCAGCGCAGTCTCGCTTGCCGAAAAGAATCCAGAAAGCAGGAGAAGAATTGCAAGGATAATGATTTGACCGATCATTTTGGTTTTTATATATGCTCGTATAATTATACCAGAAAATCACAGGTTTTGGAATAGCTTACAAGAAGAGTTTCTGATAAAATCCGTCGTGATGTTATCAAAAGAAATTCAAAAACTCATCTCACAAGCCCTCGGAGGGGACCAAGAAATCCCTCTCGAAATCCCCGCGGAAAAAGCCCACGGCGACTATGCAACTTCAATCGCACTCAAGCTTGCCAAACAAGAAGGCAAGAATCCACGCGAACTTGCCCAAGAGATCATCGACAAACTGCCAGAGTCAGACCTCATCGAGAAAGCAGAGCTCGCAGGCCCAGGCTTCATCAATTTCCATCTCAGTAAGAAAGCGCTCAGAAAGCAGATCGCAGAGAGCAGAGAGCAGAAGGATGACTTCGGCAATTCCGAGGCAATGAAAGGCAAAAAGATTATGGTCGAATTCGCTCATCCGAATACGCACAAGGCTTTTCATATTGGGCATCTTAGAAATGTCAGTCTTGGCGAATCAATAATACGAATCCTGGAATCACAAGGTATCGAAATTTTCCGTGCGAATTATCAAGGAGACATCGGATTACACGTCGCAAAATGTCTTTGGGGATACATGCAGGGAGAAGAACCAACAGATCTGAAAACCCCACAAGAAAAAGCAGAATTTCTAGGTAAAGTTTATGCAAAAGGGGGCACAGCCTTTGAAGAAGATGAACAAGCAAAGAAAGAAATATACGCACTCAATAAAAAGATCTACGCACATGATCCAGAGATAAAGCCACTTTGGGAAAAGACTAGGAAGTGGAGCCTCGAATATTTCGATTATATTTACAAAAGACTTGGAGCACACTTCGATAGATTGTTTTTTGAAAGTGAAACCTATGATCCTGGCAAAAAATTGGTCTTAGAATACCTCGAAAAAGGAGTGTTCGAAAAATCAGAAGGAGCCATCATTTTCCCAGGAGAAAAACACGGACTTCATAATCGAGTTTTCATTACATCAGAGGGTAACGCAACGTACGAAGCCAAAGATATGGGATTGGCCAAAATCCAAAGTGAAACATTCCCATTCGATCAACTCATACATGTTCTTGGTAATGACCAAGTCGATTATGCAAAAGTTATATTCAAGGCAATGGATTTTATGTTTCCGGGGATTGAGAAGAAGCAATATCACTTGGCTTATGGCATGGTGAAATTAACGAGTGGAAAAATGTCATCTCGTACTGGAGATGTTGTGACAGCTGAGTTTCTGATAGACCAAGCAAAAGAAGAACTGGGAAAAATCATGCATGAATCCGACATTTCTGGAGAAGAAAAAGAAAACGTGATAGAAAAAGTTGCAATCGGGTCAGTCAAGTTCATCATGCTCCTCAGCCACGCCAAAAACGACATCGCTTTTGACCTCGAAAAAGCGGTCAGACTCGACGGAGACAGTGGTCCATATTTGCAGTATGCGTATGCAAGGATCAGTTCGGTTTTGGATAAGGTTAAAGGCGGGGGAGAGGCGGATTTTGACGCGTTCGAAGATGCGGATTGGGATCTAACGCGGGAGTTGAATGGATTCGAACATGCGGTTAGCAAGGCAGCGGAAGAATTATCGCCGCATTACATTGCACATTACTTGCTGGAGTTGGCTTCACAGTTTTCACGGTGGTACGGCCAAAATAGTGTGAAAAATGCAGAAGATGGACTGCGTGAAGCAAGGCTTGAATTACTTGAGGCGGTCAGGCAAGTGATTAAGAACGGGTTGAATTTGATGGGGATTGAGGTTTTGGAAAGGATGTAAAGACGATTTTACAAACCAAAGAATATTGTCACGGAACCGTGACAGCATTTTGTTGACATTGCTTTAAAAAAAGAATATACCGAAACACCATCTCAAATTTTCATATGACCACAGACGACACACAAAAAATACTAGCGAAACTGAGTGCTTATGACGAGGAATTTAAGTTCATGAGAGCGAAACTTGAAGCTCATGACGAGGAATTTAAGTTCATGAGAGCGAAACTTGAAGCTCATGATAAGAGGTTCGACGGCATAGACCAGAGACTCGATACTCACGAATTTAGACTCAACAAGCTAACAGACATGGCAATGGAGAACAGCATGCGACTAGATCGAATCGAAGAGACCATGACAACAAAAGATTATATACGCAGAATTGAAGATAAACTCGACGAACTCCTGGGCTTCTACAAAAAACATGATCAAGAATTCACAATGATGCATCGCAGACTTGAACGAGTAGAAGAAAAAGTAGGTATAGCAATTTGAAGAATTTATATATAAAAACCATTAAAATGTTGAATACCACAAAAAAAACACCAAAACTACCAACCAAAGCAGAGCGAGTAGCCAACAGAAAAAGGATAGAGAAAATTAATCGGGAATGGAGAAAAGAACAAGACAAAAAACTAGCCGAAATAGATAAGAAAATGTCGATTATAGAGAGCTCAAGTAAAAACAGAAAAATAGCCATAATATTACGCCTAGCCAAAAAACATGGCATAGACACCACTCGGCTCGAGCAAGTGATCAACACATAAATAATCTACAACGCAACGAACCCCCAACTCCCGCAATGGTATTTTCCTGGTGCTTATACTTGGGGCGTTCCGCTCCTGTAGACAATCGGGGAACTTTAGCTATAATCAAAATCGCGTAAAACACCTTCTCTACAGTTTACACTTTGCAATCTACACTCTAACTATCTCCCATGAAATTCATCTACTCTTTCGCCGAAGGCAACGCAGACATGAAAGATTTACTCGGCGGCAAAGGGGCCAATTTGGCAGAAATGACTAAACTAGGCCTCCCGGTTCCTCCAGGTTTCATCATTACAACGGAAACTTGCAACAACTACCTACTAGAAGGACGATGCCCGGAAGGCTTTTTCGATCAGTTAAAAGAAAAACTCACAGAGCTTGAACTCAACATCGGCAAAAAATTCGGAGACAGCGAAAATCCACTCCTCGTCTCAGTTCGCTCAGGGGCAAAAATTTCAATGCCGGGCATGATGGACACAGTCCTCAATCTCGGACTCAACGATCGAACAATCCAAGGCCTCATAAGACAAACAGGCAACACACGTTTTTGCTACGACGCATACAGAAGATTCATCCAGATGTTCGGGGACGTTGTCCTTGGAGTAAATCATGAAAAATTCGAACAAAAACTGGAAAACCTAAAAGAAAGCCGAGGGATAACACTCGATACAGACCTCACCGCGGAAGACCTCGAAATCCTCGTAACAGAATTTAAACAAATAATCCAAGAAGAAACAGGCCACGTCTTCCCGGAAGATCCAGAAGCCCAACTCAACCTTTCGATCAAAGCGGTCTTCAGCTCATGGAACAACAAACGCGCAATCACATACCGCAACCTCAACGGAATCCCACACGACATCGGCACAGCGGTAAGCGTCCAGACCATGGTGTTCGGTAACATGGGGGACGATTCAGGAACAGGAGTAGCTTTCACACGCTGCCCAGCCACAGGAGAAAAAATGTTTTACGGCGAATACCTAATAAACGCACAGGGAGAAGACGTTGTCGCAGGGATCAGAACACCATTACACATCCGAGAATTAGCAAACACAATGCCAGACATTTACGCAGAATTAGTAACGATAAAAGAACGCCTCGAACAGCACTACCACGAAATGCAAGATCTCGAATTCACAATCGAACGCGGCAAGCTTTTCATCCTCCAAACTCGCAGCGGCAAAAGAACAGCAGCATCCGCAGTCAAAATAGCAGCAGACATGGTTCGCGAAGGCTTAATCACAAAACAAGAAGCGCTCTTAAGAATCGACCCGGAACAACTCAATCAACTTCTCCATCCATCGATCGATCCGGGCTCGAACTACACACCGCTCACAAAAGGACTACCCGCATCACCCGGCGCAGCCACGGGCAAGGTCGTCTTCACAGCAGACCACGCCGCTCAAGCTGCAAAAGACGGAGAACACGTTATCCTCGTCCGCAAAGAAACCAGCCCGGAAGACATCCACGGGATGCACGCAGCAGAAGGTATATTGACCTCAACAGGCGGTAACACAAGCCATGCAGCCGTCGTATGTCGTGGGATGGGCAAACCATGTGTCGCAGGAGCAGGGAAAATGATAGTCAACGGCAAAGCCAGAATATTCATCGTCGGCGAAAAAATCGTAAAAGAAGGTGAAATAATCACGCTCAACGGTACAACAGGAGAGGTAATTCTGGGTGAAGTCCCAATGGTTGAACCTAAGCTGGATGCAGAGTTCGGAACGATCATGCAATGGGCGGATGAAATACGCTCACTCAGGGTGCGGACCAATGCAGACACGCCTGAGGATTCGCAAGTCGCACGAGATTTCGGGGCGGAAGGGATCGGGCTCTGTCGGACTGAGCATATGTTCTTCGCGGATGATCGGATTGCGGTTATGCGCGAGATGATTATTGGAAAAGATAAACCTGAGGCACGGAGACGAGCTTTGGCAAAGCTTCTGCCGATGCAGAAAGAGGATTTCATCGGGATTTTTGAAGCGATGAATGGATTCCCGGTTACGATTCGGTTGTTGGATCCGCCGTTGCATGAGTTTTTGCCTGAGACCGGGGAGAAAAAGAAGACAGCGATGTTGGCGGGTGAGCTGGGGATGAGTTTTGAGGAGGTAAAAGATATTATCGAAAACTTGCATGAAGTTAATCCAATGCTTGGTCATCGCGGTTGCCGATTGGGGATTAGTTATCCGGAAATTTATGAGATGCAGGCCCAGGCGATCCTCGAAGCTGGAATCGAATGTCATGCACGTGGGATCAGGGTAAAATCTGAAATCGAAGTTCCGCTTGCGAGTGATGTAAAGGAAGTTGCAGTAGTTAAAGATATTGTTGAAAAAGTTGCAGACGAACTTCGCGATCAAATCCAGTTCGAATACAAAGTCGGGACAATGGTCGAGTTACCGAGAGCTTGTTTGACAGCAGATAAAATAGTCAAAAAAGCTGAATTCTTATCGTTCGGCACCAACGATCTTACGCAAACAACTTATGGATTGAGTCGTGATGACGGAGGCAAATTCCTACCTTTTTACATCGAAGAGGGAATTATGCCAGAAGACCCAACAGTAACCATCGATCAGGATGGCGTCGGATTCTTAATGAAAACCTGTGTGCAGCTAGCACGCAGAGTAAAAATAAACATCGAAATAGGAATCTGCGGCGAACACGGCGGCGACCCTCGTTCGGTGGAGTTTTGCCATGATCTAGGGCTCGATTACGTCAGCTGTTCCCCATATCGCGTACCAATTGCAAGGTTGGCGGCGGCACAGGCAGTGATAAAGAGTGAGGAGGCCAAGATCCAAAATGAAGAGAGAGAACAGAGGGGGGTGCGGGAGGTTGAGACTGTTTTAGGGCAACCTCAACACGTCAAATGAAAAAGCCCAATCACTTTCTTGCCCTCAGCTTGTAAATCGTTAAAAGCCTTAACCGCATCGCCGGTTACTTCGGCAACAAGCTCAATTCCACGCGACTCAATGGCCGAAACTGCATCGTCCATAACTTTGGCAACGCCAGATTGACCTGTGCCAATAACGACAACTTCAGGTTCTTTCTCAAGAGCGCGAGCAACGCTTTCTGCATCAATGACGTGACTCTCATTTCGCCACCATTTCTCGATCTTACCTTCCCAATCAACCTCAATATCGTGATCGTAAGTCTGACCATCGATTGTGATTGAGCCGAATTGGTAAGAAGTAATCATATTTTAATAAACAAAAATACCAACCATCAAAGGAATATAAAAAAGAGCAAAAACCGTACTTAACAAAACAGCAACAGCAGCCTTTTCCGGATGAGCCTTAAGCTCAGTCGCCAAAGTCACAGTATTAGCCGCCAGAGGAACGATCGCCATCAAAATAAAAATCCCATAAACCGCCGAATCATAAAATTGAAAAAACTGCCTATCCAGCGCGACAAGAGAGAGCATGATAATCGGCCAGACAATAAATTTTGCCAAAAAAGACAAAGAAATAAATTTAAAATCAAAAGCACGAATACAAACTGTCGCTAGCCCCATCCCGATAATCATCATCCCAAGCAAGCTGTAAGCCCCCTTGAAATACTCGATAGTCGTAAGCCCAATCTCCCCGAGATTAAGATTTAATAAATTGCAGATAATCCCAACAAAAAAAGCATAAATCGTCGGCAGCCGCACCACCTTCATCAAACTTTCACGAGCAGTATAGTTGCCTTTAGCCGTAATATAAAAACCCAAAGAATTTTCATAAAAAATATATCCAAGAATCGCCAATACCGCTAAACAAAAAGCTTCATCACCAAACAACATCAAAGCAACAGGCAGCCCAAAATAACCAGTATTCCCAGCACCTGCAGTAAACGCCAAAATATTCTTAGTCGAATCATTCTTGTAAACAATTTTTCCAATCCCAAAAAACACAAGACACATGCTGCAGCAAATCAAAAAGAACAAAACCGGCAACGACAAATTCGCAAGAGTCAACTCAGCCGAAAAAGTCCCATAAAAAACCACCGCCGGAGCAATGATATAGATAAGAAGCTTGGCCACAGTCTCCCTCTGTGCACCCAGAACCTTCGCCGCAATAAACCCCAAAAGAATCATCAAATACAGCGGAATCAGCTTGAGCAGGAGTGTGAGGAAGATTGTCATGGACCCAGTATTACACATCCCCCATACTCCTCACAACCCGATCCGCCTTACTCAAATCCTGCTTCCCAGTATCATATCCAATGCTGGTCATCCCCGCCGCATTCGCCGCATGAACACCATGCTCGGCATCTTCAATAACCGTGCAATCGCGCGGCTTAATACCTAGCCTAGAAGCCGCCAACAGGAAGATATCAGGCGCAGGCTTCCCATTTTCAACGTCCTGACCCGAAACAATAACATCAAACAAATCCTTTATCCCAAACCGCGTCAAAACAAAATTAATAAAATTGTGATGAGAACTCGACGCCACCGCTAGCTTTCGCCCCTCCGCCTTAAGCTTTTTAATCAGATCAATAACACCCGGAACAGGCTCAAGATGCTTTTCACACAGATCAAACAGCAGCTTGTCCTTTTCCTCAAAAATCTCATCAAAAGTCGTATCCAAATTGTGCTTCCGAATCATATCCTGAAAAAAGAACTCAGGCGTCACCCCAGTATACGAAGCAAGCTCCTCATCAGTCGTCTCAAGCCCATGCTTGCGAAAAACCTCCTTCTCCGTCCGCACGTGAACAGGTTCACTATTCGCAATCACACCATCCATGTCGAAGATGTAGGCTTTCATTGGCTGGAATTTAGAATATGGAGATTAGAATATGGAATGATTTTAAAGACAACCGTTTATTTTTTCTTGAAAAATTTAGGGTAATTCTTGATCATCCTCCAGTGCCCAATCACATGTAAAATCATCAGAAATAGAGTAATGCCGGCAAAAACCTCATGAATATCTTCAAACTCATCGCCAGTAATGTAAGTGGCTACAAAAGAGATTAGCAAGAGAATTCCGATGATTGCGCTAAGTTTCGGTTTCATAATTCTTTAGAGGTAAAAGTTCCAGAAGCCCAGTCCCAAGTTACTTCAAGAAGCTGAATGTCTGAATAAACTTCTTCCAAATAAAAAGTCGTCCCATGCTGAGGCAAGGTATAAAGGATATTATAATACATATCATCAGGAAAAGATTCGCCATACGTCGCTTCATATTTTTCCTCAAAAAGATCCCACTGATAAACAAGATCCGTACTATGTTCAGGCAAAACTTCATCAGTAATATCCGTATAAACCCCATCGTCATACCTCAAAAAAGTAAGCCACTGCTCACACATAGGCCCACACCCACGAGTATCAATCGCAACAACATCATTCCCGTCTTCCGCCACAAAAACAGTAAAAGTCATTGATCCATCCAAAAACAACCCAACATCAAGCTCAATATAATAATTGTCCTCGTCTACGTAGGAACTCTCGAGAATAGGCTCTCGCATATCCTCCCCGATCGGCGGATCTAAGTATTCAATAGGTATGTCATAATAGTAATCGATGACAGACATTGCTTCGGCTTCTTCGGTGGGTTCTTCCTCAACAGGCTCAATATCTTCTGCGACCTCTTCTTGCGGTTCTTCGACGACGATTTCGGTTTCATCCGTGGGAGCCGGCTCCCTCGTCGTCGCCGTGCCGCCACACGAAAAAGCTACTAACAACAGGAGTGCGACACAGTAAAGTGAGAGTTTTTTCATGATGGAAAAATTACGAAATTTCAAAAGCACTTTACAGGAAAAGGGAGGACGAGGGTAGGGGGATGATGTTATAACCGAACAACTATAACTTTACGTCAAACCATTAATATAACTGAATGACAACTGCAGCTTGCGCTATATCAAATGGACCGGGGGGGTGTGTGTGTAGGGGGTTTCGTCAAACCTTCAAGCATAGCACGAACCCAAAGCCGTCCATGTTCTGCTTCGGTTAATTCCTGCTCTTCTGCTAGCTTTTTTGCTCCCTGAACGTCGCCGTTTCTGGCTAAGGTTATCATGTCGTCTACCAGAGGGCGTGACCCCTCAGGGGAATCTTTTGGGTTACCCATGATGAATAAAGTTAATTGGGATTAAATTTTCCATGCTTGAATATAGATTCATATTCAGCGCGCAAATATATCATACATTCAATCACAAAGCTAGGGGTAAGACAAAGTTAAAAGAGGGGGGATGACGCCCCCGCCGCTGGCGGGGGCTAGGCTTCTGCGTCTCGCTCGGTAATGTCTAAACTTCGTTTAGCCATTACGCTCACTCGACTTGAAGCAGCGAACCCGCTGGGTTCGCATCCCCTTTCTTCCTCATCGAAAACCGCTCCCGCAGATGCGGGACCGCTTTTCGATGGCGGAGAGGGGGGGATTCGAACCCCCGCGCCGGGAAACCCGACCTACAGGATTAGCAATCCCGCCCCTTCAGCCACTTGGGTACCTCTCCGCGCTGGCTGAGCACTCAATTTTTACCTTGAATCAGGAGATTTTACAAGAGAGATTACTCGCCACCTTGAACTAGGCGAACAGCAGCCCCGCCTGCCTGACGAGCAACAAGCTCAATGACTTCTGCCTCTTCAACTGGGGCCACATCAACATCATGAGAAGCCCCTTGGGCCCTCTGCTGATAAATCATGGCAAGCCGCAAACTAATCTGCCCATACAAAATCAAAGAATCTTGATGAGTTCGGAGTCTCCCCATGCCCAATTTCCTAAGCTGTTCAACAACTTCCGCAACCACATGCGATTCAACCCCAGACAACTCGTCAGCAAGCTTTTTACAAAAACCATCCAAAGCCTCCAGCATCCCAGGAGTCGGCCGGCGATTAAAAGCTGGACCAATCACACCAAGAAGTTCATAAAAATCAGCTTCAAGATCAGAAGTGATTTCATGAGCTTCACGAGAAGGGCCGGGAGGTAAAGGCATGACATGCAATTTAAAGAGTAGCGAGAGTGGCAGACAAACGATATGGATATACTTTTACCTTTTCTAAACAAAACAATCAAGGTATTAATGAGACATGATTGAAGAAATCCTCACCCTCCTCTGGCTCTTCCTCCCCGCAGGCGTCGCCAACATGAGCCCTGTGCTCTTCAAGTGGTTGCCGGTCGCAAATTATCCAATTCATGCCAAGAAACTTGGTAAAAATAAAACTTGGCGCGGTCTTCTTGCCGGGGTAGTGACAGCAACTCTTGTCGTTTACTTGCAGCAATGGATCGCCCTTGTCGATTATTCAGCAATCAATCCTCTCATCCTCGGTCCTCTTCTTGGAGCAGGAGCGTTGATTGGTGATGCGGTTGAAAGCTTTTTCAAACGTCGTCACGGTATTAAGCCCGGAAAACCTTGGATTCCCTTCGATCAAATCGACTGGATCGTCGGCGCGGTTGTTTTTGCGGAGATTTATGTAAGAATTGGACTGCTCGAAGCCCTAGCCGTCATCGTGATTTTCGGTCTTTTGCACCCGCTTACGAATCTAATCGGATACTTCCTCAAGATTCGCAAAGTGAAGATTTAACTTCTTCGTCACAGGCCCAACCTCCCCGACCTTCACGCCATCGATTTCTGTAATTCCAGAAACACCGGTAGTAGTTTTTGTAATAAAAATCTCATCAACCTTCTTTAGTTCATCAGGAGTAATTTCGCCAAACTCAACATCCACCAAATCCATCACAACCTCGCGCGTGACCCCTCGCAAAATATCCCGATCAGTCGTAAAAACCTGCCCATCCTTCACCCAAAAAACATTCGAATAAGCACCCTCCCGCACATTCCCATCACGATCAACAAGCAAAGCCTCATAATGCCCCTGCCTCTCAGCTTCATCATGCGCATCCAGCGACACATCATACGGAAAAGCTTTCGCCTCAGGCCGCTCACGCTCAACTTCCAAACAAATCGCAGACTTCCCCCCAGGCGACTCCGAAGCAATCGGATAAGTCTCAATCACGACATCATCAGGAGTCGCAACAACTCTGATCCGCTTAGGCCCATCGAACGTAAGCGCCAAAACCATCTCACGAATCTCATCAAGCGACTTCGGAAGCGACATCCCAACAATCTCAGCCGACCTCTCAAGACGTCGCAAATGTTCATCTAATTTAAAAACCTCACGGCCATAATTTCGCATCGTCTCGAACACACCGAATTCTGGGCGAAATGGCTTCATAAGTTAAGAAAAGATTTAGCTTTATCAAGAGTTTCTTGGTACTCAGCATCATTCTCGGAATCCGCAACAATGCCGCCTCCCACATTTAAATACAGCTTCCCATCACGAGCAACAAGAGTCCGAATCACAATATTCGTATCCATATTCCCACAATTACTAATGTAGCCAATCGCACCCGTATAAGCTCCACGTTTAACAGGTTCAAGCTCATCGATAATCTCCATCGCACGCTTTTTCGGGCAACCAGTAATCGACCCACCCGGCATGCAAGCATATAACAAATCAACAGCATCGAGATCGCTACGCAAAACCCCCTCAACACGCGAATAAGTATGCCAAACAGTCGGACATTTTTGAATCGCCCGATGCTCCGCCACCACGACGCTCCCAATTTCACAAACCTGCCCAATATCATTCCGCAAAAGATCAGTAATCATCGATAGCTCCGCCGCTTCTTTTTCGTTATCCATAAGATCACACAAAAGCCGCTCATCCTCCTCCGGCGTCTGCCCCCGCGGACGAGTCCCCTTAGTCGGATGCGTGATGACTTTTTTATTTTTTAGTTTTAAAAACCTTTCTGGCGAAGCGCTCAACAATTTGCAGTCCCGAGCTTCCAAATAAACACTAAACGGCGCTGGATTCACTTCGCAAATACGAGCAAATAACGCCCGCTTATCTCCGTCAAAATTCGCCGTCAACCGATGCGTCAAATTAACCTGGTAAATATCCCCATCCAAAATATATTCCTTGATCTTCGCAAAAGCCTCATTGTAATACTCTTCCGACATCTCAGGCTCAAATTTAATGCCAAACTTCTTGGCCGCCCCGGGGCGGCGACCCCAAATCTCGCGAACTTTCTTAGGAGCACTCGTAAAAATTTTCTCCCCATCAAAACATAAAAAATCCTCATAATAATTCGCACTCATCGCAGGCATATCATAAGAAAAATACCCGATCCAGCCACCGCAAAAAGGAACATCGCCAGATTCGCAAGCATCACGCTCTCGCAACTCCTCATAACTCCCCGCATGCTTTACCGGATTCCACGCAATAATAGACCAATGCTCTCCCTCAGTATTCCGGCCCGTATGCAGGAACGCAACATCACGCTCTTCTCGCATTTTCAAGAAAAACTCCATCAGATCAAAATTTTCAATCTCAATATTTTCCATTCAAAAAATTAGTAATCAAAATATCCCCACCCTCAGTCAAAAAAGACTCAGGATGAAACTGCACCCCAAAAGTTGGCGCATCACAATGCTGCATCGCCATAATCACATCATCATCAGTCCATGCGGTCAGCTCAAACTCCTCCGGTACACGGTTCACAACAAGCGAATGATAGCGCGCAACCTTAAAAGGATTCGGCGCACCTGCAAAAATCCCCCGACCTTCATGCGCAATCTCCGAAGTTTTCCCATGCATCACCTTCGGAGCCCGCACAGTCCGCGCCCCAAAAACCTCACCCATACATTGATGCCCGAGACAAACGCCCAAAAGAGGCTTCTTGCCATGAAATTCCCGAATCACATCACAAGAAATCCCAGCATCCCTCGGCGTCTTCGGTCCCGGAGAAATCACAATCGCATCATACGGACTCGCATCCACCTCTTCATCATGCTTCCGCACATCAACATCGCCCCCCAGCCGCTCAATTTGCTGATAGAGGTTAAAAGTAAAAGAGTCGTAATTGTCGATAAGAAGTATTTTCATAGACCGGGAATGGAGTGTACAATAAAAACCATGAAAAATCTCGAAAAAAGAATCACTGCACTCGAAAATCGCAATCGCCACGTCGAATCCAACAAAGCCTGGGAAACAAGTCTAACCCGTCGCACGATCCTCACGCTCCTGACCTACCTCGCAATCGGCGCATATCTCCATGCAATTCAAATCCCCGACCCCTGGCTCCACGCAATCGTCCCAGCAGTAGCATTCATGCTTTCAACATTTACATTGCCTTTCTTCAAAAAACTATGGCTAAGAAAGCAAAACACCATTTCTTCTGATTTCTGATTTCTAATTTCTCACTATTCATGAAAATCAAAAAAACCACCAACAAACTCCTCATCCGCCTCAACAAAGGAGACGAAATAATCGCGTCTCTCACCGAAGCCTGCCGCGAAAACAACATCCAAACAGCCTCCTTAACAGGCATCGGCGCAGCAAATGAAGCCAAAATCGGTGCAATCGACCCAAAAACAGGTATTTACGTCTCACGAACATTCACCGGCGACTTAGAAATCGCCTCCCTAACCGGCAACATCACGCTCAAGGACGGCGAACCGTTCCCGCACATCCACATCGTAATAGGCGACGAAAACTACAAAGCGTTCGCAGGCCACCTACTCGAAGCCAACATCAGCATAACTTGCGAAATCATCCTCGATCCATTAGACGAAACGATCACCCGCTCCCTCGACGAGGAAACGAAAGCAAAGACGTGGAACTTATGATCATGACTAAACAGGCTTAGCAAAATCCCCAGCACGGTGGGTAATGGCGACCACAATTTTTCAAGGTTTTTCTCACGAAAACAAGCCCGTACTTAAATATTTCTCACCCCGATCAGGGAAGACTACAACGATATTGCCGCGATCGAGATTTTTAGCGACAGAAAGTCCAGCCACCAAAGCCGCCCCCGAGCTCATCCCAACAAAAACACCTTCCTCCCGCGCAAGGCGCCGGGCCATTTTATAAGCATCTTCTTTCTCGACAGAAATTCGCTCATCAATCGCACCATTATCAAAAATATCTCCGTGAAAATCCCCCTCCGGATTCTGCAAACCTTGGATTTGATAGCCAGATGGTGGAATAACTCCAATAATACGCGTATCAGGAGAACTTTCACGGAATTTCTTAGAAAATCCCATGATAGTTCCGCTTGTCCCGGTTCCTGCTACTAAAGCATCAATACCCTCAGGCAAATCCTCCAAAATCTCCTCAGCAGTGTAGTAATGAGCCTCTGTGTTATCTGGATTGTTAAATTGGTTCGAAAACCAATATTTCTCAGGAGACTGCTTAGTAAGCTCACGCGCCTTAGCGATCGCACCTCCGGTTCCAAGCGCTTTATCGGTCAAAATAAGCTCAGCACCATAAGCTCTCATAACGGTTCGTCTTTCCTCGCTCATACCTTCGGACATGAGGATTTTGACTTTGTAGCCTTTTTGGGCGGCAACCATAGCCAGCGCTATCCCCATATTCCCACTTGTCGCTTCAAGAATAGTCATCCCAGGCTTAAGTTGCCCGCGTTTTTCGGCTTGTTCGATCATAAAAAGCGCAGCACGATCCTTGATAGAACCGCTGGGATTTTGGCCTTCCAGCTTCGCGTACAGGTTGACTCGCGGATTCTGCGTGAATTTATTGAGTTTCACGAGGGGGGTGTTGCCAATTGAGTTTAAAAGATTGTTATAAATCATAGTTTTTAGGGTTAAATTAAAAAAACTCTCGATCTGGATTCGAGAGTCGCTGCAAGGTGTTTTTATTTAAAAATCAACACAAACAGGCGGCTCTCGGGAGAGAGCAGCAACAACAAGTTAAATTGTGTAAATTTTGAATCTTCATCTCACTACAATTATACATCTTTCCGGGGGGCTTGTAAAGTCTTGCTTTGTACAAGGAGAGGGTGGGATGACGCTTTGCTTCGCAAAGCTAGGCTTCTGCGTCTTGCTCGGTAATGTCTAAATTTCATTTAGCCATTACGCTCACTCGACTTGAAGCAGCGAACCCTGCGGGTCCGCATCCCACTCTCGGCTAATCGAACTCAGCCCTTACCTTCGGCAAGGTCTGATTTCGATGGCGGAGAGGGTGGGATTCGAACCCACGGTCCCGCAAGCGAGACGACAGTTTTCAAGACTGTTCCATTAAACCAGGCTCTGGCACCTCTCCGTAATTTAGCAGAAAGGATTATAGGCGACACTAAAAAAATCCACAAGCTCCGCGTGAACGAAAACTTGTGGATTTGCAATGTTTATAACAAGATTCTTAATGAATAGCCTGAGGAATCCAATGAGTATCACGGAGCTCAACAACTGGTTCTCCAGTGTTAGGATCAACTACTTGTTCTCCAGTCCAATAATCAATAACAGGAGTCTCAAACATGATGTATCCATCACAATCACCTGTTCTCTCATCAACAGTAACAGCGACAACAGGGATCTCCCAAGCAAACTGAGCAAAATCTACAGAGGTATTAGTACAATAATGAAACGTAAGCGCATCAAGCTCTTCATATTCAGCTTCGCAGTCGCTCCTCCCTTCATCACTCATACATACGGTAACCTCTTCCTCGATAGGGCCTGCCTTCATGTATTTAGGTCCATAAGCAGTTTCTACTAACAATTTCATTACACCGCTCTTCGTAGCGTCTACCGTGGTGGACATTTCGATACACTCAATATAACCACCGCTCGAACCACCGATTATATGTGCATCCTCTTCAACCGTAAGAGTAGCGTCAGCTTCTTCTCCGCATACAAAACCGTCATTATAACAATTCTTAGCAGTTTGTGGGAACATGTCGCAACCACCAGCTAATCCCGCAGCAACACCTGCAGCAACAAGCCAACTTGTTTTTTGTACTTCTGTTGAAGTCATAATAAATAGGGTTAAATCTATTAAGGAAGGTAATTAAAACATAAACCCTCAAAAAAGTCAAGGGCAAAATCCGACATTCTACATTCGATATTCCAAATCCCACATTCAGCATTCGAAATCCGACATTCCAAATTCAAGATTCCAAATACAAAAGCGCCTCCTCAAACTGCTCATCTTCTTCAGTTTCATAATCCTGCGAAACCAAAATATCAGGAGTAATTCCAGTATCATCAATGCTTCTACCGGCAGGGGTATACCATTTAGCAACAGTCAGCCGTAAACTCGATCCATCGCTCAATTCCTCAACAATCTGCACACTTCCTTTTCCGAAAGTCTGCTCACCGATAACAATACCAAGTTCATAATCCTGAATAGCACCCGCTACAATTTCAGCTGCAGAAGCAGAACCACTATTCGCCAGAACAACCAGGGGTAAGCCCTCCAGAGCAGATTTCCCGGAAGTATAGTGAATTTCGTTATTCTCCTCATCCTTCATCTTCACAACGACAGCCTTTTCAGTACCTTCAATAAAATCAGACAAAACATCAACAGAAGTATCAAGATACCCTCCTCCGTTATTCCTAACATCCAAAATCACGCCTTTGACATCATTTAACAAAATCTCATTAACAGCCTCATGAAACTCATTAATAGTATCATCACCAAACTGATAAATGCTAACGTACGCAATATCCGAATTTTCCCCAACAAACTCCCAATCAACACTATCAATTTGAACAGTATCTCTCTCAATTTCAAAAACCAAATAATCCTCCTCTCCTTCTCGAATAATAGTAAGCTCAACAATCGTCCCTTTCTCACCTCGAATCGCCATCACAGCATCCATGATAGTCATCTCACTCGCAATCTCGCCATCAATCAGATAAACAATATCACCAGGCAGTAAAAACTCCTCAGCAGGCGCACCTTTTATCGGGGTAATAATTACAAGCTCACCATCCTCCACAGTCAACTCAGCACCAACCCCCTCAAGCTCGCCACCCATATTTTCCATAAACTCAAGTGTCTCATCAGGATCCATAAAGTCCGTATAAGGGTCACCGATAGCCGAAACCATACCATCAACAGCACTCCAAAGCATTTCCTCATCATTAAGCAAAGTCTCATCTATATAATATTCATCAAGAAGCTCCCAAGTATCCCAAAAAAGTTCAAGATCAATCTCCTCATCCTCAATTACCTCCTCTTCATCCTCCGTCACCTGTTCTATCCAGTCAATCCCCTCTACATCATAATAAAAATACGCCCCCGTCCACCCGATCATAAAAAGCACAACCATGGACAAAAACGTCTTAAGCGGGTTCTTCCTGTTATAGTAGTATTTCATTTTGTTTTTTTTAGCTTGCAACTTGCAACTTGCAGCTTGCAATTCGCGAATAAAAATACCACAGTTCCGTTTTAGGCTCTAGGCAATTAGCAGAGGGGCCAGGCTTTAGAAGGGGACTATAACTCAACTTCACGTAAAACTTGTTCGACCTTATTCTTTTCCAAAAGCTCCAAGAAAACCGCACCAAAAACAGCCGTTCCTTCAGTTGCAATCGTATGCTTAACCGGCATCTGCGTTAAGAAATTTTTCAAAATAGGCTCCTTATCAATCCCGATAATAGAATCCTTCAGCCCAACCATCCCAACATCACTTATATAAACCGTACCTCCCGGCAAAACCTGCGCATCAGCAGTCGGCACATGCGTATGAGTCCCCAAAACTGCCGAAACTCGCCCATCAAGATAATGCCCAAGCGCAACTTTCTCGCTCGTAGCCTCAGCATGAAAATCCACAAGCACACCATCCACCTGCTCATGCTCAGTCTCCTCAAGAATTCGATCTACAACTCGAAAAGGGCAATCATAATCATGTTTTATAAAAATCCTCCCATGCAAATTGATAACAAGCAGTCGCTTCATCAAAGCAGTCTCCAGAATCCGCCATCCGCGCCCCGGACAATCAGGTGCAAAATTCGCCGGCCTAATCACAAGCGGCTCCTTCTCGTCCATCCGCGCAAAAACATCCTTCTGCTGCCAAATATGATGCCCAGAAGTAAAAAAATCGATCCCATAACTATGAAGCTCATCAAGGTGTCGGCAGTTAATACCCTTCCCGCGTGAAACATTCTCCCCATTCGCAATAATAAGATCAGGTTTATACTCCTTCTTAAGCTTCGGAAGAAGTTCCTGCACCGCTTCACGCCCCGGCTCGCCAACAATGTCTCCGATGAAGATAATTTTCATGGTACGATTTTACCTTAAACCCCTTGCAAAAAGCCAGGCCATAAGGTTATAATCACCGCCTTTAACCAAATCAACTATGCCTCCTGAAGAAATACAACACTTGCCACCAGAAATTGACCGTCTCGACGCAGACCTCGTGGGGAGCGGCGCAAGAGCATTATACTTAAAATTAATTGAACTCGGAGACAACGGATTAACAATGGAGGAGCTATCAGACAGTCCATGGGTAGGTGCGACAAACGGATTGATAGAAGCAGGGTATGCGGAAATCGGATACGCTCTTGACGATCTTGTAGGAGAAGGATGCGGACTTGTTTTAAGAGCGGTAAAAGTAGAAGGCTTCTCAGTTTTCTTAGCAGACAACCCGGAAGACAGCATAGACCAGCCGATAGGGTTCATTAATATGCTTAGAGGGCCTGAAGAATTAGAACGTGACGGTGGATATTATGTTGAACAACGTCGGTCAGGGGAACACGTAATGAAATTAGCCACCCGTTTCTATGGTTTGCGAACAAACCTCGTGCTAGAAAAAACAGAAGTCGGATTTACGGTTGCAAGTCGATCCTACTAGCGTTCAAAAACTTCTCAACAAACTCCGCAACCTCCGGACGATCTTTGAAAGGATCCATCCGCCTTTCCTCATCTTCACAAAACACAAAACCAAGTAAATATGCGGCGATAGCTTCTGCAAGTTCCTCATTTACAGCAATTGTCCATGCAGTGGGATCTTCAGGATATTCACCGCCATCAACCCTATAAGTCGAGGAATAATGAGACATTGCAGGAATACTCTCGGTCAAGCCAGCAAATTCAATAAGAACTTCTAGCCCTTCTTTGACTTCATCACCAAGCTTCAGTTTGTAACTAGTATTATAAGACATCTCAACTGCAATACTATGCGCATACTCGTGGATCAGCCCCTCCGCAAGAATAATAGTCTTAACCATATCACTTAAACCTTCACCATCCGGAATTGAATACAAATAGATATCAGCAGCCGGTGAACCAGTCCTTTGCCAAGGTTCATAGCTGATATAAGAAGGAATAATCGCTGTAGGCGAAAGAGCCTCGTCGACATCAGTAGTAGGCTTGGGCTCCTCAGCAGTTGAATCACGATGAAACCACATAGAAGGCGCACCAACGATTTTCCTGGTAATAGACCTGTCACGTGCTGCCTGCGGAAATCGAGATAAAAGAGCCGCAACCAATCCAGAATGCAAAGACACATGCTCCAAACTCTCCAAATCCGGCGTAGCAATAGCTGCATCACCACCTTCCGTTATCTGTTTATGCAGCGCGCATTCATCTTGAGCATACCACTCAATGGTTGAAGCCATATCGAAGCCCGATAAAGCATCCGAAGTTTCTAATTGATCTGTCATAGAGATTTGTTAAAGGACGCAATTCTAAAACAATCACGGCAGAACGTCAAGTACGAAAGCTTACAGTCTGACTAACGGAGCTATAGAGATCGCTAATTTTTTAACACCTACAGCAGAATCCTGAAACGCCACCTCGACAACACCCCCCGCAATCCCAATCACAACGCCCTCGCCCCACAACTTATGCTTAACGCGATCTCCAACGCCTAGCTCCAGCACTTCCTGGCTTTCATCCTCATAAGGAATAATATTATCGCCAAAATCGCTCACCAATGGCACCGCAAGGCCGCCATGATTCCTTTCAAGAAGCCCCTCCGGCAAATCCATCAAAAACTGCGATGGAGAATTTGACTTATAATCCCCATAAAGCATCCTCTGCTCAGCATACAACAGGAATAAATCATCAATCGCCCGAGTCATCCCAACATACATCAGCCGTCGCTCCTCCTCCATTTCCTGCGGATCAAGAAGACTTCGCGAATGAGGGAAAACACCCTCTTCAAGCCCACACAAAAACACACAAGGGAACTCAAGTCCTTTCGCCCCATGAAGAGTCATAAAAGTCACAGCATTATCACGCTCATCCAGCGTATCAATATCCGCAATCAGCGAAACCTCCTCAAGAAAAGTCCCAAGCGAAATCCCAGGCTCAAGCCGATCATACTTACTCGCAACAGAAATCAGCTCAAGCACATTCTCATAACGAATTTCACCCTCCTCAGACCCATCAAGCAGCATATCTTTATACCCACTCCTCATAAGAATAACCTTGATCACAGCACTCGCCGTACCGATCTGATTTTCATGCTGACCCTCCTTAATAATCTTCACAAATTTTGCCAAAGCACTGCGCTTACTTTCAGACAATTCCTCAACCTCATCAATCCTCTCAAGCACTCCCCAAAAACTAGCCTGCCATCTCGCCGCAACCTCCTGACAAACCTCCACCGTCCTCGCCCCAATCTTCCTCGTCGGCACATTCAGAATTCGCAATAACGAAACAGTATCGTGCGGATTATGAATCACTCGCAAATAAGCAATCAGATCCTTGATCTCCTTCCTTTGATAAAATTTCACTCCTCCAATAATCCGATAGGGGAGCCCATACCTCATAAAAACCTCCTCCAGCACCCTCGACTGAGCATTCGTCCGATACAAAACTGTAAAATCCCGATAATCCGGATGCTCATGCCCTCGAATCCGATCCTCGATCTCGCCCGCAATCAACTCAGCCTCATTCCGCTCATCGCGAGCCGTCCACAAACGAATCTTCTCCCCACCCTCACGCTCGGTCCACATTGTCTTCTCCTTTCGTTTCTTGTTTTTCACAATCACATTGTGCGCCGCATCAAGAATAACAGGTGTCGAACGATAATTTTGCTCCAGCAAAATCACCCGCGCATCCGAATAATCTTTTTCAAAATCCAAAATATTCTGCATATTCGCCCCTCGCCAAGAATAAATCGACTGATCCGAGTCCCCAACAACACAAACATTCCGATATTTCTCGCTCAATAATTTCACCAGAACGTACTGCGCATGATTCGTGTCCTGATACTCATCGACAAGGATATATCGGAACTTCTCCTGATACTTGTCGAGAATTTCCGGAAATTGATTGAAAATATTGACCGTCTGCATGATCAAATCATCAAAATCCATCGCCTGATTTTGCCTAAGTCGCTTCTGATAATGCTTATAAACCTTCGCAACCTTCTCAGTAAAATAATTATGCGCCTGGTTCTCATACTCCTCCCATCCGATAAGCTGATTTTTCGCGCCAGAAATATGAGAAAGAATCGCCTTCGGATTCAAATTTTTCGGGTCAAAAGCAAGATCCTTCATCACCTGCTTCACAAGAACTTCACTATCCGTCGCATCATAAATCGTAAAACTGTTCTCGTACCCGAGCAGATGCCCCTCCTTCCTAAGGATTCGCACGCAAATCGAGTGGAAAGTGCCCATACTTGGCAAAGTGAACCCACGCAAACCGGCCGCATCCATTTCCGACTCCTTCATCGCTGCCGCCTCCTCGGGATGAAGCAGCTTGAAAACCCTCTTGAGCATCTCACCAGCTGCCTTATTCGTAAAAGTCACTGCAAGAATGTTCCACGGAGCGACCTTGTGATGCTTGATCAAGTAGGCAATTCGATGCGTGAGCGCGCGGGTCTTGCCCGATCCCGCCCCCGCAATAATCAAAACAGGACCGGAAGTTGTAGTCACCGCCTCCTTCTGTTTTTCGTTTAGGTTTTTTAGGATAGGGTCATCCATGGGACCGTGATTATATCGAAAAAAACGTCAGACTCCAATAGACGTTTTCGCGAACCTGTCCGCCATGGTGAAGAATCATACTAAGTACTAAAAAAGACGCTCCAAAAGAAGCGCCTTTATTCAATATCGCTCTATTCTACTGTCTCAGGAAGATTTAAATCCTCGACTTGTCCTCGAGCTTCTTCTGTGACTCGTGCTGCTACAGTAGGCTCCCGAGGAGGAAGGGGAGCAGGGACAGCGCCACCTACGTAAAACCCAGCTGCTTGTTCGTCGATGCCTCTCAATCTTGGTTCCGCTGGAGGAGTAGTAGGGTCTCCTTCGTTACTTCGTGTTGTCATGACATTGCATGTTAGATAATAAATACAGGAAAAACTTATACCCTACCTGCCCAAGTCAGAATTAAGCCGTCATACGCCCATTATAAAGATCTCGCCAGTTACGCAAATCAGGCTGGATTCTATTGCAGTGAGCTGCTAAATCAGATCGAAGCTCACCCGGCCCATATGGTGAGGCAGATTCTGGTTGTACCGGGCTTGCAGGAGCTTTTTGTACAGTTGTGGAGCTGGGTAGTCCGTCGTATTGTTCGGAGCCAAACGGGCCTGGGAATTCACCCCCTAGTGTACCGCATCTTAATTGAGTCATAACATTGAATGTTAGATAAAAATAAATACAGGAAGAACTTATACCCTACCTACCCAAATCGTGTCAAACTTTTTTCATAAAAACCCCGAATGCCAACTTCGACTGCTGTCTGCTCCTTGCTGTCTGCTCTCTAACATGGTATAATTAACAGATATGACTGAATCCAAAATTGAACAACTTGTTAAGAATGCAGCCTTCTTACCACCCAAACAGAAGGAGGTGCTGCTGCGCCTAACCAAAGATTTGCCCCAAGAGAAACTAAAAAAAATCGAAGAATTTCTCAAAAACGCAAGAAAAGATCTAACAGACATGGTTCACACTCAAAACACAAAACGACAAAAATTAATCTCAAAACATGGTTAATGAAAGATTTGGAAAAATGGGATACGGGGATGACGCTCGAGAAGAGCTACAAAAACTGCATAACACGATAATAGACAATACGGACTTAGAAGAGGATGAAAAAGGGAAGCTCATAGGAAAAACTGACGAAATAATAGGAGAGCAGAGAGAAGCAAGTGCACGGGAACTAGAAGAATTCGAAGCAACAGATAAAATGCTTTTTCGAGATAAATTTGCCGAAGAACAACGCCAACTAAGAGAGCTGATAATAAGCCTGGCAGAAGGCATAGATGCCCAGCTAGAAGTCGCAGGGAGCTTTGGTGTCATAACGGATGGAGAATTCGAGGAGTTATATGCAAATGTAGACGCATTAGTGCCTCTAAACAAAGATCTTGGCGAATATAAATATGAAAGAGATAGTGCGGAAGACTGGAGAAGAAGAAGAGTTCAAGAAGGTCGCGACCCAAGGGAGATGCGAGAAATCGCTGAAGAAAGAGCTCAAGGGCTAGACTTAGTCGCACATGAGCCATCAGCCTGGGAATCAGCAAAAGAACAAGGGGAATCATTAATAAACGCGTTTATTAAAGAGCCTGGATCTGACGGGATGGCCAATGTAATGGTCTCAGCGATACTTGGAGAAGTAAATAGAGAAGTCGCTAGGGAACAATATTCTCAACTTGGGTTCACAGGGGAAGATTTGGAAATAGCTATAGATCTCGCGCAAGAGCCATTCGACGTCATCTTAAAAAAGAATTTTCTAAGCTTGGTTTCATTTATTGCATTTGGGGTGATAAAGGTAGTAACAATGGGAAGAAGCTCAATAGGGAAAAGCACATTGCCTAGAATATTACAAAGCTTGTTGCCAGAAAGAGTAATGGCAGCAATTGGAGCTGAGGTCGGAGAAGATGTTTTCGAAGAACACGTCCTCAACGCAATAGAAGACAGAATTGCTGATAGCATCGATAGGGAAAGATATGGGAACGATCCAATGTACTTATGGTTGCGAGCAGAAAGAGTTAGACGGGCAGAAGGAGGGAATGCTGCTGAAGAAGACAGGGCACGTTATGTGGAGAGCTTAGAAGAAAATGATCCCTCGGAGCCACCTGAGGAAGAAGAAAAACGAGGGATAGTATAAAATCCACCAATATCGACACGCTTAAATGCCCCCAGCTTATTTTCACAATGCAAAAACGCAGCTTCTAGCAGTAAGATTCGCACCAAG
This sequence comes from uncultured Candidatus Peribacteria bacterium, assembly GCA_964538865.1. GTDB lineage: Bacteria > Patescibacteriota > Gracilibacteria > UBA1369 > UBA12470 > CAZIHU01. Next base: position 51,947 of record CAZIHU010000002.1, read on the forward strand.
AAGCACAGTAGGCCAAGAATTAACGGACATATTAGGTTCGCCATTCGGAGAAGCGGTCAGGGAAGGTGGGGAAGAGGTTGTAGATGAAATGCTGGAAAAGCTTGCAATGAGGACTGGAGTTGGGTTGGCGGCGTAGGGGGGGGAGGTGACGAGACGCAGAACGCATTTTTGGCATGCATCAACGTGTGAGGGCGAGATGGTCGCGACGTAGTTGCGATGACACATTTTTGAGTGCGTCAACGCGTGGAAATAGTTCGCAAACGACCGTTCTGTGCGAAGTGAAATCTATTCCACACTGGCCTTGCGAATTGTCCAGTCGAAATAGCGTATTTAACCTGTTAATCGGGCCCTATTTATGGTATATAATTAGTACTTTAACATCAAAAATAAATGACAGACAAAGAACTATACAAATTATGCTGCGAATGTGGCGCGAAAGCTCGGAAATGGACAAAGAAATTCGCCGAATTGTTACCGAAAGTTTATAAGAGAAAGTTGTGGAAAAAACATGGCTTCTACTCAGTCGAACATTTTGCAGCAGAGCTTGCTGGGATGAATCATGAAACAACCAAGAAGATTCTAGGATTACATAGGAGGCTTGAGGACAAACCTAAACTCAAAGCAGAAATTGTCAATGAAGGATGGGCAAAAGTAAGAGTTGCAGCAGCAATCCCTGTTTCAGAAGAGAAACAAGTGCAGTTAGTTAAATCATTATCAAAAAGAGCGCTACAGCAGTATGCAAAAACAGCCAAGCAAGAGGGAGCCGGCTCCCTCTCTGAACCTGTAAGATTGAGTTTTACAGTCAAGCCGGAAGTCGAGCTCAGGCTAAGAAAATTCCGCCAAAAGCTAGAAAAAGAGCGGAAAGAAGCGATCGGTCTGGGAGAAGCACTCGAAGAACTTCTCAAACTTACAGAAGAACCCGAAAAGAAGACTCAAAAATCAAAGGGAACAACCGGTCGCAACCCTTCAGCCCAGAAGAAGCGAGAAACCAACAACAACGGCCAATGCTCGTTCCCAGGTTGCAACAAGCCACACACCTGTTACCACCATCCAGATAGATATGCTGCCACGCAAAACCATGACCGAATAGTTGCTCTCTGCCATGAGCACCATCAGCTTGCTCACGCCGGCTATATCGAGAACGAACACGATCCACCTGAGAAATGGCGTCTTCGCGAAACACCCAAGCTCAATGCGATCGATCTCAAATACCAAGAGCACATGAAGCGGGCTCAGGCGCCGTGAATCGCGGCAGCATGCTTCATGTCATAGCCAACATCAAGTGAGCACAATCACCATAATTCGCAACATACAAACATCGCATGCGCTTTACCATTTTCATCCAAACTATGGTAAATTGAACCCCGAAATGATGCTCAAAAAAACACAAAAGGAACCTCTGGAAGATGCAGTTTCAGGACGAAATTTACTCCAATTTGCGCGAAGAGCGTATCAGGTAACGATACGTCGACGAGTGATGAGCCTCCTGCAGTCAAATTGGATAAATTGCAGTCGAAAATGTATTTTCCAGAGGTTCCAGCAATACATATTCCTAGCGACCATCCTCCTGATCCCATTGGTGTTCAACCCATGGGGATTCGACATGTACGAAATCCCAAAAAACACGCTCCTAAAAATCGGCATACTCGCGACAATAATCGCAACCCTCATCGCAGGATGGAAAAACAAAAAGAAAACTTTCCATATCACCAAAGAACAGATTTACGCAATCGCACTCTTCCTCTTAATCCTGGGGCTTTCATTAATAATCTCACTAAGACCAGAAATCAGTTTCTGGGGCTCTTATTTCAGACAAGGCGGAGTAGTAAACATGTTGTTCTACATCGCACTATTTCTTTTGGCGGTAAATATTTTTAAAGAAAAAAAGAACAGACAAACATTCCTGAAATCACTATCAATAGTCGGGTTAATAATCAGCGTATATGCGATTTTACAAAAACTCGGAATAGACATTTTTTCAGCAGAGACAACAGCAATTTTCGACGGCAGAAGCTTCTCAACTTTAGGCAATCCAACATCGTTAGGAGCATTCTTGCTCTTCCCAATATGGGGCGAGATCTATTTACTTTTCAAGAACAAAAACAAGAAAAAAAGCATACCAGCATTGATCGTCATGATCGCAGCACTGATATGTACAAGGAACAGGGCAAGTATGGTAGCTCTAATCGCAACCGGATTCTTAGCCTTAGTACGCAGATTCAAGAAAAACAAAAAAGTCATCGCAGGGATAATCGCCGGAGTAATAATCGCAGGCATCGTCTTCACGGGCATATATGCTCAAGATATCAGGTCCCTTGGATCGCGAGGAGAAATTTGGGGGAGTAGCTTAGAAATCATCCGAGACAATCCAATTCATGGGTACGGGATGGAATCGTTCTCATTTATGTTTGAAAAATACGTTGATGCGGATTTTTTCCAGTATGAGGATTATGAAAACCTTGTAGACAGACCTCATAACGAACCCCTTGAGATATGGATACATCTAGGACTGCTGGGATTCATCTTTTATTTGGGGCTGGTGATTTTTTGCTTAAAAACTTACTGGGCAAAAGGGCACTTCGCAGCTCTCGCGATACTCTCGTTATTTATAACCAATTTATTCAGCTTCTCACTGGTTACGCATTATGCGTTCTTGGTGATGTTTTTGGCGCTGATCGTGGATAACAAGAAAAAAATAACGATCAAAAACAACGACCTCACCAAAGCAAGTGCGGTTGTGCTAATTATCCTCATGCTGGGAGGCATCATGCTGCACGGACGCATATTTTTGGGTGACTTGGCTCTCAAGCAAGCTTTTACACAAATCTCAACACAGCATTTAGAAGAAGCAATAGACAAAGCACCTTACTACTTAGAAGTTTATGAAGAAGCCTACGCAATATACTATCCATTAGCGGTGTACGTCGGGGATGAATATTTGGAAAAAGCAATATCGGTGAATGAAAAAGCACTCGAAATGAGTGCAAACAGCTTAAAATCACTGCTAAACAGGGCAAGGCTAGAAATCTTCCTTGGGGATTATGAATCCGCAGAAGACACCTATCTATCCATCAACGAAAACATAGCTCCTCACCCACTAACATACGAGCATTGGGGGAACATGTATTTCGATTGGGGTTTATATGAACATGCAGAGCTTATATACGATGAATTACTCGCGCTAATGCCAAATAGCTGGGAAATTTCCCAGGAAGGCACTGAAGAACATAGAATATTCTGGAAAGATCACGCGGATTTCGCAGAGACACTAGCAGAAATAATGATAACCTACGAAATCGTAGGCAGGACGGACGAGGCTGAATATCTTCTCGAAATAATACAAAAAGCGACTCTCTCCGAATAGGAGAAAGCCGCCCTTAAAATATCATTCTAATTTACTTCGTCATAAATCTCATACAAGAGATTCGCAAGACCTTCTAGAGTCCAGCTAGAATAGCCGACTTCGTCATGAAGATCTTCGATATAATCTACAACAATACCTCGGTTATATGCGCTCTGAACAGATTGATTAATGCCAATTGCGTCTAGCGTCCAAGTCGAGTAGCCAACCTCATCGTGGAGATCGTCAATTTCATTGGTAAGCCAAAGTCCAACATAAGCCGCCATATCATATTGACGTATTGCCATCTCCTCCAAAGTCCAAGTTGAGTGGCCAACTTCATCGTGAAGTTCCGCAATCATGTCCTCAAGATCACAGTTGGTGGTCTCGCAATCGCCAAAAAAATCCGGCAAAGCAGATTCAAGCTCTCCCAACTGTTCCTTTTCCAGGTCGGTCAGCAATTTCCCTTGCCAAGCGACGCCACTTGCGCCTGTGATGGCAAGCGTAAGAACCGCACCTAAAACGAATGCACCGAGCAGTTTCAGATGGTTCTTCTTTTTTGCTTCATGTAATCCAAGCATTTTTGTATGGGTTAAATTTTAATTTTCAATTACTAATGACATCCCAACCTCCCCAAAAGCATACACTATTTCAGAATCATCAGGCAGCTGCCTGATACAACCGTGACTAACGGGTATCCCAATATGATCCAAAGCCTCGTACCAGAAAGCACCGCCATCAGTCGCAAGATAAGGCAAAGCATGCAAACCGTGCCCCCACTTGGTGAACCCCATCCAGTTCGGCATATGATAATGCGGCCAATCTCCTCCCACACGAAGTTCTTGTTTATTCAAAATAGAATAAGTCCCAGTTGGCGTAGGAGTATCATAAGCACCGGTACTAACAGGTAACTCATAAATCGCTACCTCGCCAACAAAAAGCGTCATTTGCTGATCGGAAAGATCCACATGAATCCATTTTTCCAACCCATCGAACTCAGTACTATCGGTAGTAAATGAAATAACATCCATAATTCCCGCATCAATCCCATCAGTAAAACCAACCTTTATATCAACAGCAGCCACAGCTTCATCAATCCACCTCACACCCTCAGCAACAGGAGCAAAGAACTCTTTATACCAGACATCGCCCCAAGGAGCTTTACTCGTAAACGTAAAAGTCGCAGTCTCCTCCGGATAAACAAAATTTTCAGCCATCTCAATTCGACTGTCATTTAACCATCCACTCACAGCAGTCATTTCGCCTCCAAAAACACTCGACCTCCCATAATCAGCAGCAGTCGCAAGATTTACCTCAACCTGATTTTCACAATAATTATTCTTAAACCACGGCGCCGTCCCCGTATTCAAAACAGTAACCGTAACCGCGAACTCTTCTCCCGGTCCAATAGCCTCATCAGATATAACCACATCAACAAGCTCACCTTCATAAACCGCATCACTCGGAGCTACATAAAGACACTCAGCCATCATGCCGGTCTTTTCCTCCACAAAAATCACCTCATCCTCATCTTCCGCACTATCATGCAATTCATCATCTTCCCTAACCAGATAAATCCGTCTCCCATACATAGCCGTCGTCTCCTGCTTATGCAAAGTATTCGCAAAAACATGCTTCGAAAACCTCTGCGCAACAAACTCAGGCGTCTGGTCCTCGTAATTCGCTTGCGTAAAGATCATCGACATTGCAAACAAAGAAAATGCAAGCAGGACGGATGCAAAGAGATGCTTCTTAGGTTTAACAGGATGCATTTTTTGTATTTGTTTTAAATATTATTATGTAATTATAGAACAAAACAGAAGAAAAATCAACCCCTAAGTTGGGCTTGACGCACATAGTCGTTGAAGCGTAACTGCGGTTCTAGGGTTGACGCAAGATAACCAAGATATGTAAAGTACGCACAGTGTTGGTTTAAAACAGAGACACCCAAGACGCCGAAACGAAGTGCAGGCGTCAAGTACTATTAACCCGTTTCACCCATCCGGGTATAAACGCGATAGCGAAACACCACACCCAGCATGGCCAAAAACCAGAAGTAATAGTCAGCTTTAAACATAAAAAATAAAAACATCTAACCACCACAAAATGGTAAACAAAACGACTAGATGGCTAGTCAGCTTTTTCGTATTCGGACTAGCTTTAGCGGTTGCGCTAACAGGAGCGCAGCTAACTTTCGCCGATGTCGCGGAAGAAGGGGATGCAGTAGCCACTTCGTACGGAGCGTACGAATATGACTACTATTACAATGGCGCCTGTGTCTCATATTACGACAGCTATTCGTACACCTATTATTACATCTGTGATGATGGTTGTTATTATTACGACCACACTTATTACGGATATTATTGGTGTCCGGACGGGTCGTACAACTATTATGCGGCTAGCGACGACAGCAGCAGCACTACATCGTATGGGACATACGAATACGACTATTACTACAGCTCAAGCTGTACCGGATATGAAGATTGGTATGGATACTACTATTACATCTGTGATGACGAATGTTATTACTACAATGAGTATTATTACGGATACTACTGGTGTCCTGATGGGTCTTACACCTACTACAGCGGAAGTGCTGGGACAACAAGCGAAGTAGAGTACGGAAGCTACGAGGCTGATTACACCTACAACTCCGACTGTACTGCATACGAGGACTGGTACGGATACTACTATTACATCTGTCCAGATGGATGTTACTACTATGACTCGTACTACTACGGATACTACTACTGTCCAGATGGGTCATATAACTACTACAGTGCGGGCGCTAATACAGACTTTTACGACGGGTATTACGAATATGACTACAGCACCAACACTGACTGTACCGATTATTACAACTACTACTTCTGTCTTGACGACTGTTATTACTACGATATCTACTATTATTGTAATAACACTGGGTACAACTACTTCTATGATGGGACAACTTGGGAATACTATTGTTGGAGTTATGCAGAGTACAACGGATACATCTACTGTTATGACGACAGTTGTTACTACTACCCTGATGGATCATCTAGCTGTGAAAGTACTGGCACAAGTTATGATGAAGGATATTTTGAATATGATTACTACTACAACACATCATGTACTTCATATTGGGATAGCTGGTCAGGGTACTATTACTACTACTGTCCGGACAGTTGTTGGTACTATGATGAGTACTATTATGGATACTACTACTGTGACGACTCATGGACTTACTACTACTATGAATCGGACATAGATTGGGACTACTACTGTTATGACTACTACAACTACGGAACTTATATCTATTGTTACGATGATTATTGCTACTACTATGAAGACGGATCTTCATCATGTGACAGTACTACCGATTATGGTTGGGACAGCTACTGCTGGGATTATGTGATTTATTACGACTACGATTCGTATGACTATGATACTTACACATACGAAGAGTATATCTACTGTTACGATGATGATTGTTACTACTATGCAGATGGTGACTATTATTGTTACAGCTATGATTACACATGGGATGATTACTGCTACAGCTACACAAATTACGGAAGCTACATCTACTGTTATGACGATGATTGCTACTACTATGACGACGGATCATACTACTGCTACACAACATACGATGACTATTATGAGGGGTATTACGAATGGACTTATGATACGAGCTGGGATTGTAGCGCATACTGGGATGATTATTACTACACCTATTATTACTACTGTCCGGATGGGTGTTGGTACTATGATGACTACTATTACGGCTACTATTATTGTGACGATTCAGGGACTTACTATTACTACGAAGATTCTTCTCTAGATTGGAGCAGTTATTGTTATGACTACTCGGACTACGGAAGCTACATCTATTGTTGGGATGACGATTGTTACTACTATGACGACGGATCCTATTACTGTTATACATACGACTATTACGACTATTCGGAAGGATATTACGAATACGACTACTGGTATAACTGGGAATGTGTCTGGTATGACTACTACTATTACTGTCCCGACGGATGTTATTACTACGACGAAGCTTTAGGCTACGATTACTATTGGTGTACCGATAGTGGAACCACTTACTACTATTACTGGTATTACGACGATTGGTACTACGACGGATATTATGAATACGACTACTGGTATAACGGAGACTGTTACAGTTACTGGGACAGTTACGACTACACCTATTATTACTACTGCTTCGACAGCTGTTGGTACTACTGGGATTACTACTATTGTGACAACAGTGGGTCTACCTACTACTACGACACATACGATGACTACTACTATGACTGGTACGAAGACTGTTACTACGATGACTGGGGCGGATATTGGTACTGTTACGACGACGGATGTTATTACTACGATGATGGATCAACATGGTGTACCACAGACTACTATGGAGACTCCACATGTGAAGAGTATTACGACTACTACAGTGGTACCTATTATTACTACTGTTACGACGATGGATGCTGGTATTACGACACCTATTACTACTGTGATGGGTTGATGTACTACTACGACACCGACTACTACTACAGCTCAAACACATGGGAGAACTGTACATATTACGGAGACTACTACTATTGTTGGGATGATGGATGTTACTACTACGATAGTGGTTACGTAGAATGTGATAGTTACTGGTACGACTATGACGTAAATGAAGAATGTTGGTACGATGATTGGTACGACTATTGGTATTGTGACGATGGATGTTACTACTACGGTGACTATTACTACTGTGATGGCATCTACTACTACTACGACGATACCTACTACTACGACGAATACTACGACTACTGGGGTGACTATTGTGAAGACTACGGAGACTACTACTACTGTTGGGATGACGGATGCTACTACTATGATGACGGATCCATCTACTGTGATGGATACTACGACAACTACTACTACGACGACGGATGTTATTTCGACAACTGGTACGGGTACTACGTCTGTGATGACGGATGTTACTACAACGACTACATGTACTGGTGTGACGACGGATACTATTACTACTACGACGACTACAACTATGACTGGTATGACAACTACTACGATTACTACGATGACTACTACTACTACGATGATTATTACTACGATCCGTTAACAGGTTGTTCATACTACTATGATGGATGGTACGATTGTAATGATTACTACTACGGATACTTCGAGTACGATTATTACTACAACGAATCATGTGAAGAGAACTACAACAGTTGGGATGGAGAATACTACTACTGTCCGGATGATTGTTGGTACATGGCAGACTACTACTGGTGTGACGGATACACCTATTACTACACCGATTACTACACTGATTGGTATGACGATTACTGGTATGACTACGACTACTGGTGGGATTGTTACGACTATGGATACTACTACTATTGTCCATATGAAGGATGTTACTACTACGATGACGGGTATGTATGGTGTGAATACGATTATTACATAGACTACACATACGACTGTTGGTACGACTCAAACGGATACTACGTCTGTGACGACGGATGTTGGTACTACGACGAATATTACTACTGTGACGGATACCAGTACTGGTATGACTGGGCTTACTACTACGATTACGTGGGTGACTGGTGGGATACCGACTGTTATTACTACGACGGATATTGGTGGGACGGATGGTGGTATGACGGTTACTACTACTGTACCGACGGATGTTACTACTATGATGACGGATACACATGGTGTGAATTCGACTACTACTGGGATTACGAAGACAACTACTACGATTGTTGGTACGACAGCCTAGGGTACTACGTATGTAACGACGGATGCTACTACTACGATTACTACTACTACTGTGATGGGTACTTGTACTACTACGAAGACTACTGGTACGACTACTGGTACGACTACTACGATTACGACTACGACTACTGGGATTACTACTGTGACGAGTACTATGACGACTACTTCGGATACTATTATTACTGTTGGGACGACGAATGCTGGTACTTCAATGACTACTACTATTGTGACGGAGAGTACTACTACTACTACACCGATTACACCGACGACACATGGGATGGATGTAGCTTTGGAACAGATACAGTCCATGGAGACTACTACTACTGTGCAGACGACGGATGCTTCTACTATGACTACTGGTATGAATGTACAACCACTGGATACTACGAAGACTGGTATGAAGAAACATACGACGATACTGTGACAACCACAGATTACTCAGATGTAGAACCGTGGGATCCATACATCGAAGCTATCGACTACCTAAGTGAAGCAGAAGTTATCGAAGGATATGACGACGGTACGTACAAACCAAACGCAGATGTAAACCGTGTAGAAGCGCTAAAGATCATCTTCGCAACTCTCGACAATGTACTTGAGATTTACGAACTTGATACAAGCAGCAACTACATCTCGTCCGACATGGAATTCACAGACATTGAAGACGGATCATGGTACATCCCATACCTAGAAGAAGCGTACTTGCTTGGAATCATCGAAGGATACGAAGACGGCACATTCCAGCCAGGATCCACAGTCAACAAGGTCGAAATATTGAAGATGGTTATCGAAGCATTCAACCTTGAAGAAATGATGGCTGACGAGATAACAGAAGTTCTGTACGCCGACGTTGACACTTCTCAATGGTACGCGCCTTACGTACAGCTAGCCAATGAGATGGGTATCTACTACGATCTGACCGTTGGTGACAACTTCGAACCAGCTGAATTGATGACACGTGGTGAAATCGCAGATCTCGTTTACAGGTTTGCAGACGCAGTCTACCTATACGATGATGCAGTTGAAGCTGCAGCTGCAGCTGGAAAGGCAGGACACAAATTAGGACGCAGATAGAAAAAAGCGCAATAAGCAAAAAGGGCCTCGCATCACGCGAGGTCCTTTTTTATTGCCCTCAGTCTCACCATGGCAACGCCAATCACGACGGGGCTTTTTTTATACTCCATTTCCAAACGCGATTCTTGCCACTACCCAATAGGGAAATCCTCGCCTCATTAGAAAATTTCTCATCCCTCCAAAGTCGGGATTCGAAATTTCCTATTCGGCGTGCTCCGCTCCCAGACCACTCGGCAGAGCTCGTGGTCTTAACGCTCCGCAACGGATTTCTCGCTACTATCCCAATAGGGTTTTGCTCAATTTTTTACGAAATTCCTCATATTGTTTACTTCGTAAAAATATTCGGGATTTCATAAAAATTGTCCTTCGCTCTCAGAAGGCTTACGGAGTTCGCCTTCTTAACGCTCCGGATCGCAAAACTCGCTACTAACCCAACAAGTCCGTCAACTCCTTCTTAAACGACTCCACATCCTTAAACTGCCTGTAAACAGAAGCAAAACGAATGTAAGCGACCTCATCCAACTCGCGAAGACTTTCCATAACATCCTCGCCAACCTGCCCAGCCTCAACCTCTTTGCCGGCTGCACTCCATTTCTCCTCGAGAGAATCGATAAGCTCTCGGACCTGATCCTGTGAGACAGGCCTTTTCTCGCAAGCCCGCCAGATACCTCTCTCGACTTTATCACGGTTATAGGACTCGCGAGTCCCGTCTTTTTTTATCACGACAAAATTTGCGGTTTCAACCTTCTCAAAAGTGGTAAACCTATGACCGCACTTCTCGCATTCGCGGCGACGGCGGGTTTCTTTGTTATCGTTGGTATCGCGCGAATCGATAACCTTTGTATCGTCATTATGGCATTTTGGGCATTTCATACTGCAATCTTAGCATATTTTTTCCTGGCAAAAACATCTGTCATCCCGCAAACATAGTCCTTTACCGCAATTACATCATCCTCATCCCGCAAATATTCAGGAACCTCGTCAAGATTTTGAATATAATAATCAAAAAGAGTTTCCAAAATCTCCTCACCCTTCCGCGACAGCTCAAGAACTTTCTCATTAAGATAAAAATTCTTCTGCAAAAACTCCTTAAGCTCGCTCATTTTCCCAGCAAAATCAGGCAAAAACGCAACAAGCGGCTCCCCCCGACCATAAACATCCCCCAAATCCGCAATGCCGTCCAACCCCTGCGAAGTATCCAGAATAAGCCTGCTAATCATGAGCCCCATAAGACCGCTAACAACACGGGAACGCAGAATCCTCAAGTCATCAATCTCTCCATATTTATCCGCAACCTCCTGCAAAGCTTCGCCAACAATAGGAACCTCAATGAGCTCCCCCCAATCGATAAGCTCAGCACGCAAACCATCATCAATATCATGATTGCTGTAAGCGATTTCATCAGCAACGTTCACAACTTGCGCCTCAAGACTCGGTGCAACAACAGTAGTTAGCCCTCGATTGTCCCAAGGCGTCTGATGCTTAGAAAGCCCATCCAAAACCTCAAAACTCAAATTAAGCCCCGGAAAATCGGGATACACATGCTCAAGTTTGGTCACAACACGTTTGCTCTGATCATTATGCTCGAACGCCTTCCCAAATTTCTGCATGCATCTATCCATCGCCATCTCACCGGCATGCCCGAACGGAGTATGTCCAAGGTCATGAGCGAGGGCGATCGCCTCGGCAAGATCTTCATTTAGACCAAGAGCTCGCGCAATGTCCCGACTGATCTGAGCAACTTCGATAGTATGAGTCAGCCGCGTGCGATAATGATCTCCATACCCCGAAACAAAAACCTGCGTTTTCAGGTTAAGACGTCGAAAAGAACGGCAATGAATAATCCGATCACGATCCTTTTGAAAAACACCCCTTTCCCGATCGGGATCTTCGGGATACTCGCGTCCCTTGCTTTTCACATCTGATACGGCGTAAGGCTTAAGCATAAAACATAACAATGTTAGTTTTTTTCAGCACGTAATTATTCCATATTTCCCCAAAAAATGCTAAATGTTTATTAGAGCTATATTGAAAAATCGCTTCCAATTCATGAGAAAACTAATCCCCATCATCGCCATAATACTTCTAATAACCGCCTCACAACAGGCGGCAGCTTTTACAAGCGCTATCACAAGCCAAGAGTTGCAAGATAACATGACCCTTATTCTCCCATCCGCAAGCTCCTTAGAGAGCCTCGAATACCACTCAAACTGGACCGAAATCGAATACATCGAAACATCTTACGGGATCTCCGCACAATACGAAGCGCTTTACGATGATAAATACTCCTTGTCAACGGAACTTCCGACCATATATCAATACATCGTCGCCTACGAATCAGAATATGATCTGCAACTCGCATTCGACGATTTCCTCGCGAACGAAAAATTCGAAACCGGAGAATGGATACTTCTAGAAGAAACGGAAACAAGCTTCAGTTACAAAACCGGAGCAGGCTCAGATATCGACTTGATAATGGATTATTCATCGGAATCAAACACCATCCATTACGTAACCCAACAAGACAATCTCCTCATAGTGGTCAACTTTTACAGGAGTGGGGGAGTATACAATAGAGGCAATGTCTTAGCATACGAAGAATATATTTTGAACTATGAAGACACGTTGTCTGTCCTAATGTCGGCCGCTTCGTACACAAAAGAAGCGATAGATTTTTATTTAGATGATATTGAGACGACCGGAACGCCGGAAGACTACGATTATTATTTGACATCATCGGACTACTATTTAGCTTTAAACGATTTTTACTCAATTCCGCTAAATGGATCGATCGAATTTGATATTTATATAGATGAAACTTCAGAGATAGGAACAATTCTTGATACAAAAGGCATAAACAATCCTGAGTATGGATCGATTTCTTTGGGGATAGATGAAAACGCATTCCTGGATTTCAACCTGTACGATCCATATACGGAGTCGGGATGTGACGATTCTTCGGGTTGGCATCATATTTACTCCTCGGAGCAGACGGATCTTTATGAGTGGACCAATATCAAAATTGAGTATGGGGCGGATACTGGGATGAATATTTATGTTAACGATTATTTACAGGCACATTGCGAGGTTTATACTGATAGAAGTGATGAAGTTTTGTACCTGGGGGATTATCCGATTGATATTATTGAGGAAAGCTTTGTCGGTTATATAAAAGACATAGCAACCTCATATTCTTTGAATGAAGATGGCGAAAGAATCGATGATGTCATAGCTGAATATACGATTTTTACTGATGTAGGCGAAGATCATCAATATGCCGTGGCGATAGAATATTTAAAAGACAACGGAATTATAAACGGCTATCCGGATGGGTCGTTTCAACCTGATCAAGAAGTGAATAGAGCAGAAATACTGAAGATGCTACTGCTGGGATTCGGATACGACGTGCCGGAAGCAGATTCAGAAAATCCATTCAGCGATGTGGAAACAGGAAGTTGGTATGAGGGGTACGTTCTCTATGCATATGATCTGGAAATCATTGCAGGATACGCAGACGAAACATTTAAACCTGCTCAAAATGTGAATAAGGTTGAATTCTTAAAAATACTCACACGCAGTTACGGAATAGACCTGACAGATTATCCAGTGACGCTGCTCTATGGGGATACAATGATGACAGAATGGTATGCGCCATATGTGCAATATTCGAAGGATAATGAGCTGATGGATGTTGGTGAGGACGGATATTTCTACCCTGAAAACCCTGTGACAAGAGGGGAGGTGGCGGAGACGATATATAGGATGATTAACTTGTAAAGTGTTTCAGGTTCATGTAAATTAAATGCGGAGAGACTGAAATGTGAAGCAAGGACAGCCGAAGGCTGTCCTCTTTTCTTATGACGAGCAATACGGAACATCGGCGAAGCTACACGGGAGGCCGACAATTACGAAAACAAAACGCAAACACTGCTTTATGCTAAAATAAACACATGAAAACTCTCAAAGACCTCATCGTCGACTTCCTCGAGCACGCCGAGATTGCCAAAAACCAATCCGAAAAAACGATCGAGAACTATCATCACTACCTCCATCGATTCTTGGATTTCGCAGGTGATATTAAGCCAAACGCCATCACTTTAAAACTGGTCCAGAAATACCAGCTCCACCTCAATCGCCTCGAAGAAAATTTAAGCAAAAAAACTCAAAATTACCACATCATCGCGCTAAGGGCTTTTCTCAAATACTTAATAAGAAACGACTACGAAACCCTCCCTCCAGAAAAAATCGAACTCTCAAAAACCCCCGAACGTACAGTCGAATTTCTCACTCGCGAAGAATTGGAACGCCTATTTAAATCTGTAAATTTAAAGAACAAAAAAGGCCTCCGCGACCGCGCAATCCTCGAAACACTATACTCAACAGGCCTCCGCGTCAGCGAACTGAGGTCCCTCAACCGCAAACAAGTCGACTTAAAACGCCGCGAATTCATGGTCCGCGGAAAAGGCCGCAAACCTCGCATCGTCTTCATCTCAGACCGCTGCGCAAAATGGCTCAATGAGTACCTAAAAACCCGCACCGACAACCACGAACCTCTATTCATTAATTATGGGCGAACTCGCTCCGGAGACAACATCTCAGCAGGCGAAAAACGCCGCCTAACCGACTACTCTATCCAAGAGATAGTAAGAGGCACCGCCCGCCACGCCGGCTTAGTCAAACGCGTCACCCCTCACGTCCTTCGACACAGCTTCGCAACCGAACTCCTTCAAAACGGCGCCGACATCCGCTCAGTCCAAGAAATGCTCGGCCACGCCTCAATCACAACCACACAGATCTACACACATGTGACAAACAAGCGCCTCAAGGAAATACATAGAAAATACTTGAAATAAATTGACAAAACAGGAGAAATTGCTAAGCTAAACCACCTATATACCTAACCTTAAACTGCCATGCCTGAAGAACAATGGGACGATCTTGAACGACGCCGAAGGGATCGTACCGCAAGCAGTCTAACCCTGGAAGAACACGCTGCCATAACCGCCGCAGTAAGATTCGGAGATCAAACGCCCTCGAGTCTAGACGAACAACAGTTCACAGAAGGCAATAGGATGAAGGAAGCTGTCAGAAGTGTGCTGGGAAGAATCAAACCAACCGAAAACGTACAACAGGTAAGAACTTTGATAGGAACTCAACTTCCGCAAGCCGTAGAACTCGTAACAACCAAGCTCATAAGATCGGACATGGAACTGATCACAGACCCATCTCCCGAGCTCATCGCGCGACTGCTAAAACTCACACCCAAACAAAGAGCAGTAATCCTAAAGATGGAAAAACCCCAACTTGGACTCGAGCTGGACCTACCGTTCAGAAACTACCTTGAAGCACTTAACGCAAACAGAAAGACGGGACAAAAAGAAACTCATGTAGATCGGGATTATTTAATGAGATGGCTAAGAGAACCTGTGCAACAAGCAGGACAAGTCAGATGGCGACCTCACATCAGCGAAGCAATACAAGAAGTCAACAACAACCCTTGGCCAGGTCACAGATTAGACGGTCAAGCAAGACTATGTAAGGAATTATGGACACCACAAGGCCTTAGAAAACCGAACAACAGACGTTACGCAGAACTCCAATTGTCAGCAATCACGGTAACAGGAGAACCTCTGGATCAAAGACACTACAGCTCAGTACTCGAAGAGGAAATAACCCAAATAGGTCCGATCCCGAGCGGTTCGTGGAAGGATGGTTGTCAGGTGTGCTTCAATACCGACTATCCGGATGTTATCTGTGACTTTTCCCGCCTTCGGCCTTCGGTGGTGGGTGAATGGGCTGAGGCTGCTTAACAACTTAAATTAAAATTCCAGAAGCTAGTTACTAGACTCTAGTAGCTAATTTACGCTAAAATCTCAAGCGGATCTACTCCACACTTTACAATTCTACACTCTAAAACATGATCCTCTTCTCAAACGTAGTAAAAAGATACGACGGACGCGCAGTCCTCAAAGACATCGATCTCCAGATCGGAGGAGGAGAATTTGTAACACTCATCGGCCCCTCGGGAGCAGGTAAATCAACCCTTATCCACGCCCTAATCGGCGCAATCAAAGTAAACCGAGGCCTAATCGAAGTCGATGGCCACGACATCACCAAGCTAGATCGCAACCAACTTCAAGAATTCAGACGCAAAATCGGAATAGTTTTTCAAGATTTCAAGCTTCTCCCGCAAAAAACCGTCTACGAAAACATCGCCTTCGCAATGGAAGTTTGCGGCGCAGAAGAAAAAGAAGTCCGCCGCCGCACAAAAGAAGTCCTCGAAATCGTCGGCCTAACCCGCCACGCTCACCAGTTCCCACACCAGCTTTCCGGAGGTGAAAAACAAAAAACCGCAATAGCCCGCGCCCTCGTTCACGATCCTAAGCTATTCATCGCAGACGAACCAACCGGCAACCTCGACCCCGAAAACGCGGAAGAAGTCCTTTATCTACTCCAAAAAATCAACATCACCGGCGCAACCGTCATCCTCGCAACCCACAATCGCTACCTCGTCGACAACATCCGCAAACGGGTGGTCGCAATGAAAGAAGGCCGAATCATCGACGACTACAAGAAGGCAGGATACGACATCATGCAAGAGCCGGAGTTTGTGGAGTTGGCCTAGTCGCAATAATTTAAGCTTTTCTTAAGGTCACTATGCTACCTTACCTGTTACTAGCAGGTAACTTTTTTTAAAAATGCACCATCCCTACTTCCACATTTGGCAAAAAATTCTCTTCGGCAGCCCGAAATTACTGCTTTGGATTCTCGAGCAGTATGATTTCGATGCAAAAAAGGCTTGGGAAAATTTTAATCCAAATAAAGCGCCAAACGCACGCCCCGAAACAATCGATTTAATCCGCGAAACGCAAGTAGCAGCAGATCCAGAGCAAGAATATGAAAACATGCGCAAACTCGGCATGGACATCCTCCCACTAACAGACCCAAACTACCCCGAGAACCTCAAAAACACCGCAATTCCACCTGTTTCACTCTATTTTCAAGGCGATCTCAAATGCTCACAGAAACCAACAATCGCAATAGTCGGCACCCGGAAAATCTCCTTCTATGGGCAAAAAATAATCAGACAAATCATCTCTCAGCTCGAACCTTACGACATCACAATCACAAGCGGCCTCGCATACGGCATCGACGCCCAAGCCCACACGCTCTCAACCAGGGCAGACCTCCCAAACATCGCAGTCCTCGCAAACGGACTCGATAAGCTTTATCCCAAACCGCACACCCGCCTCGCCCAAGAAATAATCCGAAAAAACGGCGCAATCATCTCAGAAGCGCCCCCATTCGTCCCGGCAGAAAAGTTCATGTTCCCGATCCGTAACCGAATCATCGCAGGCCTCGCCCAGGCCACAGTCATTGTCGAAGCCCCACGCAAATCCGGCGCACTCATCACCGCAAACTACGCTTTCCAAGAAAATCGCCTAGTCTACGCAGCCCCCGGCGACATCACCGATTACCGCCAAGAAGGCTGCCACGAACTTATCAAGAACCAGAAGGCAATCCTCCTCACCGACGCCTCCCAAATCATCGACGATCTCAAGCTCACAACGACGAACCTCAACCTGAAAACAACCGGAATCTCCGCCGAACAAACCCAGATCTTGCGAGCTCTCGACCGAGCCAAACCAACCCGCCTCTCAGACATCTCAAACTCCGCAAAAATCACTCAACGCCACGCCACCAACCTCCTCATCGAGCTCGAAATCGCCGGCCAAGTCAAGAACGTAGGGGCGATGCATTTTATTCGGATGTGATGAGAGCATATAAAACAAAATCAGAAACGTTATCAGGTACTGACTTTCACGAAGTTCGCAAAAAAGCTTTTGATATTTATATGGGGATCAAAAAAAGAAGCAAAAGAACACCATACATAAGATCTGCATATTTCAATAAAGATAAAATCTTCTTGACACTGTTTTGGCATCACCTTTTCGAAAAAAAATGGCAAGACAGAATGAGGCGATTAAGATTTTATGCTGCCGCAATGGAAGTAATTCGCTATAGCAGATTTACACCAAGGTCAAAGGAAAACCCAAATAAACCAAACGAAATTTTACATAGATTCGCAGGTGTCACAAAAGACAATGAGCTTTTTTATGTTCAAATAAAAGAAGATAAACGCTCAAGGCGAAAATATTTGATCTCCATCTTCCCGGAGCAATAAAAAAAGACCTTCCGCTTAGTGTAGTATATAAACTACGGGCCGAAAGTCTTTTCTACATAAATCATATAGGAATTATCTCAAAAAATCAACCACAAAAACCCAACATCACGTAAAGTGCGAGGTTATTTAAGAAAACATTTCGGGCTGTAATCTCGGATCTTGAATCTCGAATCTCGGATTTCGAATCTCGGATTTCGAATTTCGGATCTCGAATGTGGAATTTGGAAATTCGGATCTCGACATTCGACATTCAGCATTCGACATTCCAAATTCAACATTCGACATTCGACATTCAGCATTCGCGTTTTAGGCACTAGGTAGTTAGGATGCTAGGGTTAATTAGTAGTCTAATATCAACGTTTTCGCTCCGCGAAAACTCCATCACAGACGCCGAACAGGCGTCAAGCATACTAATAACCGTTTTCGCGAAGCGAAAACTCCATCACTTCTCACTTCTGCTTTCTGATTTCTCACTCCACACTAATCCGACGCCACCCTAAACACCTCATTCAGCGTCGTCTGCCCCGCAATCACCTTAAGCATTCCATCCTCCTTCAGCGTCAACATCCCCTGAGCCCTCGCAGCCTCAAGAATCTCCCGTGAACTCTTTTTCCCAAGAATCAAATCACGAATCGTATCATCAAAAACAAAGACCTCAGCAATCGCAGTTCGACCACTGTAACCTGTATGACTGCATTTCGGACAGCCAGTGGCATTCTTAATCGTCGCAGGTATTTCAAGCACCATATCCGGCGCAACCGTCCTCACACCAGCCAAAACTTTCTCAATCTCTTCCTTCTCTGAATCCTTAACGGCCTCGTCCTGCCCGCACTCCTTACAAACCACACGCACCAACCTTTGCGCAACAATCGTATGAATCGCAGGCGCCACCATGTAAGGTTGCAAACCGATATTTAAAAGACGAGGGATCGTATCAACGGCACTGTTTGTATGCAAAGTACTCAGCAAAACGTGACCCGTAAGAGCCGCTTGTGCCGCAGTTTCAGCAGTTTCAAGATCACGGATCTCACCAAGCATCACAACGTCCGGATCCTGCCTCAAAATCGCCCTCAATCCAGAACCAAACGAATATCCACGCTTCTCATTAATCTGACTTTGCGCCACATTCTCGAGATGATACTCAATCGGATCCTCAAGCGTCACAATCTTAGCCTCAGGCTTATTAAATTGCCTAAGCATCGCATAAAGCATCGTCGTCTTACCAGATCCAGTAGGACCTGTAACCAGCACCATCCCATTCGCAATCGCAGTAGCACCTTTTACCAGTTCAAGATTTCGCCCAACATAACCCATAGTCTCAAAATCAAGAGCCTTTTTCCCGCTATCCAAAAGACGCAAAACAAAAGTCTCCCCATACTCAGTCGGCAAAGCCGAAACCCTCACATCAACTTTCCTTTTATTAAAATTAAAATAATATCGCCCATCCTGCGGCTCAGTCGCCACATTCAGCTTCATTTTACACTGATACTTGAGCTGATTCGTCAGGTACGAATAAGTCTTTTTATCCATCTGAAAAATCTCCTGCAAAACCCCATCAATTCGGAACCGAACAGCAGTATATTTATCCTCCGGCTGATAATGAATATCCGAAGCCCCCGTCTTCATCGCGCCAACACTGATAAGATTGAGTGCCTCCTCTGCAGTAACCTCAGAAAGCTTATCCTTAAGCTGCTGCAAACCTTCAATCTCCTCCTCATAAGCCTCAATCGCACCCTCATCAACAATATTTTCGACCTCTTTTTTCTCTTCCTGAAACTCGGTCGACTCATAATTTTTCAAAGCTTCCAAAATACCCTCCTCACTCGCAAGATTAATATTGATCTGATACCCCTCATCCTTAAACCGCTTAATTATCCCCAAAGTCTTCGGATTCGTAGGATGCGCAATAGCGATCCGAATCTTCTTCCCAACCCGGAAAAAAGGAATCGCAAAAGCTTCCTTAGCCTCATCCCGAGGAACAAGATTAAGGTAATCAGGATTAATCGGCATCGCACCGATATTCGCATAATCCATCTTCATAACCTTCGCCTTCTCGGCTACGGCCTTCTCCTTAAAGTCTCGGTTGATTTGATCGACATGAGCGCTGCCGGTTCCAGCTGCCGCCGGAGCTGCAGGCTTAGCAGGTTGAGCTTGCGCCGCATCACCTTGTTGACCACTAACCTGTTGTTCTGCCATGGTTTAGATTCAAAAATATCTATATATTCTACCACAAAACAGGTTCAAAGGCAACAGCCCGTAGCGAAGCGAAGGGCCCAATACTGCCATCTGCTAGTTGCAAGTTGCAATCTACTTCACTTTCTTCAACGCCTCCACAATCTCCTCAGCCTCTTCTTCCGTAATTCCTTCAACATCCTGCAAGTCCTTCGCAGTGAGTCCTTTTACCTGTTCAACAAGCGTCAAATTCGCGGCTGCCAACTTGGAAACAGCGTCTTCGGAAACACCAAGAGACTCGATTTCCATAACTTCCTTCTTCTGCTTGGCGACCTTAGCCTGTTCTTCCGGCATATCCGAAACATCCAAAATATCGATTTCCCACTCGGTTAGATAAGAAGCCAAACGAACATTTTGACCTTGTTTGCCGATTGCAAGAGCCCGTTGATCGGGATTTACATACACGGAAGCACGCTTTCCTTCTTCATCAAGAACAATCTTAGCAACCTCGGCAGGAGCAAGAGCCCTTTTTATAAAATCCTCGATTTTTTCTGCCCACTCGATAACATCAATACGCTCACCGTGCAGCTCATTCGTGACGTTCTGAACACGAACACCTTTTTGCCCAACACAAGCTCCGATCGGATCAATCTTTTCGTCATTGGAAGTAACAGCGATTTTACATCGGATACCAGGATCACGAGCAACACCTTTAACCTCCACAACGCCCTCCTTAATTTCCGGAATCTCAAGCTCAAGCAGTTGCCTGATAAGATTCGGATGCGTTCGGGAAATCAGAAGTTGCGGCCCTTTCGTGGTTTTTACAACTTTATCGAGATAAATCTTAATTCTCTGGCCACCGTAATATCTCTCACCTGGAATCTGTTGATCACGCGGAAGTAGGGTAGTGATTTTTCCCAAATCCACAAAAACCTGATTATTCTCAACACGATGCACAAGAGCATTGATAAGCTCGTTCTCGCGATCCTTGAAATTCTCGTACATAAGATCGCGCTCCGCCTCTTGAATTCGCTGAATAATAACCTGTTTAGCAGATTGCGCAGCGATTCGTCCATAACCTTCCATCGGAGTCACCTCAATGCGGATTTCATCCCCAACTTTGGCGTTTTTCTTAATCTTCTTGGCTTGAGCAACAGTAAGTTCGTTCTCGGGGTCTTCATCAACGCTTTTTACGACTGTTTTGACATGATAAATCGTCGCAGACTCGGTCTTTTCATCGATATCAACTTCTATATTCTGATCGCGATTACCAAAATCTTTCCTGTAAGCCGTCTTGAGAGCCGCCTTTACGATATCCAAAACCGCATCTCTAGGGATATTTTTTTCATCGGCAAGCTGATTTATTGCCGCCAAAAATTGTGTTTGCATGGTTATGTTGAGTTAAAAATAATTTATTCCTAGCTGCAAACTGCAAGTTGCTAGTTGCAAGCTAACAAAAAAACCAGGATCTCTTAAATCCTGGCTACATAATCTCAAATCGCTAATACTGTGCCAGATTATAACAGATTAGTCAACGTCAAAACGCGTGAATTCACGCAATTCACGGCCCTAGTTCAGTAATCTTCATATAAATCCCGCCTCCATTAAAACCTCTCGACGCTAAATACCTCATCAATCGCATTTTCTGCTTCTGCGAATCGATAGCCCCTTTCTTCCTTATAAAATTCTCACAAGCACGATCCAGCGCCTCCCGTTCATCAACCCCCAGCATCTCCCACATCTGCTCAAAAAACTCAGGCTCAATCCCTTTGCGCCGAAGCTTAGTCCGCAAACCAAACTTGCCCTGTGGATTCAAAAGGGTCTTCGTATTGATAAAATGCTCAATAAACTGCGCATCATCGATCATATCAAGCTCCTCCAGACGACGAACCACGTCATCAATAAGCGAATAATCATCATCCTCAAGCTCCTTCACCTTCAGAATCTTCCGGGAACGATCCATCAGCTTCCCACGCATCTCAGCACTGGTCATATCACGCCTTTCAAGCGCCCGAAACGCATAATTCATCAGTTTGTCGTAAAGAGTCTTCATGCCATCAGCTTATCTTTAACCTTTTTCTCAATCTCCGTCATCATTTTCTTGTTAGACTCGAGGAACGACTTAGCATTCTCCCGTCCTTGACCAAGCTTGGTCTCACCATAGCTGAAGAACGCACCAGACTTCCTCACAAATTCATACTGAACACCGAGATCAATAATATCCCCACTAGTCGAAATTCCTTTGTTATACATAATATCAAACTCGGCCACCTTGAATGGGGGAGCAACCTTGTTTTTGACAACCTTTACCTTCACACGATTCCCAACAAGCTCCTTGCCGCCCTCAATCGCACCTTCAATCTTGCCAATTCGTCGAATATCCATACGAACAGAAGAATAAAACTTAAGAGCATTCCCGCCAGGTGTAGTCTCAGGGTTACCAAACATCACGCCAATCTTCATACGAATCTGATTGATGAAAATGACTGTAGTCTTGGACTTGGAAATCGCAGCAGTAAGCTTCCGAAGGGCCTGACTCATGAGCCTGGCTTGCAATCCCATATGTGCATCACCCATTTCGCCCTCAATTTCAGCACGAGGAGTAAGCGCAGCAACAGAATCTACAACGACAATATCAACAGCATTGCTGCGAACCAACGTCTCCGTGATTTCCAAAGCTTGCTCGCCGGTATCAGGTTGAGAAACCAGCATGTTCTCCACATCGACGCCGATTTTCTGCGCATATTCAGGATCGAGCGCATGCTCAGCATCAACAAAGGCAGCTTGTCCGCCACCTTTCTGACATTCCGCGACGATATGAAGAGCGAGAGTTGTTTTGCCGCTACTCTCAGGGCCAAAAATTTCCAATACACGCCCTTTCGGAACACCGCCGCCAAGAGCGATATCAAGTGACAGTGAGCCTGTGGGGATAGTCTCAACATTGATTTTAGAAACCTCTCCCATGCGCATTATCGCGCCTTTGCCATAATTTTTCTCGATTTGTTCGAGAGCAAGGTTCAGCGCCTTAGCGCGACCTTCATTTTGTTTTGTGTCTGCCATTTCATTTTGGGTTAAATGTTTGTTAGTTTGCAACTTGCAACTTGCAGTTTGCAGTGATGGTATTTCGCCTTTGGCGAAATGATTTTATAGTAAGGATCAATAGTTGTTATTATCTTCTCAGACTGTAAGCGAATCCAATATAGGTGAGTAAAACCTCACCGTCAACACTTTTTTCTTTTTTTATAAAAAATTTATTGACGCAACAGGGAAAATAGCACATCGACCTTAAATTTTCCTTAAAAAAACGCGGTTATTTTTGTGCTGCGCTAGAGCCGCTCAATACAAAAACAATCCCAAATTCGACATTCGACATTCAACATTCGAAATTCGAAATTCGAAATTCCACACTACCCCAAATCCCTGTCTTTCAAATGAAAATAATCACAAATACTCTTCTTGGTTCCAAAAGCAACATTCTTCCCATCACAGACGGAGCACTTATAAACATATTTGCTCCCAACCTTCTTAGGTTCTGCAACAACTTTCTGACAATCGCGGCAGAAGAACAGAATATTGGAAACTGAATTTTTCTTCTCCTCAGCCATATTTATAAGGTTATAAATACCAAGTCTTCACGTCTCCACGTCTCCAAGTCTACAAATCCATTCGGATCTTCATATTCTCCTCCTTACCACCATGTCCGGGCATCTGATTTGTTTTCTCAGCCTCCTCAACAGTGACTTCACCACTTTTCTCATTTTTATCACTCTCTCCTTTTTCACTAATCTTCTCACTAGCAGGAAACCCAAAACCCCGCAAAGGCTGCTTCTTCCCATAAGGTTCCTCGCTAACAGTTCGTTGCTCTCTCTCAATTTCTGATTTCATCCTAATCAAAGGCTCTTTCCGTCCAACCTCCTCATTGAAACCTTTATAAGCAAACTCCTCTTTAAACCAAAAATAACTTCCCAAAACAAGACCGATAGTAGCCAAAAGCGCAATAGTCATTCCAAATCCAGGCTCCTTGTGGGAAATGCTAACTCCGAATTTTGAATGATAAAAAACACTATTAGCAATAAGAAGCAAAAATAGCGACTGCACTCCTGCAATCATCGCAATCAGCGAACCCTTTACAGGCAGTTTAAGGAAACGTTTACCCATCATCGGCATCCCAATCATGAGCGCAGTAAATCCCGACAGAGCTAAAATAAAAACTCCAGCCAGAAAAAGCGGCCCAGTAACGCCAAGATAAGTATCCCCAACACCATAAACACTCAAGTCCTGATACCATGGCATTATGCAGCTCAAAACAATCAGAACACTGGTTACCAAAACGACTTTTTTCGGGCGGGAAAGCCGTGAAAACGCAGTTTTAAGATTCCTCATAGGCAAATATTAAATCACCAGTATTAAAGCATCTACATGCGAAAAAACAAAGAGAAGAGACTAAAATCTTCTTGAAAATTTCTCAAAAAACATTCTACTGCTCAACCGGCTCACCTGTTGCAACCGAATAATAAACCCCTCTATCTCCAGGCAACCTATGGTCCCATGTTTCAAGGACAACGGCTCCTTCTCGAGGAACGCATTGAAAGACTATTCCACAATCGTAGTCTCGAGACCATCCGCCATTGGTAAAAGCAGCATTTGTAGGACAATCCCAAAAAGAATCGTCGTGCCCATCATATTCATTAGGTTCTCCAAAAGCATAATAAGCTAGAAGATGTGATCCCAAAAACTGCTCTTCCTCCATATCAGTTAAAGGTGCATCCGAAGGTTGATCTGTAGTGCATCCGCTTCTCCAATAAACCTGAGCCTCAGCAAGAGCTTCCGCGGTCATACCACTTGATAAAATTCGGCCTCTTTCAACAAGAAGTTGTGCAGGACGCCAAGGGTTATCGACCATCTCGGTAGTAAGCAGGCCCCCTTGCGCTTCAGCACAAAGACGATTCCACTCAGCAAGAGCTGCTGTATAACGTTCTCGCATACCGCTTAAATCCCCTGTAGGAAAGTCATCATATGTAAATGGGGGGACTTGTGCCGCTTCACATTCGGTACGTCCAAGATCCGCACGCCACCACGTATTTACATGCTCAAATCCGGCTTCTGTCAGAGCTGCCCTGGCTTCCGCTGTTATTTCCCCCAGACGTCCACCAAGTCGCTGATCACAAGACCAATGACTGCCCTCACATGAGTGTAGTTCTCTAAGATTACAAAATCCTCCAGCTTTTCGAACACGAGCAGCTTGCTTCTTAGCTTCAGCAATAAAAGCTTTTCGATGTGGCTCCAACACAGCACGAATCTCAGAATCAAGGTCTTCATAAGCTGTACGATTCTTTCCTCGAATCCACTTTCCATCTTCATCTTCACGACCATGAACCCAAACATCAGTCCTAACCTTTCCAATCTCGCCATCAGACTCGAACGCTTCACGTTCCCCAACCCGATCAGCATAAACCATACATTCCGGTTCAGGTAAATCTTCTTCCGGTTCTTCAAGAATAGCTTCAGATGTAGGCTCAGTTGGTGGGACAGGTGCATCGTGTAAATCATAATCGGAACATCCCGCTAGTGCCAATACGCTAAACGCCCTGGCTGAATTTGAAAGTGACATGTTTTTTTAAGTTAAAAATACAAAGGAGGAAATCATAAGACATCCACGCGAGCCTGTCAACCGCGTTGTGTTTTTCATGGTAAAAATATAAACTAACCACAAGTAACCAACCCCCTCATGACTCAAAATCACAAAAATCACAAAAAACGCATCCAAAAAGTCGGCCTCGTCGGCCGCAGCAACCTTGATGGACGCAAAACTTATATCAAAAAAGTCATCAGATACCTCAAGAAGCATGTGGAAGTGGTTAAATACGACACAAGAATCGCAAATTGCCTCGGGGGTCGCGAGAATCACATGACCCGTGCCAAACAGATGCGAGATATGGATTTGATCATAACCCTCGGCGGCGACGGAACCCTCCTGAAAGCGGTTAGAGAAATGGGTAAAAAACCCAATCCAATAATACTGGGCGTACATCTGGGAACGGTCGGATTTCTTACAGAAGTGCATAAAGCTGAAAAAATATTCGATGTACTAGACAAGGTTTTTAAAGGTCACTACAAAATCGATGACCGCGATCTCCTCCGTACCACGGTTTATAGAGATGGGAAAAAATTCAAAACCTTCCTCGCACTCAACGATGCAGTAATTAATCAGGGAAATTTCGCTCGACTAATCGAGCTTTCAGTCACAATAGACCAACGAAAAATGATTCGATTCAAAGCAGACGGAGTAATCGTAGCAACAACAACAGGTTCAACAGGCCACTCCCTATCGGCAGGAGGCCCAATCATACATCCAAGCCTGTCGGCCTTCATCATGACACCGATTTGCCCCTCCGCATTGACCACAAAACCGATCGTAATCCCAAACAATCGCCAATTAAACATAAAAATCGAAACAGAACGCCGTTACTCCGACAACGACATCGGCCTCACCCTCGACGGCCAAGTCATCCTCCCACTCAAATACAGCGACGAAATCAAAATTCGCAAATCCAGCCGCCGCGCCAACCTAGTTCGCATCACAAACAAGCGTTACTATAAGATGCTGCGTACCAAAATAGGGTGGGGGAAAGCGGTGTAAAATAATGAGAAAGCAGAAAGCAGAAGTGAGAAGAGATGGTGTTTTGCCGGAGTTCGAATCGTTTCACTTCATCATATGATTCCACTGCCATGACCAAACACATCTACACATTCCTCGCATTGCTAGCCGGTGCACTAATTGCGCATTTTGTTGGGCTTGAAACCAACTTTGTGTTTTCCGCTGCCGTAGTCGGAATTATTTTCGGCCTTCTTTTGCCCAAATACTCGATACCAGCTTATTGCGGATCATTCGTAGGAATGTCTTCTCTTGAAATTCTCCCATCAGGTCTGTTTTTGATAGGGGCAGCCGTAATAGCTGCTTTGATAAAAATATTTCTCGGTCCCAAAATCCCAAAAGTTGGAGGTAAAGCTGGATTTATCGCTTTTTTATCAATCTTAATCATCAACTTGCCGTTCCTACTGGATAAAGAAATTTACAAAATCTCATCATTAGAAATCAGCACAATTTTCGCAGTAATCTTAGTGGCAATCATCGGGGTCAATGCCACTTTTTGCGTAAGAAAACGCTTAAAAATAAGGGAAAAAACAAAAGGACTCGCCAAAGGCAACGCAGTCGTCGGATCCGCAATCATCGGGTTAATTGCCGGGGTCATAAGGATCCTCTTCCCTCAATTCGCCGTTCTCTCGGAAGCAATCTTCGCAGCCTCTTTCGCCGGAATGAGCTCATTTCATATTGTCAAAAGAAGATTCGCAAAATCATTAGTCGGCCTAATCTCAGGAATGGTCTTTCTGGTTGCGACTCCGTTCTTCCAAGGATTCGGAGGCAAATTAGGCACCATAGCGTTCGTTGCTATGATGATTTATTTGGGGTTGCGGAAAAACAAAATAGGATAGGGGAAGAAGATACCATGGCTCTATTCGAAATCAAATCTAACCACCAGAACGAAGCAACTCACGAACCTCTTCGATTGCTCTTTCAAGATGCCAACATCCAGCTTGGACACCACGTAATGCATCCAAAGCTTCCGACCCATCAACTTCACCACGTCGCAACCTAAAAGTTAATAAATACGCATTTCTTTGAGCGGCAGCAAGACGTCCGACCAAAGCATCAGCATCATTCATCCCGACAGTTCTGATAAATTCGAGATGTTCAGCTTCTAAATCGGGATAAACTACAAGATTTTGTGATCGGTTGCCTGAAAGAACTTCATGTATAGAGCCTAAAATACCATTAATCACCTTTCCCAAAGCATCAGAATCCTCAACCCTATCAAGCAAAGTGCCAGAATGAGTAATCGAGATAGGAGATGGTAAAGCATCAATATCACTTAAAGCTTGCAAAATACGATGCTGAGTATTGCGTAATACTCTATAAGCTTCAGGCAGGGTCATTAATCTTGGAAAATCCTTGCCAGATCGTATGATTTCAAAAGCTAAAGTAAGTTCATCGAAAAAAGTATCCTCCAAAAAACTCGCAAAATCGAGTATCCTCTCCTGTATTTCTTCCAATGGGGCAGGCGGCTGTTCCTCTTGGGCTCCAGTCACTTCTGCGCCCAGCAAGACTGCCTCTAGCTCCTCTATACATGGTTCAACCCTCGCAAATGCGTCGTCATCGTCAGAAAGTCTTGCAGAACTTTCTAAACAAAAAGCATATAACTCATTAGCAGCCTCCTCTACTTCAGTTAAACTGTCTCCATCATCGATGCAAAATCTGCCGAGTTCGCCAGAAGAATATACATCTTGCAAATGACTAATTGCCCATGTGACAACGTCTATCAATTGTTCTTTCCTCCAAGGATCAAAATTCTCCCAGTCCGAATGATCAAAACCATCATTCTGAGGCCATGAATCATTTGCCTCTCTAGCTCGTCTCTTTCTTGCTGTTGATCCACGTAAAGCATACCTCCTTTGAGGACGTACTGTGTGATCAGCCGCAGCCAAAAAACGACCAGCACGACTTCTAAGAAAATCATTATCATATCGTCCCCGTTGGCCTTGGAACTGGGGGAGAAGCTTGTCGGCAAGGTATTTAAATGCTTTCCTGGCATTTTCATCTGCCAGCGGGTCTACAAGCCTATCTTTTGCTTGCCCACCATATGCCATCCTTAATACGTGTAAAGCTTTTCTATGTGTCATGCCTCTGTCTAACGGAGACTCAGCAACAACAATCTCACTAGGCTCTTCCCGGACATCTGAAGCACGAGAATAGGAACCGCTAAGAGGAGATTTTAACAAATACGGCATTGGCATCCCACCACCATTACTCGTATCAGGCATAGTCCACTCGAATAAAGGGCAACCATTAGAACTTTGTCCGTTATCTTGTACTGCAGGAAGAGGTGGAACGACAACATTCATCTGGGGGACAAAAGCATCTACAACCTTCATAAACGCTGCACTAGCCCCTTGACGAACTCTTTCAAAACTTTGTCTCATTTATTACAGATTAAAAACAAGGAAAAAAGATACTATGACTCTCTCCAAAACGCAACCTAAAACTCAATCCCACCTCCCTCACAAACTTCCCCACAAACCTTCGCCTCAAGGGAGTGCTCACCAGCAATTCGAACCACCTCATCTTCTGAACCAGGCGCAACAATCACCATCATCCCATTTCCCATATTCCAGGTTCGATAAGCTTCATCGCGGGCAACGCCACCGATTTCAGCACAATGCTTCATCAGCTCACAAGGTTCATATAAATCAGTAAGCCGAGCCCCCAATCCGGCACGATTCAAAACACGACCCAACTTCCCAGGGATTCCGCCACCGGTTATATGCGAAACTCCATGAACCTCGCACACTTTCATCATATCGCAAACCGCACTGCAATAGATTTGAGAAGGTTCAAGCGCAAGCTCACCAATTTTCTTACCATTAAGCTCAGCCTCATGCCAATCCTCGCCATACTCATCGAGCAAAATTTTCCTCAATAAAGAAAAACCATTCGACCGAAAACCTTTCTCATGCAAAGTCACAATCCGATCGCCAACCTTAATCTCATCACCTGTAAAAAGCTTTTCCTTATCACCAAACCAAATCACGCTCGCCCCCCAATTATAATTATGCTCACCATAACCTGAAATTCGCCCACCAAGCTCAGCAATTTCACCATTCACAACAGCAACCCGAGCAGCCTTAGCAGCAGCGATATAGCCTACAGCCAACTGCTTTACGACCTCAAGATCAAGCTTATTTACATCTAGAATCGAGCCAACAAGAACAGGCTCACCGCCATACACAACAGCATCATCACAAACCATCGCAAACAAATCGAAAGCAACAGTATCATGACGACCCAGCCGCTCAGCAAGCTCAACCTTAGTCCCAACCCCATCAAAACCCATATTCATCACAGTTCCTTCAGGCAAATCGCCCACATTAATAACCCGAACCCCAGAAAAATCATCCTTAGGCGTCACAACCTCCCCAAGAAGGCCCTTGCGATTCTCCCAGGTCAGCTTCGCCGCCTCATACATCACCTTCGAGGCATCATCGCCAAGTTCGATATCGACTCCGGAATCTGCGTATGTTGTCATGGGTTGGAAGATTAAAAATCAATGTGATGCGATTCTAAAGCAGAAAGCTTGAAAAATCCATGTTGTATTAAGGGAAAAACTTGATTTTTACGCATAAATTTGCTACTCTTTAATTAGAGAAAGCTTTCGGCCGAGGTTTATAAGCCTCCACCTGGCGGAAGGTTTTTTCTCTTTGTTATCTCCCGTGTGGGAACACTGAAATAAGGTGTTTTTGTCCATTTCTTTTATTCTCTTTGATTTGCACATAAAACACTTCATTTTCAGAGGTGATACCCGTGAACCTATGTAAGATTTCTGATTTCCGATCACAATTTTCTATTGAAGCTGGATCGAATCTTGAATGACGCATTAATTCAACAGCACAGGGGAAGAATTTCAATCTGCGTATCCTGTCTTTGTGATGTTTGTCTCGCAGATGTTGCCAAAACAAGGGTAGAAATATCTTGTCTTTCCTGAAATAGGCGGACCTTACGTAGGCTCTTCTTTTGCTACGTTTTCTGATTGTAGAATAAAGGCCGAAAGCTTTTTTGAATACTTCGGCATAATTAGTCCCCGTCAGTTTTTTTACTTTTATTCGATAAACCCTCATAAACCTGTTTATACCAGGTCGACCTTAAATTTTCCTTAAAAAAACACGAGGGAAATTCCACATTCCAAATTCCACATTCGACATTCCACTCTACTTAAACCACTCCACCCCATTCCTAAACATCTGCATCCCTTGCCCCTCCTCAGGCAGCGCAACCCCCTCGCGCTCAGCCTTTTCCTTAATAAGAGTCCAATTATCTTGATTATAAAAATTCCAATTCCTCTCCGGATGCGGCATCAATCCAAGCACTTTCCCCGTATGATCACAAATTCCAGCAATATCATCGACAGCACCGTTAGGATTATAAGGAAATTCACCGCCAGCAACCTCGCCATCAGGCTTTACATATCGAAAAGCCACCTGATCGCCCTCTTTTAATTTAGCCAAAACATCATCATTCATATAAAAACGTCCCTCACCATGCGAAACAGGACACCTCACAGTATCAATCCCGCGAGTCCAAACACATTTCTCACTTTGAACCTTCATATCAATCCATCGACATTCATACCTAGCCGTAGAATTATGCATCATCGCAACTTTCCGCTCACCATATTCACCTTCAAAACCTGGAATCAGTCCCAAATTCGCCAAAACCTGACATCCATTACAAATTCCAACAACAAGCTTATCGCCACTAACAAACTCCACGACATCTTCCCAAAGATTATCACGAACCTTGTTCGCGTAAGCGTTCCCAGACCCGGTGTCATCCCCATGAGCAAAACCTCCAGGGAAAACCAAAATCTGATAATCCGCAAGCTTCTTCTGGCCATCAATCACATCATTAACATGCACAATCTCAGTCTCCGCCCCCGACTTCTCGAAGACGTGCGCCGTCTCCATCTCGGAATTAATTCCGTAACCTGACATTACAATAACTTTTGGTTTCATATTGTTTGAAAATTAGTGGATTATTTGGGTTCAAAAACCTCTGGTAGTACCCAAGCTTCAGTTGGTAATTCAGAAAGCTCATCATCAGACAGTGCAGGACAAGGAGTAACAGCATCCAATAAAGTTGCTTGCGGATCTTGATCACCTGTAGGAGTAAAACCAAGAACTATGTTATTCCAGTGTTCAGCTAAATCCTGCCCCGTTACTTCATGCGGAAGTTTGCCAAGTTTATCAGCTAGAACTTTTCTAGGCGTTGCTTCCTGATCCCAAGCACTAGGATCATATTCGCCAGTTTGAGGTCCAGGATTTTCTACAGGAAGAGCAATATGGCCGCCATCAGGCCAAGTTTTCTCATCGAGCAGCGCTTCTGCTTGCTCCAAAGTTAGTATTTCGCTGGTTGTAGGTTCTTCAGCTACCATAATTTATAATTTAGTGATTAAAATTTTCAAGTCTCCACGTCTCCAATCTCCCAGTCTATTTTCAAGTCTCCCAGTCTCCACTCTCCAAGTCTAGAAACCTTTAAATGGTAAACGATAAAATTTATCTAAAGTCGCAACATCAGTCTCAACCAACCCCTTCACACTGAACTTATCATCCTCCCGCACCTCACCAATCGCAAACAAAGGCAATCCGTTAAAAACCCGCTCAAACTGATAACGATTCTTCGGGCTAACAGTCACCACAAACCGGCTTTGGCTTTCCGAAAACAACATATAATCCGGCCGCGACTGAATTTCACCGAAATCAATGTCCATCCCAAGCCCACCAGCTATCGCAACCCTCATCAACGAAACTCCAAGCCCACCAATCGCAACACTTTCACACGAAGCAATCAATCCTTTTTCAATAGCCTCACAAACAGCACGATAAATCGCACCCGCCTTCTCAGCATCAACCTTCGGCACATTATTCCCAACAAAACCAAGATGATTAAAATACTCACTTCCTCCCATCTCTTCAAGAGTTTCACCAATCACAAAAACCAAATCCCCAGCAAACTTCGCATCCAGGCTCACACTTTTCCGATAATCATCAGTAATTCCAAAAGAAGAAACAAGCAAAGTAGGCGGCACAGAGATTTTCACCGCCTCACCATCCTCGTTATAACCTTTAAAATCATTAAACATACTATCCTTACCTGAAATAAACGGCGTCCCATACTTAGTCGCATAGTCATAACACGCACGAGCAGCCTCCTTAAGCTGGCCAAGACGCTCAGGATCATCCGAGCTACACCAGCAAAAATTATCCATCAGCGCCAATTTGTCGAAATTCACACCGACCGAAACAGCTCCACGCACAGCAGTATCTATCGCACACGCTGCCATGTGATAAGTATCAATATCGCTATATCGCGGATTAATACCCTGCGACATCACAACCCCTTTCACGCTATCAAGAACAGGCGCCGCAACAGAAGCACGAGTATTCACGCGACCCTTCCCTTGAAGAGGCCCAATAATATGCCCACCTTGAACCACATGATCGTATTGATGTGAAATAAAATCATAACTCGCCACGTTCAAACGCGAGATCATCGCATGCATCGTCTCAGTCAAATCCTCAGGACACGGAGCAGTAGGCTCATCATGAGTCTCCTTCGTATAAGTTGTTGTCAAAGTTTTATCCGGCAGCCCATCATGCAAGAAATCCAGTTCAAGATCCATGATCTTCTTGCCTTTATAGGTAACTTCACACTTTCCGGAATCTGTAAATTCACCAATAACTGTCGCCTCAACTCCACGCCTCTCCATCAACTCCAAAAACTCGTCAACTTTCTCAGGCGGCACAGAAAGAGTCATCCTCTCCTGTGACTCACTGATCCAAGTTTGCCAAGGATCAAGCCCAGGATACTTCAAAGGAACTGCATCAAGATCAACATAGCAACCGCCACACTCCTTCGCCATCTCCGCAACACTACAAGAAATCCCTCCAGCACCGTTATCAGTAATACTGTTATATAAACCTAAATCACGCGCCTCCTTCACGATCGCATCGCTCATCTTCTTTTGAGTGATCGGATCGCCAATTTGCACTGCGCCCATCGGACTTCCACTATCCATCGCTTCAGAAGAGAAAGTAGCCCCATGAATTCCATCCTGTCCAACACGGCCTCCAGTCACAATCACTTTATCGCCGGGCTGTGCTTTTTTCTCCCATCCAGGAGTCCCACAAACATCCCTCGGCATCAACCCAACAGTCCCAACAAAAACAAGCGGCTTACCTTTATATCGATCATCAAAATACATCCAACCCTGAGGAGTCGGAATCCCGCTACAATTCCCCCCAACATTCACCCCATCAATCACCCCATCCATAATCCTCCTCGGAGGAAGCATCTTTTGCGTTTTCCCTTCCCCCTTATAAAGAGGCGAAACATCCGACGGATCCGCAAAACAGTACCCATACTTATTCACAACCGGCTTAGCACCTTTTCCAAAACCAATAGTATCCCGATTCACACCAACAATCCCCGTGATCGACCCGCCAAAAGGATCAAGAGCCGACGGACTATTATGGGTTTCAGCCTTATCCGTAACGACCCAATTTTCATCAAAAACAATCCCACCCGAATTATCCTTAAACACGCTGACACAAAAATCATCATCACCCTTAGCCTCACGAATCTCATTCGTCGCCCTCTTAATATAATGCTGATAAATCCCATCCTCAATCTCATCCATATGCGCCGCAAAAATCGTATGCTTACAATGCTCCGACCAGGTTTGAGCCAAAGACTCCATCTCCACATCGGTTGGCTTACGCCCAAGTTTCTTAAAGTGATCGCGAATCGTATGCAAAGAATCTAAATCAAGTGCAAGCGGCCCACGACGAGTCCCATCTTCATTCGGCACACCTTGTTTACCCAGCTTAATCAGCTCTTCATCAGGCAAATCAAGATCAACATCATCAACCCCCGGCTCATGATGTAAATCAACTCGCGGTACAATCGTATCCATCCCCCCATCCTGCTCATACTCACTCGCCGACTTCACATGAATCCTCTGAATCAGCTTGTTCGCCATCGATTCACCAACTTCCTGTGCCTGCTCTCGCGTAAGATCACCTTTGATAAAAGTCACCTGCGAAGTATAAACAGCTTCCTGCCCTTCAAACTTAACTGAGAGCAAATCCTCGGCAATCTCCTGGGAAGTGTGCCCAACGTTGTCAGTCACACCAGGCAAAAATCCAACCTCCACAGCCCAATTAAACGCCGGCATTTCATAAGCCTTATCAACAGAAAAACCCTGAGTCACAGGGTTCGTTAAAGCGCTACCGATCTTCTTAAGGTCATCATCAGAAAAATCTTTATCAGTCGTATAAACATCAATAATATTCACGTCCTGGATCTTATCGCCAAAATCCAACTGACGCAGTTGACCTTTGCGAACGCTCGCTCGAGTATCAGGAACCAGCGAACCAACTTCAATTCTATGGGGCATATTTATCTTGAGTTAAAAATTAGAAGGCAATTCCAATATCGCACAAGGGGATAGGGAATTCAAATGGAATTAATCTATAGCAGGGAAACAGAAATAATCATTATCATTCTCGCCAATCTCTTCAATATCCGGCAATCGCACACATTGTTGAATAAGGCGTGAATTAAGAGACGCACAAAAGCCCATCAAGGCAGTTTCATTATCCAAAACTGCTTCCGGGATGGGATATTGCGATCGCCATGAGGGGTCATTTACATTAGCTTCGCACGTTTTGACAGTCTGAGGCGAAGCGCACCCAGAACCTACAATCAACCCCGCCATCAACAACAAAGCATTACGCACACTTCGAGATCCCTCAGATAATTTGCTTACACTCATAATTTTTTGGGTTAAAAACAGGACGCCATCCTACATCACAAACACGGAAAGCGTCAAATACTATAAACGTTTTGCCGAAGGCAAAACACCACACCCCGCCATGGCGGGGAAGTACTATCAACCCGTTTTCGCGAAGCGAAAACACCACCACTAGGGACTAGGTACTAAGGACTAGGTACTCAATTAAAGCCCCTGGCTTTAATTGTCCCCTCCAATCTCTTCATCGCCGCAATAAACGCAGCCTGTCTCAAAGTGCAATTATGTTTTTTCCCAATCTTGCAAACATTTTTCCAGGACTCAACCATGATTTGCTTCAAACGCTCCTGAACCTCCTCATCAGTCCAATAGAAATTTGCCTCATTTTGAACCAACTCAAAATAACTCACAGTCACACCTCCAGCATTCGCCAAAATATCCGGCACAACGACAATACCTTTTTTCTCCAAAATCTCATCAGCCTCAGGAGTAACAGGCCCATTCGCAAGCTCAATAATAACGCGAGTTTTAATCTTATCAGCATTCTCCTTAGTAACCTGATTTTCCATCGCAGACAAAAACAAAACATCACATTCAAGCTCAAGAAGCTCTTCATTAGAAACAACTTTACAATCCCCACCACCCTCAGCAGTACATTCAACAACAGAACCTTTATCAAGCTTACAACTATGAGCAGCATTCGGATCAGCACCGTTCTCACAATGCAACCCTCCACGTGAATCAGAAACACCAACCACTTTAAACCCACGCTCAAAAAGCATTTTGGCAACATTCGCACCAGCATTCCCAAACCCTTGCACAACAACTCGAGTCTCCTCAGGCACCAAATTATAATCGCGACACATCTCCTCAAGAACATAAATTCCACCCTGACTTGTCGAATCAGCACGCCCGGCACTCCCACCAACCTCAAGCGGCTTTCCGGTAACAACGCCAAGAGTGTTTTCACCTTGCAACTTAGAAAACTCATCAGCCGCCCAAGCCATGATTTGCGGATTGGTGTACATATCCGGAGCAGGAACATCCTTCTTAGGTCCAATAATAGGGGAGATCGCACGAATATAAGACCGCGTTAACCTCTCAAGTTCAGTCTCAGAAAGCTCCTTAACATCAACAATTACACCACCTTTCCCTCCACCAAGCGGAATCCCAACAACCGCACATTTCATAGTCATCCAAGTCGCAAGAGCTTTTACCTCCTCCATATCAACCTCAGGATGAAAACGAACCCCACCTTTATAAGGCCCACGAGCATTATTATGCTGCACACGAAACCCCTTAAAAACCCGAATCGAACCATTATCCATCTTGACCGGAACGCTAACTTCAAGAATCTTATGCGGAGTACTCAAAACTTCCTCAACATTCGGATCCAGCTTCATAATAGAGGCGGCCTCCTTCATCTGACGGATGGTGTTTTCGAATAGTGACATGTGTAGTTTGGTTAAAATATACGTGCGAAAGTTTAGCGTGAAAGCTTAAAAGGGGCAAATTCGAAACCCGTAATTAGCTAACTAATACCTTGTAGTTTTTTATGTTTTTATATACAATTCATCTCCTAAATAACACATAAATTAATTATGTATGACTTCTACTGATCATTTTGCTCCTTTCAGAAGGGGAATAGAAAGCTCTAGGCTTAACAGCGATGATTTTATAGCGGTACTTACTGGACAAGCAACCGGTAATGAAGCGCCTTCCAAGGTTGTGGATCCGGGTTTATTGCCTGAGAGAGTTGATCTTCATGCCGAGGAACATGACGGCATGATATCTCGTGAAGATCTTAGAGAAGCGGCTTTGGCAGCTTTTGAAGGAGGGCCACCTGTTACAATTAGGCATATGAGTCTTCATGGGGATGTTTGTTTTACAGAGGCTGGTGTTTATTTTGAGCCTGGAGGGATATTAATGACGATGAAAGGACATGTTGTTACAGCTTCTTTTGTTCCTAGGGTTAAATATGAAAGGTTTGAATCTGGTGGTTTTGTTGATGGATGTGCAAAAGGGGGAAGTGCTATGGGGTGTTTCCCGCCTCAATCTCTTTTTTCAAGGGATGAGACTCCTATCGAGGGGCATGATCTTGTTACGAAGTTAATTGTCCCTGGTGAAAAAGAACTGATCGATTTCGGAAGATGTGTTGAAATGGTTGCGACTTCGGAAGATACCTTGAGACAGATCGTTGGCTATCTATCAGAATATGCTGGCATGGATCCTGAGGAGGTAATGCAAGATCCTAAAAGCTTTGCAGGTCCGTTAGGTCAACATTTCGAAGCTTTAGCTACCCGGGGACATGTTTCGTCTGTTCAATTGTCTCATCCGGGTTATTGGAGCAAAAGGCCAAGGGCAATTACAACATCACTTAGCGAGGAAGATATCGATGCTGTTTATGATATGCTGAAATTGGTGGTCGATATAACCAGGCAAGTAGCTTATGCTGTTGATGAAGCCCTTGGATTGTCTCCGGACGTCCATGAGCGCAGTTTTGTTGTGAGGCAAGTTGGACCAGAAAGTGGATATGTCAGAGGTGTTCAAGTGAATAAAAGTATAGGTCCGATCGGAGCTGAAGACTTGTTTGCAAGTTATGTGCCTGAAGTTTTAAAAAACCATGGAATGCGTATGGAACAAGTTTTAGCTTCTTTAATGAGCGGACAATCTCTTTAAATTCAAAAACTAACAAAAACCACCATGCCTTTAAACGAAGATGCCCCAGCCGAAAGCCCCATTCGACAACAACTGCTGCCACGACTTTTGGAAGCCTGGCAAGAGCAGCCATGGGGAGCAGTAAATGCTGGTACTCTATGTACAATCCTCGAAGAATTGGCAGTAGATGGGAGTGAAAACCTTACACCTGAGCAGTGTGCTGCATTGCTGTCAGAATATCATGGGGAAGAATGGATACCGCCAGAGCCGAGACACGGTATAAACGCACCAGGAGGTTGTATTGTAGATGCATATGAAGAACCTGAATACGGCATAACTGGAAGAACGTGCATAGAAGGAGATTTCGAACCGGCATACACATCGCCAATACCAGATCATTTAAGAACTGAAAGAGAAAGCGGTTGTGGGCATAGAGTAGCATGCATATATTTCTACGGCGATGATTGGGGAACAGCAAGAAGAAGAGCAGTATTCCCAAGGGCCCGAAATAGAAGAGAAGGATTCGAAGTTTATAGGAATGTACTTATAGAAGAACTGGAGCCATTCCTAGTGAAAATGCTATTTGCACATGAAAGAGAATTTCCAGATCGCGAAGATATTATTGAAAGTCTTCTTCAGGCAATTGAAGCTTGCCAAGGAAACGCATCACTCGTGAATCAACTGATAGAATTGCAAACAATAGGAAAAACTTTTAACGAAGAAGTTTGGGCATACCAGATAAGCTGTTATTACGCCTCGATCAGAAGCTTGGTACAGCAAGTTGAGGAAAGGCTCAGTCATGCATAGTCGGAGCTTCCCACCGTGAATGACCAAGATCAATCTCATTCGCATCTTGAAACTGCTGTGCCAAAATTCCTTGTAAAAAAAGCATCTTACCCGAAAAAACACCACGCAAAGAATCAAGATCAGGGGGAAGACTTAGTCTAAGTAACTCGCAGTGCAGCCCATCAACGTCTCCAAAAGTACATTCTGCTTGAAGTACCGCCTGTGCACGAGTAGCGAATTGAACAACATCAGGAGAGATACCATCAGCTTCAAGAATTGCATCTGCTAATTCAGCAAGCTTCTGCCCAGCTTCACAAGACGGATCAAAAGGCTGACCCTGAATAAAAGATTTCTCATCTGCCTCGAACTCTGCTCGATCATCCGGCTGATGAAAAGTTGGCGCACTCTTCATGAAATTTGTATTAAAAAGCACACAAATGATACCAAAATTTAACTTTTCCTCAAAAATCCTATAAACTTAGAGTTGTTGCGAAAGTAGAATCCCTACTGCAATGAATAAAATTTAGCTGCAAATGATTCATAGCTCCTAGCCGTATCATCCTGATACGCCGTCGTCGCTCTTCATAATTTTCGCATAAATTTTATTCATTTCGCAACGTGATCTACTTTCACAACAACTCTATTAAAACCATGCAAATCAACCCTCAGGCCAAGGCTCTTAACGATGCACTCGAGCAAAATAATCCTCACATCCTCGAGATGCTTTCGCAAAAAGGACTGAAAGCTTTTTTTCCTGCAAAAGGCATAATCGCTCAAACTGCAGACGGTAAAGGCAAGACCTACAACGCTACAATCGGCGCAGCAACAGAAGAAGATGGCTCAGTCATGTGCCTCAATTCACTCCGCGCCAAAGTCTACACAAACCCACAAGGATGCTTCCCATACGCCTCAAGTTACGGTCGCCAAGAGCTCCGCGAGCTTTGGCAAAAGATGATTTACGAGAAAAATCCATCACTTAGCGAAACGAAAACCTCTCTCCCGGTCACAACATGCGCTCTAACACACGGATTAAGCCTCACAGGCTTTCTATTCGCCAACGAAAACGAAGAAGTCATCACAACAGACTTGTTTTGGGGTAATTACAACCTGATATACGGGGGTTGTCATAACGCCACGGTCACAACTTTCCCAACTTTTACAGGCAAAAATTTCAACGTAGAAGCTCTCCGCGAAAAACTCTTAGAAGAAGGCAATAAAAAAATCCTCATCCTCAACTTCCCAAATAACCCATCCGGCTACACGCCAACAGAAGAAGAAGCGGCCAAAATCGAAAGTGTAATCCTAGAAGCAGCGCAGTTAGGCAAAAACATAACAGCAATCATTGACGACGCCTATTTCGGACTTGTCTACCAAGAAGGAATTTACCAAGAATCCCTCTTCGCACGCCTCGCCGACCTCCACGAACGAGTCTTAGCAATCAAAGTCGACGGCCCAACCAAAGAAGACTACGTCTGGGGCTTCCGCGTCGGCTTCCTAACCTACGCATACAAAGACATGTCAGACGAAGCTGCAAAAGCTCTCGAAGCAAAAACAGCAGGAGTAATCCGCGGCAACATTTCAAACGTCCCAAACATTTCACAACAACTTCTCTTCGAAGCCTACTCTTCAGACACATACAAGGCCGAAAAAGCCGAAAAATTCCGCACACTCCAATCCCGATACGAAAAAGTCCGCCAGACATTCAACGACCACCCTGAATTTGCAAAAACCTTCACGCCACTTCCATTCAACTCAGGATACTTCATGTGCATCCAGCTCGCAGAAGGCTTAGACGCTGAAAAAATCCGCCAAACCCTCCTCGAAAAATACGACACCGGAATCATCGCCATGGGCGATAAAATTAGAATTGCATACTCCAGCGCACCACTTTCAAAGATCGAAAAACTTTTTAAAAATATCTATTTAGCTTGCAAAGAATGACGAAAAACCTATCTCAAGACGAACTCTACAAACTCGCAATCGACAGAGGCGAAGCCAAAGTCAGCGCAACCGAATCCCTCGTAGTCACAACAGGCAAATACACAGGCCGCTCACCATACGATAAATTTATCGTCGACACTCCAGATATTCACGACGAAGTTGATTGGGGAAAAATAAACGTCCCAATTTCAGAAGAAAATTACAAGCGTCTCCACGACCTCATCACATCATATCTGGACGAACGCGACGAATTATTTGTCCAAAACGTAACTGCAGGAACAGAACTGAACTTCGAAATCACATGCGAATACGCATACCAGGCACTCTTCTCAAGCTACATGCTTAGACCATCATCAGAAGGTGAGCCAGATTTCAAAATCCTAGTCGCTCCAAACTGCAAAGCCCCAAATCCCTCCGAGTACGGCCTCGTCTCAGAAGCTTTTATAGTAGTAAACATGCAAGAAAAAACCGTCCTCATCGGCGGCTCCAAATACGCAGGTGAAATCAAAAAATCCGTCTTCAGCATAATGAACCATCTCCTCCCCAAAAAAGGCATTCTCCCAATGCACTGCTCAGCCAACATGGGACAAGATGGCTCTACAGCTCTTTTCTTCGGCCTCTCCGGCACAGGCAAAACTACCCTCTCAGCTGACGAAAACCGCCGCCTTATCGGCGACGACGAACATGGTTGGGACGAAAACGGCATCTTCAACATCGAAAACGGCTGCTACGCCAAATGCATCAACTTAACGCGCGAAACCGAACCCCAAATCTACGACGCCATCCGCCACGGCACAATAGTCGAGAACGCCATCATGGACCCCGAAGGCAATTTCGACTTCGGAGACAGCTCCCTCACCGAAAACGCCCGCGCAGCCTACCCATTATCATTCATCCCGGGTTCAGTCCCATCAGGTATCGGCGGCCACCCCTCCACAGTAATCTTCCTCACAGCAGACGCTTTTGGCGTGATGCCGCCCATCAGCCGTTTAAACCGAGAACAAGCCATGTACCACTTCATTTCCGGCTACACAAGCAAACTCGCCGGCACCGAACGCGGCATCACCGAGCCCCAGGCAGCTTTCTCATCCTTCTTCGGCAAGCCCTTCATGCCACTCAAACCAATGGTCTACGGAGAGCTCCTTGGAGAAAAACTCGAAAAACACGGCTCACAAGTCTACCTAATCAACACAGGCTGGTCAGGCGGCCCTTACGGAACAGGAAAACGCATTGCAATCAAATACAGCCGCGCAATGGTCACAGCAGCCCTCGATGGCTCACTAGACAACGTCGAGTACGAAACACACCCGGTCTTCAACTTAGATATACCTCGAACCTGCCCAGACGTTCCCGATGAAGTACTAAATCCACGTAATACCTGGGCTGACAAAGAAGCTTATGATAAAAAAGCTTGCGACCTCGCACTCTTATTCGAAGAAAACATAGGGAAATTCCCAGAAGTGCCGGAAGAGATTAAGAAGATTGGGCCGAAGGCATAGCGTTCCTACCACAATCTCCACCACTTTTTCTTAGGCGGCGCTTGAAGTTGCTTAACCTGTTCCTCAAGCGAAACAACACGATTTTGGAAAATCTCAAGTAGTTGATAAAGCTTTTCTTTATCTTCACGATGCTGATCAAGTAATTTGCTGACAATTTGACTATCCATTTGATTAGTCGGTTGACTAGTCGGATGACTAGTCGGATCCGGTTTTTGCGCTTGCTGTTGCGAATCTTCCGCCTGTTCAACATAGCTCTCCATAACCGGTGATGGATCGTGATTTTCCTCTTCTTGATCACCCAAAACATAAATCTCAGGTTCAGTCCCAACCTTATAAGTCGATTGATCCTGAATAGGCTGTTGCTGACGAGACTCTTGTTGTATAGGCGGTTTTTCCGCTTGTTGCTGCGGTTCTTCGGCAGTCGCCTGGTCAACTTGACTAGTCAAACCGCATTCCTCAAGCAAGCTCGCCTTATCAATCATATAATTAAACCCTTGTGCGGTACTTTTTCGCCTATACTTAACCTTACCGTTTTTGATAAGCCGGCGGATAGTCTGTGCAGACTTATTTACCAGGTTAGACGCATCTGCAATTGTAAGAAGTTGATTAGTCATAGTTATTCGTTTCGAGTAGTCAACTTTTAGCAAAAAAGTTTTGACTAGTCAAGTTGGAGTTTTGCTGATGTACAAGCGGAAAACCCGCATCCCATTATAACGGCGCCTTATCATCCGCCGTTACAAAAAACGAATTTACAAAATAAAGAGCTGGCTTGCGCGTAAATATTAGCTGGGACGACGTTTTGCTTCGCAAAACTAGGCTCCTTCGTCTCGCTCGGTAATGCCTAAATTTCATTTAGTCACTACTCTCACTCAACTTGAAGCAGCGAACCCACCTGCAAACAGGTTGGGTTCTTGCGTCCCAGCTAGACCACATCAAAAAATAGCCCACGCCGTAGGCGGGGCATTTTTTGATGGTGGGTCAGCTGGGACTCGAACCCAGGACCGTCAGCTTAAAAGGCTGCTGCTCTACCAACTGAGCTACTGACCCAAGTTTCGCAAAGCGAAACAAGTAATTGCTATCTTAAAAAACAGCAGAGCCATTCTATTTAGATTCACCCCAACAAGCAAGCATTTTTCACGTAAATCTCAAAATTAACAAGCTGATCGCTTGAGCCTGCTTTCTGGCAGAGCCAGAAACTCTGCCCAAGCTCTTGTTTTTCGTGAATTTTGAAGCTCACCGTACTATTTGTACGCCTCGCTACTAAAATTCACTGCAAAACTGCGCATCTTATTTAATTTTGAAATTTACACATTTTCATCAAAAAACTCTCCAACCCTCCCAGTCTCCAACTCTCCAAGTCTCCACTCTACACTTTACACCCTCATTCCCCCCGCTCAATCACACTCACCCCTGTAAACGCAATCGCCGGAAGCGCAAACCAAACATTATAATTATCCACCATCATCCTAACCAACTCAGACTCCATATAAAGGCTGGTAGTCGACATCATCCCATAAAACCCATTTACAAAAGAAAAACCAGATATAAACA
Source organism: uncultured Candidatus Peribacteria bacterium (assembly GCA_964538865.1). Taxonomy (GTDB): domain Bacteria; phylum Patescibacteriota; class Gracilibacteria; order UBA1369; family UBA12470; genus CAZIHU01. The sequence continues at coordinate 96,371 of CAZIHU010000002.1, forward strand.
CCAAAATAGTACTTACAATCAGCCCGGCATTAAGCACGCCAAAAATAAAAGTCGCCATCATCTTCGTACTCAGCGATTTATCCGACAAAACATCCACACTGAATCCTCCTTTTACAGTAATAATCACAATCACCAGAATAAAAACAATAATTTTCATCAAAATAAGCGCCTGATCCCCAGTCGGCCCAGCCAAAGAAGGAATCGAAGGCAGCAAATACTGCTCAAACAAATTCCCAAGCCCATCCGCAGTCAAAATCGCCAAATAAGTCCCAATAATAACCTTAAGCGTCCGGTCTTTCCCTATAATAAAGCTGTAAGCAATAATTACAGCAAAGAAAACGATAATGAAAAGATCCCATGAGAGCCGTACATCCATAACTTTGTTTTTTTATTCTGCCAAAATCCTATTACATTTGCGAACGCATTACAAGCTGTAAATAAACGTTTCGCCAAAGGCGAAACACCACAGATGCCGCTAGGCATCAAGCATATTATTAACCGTTTCGCGAAGCGAAACACCACACTGCAAGCTGCAAGTCGCAAGTTGCAACCTACCCCAACATCCTCTTCAAGATGCCCTTCTGCTCATTCACTTCTAAACCTTTTTCAGCAGCGAGCTGCCTGTACAACTCCTTTTCTTTCGAAGAAAGCTTCTTAGGGACAGTAACGTGGATTTTCACCTGATGATTGCCTTGAGAACCGCTGTTTGCAGGTTGGATACCGTATCCTTTTAAAGTGAAAACATGTTCATTCTGTGTCCCCGCAGGAATTTTTAGATCAACATCACCATGAACGGTCGGGATTTTTACGAGATCCCCCAAAACAGCCTGAATCAAATCAATCTCCTCAACAGATTGAATGTCGATCCCATTTCGGAAGAATTTCTTATGAGAAAGTACCCGAATATGCATATAAAGATCACCATAAGGCCCATCATTCACGCCTGCTTCCCCTTTACCCGAAAGCTTAATAATCGCATTGTCATCTATCCCAGCAGGAACTTTGACTGTAACTTTCGACTTCTGACGGGTACGCATAGTTCCGTGGCACTGCGTACATTTTTTCTCTGGAGTACGACCTTCCCCACGACATTGATCACAAATCCTAGAAGTCGCCATTTGACCCAAAATAGTCTGCTTAACAGACCTTATCTGACCAGTTCCATTGCAAGTCCCGCAATCTACAATCTTTGAGCCTGGCTCAGCGCCTTTCCCTTTACAATGAGAGCAGATATCAGCTTTCAAAATTTCCAAAGTCTTTTCACACCCGAAAACAGCCTCCTCAAACTTCAGCTTAAGCTCAAACTCAATATCACCACCACGCATAGCTCGAGGACCTGTCTGCCTGCCTTGTCCTCCCCGAAAACCGCCACCAAAAAAATTCTCAAATATATCTGCAAAACCACCTCCGCTACCAAAATCAAACCCTTGGAAATTGCCGAAATCAAAACCACCCGCTCCCCCGGTACTACCAAATTGATTGTATTGCTGTCGCTTCTGTTTATCTGAAAGAACCTCATAAGCCTGGTTCACTTCCTTAAACTTAGCCTCGGCCGCCTTGTCACCCTCGTTAGTATCGGGATGATACTTCTGGGCAAGCTTCCTGTAAGCCTTCTTTATATCGGCATCAGAAGCATCTCGGGATATACCTAGAATTTCATATAAATCTTTCATAGCCAGCCCATTTTAGGGATGAGTTAAGTTTTTCGCAAGTTTTGAACAAAATTATGTAATTACGCAACAATAAAAAGCTCGGTAAAGACGACTTAAAATGTATAGGCGCGTGAAGTGAAAATGCTCCAATTAACAGGGGGAAAGGCGTGGTTTGATTAGTCGGCGTGTATAGGCGGAAGGTAACCAAAAAAAGTTCGACTAATCAAAATGTTAAAAATATGTTCAAAAATTGTTCAAAAGAGGTTCAAAAGTGATTAGTCATGGGTTTTGACTAGTCGAAAGAGGTGGTTGAGGGTTTTGATTAATCAAAGTGGTAGGCGGGTATACAAAAAAACGGCACATAAAGCACGGAAAATAACCAGTAAAAAGAGAGTTGACTAGTCGGAAGGCGTTCATAAAAAGGCGTGTAATAACAAAGTTGTATAGCCGACCATGCTCGGTAAGCGGCTTGTATAAGCCAAAAACGGTTGAAATAGGTTTGGGGGTTCATTAAAATCTTCAAGGTTAGAAAGACCTGTAAAAATCTTTAATTACAAAAGCAAGGCTCAAAGCCGTGGATGTTATCTCAAAACCCGCTTACGGTCCCATCGTCTAGTGGTCTAGGACATCGCCCTCTCACGGCGGAAACACGGGTTCGAGTCCCGTTGGGACTACCAAATGCCAGCGGGCAAAACCAATAATTATACACCCGGTCAGACCTGTTAGGAAAGCGAAAAAATGCACCCAAAAAACAAAAGGGAAATCTGTCATCACCACCTGTGAAACAAAACATGTAAAAAAAGAGTTTAAAACAACGAGTGGCAAACTCGCTATCATTGCGCACAACCCAATTTAAAATAAGTTCCTTGAAAACCAGGCAAAATCGAGATTCCAAATTCGAAATTCGGAATTCCAAATTCCAAATTCGAAACAAATACAAAAACAACAACTAACTTTAATATATATGACTCGAAGCTGAAAGCTGTCGACTCCATGATTTGCAAATCCAATGCTATTAGCAAAAAGATCCACCGAATCTACGAATCTACAGTTTACAGTCTACAGTCTAAATATAACAATTATCCCTTAACCGGAAAAACCGTATGGATATTTCATTAAATCTGCGAACGCTTCGCAGATCCATCGCGGGGCTCAGCATGCTGGCATTACTCGTTACGATGAGTTTTGCAGGTGTTGCGAAGGCTCAGACGTACTCGGACGTCACGTCAAGTGACTGGTACTACGAGTATGTTGAAGATCTATCAGACCAGGGCGTAGTGTCAGGATCTGATGGTGAATACCGCCCTGCAGACTATCTAAACCGTGCAGAAGCGGCAAAATTGATGGTCTTGGGTTACGTCGGAGAAGACGAGCTCGATGAAGACTACGATGCGGGCTTTACTGATGTTGAAGAAGATGCATGGTATGCGTCATACGTCAACACAGCAGCAAAGCTAGGCATTGTGGAAGGCTATACAGATGAAGAAGGAGAGCTAACTGGAGAATATGGTCCAAGCGACTATATTACTCGTGCAGCATTTGCAAAAATGGTTGTAAATGCAGCAGGTCTTGAAGAAGACACAACAGACGCTCCACACTTCTCTGATGTAGAAGACGGCGCTTGGTACTATGAATTCGTAGAAACAGCTTACAACAACGGAGTTGTCAGCGGTTACTCGGATGGTACATACAAGCCGGGCGACAACGTCAACCGAGCAGAATCATCCAAGATGATCTACTTAGGACAAAACCCTGAATTAATTTACGACGAGGAAGAAGAAGAAGAAATTGAATGTGACGACGGCTACACACTCGACGAAGACACAGAAACATGTCTAGATGAAGACGGATGTGAAGCAGACACAGAATACAACGAAGAAGCAGAAGCATGTGTCGAGGTATGTGAAGACGACTACACATATGATGTAGACGAAGGAGCCTGTCTAGATGACTCAGGGTGTGAGTCAGGTTACACACTTGATGAAGACACAGCAGTCTGTCTAGATGAGGACGGATGTGAATCAGGTACAGAGTACAACGAAGATGCAGCAGCATGTGTTGAAGTATGTGAAGACGGATACGAATACGACGTAGATGAAGAGGCATGTGTAGAAGAGGAGGAAGAAGTAGCCGCAAGCACAGCTACATTGACAGTTGAAATGGGAGACGCAGTCACAGGAGCAACAGTTCCGAAAGGAGCTACATCTGTTGACATGCTCAACGTAACCTTCACAGCAAGTGGAGACGCAACTGAGCTTGATGGATTCACAGTCCACAGGACAGGTGTAGGATCTTCGAGTGACTTCAGTTACTTGTACCTATACGACGGGGACACACGTCTAACAACAGGCCGAACAATTGCAAGTGATGATAACGAAGCAACATTCGGCTCACTAAACCTAGAACTTGCAGACGGAGAATCAATCACACTAACAGTAGTTGGAGACATAGCAACAGGCGCAACAACAGGTGATGAAAATGCTGTTGAAATCACAAGCGCGGAAAAGATCGATTCTGACGCTGCAGAGGTTTCAGGTACATTCTCTCTAACAGGAGAGACCTTCACAATAAGTGGAGCAAGTACAGGTACAGTAACCGTAGAAAAGACCGGCTCGATTCCAAATCCAACAATTGGAGAAGAAGACGCTGAAATTGCTGAGTTCAAGCTCACAATCTCTTCAAGTGAAGATGTCGCTCTCCAAAGGATCACTTTGACTCTCAAAGGGACAATTGCCCAAGAGGCATTCTCTGATTTGCAATTGATACAAGGCAGTGATGTAGTAGCTACAGCTGATTCAGTATCAGACGACGATATAGCAACATTCGTAATTAACGACACATACGGCTGTGATGACTACGGATATACTGATCTAGGATATTGTATTGGAAAAGGTAACTCAAAGACATTCAGCTTAACTGCTGATATTGGAGCTACGGCTGATCCAGACGATACAATCAAGGTATACCTTGATGAGTCTACTGATTTGGAAGCTGAAGGACTTGTTTACGGATATGGAGCACAGGTTACATACACAACAGCTGGAACAGGGTACGATGGTACAGAGTGTAACAACGATGCGGTAGATGACGACTCAGATGGATCAACAGCAGACGAATGTTCTTACTCTGTAGTCCAAGGAGGACAGTTCACAATCTCTCAAGATGGTCCAATCGCTACAGACGTCGCTATCAATGCTAAAGACGTCATACTTAGCACAATGACATTCAATTCTGAGAGAAATGTTGAGGTCAAGAAACTTACTGGTAGCTATACAGCAACCGGTAGTGGTCTTACAGATGGTTTAGTAAGGAACTTTACTGACTTCAAACTTGTTCTTCTTGACGACGATGGAGAAGTGTCAACAACATTGATGGGACCAAGCGAACTGGGAACTTTGACAGATGGCAGTGACACTCAAACAATCGACTACACAGATGCATGGACAATGTCGGCAGATGAGGAAGTAACAGTCGCTCTAACTTGTGACATCGCAAACTACTCATCGCTTGCTGATTCTACAATCACAGCAACGTTGTCTGCTGTAAGTACAACAGAAGGAATCAAAGATACTGACACAAACGAATACATTACCGACATAGTGCCATCCAGTGCTATAGCAGGTAACGCAATGACTGTTAAGGCAGCTTCATTGGCAGTTTCTCTAGCATCAACTCCAACCTCAGATACCTTTGTTAAAGGTACAGAGGGAATAAACCTAGCTACATTCGCCTTCAGCGTAGGTAGCGCTATGGATGTTAATGTTTCTCAGATTGTCCTAGCCGGGTACCTCGCTGAAGATGGTGATGACGATTACACACAAGGTACAGACGGAGCTACAAATGTTAAAAATGTAGTTACAACCGTATGGCTTGAAGACAGTGAAGGAGTTCAAATAGGGGACGACAAAGCTTTCAGTTCAGGAGATGCTACATTCAGTAGTCTAGACTGGGACATTGAAGCGGGTGATACAGAGTTGGTATATGTCTATGGTGACGTAAGCAGTAGTGCTCCTTTCACAGGCTCAACAAACCAAGTTTATGTTGACATTGATGCCGCTGCTGACATAACACTGACAGATGCAGAAGGGAACACTGTGGATGCTACTGGAGACAATACAAACGGTACAGAAGATTCGCCGAATGTAACAATGACAATCTCAGCTGGAGGAACCTTGACCATTGCGGAAGCGACGTCAAGTCTAGTGAGCAGCCAGATTCAGGCTTGTGGCACACAAGAAGTTCTTGTAGGTAAGTTCAAACTCTCAGCTGTAGACGAAGATTTTGAAGTCAAAATCATGACATTTACGGCTACAGGAGATGTCAATGGAACAGCACAGGCTGCAGCTCCTCAAACTCTCAAAAGAGATATTGCTAACCTCAAATTAAAGTATCCAGATGATCTAGCTGATCCGGATACATTGGACGGTGAAGAGGAAGAAGCAATGGCCGGATCGAATGTGTCATTCAACGATCTAGGATTGTTTGTACCGAAGGACGACTACGTCTATGTAGAACTATATGCCGACTTCAACTCTCACAACCTGGAGACAGGCGGAGCATACAGTGACGATGAATTACAATTTGTCTTGAACACTGGTGATGTAGATGGGAACGTTTACGGTAACTTCGAAGCTGTCGGACAAGGGTCTGGAACAGGCTATGTCGAGTCAGAAATATCTGATATCGTACTTTCAAACTCAACCTACCTATACAGGTCGGTACCAACCGTAGCTAACGATACAAGCCTAAGTTCATCATTGATCGCAAGTGCTGACAGTGAAGTATACCAATTCACAGTCGAATCGACTAGCGCAACCGAAGACTTAATCCTAATGTTCTTGACCTTGGATGTATCTCCAACAGGTCTTGTAACAGGTGGTACGGCAAACAGTCTTACAAACCTGGATGATAATCCGACTTTCGCAAGCGGACTCTGCCTAGGTACAGCGGATTACTCAACAGCACCATGGTTTATCGAAGACGGCAATGGTGATGTTGTCGGGACAGGTTGTTACGATTCGCTCAATGGCTTAGCTAAGTTCGACATGACTCATGTGAACAGCAGCAACGTGACCAGTGGTACGGAGATCAGTTCTACCGCTAAAACGTTTACAGTCAAAGCCGATATATACGTCGATACTGACACATCTACAACAGAATCGTTAAGTATCAGGATCCACAACGATACGACTTACGTTGCGGCAGCCGATCTTACATCGATCAAGAGTACGAGTCAGACCAACGAGGCTGTAACCGGAATGATCTGGTCAGACAGAGGTTACGCGAATGGTGTTGACGGCGAAGATACAGACGAATACATGACAGGTTACAAAGTCGATGGAATGCCAGTTTCTTACATGACTTTGACCTAGTCACATTGATTACGAGAAAGTGAGTTTAACTCACAACTTTAAAGCCCCCTCGAAAGAGGGGGCTTTTGTTTTGCAAAAAAATCGTTTCGTCGAACAGGGCGGCCGAAGGCCAGCCCCTTACCAATCAACCGTTTTGCGAAGCAAAACACCATCCACTAAGTACTAGGTACTACGTACTAAGTACTTCAAAGACCTCCTCCGGACTGATCAACGTCATGCACTCTCCGGTTCCGTTCTTCATACGGCGACACTTTTTGAAACTGCCCTCATGCACCTTTATGCAAGGTGAACAACGCAACTTATCGCCATGATAAATCCCGATGTTTTGCTCCCCGTCAACGGGGAAAGGCCCAAAACGCCTAGGTAAATTTGGCCCAAAAAGTCCAATAGTTTTGCAGCCTTGAGCCGCAGCAAGATGCATAGGGCCGGTATCGTTTGAAATATACAAATCGAGATGATCAAAAAGCGCAATAAACTCGGCAAAACTCAAAACGCCCGCCAAATTCTTAACCCGGGATCGATCTTTACACAGCTTGATAACACTCTCATTAATCTTATGTTCACCGGGCGCACCGGTCAGCACAACAACAGCATTCGAATCATCCTCATGAATCATATCGATCAATTTAGCAAAATTTGGTTGAGGCCAAGCTCTATATTGAGCAGACTCCGCAGTCGAAACATGCATACCGACGACTCGCTCCCCAAAATTAGGCACTTTAGCCGAAACCTTAAGCTTACAAAGCTTTTTCGGCTTATAATCGATGCCAAGCGGCTTGAGTAAATCACAAAAAATCTCAGCACAATGCTGAGAAGCGTCATAACGCACTTTTTCGCTATATAAACGCCCCCTCACGCCATGATCAAAGCCGATGTTGTGCTTACCCAAAAAGCGCGCCAGAAGCCCCGAAACACGCAAATATGGCTCCGTATCAATCGCCAAATCGAAGTGCCCACGCATTTTCCGCAAATTTCCCAGATTTTCCCTCTCAAAAAGCAAAATATCATCAACAAAATCAACATATTTAAAGATATCCTTGTTCCGATTCCTCGCCAAAACCGTAATCTTCGCCTTCGGAAACTCCTCACGCAGCTTCTCAATCATCGGAAAAGTCAAAAGCGTCTCGCCAAGCGTCCATAATCGCACCACAAGAATCTCCTTCACATCCTCACGTCGGAGATTTTTGGGGTTAGGCAAAAAAGAGTACCCCAGACAAAGGGCTCCCCCAATATACCTATCAATAGAACGCTGCAGATCAATCATAAGGGTCTTTAAGAAATACTGTCTACGTTACGAAATTACCACAATTTGAGCGAAAATAGCAAAGAACGACGAAGGCGTATCAGATTCGATACGTCTAGGAGTTATGAGCTATTTGCAGCCAAATTGTGGTAATTGCAGTAGTAGACAATGTTTCTTAAAGGCCCTTAATCTTAGAAATAATATCAGAAGTCGACAAACCTGGAATCTTCTTTATCAAATAAAGCTTTCCGTTATTTTCCGCCAAAACCTCAGCCTCAACACAGTCCTCACCATACTCCTCAGAATTCGTATGAATATCAGGTTTGAGCTCCTCGAGAAAAGCACGAGGATCATCCTCCTCAAAAAGAAAAACATAATCAACGTACTCAAGCGCCGCAACCATAGCCGCGCGATCGCCTTCAGAAACAATCGGCCGCGAATCGCCCTTCAACCGCTTCACGCAAGCATCGCTATTAATCCCCACAATCAGCACATCACCCTGCTCCTTCGACTCAGTCAGCGCCTTAACGTGCCCAGCATGCAAAATATCAAAAGCTCCATTCGTAGTCACAACCTGCTTACCTTCATGTCGAAGGATATCGCGAATCTTCACTAGTTCTGAAAGAGATTTAATTTTTTCCATGGCTGCAATAATATAACACATCTTGACTTTATAGGAATAAAATCCTAAAATCCACACCTCTTAAGCATTCATCAATATGGTTTCAATACTACAAGACGACGCCGCAGATAAAATCATCGAACTTGAACAGCTAAGCTGGGATGTAAATAGTCGCAGTGGCAGAGAATGGCAAGAAGAATTAAGAGCAGAAATTGCACAAGCAAGACAACAATACAGACGATTATTACAAGCTGTGCCCACATTAGCAGATCGAGGGGAGAATAGGCTTATAGGCGTTGATTTGCTGGGAGACGAGGGACAAATATACGGTATGGGCGGAATTAATAGATTCGATGTAAATGCACAAGGAAGAGTCGTAATTATGCAAGCCTTTTGCTCACTAAACAAAAAAGATGAGATATTGAAAAAAGCTCGAGAAATGGGATTTCACGTATTTTAGTTGCCTAAAATTATTTTTTCGGTTGCCCCCGCAAGATCCTTCTCCCGATAATCCGGCTCACACTCCTCAGTAAGTGTATCTCCCACTAAAACCGTCTTAACGCCAGCATTTTTCCCGCAATTCACATCCGTATCTCGATCCCCAACAAACCAACTCGCAGCCAGGTCGATGTCGAACTCTTTTTGCGCCTGCAAAACAAAATAAGGATTAGGTTTGCGACACTCACAGCCATCTTCCGGCCCATGCGGGCAATAATCAACGCGCTCAATCTCAATCCCTTCCTTCGCCAGCTCTGAGAGCATAAATTTGTGCAAAATCTCAACATCTTCCTCCTTATAATAGCCTCGTCCTATACCTGATTGATTACTTATTATAAAAAGCTTAAAACCCGCATCGCGAAGCTTTTTCATCGCCTCCAGCGCACCCGGAATAAACTCAAAATCTTCGACTTTATAAACGTAATTCTTGTCAAAATTTATCACACCATCCCGATCTAAAAAAACTGCCTTAATCATGTTTTAAATATAAAAAATTCATTTATACCTGATACTTAATACCTGCTACTTGCTACAGAATCTCCAAAATGTCATCCTGAGTAGTCGTTTCAGTCCCAAATTTCCCAATCACACTGTGCGCCGCCGCATTCGCAACTTCACAAGCCTCAGTAATATTCGCACCAGCCGTACAAGCCAGCGCAATCGCACAAATCACAGTGTCTCCTGCTCCTGTTACATCAAAAACTTCTTCAGCCTTGGTCGGCACATCAAAAACCCCATCATCTTTATAAAAAACATGCATCCCTTTCTTTCCCCGAGTCATTACAACATTAGTACTCAACTCTTCCTGCAATCTCTTCCCAACCTCATCACAATTTTCATCCGTAATCACATCAACCTCACCCATCTCAGCAGACTCATTTTCATTAGGAGTCATCAAATAAGCGCCTTTATAAGCATCCTTATGCTTCGGTTTAGGATCCACAAAAACAGGCATATTCACAGCATTGCACCGCTCAATCACATACTTGATCAAACGCGGACTCATCACCCCTTTCGCATAATCAGAAATAATAACGCCATCAGCATCTTTTGATAACTGATCATAGCGCGAAATCATCTCATCCTCCAGAATCCCCGAAATATCGTCCGTCCGCTCAAAATCCAACCTGATAAGTTGCTTATTATGATTATCAATCACACGCAATTTCTCAGTAGTAGGGTAGTCCTTTGTCCGCACAATCCCAGTCACATCAATCCCCTCAACCTCAAGCATTTCCACCAATTTCTCGCCTTTCGGATCTTCCCCAACCATAGAAACCAGCAAAACACCGGCTCCAAGTTTTTTCAAATTATTCGCAACATTCGCCGCACCCCCAAGCCGATACTCATCTTGCTTTGCCAAAAGCACCGGCACAGGCGCCTCAGGCGACTGCCTCTCAACACTGCCATACAAATAATGATCGACCATCAGATCCCCGATCACAAGAATCGTCTTCCCACTGAATTTTTTCAAAATATCCTTAATTTTCATAATTTTCTATAAAGACTTTTCAATAAGATCAGCCCACATATGCAAAACCGATAAATGAACCTCTTGAATCAAAGGAGTTTTCTCACTATCAACAATCAAAACTTCCTCACAAACCTCCGGCATCTTGCCACCATCACGACCTGCCAGACCAAGACACTTCATACCTCGCTTCCCAGCAACCACAAGCGCCCGCAAAACATTTTCACTATTACCACTAGTCGAAATTCCAAGCATGCAATCACCTTCATCACCCAAAGCCTCAACCTGTTTCGCAAACACATTTTCATACCCGAAATCATTACTCAGCGAAGTCAAAGTCGCAATATCCGAAATCAAGCTCATCGCCTTCTGCGGAGCCCGATCACGCTCATAACGCCCAACCAATTCAGCCACAAAATGATCACTCTGAGCAGCGCTCCCCCCGTTACCTGCAACCAGAATCTTCTTGCCGGCCTTCAGGGCATCGATCATAACCTGCGCCATTGCACCAAGCTTAGCCACGAACGCCTCATCAGAAGCAAGCCGCGCCTTCAGATCAGCCGAATTTCGTAAATGGTCATGCATCATCATTTTTTTTAAATTCTTCAAGTGCATCCTCCCGAACAACCTTAGTTATCTCTTGTTCAAGGTGCTCAAGTTTAACATAAGAACGATAAATCAGATAAAAAAGAAGCACGATCGAAAAATAAACAACACTATCAATCCCACGATCAATTCCAAGAAAATCCGCCAGCCGCTGTGTCACACCCGGCCAAAACCCGATCACAGCCACAAGCGTCCAATTAAACATCCAAAAAACAAACGCCCAACCCGTCACCTCCCCACCCTTAAACCGCAAATACGTACGACTCATCGCGAAGAGAACGAAAACTACGATAATGATGTGGATTGAAGTCATGTTGCTAGAGTGTAAAACCGTAAAGTATAGAATTGTAGAGAATGATATTTCCGCTTCATGGAGAGATCATAATAGAATAATTTTACGATCTAT
>CAZIHU010000002.1:108340-144683 GCA_964538865.1 uncultured Candidatus Peribacteria bacterium
GGCCTACGATCTATGGCCTACGATCTATGGCCTACGATCTATGGCCTACGATCTATGGCCTACGATCTACCTAGTGCATCAAGCGGTGCAAGATTAACTTAAAAAAGGTCTTAATTCCAGTGAATAAGCTCTGTCCTTTTGACAGGGAATAGTCGGTATAAATTGCCTTAATAGGGACTTCCTTCATCTTAAGCTCCCTTCGGCCGATTTCACGGATGATTTCGGAGCTAACTTCCATGCGATTTGTGCGAATTTGGATCTTTCGGGCAGCTTCTAATGAAAAACCTCTCAAACCCGACTGAGTATCCGAGCACCAAACCCCAAAAAGAGCATAAGTTGCCACATTTCCACCCCAATTCATCCAGACACGATACCACGGCATCCCCTTACGACTCTTAAGACGAGATCCAATAACAACATCAGCTTTGCCAGCAAGAAGGGGAGTCGCAACGCGCTCGATATCGGCGACATCATGCTGGCCATCAGCATCAAAAGTGATAATCGCTTCATATCCCATGTGAATCGCAGCTTGTAAACCTGTCCCAAGAGCGCCACCAAGCCCGCGGTTAAGTCCATGCCGTACAACACGAACACCAGCCTGTTTAACGATCTCAGGGGTGTCGTCCTTGCTCCCATCATCCACAACGATAACATTCTCATAATGAGCTTCCTTGAGCGCATCAAGAACCTTGCCTATCGCTTTCGCTTCGTTGTAGGCGGGGATGACGATACCGACTTTTTGTTTATGAAAGCTCATACGAACAAAATCATCGCATTAACAGGTTCAAAATGCAAGCTGTTAAATTAAACGCCAGCAATGCAAAACGACATTTCCTCACACCTATTCAGCACCCTTCTCATCAAGCCAAGCCCTCGTAGTATCAATTAAATCCTGTGCATCATCAGCAGGCATTAAATGCTCAGCTTCAAAATCAGCCGTAAAAAGCGCCGCACCCCTCTCTTGAGCTCGACGCAAAAGAACTTCCCACCTTTGACGCACCACCCCATCGCCACATCCCCCCATTTCTCGATAACATCTTGCTGCAAACGAATCCAAAGCACCACGATCCGTTTCTTCATCAAAAGAATAAGCCTCCAAAGAGTCCAGATCCATACCTCGAAACGGGCCCTCACGCAAAGCACCCACAACGGCAGTCACAGCACTTCTCCCTTGAGAATGAGCCTCAAGACCATCAGTATGCAAATCCGACATTCGTTCACGCCAACCATCACCCCTCGAACATGCTGCCAAAATCTCCTCCACACGCCTGCCAAGATCATTCCACCTCCGCCATTCCGCTTTATCGCCACCTGCATAACATACAGCCGCCTGGACTTGGCATATTCCACCAAGAGCCAAAAGTCTTTCAACCCCCATATCCACTAAACCTTCAGCCTCCAGCCCTTCTAAAGTTGCATCAGTAAGCCAAGTCTCCAAAGGCTCATCTCTCCCTGCTTCAGGTTGATCCACCATAATCATTATAGTTAGTCCTAGTTAAAATCTAAGTACCTTCTTGCCATGATTTAAGATACTCAATCTGCTCCGGCGTAAGCTCGTCAATCTCAAGCCCCATCGCCTCAAGCTGTAATCCAGCAATAAAATCGTCAATCTCAGCAGGCAACTGAATAACTTCCGGCTTCAGCTGACCGCGATTTTTTACCAAATATTCACAAGCAAGAGCCTGCCCACAGAACGACAAAGACATAACTTCACTCGGATGACCTTCCGCAGCTGCAAGATTTACCAAACGACCTTCACCCGCGACGTACAAGACTTTCCCATCAACAATATACTCATCGAAATAATGCCGGACACGCCTTTTCCCAGTAGCCAACGACTCAAGCCCATCCATATCAATCTCATTATCAAAATGCCCAGAATTTGCCATGATCGCACCCTCCTTCATCTCCTTCATATGCTCAGGACGAATCACATGTTTATTTCCTGTAACAGTAATAAAAATATCACCCAACTTACACGCATCCTCCATCTTCATCACACGGAAACCATCCATCTGCGCCTGCAAAGCACAAAAGTTATCAACCTCAGTCACAATCACATTCGCACCCATTCCCAGGCCACGAAGAGCACAACCTTTCCCACAACTTCCATATCCCAAAATCACAAGAGTCTTCCCCGCAAACAAGATATTTGAAGCCCGGATAATCCCATCAAGAGTCGACTGCCCAGTCCCGTAATAATTATCCATCAAATGCTTAGTCTTATTATCATTCACCGCCACCATCGGAAACTTCAAAGCACCCTCGGCAACCATCGAATGCAACCTGATAATCCCAGTTGTCGTCTCCTCACACCCACCAATAATCTCAGGAATCAAATCCTCATGTTTAGTATGAATTTCAGTAACCAAATCACACCCATCATCAATAGTAATATGAGGCTTAAACTCAATCACCTTGTTCAAAAAACGATAATAATCCTCACTACTCTCGCCCTTATGAGCATAAACTCGAACTCCATCTTCAGCCAACGCCGCTGCAACATCATCTTGAGTCGAAAGCGGATTACAACCTGTAATCGCAACTTCAGCACCACCGGCTCGCAAAGTATCAATCAGATTAGCTGTCTCCTTAGTAACATGAAGAGCCATTCCAATTCGCATGCCATCGAGCGGTTTTTCCTGCTCAAATCTCTTCTTTACCTCCATAAGCGCACCCATCTGCCGGCGAGCAACTTCAATATTCATCTTGCCCTGCTCGGCGAGAGCGATATCAGCAACTTCGTAATCCATGATTAATTTGTTTTAAAAATAAAGCCTCTGCAAGATACAGTTTTGGAATTGCAAAGTAAATTAATTTTATTTTGTCGAATGGAGGCGAGATTCCATTTTAAGCAAATTCAAGCTTGTATTCGACCTCGTCTGTAAACCATCAAGCCTTCTGCCCATATCTGTTGCGGGCTTTTTCTCTTTACTTACACGATAAACCTCCTCAAGGATATCAAGCCGCTCCCCGTAAGACTCCAGTGTTTTAAGTATTTTTTCTATGTTTTCGTCATCCATAATTATCAAGAAAAGTTAGACTGCCCTCAGCTTAAAGAAAGAGCAGGTTTAATTTTTTTATTAACATCTTCTTCAAGAATTCCAACACGATCATCAAGATCAGTAGTACGATGGGTCGTCATTATAAATTCTTGCTCAAATCTATCAAAACGAGCAACAATCGAATCAAGCAAACCCATGATTGATTTAACATCACTCTTAGTTGCCACAGTTGCTTCAAGACGTTTCAGTCGTTTTGTATGATCTGTAGCCACTCGGCCAAGGCTGTCAATTCGTCTGTCCATACCATCAATTCGCCCATCGATACCATCGAGCCGTTTCGTAAGACCTTTTAATATTTTTTTGTTTTCGTCAGACATAGTAGTAAATCTATTCAAAGAGGAACGCCAACATACTCCCCAAAAAGACCCGCGTCAACGAACTCATATAGCGAGCCCAATGAAAACATTGCGAAACTACAAAACCACATACTCCCCGCCGCAAAAACGCTCAATATTGTCACAAACCTTCTGTAACCCAGCTAAAACATACTCCTCATCAGTCTCAGAATTTCCTTGCACATAGATTATGAAATCCCGTGTATCTTGCCCAACTTTCGTCTCATCGCATTGCTTCACATCCATGCGACACAAGATTTTCTCATCATCCACGCACGCATATTCTCCTGCAGCAACTGCAGCAGGCTCATCCCCAAATAAAGGCGTATACCGCTCAGTCCCATCAGTATGTTTAAAACGAATATCACCCTTAATATGCGCCAAATCATGAGCCCCTATCGAAAGCAGCGTCTCAGCAGAAACAATATTATAACAATCGACAACTTTGTTTATATTCGGGAGCATGCCTGATTTTTGAATCAGCCCCAGCAGATATTCCGCTGGAGTCGCCGCATCTTGCAAACGAGCTTCTTCATGAAACTTTTTATAAGCCTTCAATATCGGGGAATCAAGCAATCCCCCGATATCAAGCTGACTTATAACATTCTTAATATGATTTTTAAGGTCACTGCCTCGACGCTTGGTCACTTCCGGCACAGAAAAAGATGCAATTTTCACCTTAACGCCGGAAGCAGCCAAGTCAGGATCTACTGAATAATTGATCATGTTTAATTGTTTTAAGAACCATCTCGAATGCTTTAATTAGCGAAGCCACGAAAGAGCTAATTAAACAGCATTCCGTAACTCCTCCACCATATCCAACTTTTCCCACAAGAAATCCTCATCTTCACGTCCGAAATGTCCGTAAGCAGCAGTTTTCTTAAAGATCGGTCGCCTCAGTTGATATCTCTCGATAATTCCAGCAGGGGTTAGGTCAAATTTTTCACGAATCAATTTGACTAGAACTTCATCCTCCACTTTCCCTGTACCAAAAGTTTCAACAAAAATCGAAAGAGGATCACGCACTCCGATCGCATAAGAAACCTGGACCTCACACTTGTCAGCCAGATCAGCGCCAACGATGTTTTTGGCAACGTGACGACAAGCATAAGCCGCACTTCGATCAACTTTTGAAGGGTCTTTACCAGAGAAACAACCTCCACCATGACGTCCCATGCCACCATAAGTATCAACGATAATTTTACGACCAGTTAGGCCAGCATCACCTGGAGGCCCACCAATAATGAACTTGCCGGTAGGATTAACATGGTAAATCGTGTCATTATCGACCAGATTTCCGCAAACAGGCTTGATTACGTGCTCAATGATGTCGGATTTGATCTGTGGTTGCTCAACTTCAGGACCATGTTGAGTCGAAATCACAACAGTGTGAATTCTTTTCGGTTTACCATTTTCATATTCGACTGTAACTTGGCTTTTCCCATCAGGCCTCAAGTAGTTAAGACCATTTGCCCGTCTAACTTTCGAAAGTTGCATAGCTAACTTGTGAGAATACATGATAGGCATTGGCATCAGCTCAGGAGTTTCATTTACAGCAAAACCAAACATCATACCTTGATCACCAGCGCCACCGGTATCGACGCCGAGAGCAATATCAGGGCTCTGTTCATCAATGGCAGTAATAACGCTACAAGCTTTGTAATCAAAACCATAAGTTGCGTCATCATAACCAATCTCCTTGATAGTTTTACGAGCAATTCCAGGCATGTCAGCGTATCCGTTTGTTCGGATTTCGCCAAAAATCATCACAAGACCAGTGTTGACCGCAGTTTCGCAAGCCACACGACTTTTTGGGTCTTGCTTAAATAAATCATCCAAAATCGCGTCAGAAATTTGATCCGCAATTTTGTCGGGATGCCCTTCTGTAACAGATTCAGAAGTGAAAAAATGTGTTGTCATGGGAGTTGTGAGATTAGAGATTAGAGTTGTGAGTTCCCGCTCCACGGAAACAATTTATATTATTAATTTTTTTCTAGTTCCTAGTTTCTAGTTCCAAGTTCCTAAATTAAAAAAATATCTTCTCGTGCGAGAGAAGATATCGTTTAAAGCCTTGAACATCTTCCCCCTTTGAGGGCCGGATTTAGCACCTTCTTCGACACGGCTAATGCCGAACGGTTGCTGTAGCTTCACAGGGCCGGGACCCTCCACTACTCTTGATGAATTTTGATTGCGATTGGAAAGATAAACCAATAGAATTATTTTTGCAATGAAAAAATATATAAAAACACATGCTGACTTAATTTTTCCAGTACTGGTAGGCCTATTACTGTTGGTAATAGTAAATATCGAATGTCTGACCTACATA
This sequence comes from uncultured Candidatus Peribacteria bacterium, assembly GCA_964538865.1. Taxonomy (GTDB): domain Bacteria; phylum Patescibacteriota; class Gracilibacteria; order UBA1369; family UBA12470; genus CAZIHU01. Next base: position 114,067 of record CAZIHU010000002.1, read on the forward strand.
CGGTATGTCCTGGGAATACTTTTCGTATTCTTTTTGAGTGGCTATTCGGTAAGCGTAATAGTTTTTCCCAAAAAAGATTTAATGATCGAAAAGTTGATGATAAGCATCGGAGCAAGTCTAATGATGACTTATCCAGCTTGCATAATAACCGCAGCAATAGAAGGGAAAACGGGGGAGATAATTTATCAACCCCACTTATTAAGGAGTTTAAGCGTACTTGTTGTTATTTCATTAATAACCACGGCAGTCGCACTATTCAGACGAAAAAATTTAGAATTAGGCAAATTCCATATTCCCAAACAAAACAAAGTTTACGCACTCGCAATCACTGGCGTAATTGCCCTGTCATCAGTATTGAATTTCACAAATTTAAGTAGAGCAACTCTAAATGGTGACGAATATGATATAGGATACAGATCTTACTATCTGATAGACGGTATAATGGCGGGCCGGAAAGGCTATCTGCTTTCATTCGAAGATCATACCCCGTTAGCAGCATTCATAAACCATTTTTCGATGCAGATACTAAACCCACTTGGGTTTGAAGGATCTCCAGAATGGATAGTTAGATTTGCCGCAGCGTTTACAGGAGTATTATGCGTAGCACTCATCTATATCTTAGGCAAAGAGATTTTTAATAAAAAAGTCGGACTTTGGGCTGGGCTCTTACTGGCAGTTTCAAACTACCATGTATGGACCAGTAGGATTTTTCTGAGAGAAGCTTTTATGACACTTTTTATACTTCTATCGATATATTTTCTGTTCAAAATGTTGAAAGCCGGCTCAGAATCTAAAAAAACAAGATACGCAATATTAACAGGATTGTTCTTAGGAGGTTTATTGCTTACAAAAATAACAGGGATCTTTATCTTTGCAGCAATTCTTCTATTTCTGTTTTTGACAAAAAACCTTAACAAAAAAACAGGAATAATATTTGGCACAGCATCAATAATCTTCTCGCCCATAATTGCATACAACGCTGGGGCCTACATCATGACAGGATATATGGATATATTTTTCTCCAGAATTTTCGGGATATACCATCCTTTTGGATATACAGGAGACAAATCGCACACAACCAACTTCACTTTGGAGGATAACGTGATGGGGATATTTAAACTTTTGATAGATCAATACTCGTTAGTATTGTTCGCGCTATTTGCAGCTGCAACACTCTATGCTCTATTGAGATTTAAAAGAAATATAAAAAACCCAGCGATACTGTTCCAAATTTTATTGGCGATTACGATCATAGTATTTTTCATTTTAAGCGGAACAAGAGCTTATTACATGCCATTCATAACCATCCCATTTGCGCTAATAACAGGACATTACATTGCCAAAATTAAACACAAAATTCCGACATTATGCCTGCTAATTTTGATAACAGGATATGGGGTTTTTTATACATACAATACAAACATCTCAAGTACATACACAGCCGATGTAATATGGAATGACAGTGGAAGGCCGGGGACTGAAAATCTGACAATAGAACCTTTGACATATCATTACTCGCGTTCAACTAGAAGATGGGTAGAAGATTACGGATGGAGAGAATTAAAAGATTACATAGAAGAGATAGGGGAAGATACATTCATAATTGTATATGGAGATATGAGCGATCAAATGCTTCAATACTATTTGGATATACAGCATTCTGCTAGACAGCATTACCTTGAAAACGAATACAACGAAAAATACAACAACAGTACCTATGAAGAATTGTTAGAAAACCCAAAAGCAGGAATTCTAATAACAACTGCCGCACAGGAGATGGATTATAATCTTCTAAAAGTGATAGAAAATCCGGCTGGCGATCCGCAATTCAACGTTTATCAGGTCTTGTAATGAGATATCTCAAGCGAACCTTAATCAGGTCAAACAGAGTAACAATATAATCTGTCATTTTTAGCTTGCTGTCGATCATCGAATACCACACGATTGGGACTTCTTTTATGCGATAATTCATTTTTTGTGCCAAAAACAAAAGTTCAAAATCAAAACCCCATCTATTTATTTTTTGCTCTTTAAAAAGAGCACGTGCAACATCTTTTTTGAAGAGTTTAAAGCCACACTGAGTATCTTTAATGCCTTTAATCAAAAACATTTGTATGATTTTCTTCCCTGTAGCCCCAAGAAAGCTCCTTATAAGGGGTTGCTTCTGTTTTATTTTAGATTCAGGTAAAGCTCTTGAAGCAATAACAATATCGTAATTATCAACATATGCTTGCAAATTCTCAATCTCTTCTATCGGGGTCGCAAGATCAGCGTCCATAAAAAGAATATAATCGTATTTCGCGAGTAAAACCCCTTTCCTAACAGCATGCCCTTTCCCTCGATTAGGAGTGTAGCTAACAAGATTAACATTCTGGAGATTCGCAGCTTTTTTAGCGGTATCATCTTGAGATCCATCGTCAACAACAATGATTTCATATTTTGGAAAAACATCCCGCAAATAATTATTGATCTTTTTGAGGTTGCCAACAATTATTGCAGATTCGTTATAAGCAGGAATTACTACAGAAATTTCATTCATTTGGGGCATTTACCATGGAGTAAAGAAACTTGCGCAAAGCAGATTAGCATAGGACCCTCTGAAAAATACAGCGTCATTACGAAATTTTATACATTTTTAGCGAAACTTGCGAAGAGCTCTGTAGGCGTATCAGGTTAGATACGGTAAAGAGCTGTGAACAAGTTGCAGCAAAAATGGTGAAATTGCAGTAGATGTTGTGTTTTTCAGAGGGTCCTATACTTGAAGAGATATTTCCCGCAAGAACTGGACACAAACAGCGACAAAAGGTAGATTTACTCTGCTTTTTATTAGGGTTAACCAAAAATCATGAATATAGCAGTAATAGGAACCGGATACGTCGGTTTAGTAACAGGAACATGTCTCGCAGAACTCGGGAACAACATTATCTGCGTAGATATCGATGAGACGAAAATCTCAAACCTCAAAAAAGGAAAAATCCCTATCTACGAACCAGGTTTAGAAGAGCTCGTATTGCGTAATCACAAAGAAGGAAGACTCGACTTCACAACAGACGCAAAAAAAGCGATCCAATCAAGCGAAGTTGTGTTCAGTGCTGTAGGAACACCACCAGATAAAGATCACAGGGCTGATTTAACAGCAGTGATGAAAGTCGCAGAAACTTTCGGCAAACACTTAAACGGCTACAAAGTTTTTGTAAACAAATCCACAGTCCCAGTCGGCACAAGCGAACGAGTCCGCGAAGTCATCCAAGAAACCTCAAACGGCAAACACAAATTCGATGTAACAGACAACCCAGAATTCCTTCGAGAAGGTACAGCAGTAAAAGACTTCATGAATCCAGATAGGATTGTGGTCGGAATTCGAAATGGGAGTAAAAAAGCACGTGAACTTATGGAGAAAATCTACTCTCCACTCGTGCGAGCAGGCAGACCTCTCCTATTCACCGACATCCACAGCGCCGAAATCATCAAATACGCCTCCAACTCATTCCTCGCAACGAAAATCTCATTCATCAACGAAGTAGCGAATTTCTGCGAACTTGTAGGCGCAGATGTGACAGAAGTAGCACGCGGCATCGGCCTTGATGACAGAATAGGTCCACGATTCCTTCACGCAGGCATCGGATACGGAGGTAGTTGTTTCCCAAAAGACGTAAAAGCTTTCATCCAAACCGGAAAAGACAAAGGATATGAATTCCTAATACTCGAAGCTGTTGAAGAGATAAACCAAACTCAACGATTAAGGTTTTTTAATAGATTTAAACAAAAAATCTCAAACTTAGACGGCAAAAAAATCGCAATTTGGGGGCTCGCATTCAAACCAAAAACAGACGACATGCGGCAGGCACCTTCCATAACGCTAATCAAAAAACTTGTCGAAGAAAACGCAGAAATACAAGCCTTCGATCCAGTCGCAATGGACAACGCTCGTGCGATTTTCAAAGATGAAAAAATAACATTCGCGAAAAATCCTTACGAAGCGGTCGAAAACGCAGACGCACTCCTAATACTTACAGAATGGGACGAATTCCGAGCAATCGATCTCGAAAAAATCCGCAAACTTATGAAAGGAAACTTAATTTGTGACGGAAGAAACATTTACAAACCAGACGAAATCGAGAAACTAGGCTTCAGTTATAAATCTATTGGTCGATGAAAATTTTAGTTACAGGTGGCGCAGGATTTATCGGATCACACACGGTTCGTAAGATTCTTGATGAAGGACATGAAGTGATCGCAGTCGACAATTTCAACGATTATTACGATCCAGCAATAAAAGAAAAAAACGTCTCAGAATTCCTGAATAACGAAAAATTCACATTAGAACGATGCGACATCCGCGATTCAGAAAAAATCCCCGAAATTTTCAAGAAACATGAGCCTTCACATGCAATACTTTTGGCAGCAAGAGCAGGAGTCAGACCTTCAATACAAGATCCAGAGCTTTATCATGATGTGAATATAAACGGAACGTTCAACCTTCTCGAAGCTGCACGTCAGGTTGGCACCGAAAACATAGCTTTTGCATCAAGTTCATCCGTTTATGGTGGGTCCAAAGAGATTCCATTCAACGAATCCCAGTGGCCACTTAGTCCAATCAGTCCATACGCAGCAACGAAATTAGGAGGCGAAAACTTATGCCGATATTTCCATAAACAGTTCGGACTCAACATCACTTGCCTACGATTTTTCACAGTTTACGGTCCATCAGGTCGCCCAGACATGGCTCCATATTTATTCACCAAATGGATTAACAACGGAGAGCCAATCAACAGATTCGGAGACGGCACAACAAAACGCGACTACACGTACATTTCCGACATCGTCGACGGCATTCTTGCAGCAACCAAAAAGCCACTAGGCTACGAAATAATCAACCTCGGTAACAACACACCAGTGATGCTCAACGATTTCATCGCAACAATCGAGAAACTCCTCAACAAGAAAGCGGAGATTAATCAAATGCCAGAGCAACCCGGCGATGTCCCAATGACTTATGCCGATATCGAAAAAGCCAAAAGCCTCCTCGGCTACAACCCACAAACAACAATCGAAGAAGGAATGCAAAAATTCGCAAATTGGTATTTAAAAACCCTCTGAAAAATGCAGTAGATGCTGTGTTTTTCAGAAAACACTTAACAACACAAACATGCTCTTCACCATTATAAAAGAAACCTTACGCGGCAAAACACTGCCAAGAACCCTGATGAATTTGGCACTTAAGAGGTACACGAAAAAAAAACCATTACAAGGCTCAACTCTGGATCTGGGTAGCAAATCGGATAAAATGAGCTACAACAGGTTTATTGAACGCACCCAGAATTGCAAAATTACATATACGGATATAAATCCTAAATCAAAGGATGTTAAAAAACTCGATATAGAAAAGAAATTCCCAATCAAAGAAGGTACCTATGACAATATTATATGCTTTAACACTTTAGAGCACATTTACAATTACAAAAACGCTATAGAAGAGTCGGCTCGTATAATAAAAAAAGGGGGCTTATTTATAGGTACAACACCATTTTTAATAATGTATCACGCCGATCCGAACGATTACTTTAGATACACACATACAGCACTGAAAAAAATATTTTCATCTGCGGGTTTTGAGAAAATAAAAATAAGACCACTTGGGATAGGAATATTTTCAACAGGCCTATACAACTTCACAATGCTATCACCACGATTGATCAGACCTATACTGGTAATAGGTTTAGTTTTATTGGATAAACTGCTAAATTTGATCACAAGAAAACGGCATACCGGGAAGACATACACATTGACATACTTCTTTGTTTTTAGAAAAAAATAAAAAATCCCAAGATGAAATATCTAATCACAGGCGGCGCAGGATTCATCGGCTCTCATATAGCTGAGAAACTCGTAAACCTCGGACACGAAGTCGTGATTTTTGACAATTTCAGTACTGGAAAACGAGAAAATCTCGCACCAATCGAAGACAAAATAGAGGTGGTCGAAGGCGACATATGCGATTTAGAAGTTCTCAAACAAGCATGCCAAGGGGTAGATTGCATCTCTCATCATGCAGCCCAAATATCTGTGCCAGTTTCACTAGAAAAACCGCAAGAAACTCTCGATATCAACGCAAAAGGAACGCTAAATGTTTTAATAGCAGCCCAAGAAAACAACGTAAAAAAAGTAACTTACTCAAGCTCAAGCGCAGTTTATGGCGACACAGAAAACTTGCCAATAACAGAAGAAGAGCCACTCAGTCCACTCTCCCCATACGCAGTTGGCAAAGCCCTCGGAGAGTATTATTGCGAAGTGTTTTCATACCTCTATGGCCTCGACATCACAATGTTCAGGTATTTCAACGTTTTTGGGCAGCGCCAGGACCCATCGTCACAATATTCAGGTGTAATTGCAAAATTTATAAAAGCAACAAAAGCAGGAGAAGAGCTCACGATTTACGGCGACGGAGAACAAACAAGAGACTTCATGCCGGTCGATAGCATCGTACAAGCAAACATCTCAGCATTCGAAGCCGAATCACCAGGGCTCAAAATTCTAAACATTGGAGCTGGTCAAACCATAACAATCAATCAGTTAGCCAATACAATAAAAGAGATCCACAATGCAGATTCTAAAATAAACCACGAACAAGCAAGAGACGGCGACATCGTGCACTCCTGTGCCGATATCGAAAAAGCAAAAAAACACTTAAACTGGGATAGCAGTTATTCCCTCAAGCAAGAACTCCTTAAAATATGAACCAACTCCTCTCATTTCTCAGCAGGAAATTCCAAATTGACGCAAAATATTTCGTCAAAAACTCCCTAATCCTATTCACAAGGTACTCATATCTGACACTCCTAGGATTAATCATGGGAATAATTTTCTCACGTTATGTCTCGAAGGGAGTGTACGGGAACTATCAGTTGGTATTAAGTTTCATAGCGACGCTTACAATTTTTAGTCTCCCAGGGTTCTCAAAAGGCATTTGGTCCGAGACAACAACAGGCAAAGATGGTGCACTTGATGTTGCAATTAACAAAAAAATGAAGTGGGGGATACTCGGTAGCATCGCACTAATTGCTATTGGTATTAAATACTATATCGTAGACGACCAATACATATTAATGCTGTGTTTGATAGTTGGGGCTATAACGTTCCCATTGTTTGCTGGAGGGAATATATGGGTGGGATTCTTGGATAGTAAAAAAAAATATAACCTCTCAACCCGTTTATCATTAATATTCGAAACACTAAACAAACTAGCAATAGTTGCAGCATTATTCATTTTTCGCGAATCACTTTTAATGCTAATAATAGCCGCCACAGGATCGATTGCAGTTACAAACTATATTGGCCTCAAAATTGCTGAAAAAAACAAATCGAACGATTTAGTGACGGACGACTTCTCCAAATACGGCTTTTTCCTGACAAAAATAAGCATTTTCAAAGTGCTCATGTCAAAAATCGACAAACTTCTAATAGGAATATTCATTGGGCCAATAGAGCTTGCGATATATTCATTCTCCTTAATCATCCCAGACCAGGTAATGGCCTTGGTAGCAAGTGTAACAAGCGTAATAATCCCAAAAATAGGAGAACATAGCCAAAAAAAAGTCCAAGAAAAAATATATAAAAAAGCAGCACTAATTATAATCGGCAATTTAATATTAGTGACCATAGTGATATTCTTGACCCCATGGGTAATCACAACTCTTTTTACAGAGAAATATGCAGAAAGTATTCTATATTCTCAAATTATTACCGCAGGAATATTCCTGTACGTTTTTGAGGTGATTTTCGCAAACATCTTGCTTGTCAAAAAACATAAGAATCAAATCCTTAAAGTGAATCTTCTTAACCCAGCATTTAGAAGTATTGCAATTATTATAGGATTCGTTTGGTACGGGATTTTAGGTGTGGCGATTGCAACAATTATAACAAGATTTTTCAGTTTCGCGGTACATCTGTATTTCACGAGACAAAGTAACAGAGTTTGAAAACTTCTCTAATTAGTATAAACTGACCCAGCCTCACATCTTAAATAAAGTACAATGGAAGCACAAAAAGACCTCAAGGTCGATTTCGGCTGCGGAATAGACAAGCCAGAAGGGTTCATTGGTGTTGATATTTGTCCAAACAGTCACGCTGACGTAGTTCATAATCTAGAAGAAGCGCCATATCCTTTTGAAGACAACTCTGTTGCTGAAGTTCATTCAGCTCACAACATCGAACATCTAAGCGGACTCGATACATTTGTGGACGAAATACATCGAATTTGTAAGCCAGGGGCAATTATGATAATCAAATTTCCTCATTACTCGAGAAGCTGGTTCTCAGCTCAGCACAAGAGGGCATACGGAATCAGAATATTCAATGACTATAAGGCTAAACTCGAAGTTTTATCAATCAAATTTAACTACAAACATCACACTTGGAGAAGCTGGTACTGGCCTTTTTGCAAAGTTGTGAATTTCTTTGCGAATCTTAGCCCGAGGTTTTGTGAAAGGGTGTGGTGTTATTGGTTTGGAGGGTTTGATTATGTGATTATGAAGGTGAAAATTAAAAAATAGTTTTTGTGAAAATTGCAGTTATAAATCCTACGGCTCCAAAAAATGACATGTTGAAAGGCAGATTCAGACAGCCTTTGGGCTTGGCTTGGATTACATCAATATTGAAAAATGACGAGTTAAACGTCGAACTCATCGATATGAATGCCCTTCAAACAGAAGGCACTCCAATTGTTGATAAAGTCACACATTTAATAATCACAAGTTCCCCAATCGATAGATGGGAAACTCCTTACCTCAACTTGGAGAACGTTTTCAAAATCATAAAAGAGTACAAAAAAGAAGGAGCAGTAACGATTCTAACTGGTCCACACGGGACTCTTACACCGGATCAAATGTTCAAAGACTGCCCAGAGACAGACATAATTATGAGAGGTGAAGCGGAAGCAACAGTAAAGGATTTATTCAAAAATCTCGAGCACCTATCTCGCGTTAAAGGAATTTCATACAAAACAAAAGGTAAAATTGAACATAACGAAAAAAGAGAACTAATCGAAGATCTCGACACGCTGCCGATCCCGGCATACAATCAGCTGCCGATGGACAAATATCATTACAACGTGGCACAAGAACTTTTGCCGTCGCCGTTTACTATTATTGAGACAAGCAAAGGATGTCCTTACAGGTGCGTTTTTTGTTTAAAAGCCATGCACGGTGGCACTAAATATAGAGTTCGTTCGCCTGAGAATGTGATCGAGGAGCTCAAGTATTTGAAGGAAAATTTTGGATTAAAATCTTTCTACACACAGGACTTGGAATTCACAATTGATGAAGAGCGCGTGATTAAAATTTGTAAGCTGATGATTGATGAAAAACTCGATTTAAGCTGGGCATGCACATCAAGAGTAAACGATGTCACAGATGAATTACTGGGATGGTTAAAGAAAGCAGGATGCAAAAGCATTTCATTCGGTATCGAATCACTTTCAAAAAAAATCCTAAACAACGTCAAGAAAGGGACAACTCCAGAAATGATCCAAAACGCCCTCAAACTCTGCAAAAAGCACGAAATTTTATTTAATAGATTCTATACACAAGGACACCTCGGCGAAACCAAGAAAACAATGGAAGAATCTTTGAAAAACGCCCTCAAATACAAGATCCCACATCCTCTCGACAGAGGCGCAAAGATCATCCCGTACCCAGGAACAGAAGTTTATGAAAAAGCAAAAGAAGAAGGCTTAGTCAAAACAGGAACCTGGGAAGAAGTGGGAGAATTAGCCGGGAAAGTCGGGACAGAAAAAGGCTATGACAAACCGACCCTAAAATCGTTATACTACTTCCTGTTACTTCGTTTGAAAGGAATCTCTAAAAAAGACTAATGAAAAAAGCATTCGAAAATTGGTTAACCAAGAAACTCACAACCCCAGATTTAAACGGGTTTCTCAAAGCGCACAAAACCGACGAAAAAGCGCTCGTTGTAAACTGCAACGATTCACCGTTTCAGCATTATTTCAAAAACAGAATCCAGGTTGATGACAAAGGCGAACGAGGGGCACAAAAAGTTGACTATTACGACATGCCATTCAAGGATGAATCATTCGAGATAGTCCTATGCACAGGCCTTCTCGAACATCTCAAAGAACCAGAAAAAGCTTTGAAAGAAATGAAACGCGTACTGAAAAGCGGCGGAAAAGTCTTGATAGGAGCAAGTAGCGCATTCTCAATACACGACGCCCCACACGATTATTTTCACTTCACGCCATATGGTCTCGAATACCTTTTGAAAAAACAAGGGTGGAATCAAGTTCAAGTAAAAGGCTCGTGCAACACAATGAAAACAATCGGAATCCTCCTGCAGCGCATAGCTTTTCAAACTAAAACATGGATGCCAATAAGAGCGCTAATCTTCCTAACCGCAAAAATAATCCCTCATTTGCAGATTTTCATCGGTAAAGAATACGGTGACATAAGGCATGAGGTTGAAGTTCAGAATTTATTAAGCTCAAACGTACATGCAAGCGCAGAAAAATAATATCCTGCTCATATTAGCACCAACGGAGCAGTCAAACGCTAAATCACACATGCCTCCGCTTGGCTTAGCGTATTTGGCAAACAGTTTAAGAGACAAAGGGTTATCCAATACGACAATATTAGACACGATGCTTTATGAAAATCATGAAGAAAAAATCATAGAAGAACTAAAAAGACTAAAACCAAAGATATGTGGTGTCTCATTCGCGACACCTAATAGATTTAAAGGGTTCGAGGTCTGTAAATTAATTAAAAAACACTTGCCGGAAACCATAGTAGTGGTTGGAGGACCGCACGTTAGTTTTACAGAAGAAGACACTCTAAATAGGATTAAAGAAATTGATATTGTGGTGGTTGGTGAAGGAGAAAAAACTTTCACTGAAATAGTGGAGGGGGTATATGAAGGGGAGGCTCCTCTTTATGAAAGTATGCAGGATATAAAAGGGATAGCTTATCGCGATAAAAAAGGGAAAGTAATAATAAATGAACGTAGAAAACCGATACCTTACGAAGAGTTAAGCCCATTACAGCCAGCATACGACCTTTTAGAATTAGAAAAATACCAAGTAGAACTACCATTTCATAAGAATTTAAAAACAATCACCGTAATATCACAAAGAGGATGCCCACACGGCTGTAATTATTGTTCTACTACAAAATTCTGGGGGCTTAGAATTAGGCCAAGAGATGTTAAAGATGTTGTTGATGAAATGGAAATGCTAGCGAAGAAACATGGATATGAAGGGATATATATATTTGATGATTGCTTTACTTTTTTTAAAAAAAGAGTGCTGGAATTTTGTGATGAAATTAAAAAAAGAAAATTAAATATCAAGTGGTCCTGCTCAGGGAGGGTTAATAATCTAGATGATGAAGTTGTTAAAGCTTTAGTCGAGGCAGGATGCGTGTTTATAGCTCTAGGGGTAGAAAGCGGATCACAACGATTACTAGACAGAATGCACAAGGCAATAACAATAGAACAAGTATTGGAAAGCAAAAAATTATGTGAAAAACACAAATTAAATAAAAAATACTGGTTCATTTACGGTCATCCAACAGAAACCAAGCAAGAATTAAGAAAAACAGTAAAATTAATTAACAAACTTAACCCTGAATTTGCAGCAATAAGTTTTATGAGAATATTCCCAGGCACCGAAATAGAAATGATTGCCAAAAAAGAAGAAATCCTGCCTAAGGACTTCAGTTGGAATGAAGAATACGTTTGTCCAAATAAAGCCAAATTGGACAAGCCTGACAACAACAATATATTTTATGTCCCCAAGACACTTTCAATAAAGGACTTAAAAGCTGCATACCAGATCCCTTTAATCTTTAGCAGAGATTTTGTACATCCATCAATTCTTTTTAATAAATTTAAACGAGCAAGCATCAGAGAATATTTTGATACTGCAAAACGATATTTTAGGTTTGCAATTAAGAAGAAATCATAATAGCCTTTGCACACAATTATAAAATTTCATCAATATGTCTAAAGCTTTAATAACTGGAATAACAGGTCAAGATGGATCGTATCTCGCAGAACTACTGCTCGAAAAAGGATACGAAGTTTATGGCCTGGCACGCAGGTGCAGCACTCCGAATTACGGAAGAATCGAGCACCTCTTAGATCGCATCAATGTAGTTGATGGTGATCTTCTCGACACAGGTTCACTAGTAAGGGTGGTAGGCGACATCAAGCCTGATGAAGTTTACAACCTTGCAGCCCAATCATTTGTAGCCGTTTCTTTTCATGAACCAGTGTTAACAGGGGAAATTACAGCACTTGGTGCAACACGTTTATTGGAAGCAATCAGAATAATGCACCCAAAAGCCAAATATTATCAGGCTTCATCAAGCGAAATGTTTGGAAAAGTGCGTGAAACTCCACAAACTGAATTAACTCCATTTCACCCGCGCAGTCCATACGGTGTTTCAAAGGTCTATGCCCACTACACAGCAATGAATTACAGAGAGAGCTACGATATGTTCGCATGCGGAGGCATACTTTTTAATCACGAATCACCAAGACGCGGACTAGAGTTTGTAACTAGAAAAATCTCACACACAGTTGCTCAAATCCATCTCGGTCTCACAGACAAAATCAAACTCGGCAACATGGACGCAAAGCGAGATTGGGGATTTGCAGGGGATTATGTGAAGGCAATGTGGTTGATGCTTCAGCAACCAAAGCCACAAGATTACGTTATCGGAACAGGGGAGACCCATAGCGTTCAAGAATTTGTAGAAGAATCATTCAAGGTCGTAGGAATCGAAAACTGGAAAGATTACATAGAGCAAGACCCAAGATTTATGAGACCTGCAGAGGTGGATTACTTGGTTTCAGATTGCTCAAAAGCAAAAAAGGAACTCGGTTGGGAGCCAACAGTTAGTTTCCCAGAGCTGGTCAAGATGATGGTAAAAGCGGATATTGAATTATTACAAAAATGATTAAAAAACGTTCAACACAAATAGGTGTAGGCGATACTTGTATTAACGAAGCTGCCAAGAAGTATGTAATGGACGCTCTTGATAATAACCGCCTGTCTTATGGCAAATATGTACACGGTTTTGAGCATAAATTTGCGCAGGGACATGAGGTTAAATATGCAATTATGAGCAATAGCGGAACGAGCTCTCTCCAGGTTGCACTTCACGCATTGAAGGACGCGGATGGGTGGGAAGATGGAGATGAAGTCCTTGTGCCAGCGCTGACTTTTGTGGCGACTTCGAATATTGTTTTGCAAAACAATTTAAAACCAGTTTTTGTTGAAATTGATCCAAAAACTTACAACATCGATCCCACAAAAATCGAAGAAAAAATAACACCTCGCACAAAAGCGATAATACCTGTGAATCTATTCGGTTTATCTTGTGAAATCGACCAAGTGCTCGAAATCGCTCGCAAACATAACCTCCGAACAGTAGAAGACTCTTGCGAGACCATGTTTGTAAAACACAGAGGCAAACCGGTCGGATCACAATCAGACATCGCTTGTTTCTCAACATACGTTGCACACTTGCTCGTAACAGGAGTCGGAGGGCTTTCAATAACAAACGACAAAGATCTCGCCATCGCAATGAAAAGCATGGTAAACCACGGACGGGATTCAGTTTATTTCAGCATAGACGACGACAAAGGTGATGTGCGCAAAGACCGCGAAAGCTTTTTCCACTTAATCGACAACAGATTCTCATTCGTCAGAATGGGCTACAGCTACCGCGTAACAGAACTAGAAGGCGCACTCGGCATGGCACAGATCGAGCAATGGCCAGAAATCCTAGCAGCACGCCAAAAAAACGCAGCCTACCTCCTAGAAAAACTGAAACCATTTGAGGAACATATCCAACTTCCGTCATGGCCAGATCACGCAGAGCACGCATTCATGATGTTCCCGCTCGTGCTTCAAAAAGGCAGCAAATACAAACGAGACGACTTAGTCCTCCACCTGGAAGAACACAACGTCGAAACCCGCTACATGCTTCCACTTCTGAATCAGCCTTACTACATCAAGCTTTTTGGCAATTTAGAATCGCAATATCCAGAAGCAATGCACGTGAATAACAATGGGTTCTATATCGGTTGTCATCAGGGCTTAAATGAGGAGGATCTGGATTATGTCGCAGAAGTGTTTAAAGATTTCTTCAATGAGTAAAGTTTTAGTCACAGGTGGCTCAGGATTCATAGGGACAAATCTAATCCTGGAACTTAAAAAACAAGGCTACGAAGTAATAAATTTAAGCAAGCATGACCCGCAAATTGAGGTTGAGACTTTAAAAATCGACCTAATAACAGACGACCTCAGTCAGCTAGACGATCACAAATTCGATTACGTCGTCCATTTAGCAGCAATCAGCAGCATCAAAAACGCCCAAAACAACGAAAAGGAAACAATGGGCATCAACCTCGACGGAACAACCAAACTCCTCGAGTATTTTTCAACAAAAAACCTCAAAAAATTCCTCTTCATGTCGAGCGTAACAGTTTATCAAGAAGTCGACACAGAACTAACAGAAGACACAGGCGCAATGATAGATCAAGGAGCCAACGCCTACTCTTATTCAAAATATTTAGCAGAACAAGAATGTAAAAAATATGACGACAGAGTCCCACTTCTAATCTTCCGCCTCGCAAACGCATACGGTCCATACCAGCGAGTTGGCAAAACACCGAACCTAATTCCGCAAGTGATCCATCAAGCATTAACAGAAGGCCGCGTCGAAATTTATAACGGCGACTTTGCTCGCGATTTCGTATACGTTTCCGATATCGTCGAAGCAATAATTCTCGGCCTGGAATCCGATCTAACCGAAACATTGAACCTCGGCACAGGCAAACCAACGAGAGTAGGGGATATAGCCGCAACCATCTCAAAAGAACTTGGGGTTGAAGTAAAAGATCTTCAGCGTAAAATAGACGCGCCCTTGGAACTGGTGCCCAACATAGCGCTTATACAAGACAAATTAAGCTGGTCATCAAAAACCTCACTCGAAGACGGATTGAAAAAAACCATCAAATATTATGAAAGTCTATAAACAGACCGCCATTATCATCCCAACCTACAACGAAAAAGAAAACATTCGTAAGCTTATTCAATCAATCTCCGGAATCTCCCGCGATATCATAATCATCGTTGTCGACGACAACTCACCAGACAAAACAGGAGAAATCGTCGACGCTCTCAAACGAAAATACCCAAATCTCCAGGTGATCCACCGCACTAAGAAAAACGGCCGTGGCGGAGCTTGCATCGAAGGGTTCGAATCCGCACTCAAACAAGGCTTTGAGTACATCTTCGAAATGGATGCCGACTTCTCACACGATCCACAAGACATTCCACGCCTACTAAATAAGGTCCAGGACGGCTACGACATGGTTATCGGCTCTAGATACATGAAGAAGAGCAAAATCGTCAACTGGGGCTGGAAACGCACAGTATTTAGCAAATTTGCGAACATATACGCCCGAGTCATCCTCGGAATTCCAATCTCGGACTATACAAACGGCTATCGTTGCTATACTCGCAAAGCCCTAGAAGCCATCGAATTCAACAAAATCGAAGCCGCCGGTTACATCGTCCTCTCCGAAATGTCCTACCAACTCCACAAAAAAAGCTTCAAAATCGGCGAAATCCCAATCAAATTCGTAAATCGCTGCCGCGGTGAATCCAACTTAGCCACCTCCGAAATCACCAGTGCGTTCACGAGTGTGCTGAGGTTGAGGTTTAAGAAGAACTAAATTTAGATACTACTATAAACTTCACAAAAACAGGTTGAGCTCACGACGAGCTTTCAAACGTTTGGGTCTTGTGGGTCCCAAATGTGAGAAAGCGGAGTTAAGCGAAACCTGTTTTTGTGAAAACATTGTGGGGGAGCTCGTGAGGGGGATACATCCCCTTCACGCTACCTTAGCCCTCCTGCACCTCCCAAAATCCCTCTCCGAACTCACTAGCAGGCAATCGATGCTCATCCGCATTCTCCGGATCGAAATTTTGGTTAACCATGTAGATCAAATTCGTCTCCTCGTTCCACAAATTCGCAACCCCATGCAAAACTCCTCGCGGAATAAATAGCACTTGAGCTTTCCCGTTCCCCATGACGAGCCGCATCAAATTCTCGTAACTACTCGAATCCTCACGCAAATCTTTCAACCCCACAAGAACCTTACTTGTAGGCGGCACAAACCAAAGATCATCCTGATTCAAATGATAATGCCCAGCCTTCACCGCCCCAGGAAGAAGCTGTGAATAATTAACCTGCTTAACTTCAAAACCATCTAGTCCATCAACCTCACCCCCAACAAGCCGAGCAATCTCAGAAAAACTCCCCCCACAGTCCATAAATCTCTTAAGCTCAACTAACTTGACGCCATCGATTACGGATTTCTTCCCGTAATCCTGGACGCCACTCTTACTACTGTATTTATCGCCAATTTTCATAAGAATAAAAGTTAAAAAATTTTCCATCTTCAAGTCTCCAATTTTCAAGGCACCAAGTCTCCAATCTCCAAGTCTAATCATCACCTTTCCTTGACGAGTTTAGCAGGAACCCCAGCATAAACACAATATTCAGGAACATCTTTTGTAACAACAGCCCCAGCACCAATAACACTGCCTTTACCGATCGCAACACCATCCAAAACACAAACACGTGTCCCAAGCCAAACATCATCATCGATAGTAATCCCTTTTGCAGAAATCTCTTGCTTGTGAATAGGAGTATTCCTATCCTTAAAAGTATGATTGGCTGGGATTACAACAACACCAGTCGCTATACGGACATAATTTCCTATAGTGAGTCCGCCATGCCCGTATAAAACACAATACGCATTAACAGAAGAATGGGACCCAATACGTATTTTACCTTCATGGGCTTCAATCATAACGCCATTATCAACAAAAACATCATTTCCAATCTCAATACAAACCCCAGAAGAATTAGCCTTTAACGTCACTCCGGCCCCAATATATACATCATTTCCCAGAATGATTTTATGGGCACCCCAAATATGTGCTTTCGGAGAAATACAAACTCTTTTACCAATCTTTTTGAAAATCAGTTTGCGATAAGGCCAGGCGATAATATTCCGTAGCCGCTCCAAGACTCGTAAAGCAATATCCCTTTTGCCAAAATATCCTTTTTTAATTTTTTTCAGCATTTTTCATAAAAGACAAAATATTTTCCACTCGTTTCTGCCATGTAAAATCTAAACCGTCTGAATAAGCCTTATCAACAACTTCATCAGCTTCCTCACTCAAGACTTTTTTAAGCGCTACTTCTAGAGAATTCACATCTCCAGCTTCAAACAAAATAGCATTCTTATCATTCAGAATCTCACGTATCGAGGGTAAATCAGCCGCAATAATCGGACGTTTTACAAGCATATACTCAAACAACTTAAGCGGTGAAGTATAAAGCTCAGAGATTTTTGTGCCGGGCAAATTAGGCAAAACAAAAAAATCAGCAGCTTTCAGATAAAGAGGAACTTCTTTATGCCCAATATGACCAGTGAATTTGATATTTTTCACGCCAAGCTTCTTGATAAGACGCTTAATACGAGAAATATCAGAAGGCTTAAAGCTGCTACCAACAATGTAAAGCCTAGATTTATCACAAACACTTTTGAATGCTTCGATTAACAAGTCAACACCCTTCCAGCTATACAAACTTCCACTGTACAAAAAGATAGGCAGACCCTCCGGGATCTTTAATTGCTTACGTGCATGCTTTTTCGAAATATCAATGTCAAATAGAGATTTTTTAGCTCCATCAGGAGCAACAAAAATATTCGAAGAAGGAGAAAGTTTCAAAACATCCTTTTTAAGGTTCTCAGATATTACAATAATCTTATCAAATTTTCTTAAAAGCTTTTTATAAAGCATCTTACCAAGCCTTGATTTCGGAAAATCATGAAGCTCCAAAAACTTATTCTTCAAGCCAGGGCACAAGCCCAACAATGTGTCACGCGTATAAATAATATCAGGCTTTTTGAAAAGCAAATATAAAAAGACAACAAAATAAAAAGTAGAGGACTGCAGAAAATACAAAAAATCAGAAATAACGGGAGCTCTGGAAAAAAACCCCCCAAGAAAAAAGTCAACACAAGGAAGGCGCTTCATATCAAATTTTCTATCGATAGAATAATAATCCCAAAGATTTATATCACGATCAAAAAAGCTCTCAAGCCTTAGCGGGGAAACCAAGCTCACATCAACGCCAGCATTCTGAAAAGCTTCACAATTTTGTAGAACTTGAATGCTGTTTGCCTTTTCATTAGGAATACGAAGATTTGTAACGTATGTGAGATTTTTTTTTGCATGTCCTCTTTTCTTCAAAACAATAATCCCATGATCAACCCGAAAACGAAATTTATCAGCTAAGAGATACGCAAGCCAGTTTAATTTGAGAATCCCAAACAACGGTATCCCAGCAGAAAGGTCCTTCGAACAAACAATCTTGAAATCTGTCATACCAGACTGGTACAGATTATGGAACCATCTATTCGAATATGGACGGACATGATCAACTTTATCCCAAAAAAGCTGACAATTTCTCCAGGTAGTAACTACAAAATGTCCTCCTGGTTTAAGAACACGCGACACCTCAGATAACATCGTAAAAACATCTTCCAAATCAAGATGTTCAATAAGATTCTTAGCAACAACCATATCGAAAGATTCATCTTCGAAAGGTATATCCGTAGCATCACCAACACGTACATTATCAAGCCCCTGCTTTTTAAGAGTATCTATGCGATCTTTTTCAATATCAATCCCGACAACTAAATCAGGATATCCCTCCTCTAAATAACCATCCCCACATCCAATATCCAGGACTTTTTTTGGTTGAAACTTACGCATGAATTTTTCAACGTAGTAAACATTATCCAACTGCTCCTGACCAACCTTTGATGGGCATGGCCGTAAATATACTTTTTTCGCCATAGCTAAGAGGTACTAACAAATTTTATAATTAAGATTTCTTGCTCGCTCCTTGATTTTAACAGCAGGACAGCCTGCCACAACAGTATAAGGGGGGACATCTTTGGTCACTACTGAACTTGCTGCAACAACAGCCCCTTCGCCAATGGTAACTCCCGGAAGAATGGTAGAATTAATGCCAATCCATGCATAATCCCCCATTGTAATCGGCGCATATACACATTTGAAATCGGGACTGCCAACATCATGAGACCCGGTCATAAAAAAACTATAACCTGAAATATTCACATGTTTACCGATCGTAATCTTCGCACGCGATTGAAAAAAATTATTTCTACCTATCGAAACATCTCCTTTGATATCAAGGTTGCCGGGCACCATAAACAAATTGCCTCTTTGAATTTCAACTTTACCGCAAACCTTAGACCCGGATATTTTCAAGAGGAGCTTTTTAGAAAAACTACACAAACTATAAAAGATCAACACACGAAAAAACTTATTCCAAATAGACGGTAATTTATGATTGAAAATCAGGTTATATAAGCGCTTCAAAAAGCTTTGCGACTTTGACATGTGAAAATTCTTTTACCTTATGCAAACCTGATTTTACTAGATTTTTCCGCAAATTAGAATCAGAAATCAGATTTGAAACCTCTTTTGCAAATTCATCCTCATTCTCAGGCTCAATCAAATGGCACTCTTCCGGCACAATATCCTTAACGCCACCAACATCTGTCGCCACAAAAGCTGTCCCAAGCGCCATGCTTTCAATAAGCACACGGGGAAACCCTTCCTGCCGTGAAGGCAGAATAAGAAGATCACTCTCAGCAACGATCTCCCTCACCTTGTCATTCGGCATAACCCCAGTCATTTCAACCTGCGGCATCTCCTCAAACTCTTCCTTGAGCAATTTTTCCAAAGGCCCTTCCCCAATAATCACAAAAGAAAGATTAGTATGGTCCCGCAAACATTTCCTCACAATATCTGGCAGTAAATCAGCACCTTTCCTCGGTGCAAGCCAATGAACAAAAACAATTTGCCCCGACTTCTTATCCTCGCCAGGCTGAAAACGCTCAAGATTAATACTGTTCGGCATCACTTTGATCTTCCTCTTACTCACATGAAAAATTTTCGCATAAAAATCCCGCATCAAGCCGGTCCCAGTCATAAGAAAAGAACACAACTTCATACAAAGCCTCATCGGAATATCATCAAGCAGCTTCCATTTCCAATCAAACCACTTCCGATCAGCTCCATAATCAGCATAAGCCTCACAATGCCAGTAATAAAATTTCCCAAAGGAAGCCCTGTAAATCAACCCGCCAATCAGCCCTGACCAATAAGAATAATGAACATATAAATTCCGCCACCCGAAAAGCCGAAACCACACAAAACACAAAGCTCTCTCAACAAAACTCAACCCAGGTAACGTAAATTTCTGACAATAAATCTTCTTAACGTGCTCAAGTTTAGGCCGGCCCTTCGCATACTCGATAAAAAGCAGCATATCCATATGCTTAGCCGCCTCATCAATCAACTCAAGAGTGTGCACGAAATGAGTCGAAGTATTTTTGTCATACTCCGGGAGAACGAAGACCAATTTTTTACGAGATTTCGTCATATTTTTTTGCATAATATTCCAAAGCCTTCCCATACTCAAACTTCTGAACACTTTTCCGCCCTTCCTCAGCAACCTTAACAGCCTCGTCAGGATTCCGAACTGCCCATAAGATTTTTTCAGCAATATCATCCGCATTCCAATCTATAAAAAGCGCATTTTCGCGATCGCGCACAACCTCCTGCATAATTCCAACTCGGGTCGAAATACAAAGCGCTCCACAAGCCATCGCCTCAAGCGTCACACGCGGCCCACCCTCGTTATAAGAAGTCATCACAAGAGCACCACTTTCCTGATAAATCTTCGCCACATCATCGCGAGTCGGCAGCCAGCCCACAATCTCCACATTCTGCTGCAAGTTGCAAGTTGCAAGTTGCGAGCTCAACCACTTCTTCTCACCCCCATCCCCAACAACGCTAAGCTTAACATCCGGTTCTTCCTTCTTAACCTTCTTCATCGCTTCAACAAGCAAATCAAGGCCCTTATTTTTCTCAAGCCTTCCGCAAAAAACAAGCTTCTTCGGATCGTGCTCCTTGCCAACATCTTTAAACAACTCAAAATCCAAATAAAACGCCGGAATATACAAAATTTTCTCCTTCGGAAACCCAAGCCCAGTAACGTAATCATAAGTATCGAACCTATTAATCAGCCGCATATGCGGAATCTCGCGACCATGCTTCTTAATAAAACGAGCCAAGGTCCACTTCTCAACCCGCTCCATCAAATTATTCGCCTCAGGATGCCCAGGGATATGCATAACCTCCGCGACATAAGGAACGCCCAGCTCACGCGATAACTGCATCGCCGCCTTAACGTTCGCCATCAGAGGCGGAATCACATGCGCCGCCATAATATCGACAGGATTCTCCTTATGAATCTCTCGAGCTTTTTTCATGGAGAAACCCTTATGCCTCAAAAAATCCAAATGCAACGTCTTACTCATCCCCGACGGATATAAATAAACATTCCCATGAATCTTGATAACCTCACCCTTCTCATTACTCGGACAAATCACCGAAACCTGATCCCAATGCTCAGAAAACCCCCTTAGCATCTCATAAAAAACATTCTGCTTCCCATAAGCAATTCCCCAATCGCCGGTCATCATCAGAATGTGCTTCTT
The DNA here is from genome assembly GCA_964538865.1 of uncultured Candidatus Peribacteria bacterium. Lineage (GTDB taxonomy): Bacteria > Patescibacteriota > Gracilibacteria > UBA1369 > UBA12470 > CAZIHU01. Next base: position 135,769 of record CAZIHU010000002.1, read on the forward strand.
CATAATATCAATTCATTAACTGCAATCTGCAAGTTGCAATCTGCAAGCTACTTAAACCATGAAATTGTCTTTTTTAAACCTCCCTCAAAACCAACCTTCGGCTCAAAAGAAAGCTTCTCACGTGCCAAAGTAATATCAGGACGCCTAACTTTCGGATCATCCTGCGGCAAATCCTTATACTCAATCTTGCTTTTCGAACCTGTCAGCTCAACAATTTTCTCCGCCAAAGACTTAATCGAATACTCCTCAGGATTTCCCAAGTTCACAGGCCCCGCAAAATCACGCTTCTTCATCATTGCAACGATCCCATCAACCATATCATCAACATAACAAAACGACCGAGTCTGATAACCATCCCCATAAACCGTAATCGAATCACCCGAAAGCGCCTGAGTAATAAAATTCGGAATAACACGCCCATCATGCGCTCTCATCCGCGGCCCATAAGTATTAAAAATCCTCACGATCTTAGTTGAGAGCCCAAACTCATGCTCATAATTTGTCACCAAACTCTCCGAGAAACGCTTTCCCTCATCATAACAACTCCTCGGCCCGAGACAGTTTACATTTCCCCAATAACTCTCCTTCTGCGGATGCTCCAACGGATCACCATAAACTTCGGAAGTGGATGTATGTAAAAATCGCGCCTCAATCTCGACAGCAAGATCCAACATATTCTTAGTTCCCGCAGCGCTAACCCACAAGGTCTCGAGTGGAATCTTCTGATAATCGATAGGGGAGGCGGGACACGCAAGATTAAAGATCTCCTTCACCCCCTTGAAATCAAGATCCTCCGAAACAAGAGGCTGAGTAATGTCATGCTCAATCAGCCGAAACTTCTCGTTATCAAGAAAAGGCTCAATATTCGAGCGATCACCAGTAATAAAACTATCAATGCAGATAACCTCATGTCCCGACCCCAAAAGCCGTTCACATAAGTGACTCCCGATAAAACCTGCTCCGCCTGTGACTATTGATTTCATGTGGTTGGTGAGAAATGCGCAGCCAAGCTACCACATACGGTTGGAATTTTCCAGGTCATAGGCTAAAATAAGCCGGCAATGAAATTCATCAAAAAACACATCTGGCTCATTTTGATCTTGGTAGCAAACCTCGGGATCGTCCTGTATCCGACGCTCATGACCAACTTGCCAATCACCCAAACAGATGGGCTGACATATTTCGGTGTGTCGCAGACATTGGCCGAGACGGGTGATTTTTTTGCGGAACTTCCGGATTATTTGCCGGTGAAAGGTGATGAGGGCAGTTATGTTAATGAGTTTTTGCCGGTGCCAACCTTGTATTTGGCAGCTTTTATCAAGCTTTTTGGAGAAAGAATAGTTATGAATGGGGGAGCTATTGGGCTGCTTTTTGTGCTGGCGAATATTTATCTGTATCTGTTTGTGGAAAAACTAACGTCCAAGAAAGCAGCTTTGATCACAGTTTTGTTCAGCATCCTTAATTTCCGTTTCCATTTCTTGTTGTGGGGAGGAAATTGGGCAAATGTAATAGCAATGACACTCGGAGTGCCGACACTGTATTATTATTTGGATTATTTAAAGAATAAAAAAACACTAAGCCTGGTGCTTGCCATGCTGTTTTTATTGCTGACAGCAGGAAGTCACACGATGCATTTCTTGTTTATACTTACCTTGATGGTTGGACTTTGGTTCGGAGTGGAGGTTATGAGAAACACAAAAATAAAAATGCCAGAAATTAAATTTGATTTCAAAAAACCAAACAAAGGAACGTGCAAAATTCTACTGTTCACGCTGGGAGCTGCGATAGTATCATTTTTTGTGACATTCATTCCATTCGTACTGGCCGGATCAAGGACATACTGGATCACGGAATGGATAAATTATTTAAAGCACTTCGATAAAGTCCCACAATTTTGGCATTATGGGGTATTAGCAGATGGACCAATAATCATAGCTATTGGTATAGCAGGGCTGCTTTACGCAATCTACAAACAGAACTGGAAAATACTGGGTCTTGCAATACCGTCTTTTATGATTGCCAATTTGACCAAATTCTTGGTCCCCGACGAAATATGGCTAAGCCTGTTTGTATACAGATATCAGGCTTTCCACTTCGTAATTTTGTCGATTTTGGGCGTATATTTCATGTTGGAAGTTTTAAAATCACACAAAATCCTCAAAAAAACGATCATAGCACTACTCGTAACAAGCCTTGTTTGGCAAGCAATCAAAATGGGAGCCATAATTCACGAAATCCAACCGGCAATAACAGAAGATGAATTGGCAGTTGCACAATACATGGCAGAGGTAGAAGAAGATTTCTGGCTAATCACAAATATAGACACATATTCATCGTTCAGATCGTACGAATGGATACTGGCCTATGCAAACGGCAACGGAAGAAATATAAGTGGTGAAGTAATAGAAACAGCTTTGGAATACCCTTACTTGATAGTTCAAGACGCGAACCTGTTGTCTGCTGACGAACAATATTTACTAAGCAGTAGAGAGGTCGTTTTTGATAGCGGTGTCATATCGATTTATAAATGAAAAAACAATTCATAAAATTCTGTTTCGTTGGAGTTATAAGTACGCTTATCGATATCGGGATGTACACTTTTTTGACAAGATTTTTCGCAGTGCATTACCTGATAGCCAACGCGATAGCTTTCATCACAGCGCTGATCAATAGCTATATCTTGAACCGCAAACTCACATTCGGCAGCACTCACAAAAAAGTTGGCGTCCAATTCACCAAATACATAACTGTCTATACGATCGGCTTAGGACTTTCGCAGCTACTTCTTTATATATTCGTCGACAAATTCGGCATCTACGACTTATTTGCGAAATGTCTGGTAATCGGCATCGTGCTTTTCTGGAATTTCTTCGCAAGCAAATTCTTTATTTTTGACAGAGACAAGAAAAAAGACCTTCAAGCTGACTAAGATTTTGCTTCCAATTAAAATGAGTTGAAACCCAGTGATGAGCAGCTTCGGTTTTATTTTCAAAAACTTTGATTTTTTCAGCAAGGTCTTCCGGATTATTAGCTTCCGCCAAAGTCGCAGTCCCATCTGTTGCAACTTCAGTAGTCCCAAGAATGTCAGACGCAACAACAGGTGTACGCAAATACATCGCCTCAACAATCGTATGCGGCAAACCCTCGTAATTTGAATACAAAACAAACACACTTGCATTCGCAATCTCCTGCAAAGTTTCCTCTCTGGGAAGGGATCCCAAAAAATCAACATCAACGTCAAGCTCGCGAGCCAACTCCCGCAAACGCGTTCCCTCCGGCCCCTCGCCAACAACCCGCAATTTATATCCATCGAGCATACTTACAGCCTCAATAATCCCAGCAATATTCTTGTGCGGAACAAGCCGTCCAACAGTCACAATCGTCTTCTCACTTCTGCTTTCTGCTTTCTCACTAACATCCGGAACATCCACCGCATTATAAATCACATGAACTTTCTCCAAAGGAACAAAATAATAATTAACCAAAACATCCCTCAAATACTCTGACGGCACAACAATCCCAGCAACTCGCCTAAACGCACCTCTCTGAAAACTGCGCAAAATCCCACCACCTCCACTTTCCAAAAACTCATCCAAATTTTTATCAGTCTTACCTTTCCGGCTCGCAGTTTCCCAAGAAATATCCCCAACAAACTTCATCAGCATCCTTTTCCCAAGCAATTTCCCAAGCAAACTCGCCGTAACCCCAACCACAAGCGGCCCTTGAATATACCAAAGATCCGCCTTCCGCCCGTATTTCAACAATTTACAAGCCAAATCAAGCTGTCGCACAAAAGATCCAATCAGAGGCAACTTCCGCAGCCAACCCCTCCTGACCCGAACCATATGTGCCACACCTTCATCCCCAAAAGCAACGACCTCAGTATCATCAAGACGCTGCGAGAGCTCCCACGTATAAGTCGCAGGACCTCCAATAACAGGTGGGAAAACGGGTGTGATAAGAAGATTTTTCATTTCTTACAAAAAACATAAAAACCAGACTGACAATTATTAACCTTAATCAGGCGATCCAAAGGTCGCCCTAAAACAGCGAAATACTTCCCCAAAAAAGGCACAAATCCAAGCAAAGTTTCGAAATACCCTTTCGAAGCCATGATCTCAACCTCCTTAAACCTCCTAAACAAATACTCAACACCATCACGCGAATAATGATAATAATCCTTATACTCCTTATTACCGTGATAAGGGTAAAAAAACGGCAACCAAACCAACAACTTGCCGCCCGTCTTCAGAACACGATAGATTTCATCAACAACCTCAAATGGGTTGCAAACATGCTCCAAAACAGCTTTGCAAATAGCCGCATCAGAATATTTGTCATCAAAAGGCAAGTCATGAATATCCGCCACAACCGACGGTTTATAAACCTCCTGATCCACAGTCAAATATTCACAATCTTTGAACCATTCCTTGTATTGTGCCATCTCTTTTTGAAAAGGAGTACCGCCACCAATATCAAGAACTAGCTTCCCTTTTGAAATCTCGCGCAAACATTTTTCAAAAAATTGTTTCGGCTTCATTTTCTACAGTTTACAATTCTACGGATTTACACTTTAAGCAAACAGCTCACTGTTTGCGCTGACCCAATCATACAACTTCCGTACGCCCTCTTCCACATTAGTCCTCGGCTCCCACCCAAAATCCGCCTTAGCTTTCGCAATATCACAAACAAAAACCGGCTGATCCCCAGGCCTCCAATCATCGAACGCAGTCTCAATCTTCTTCCCAGTAAACTTTTCCAAAAAAGCCAAAAGCTCCAAAAGCGACATCTGATTCCCAGGCCCACCTCCAATATTATAAACCTGCCCGGCAACCTTATCGATATTCTTGATACACATATCATAAGCCTCAACCAAATCATCAATAAACAAAACATCCCGAACCTGCTTTCCATCCCCATAAATCGTTAAATCTTTTCCCAAAACAGTCGCAATAATAAACCACGCAACCCACCCTTGATCCTCAACACCAAACTGACGATAACCATAAATACAAGATTGCCGACAAACCACAGTCTTAAGCCCATAAATCCGAGCATAATCACGCACATACTGATCCGCACACCCCTTACTGCATCCATAAGGCGAATGAAAATCCAAGAGCCGATTCTCAGGCACACCATTCGTTAAATCCTTATATTCATAACGCCCGTTAATCTCATGCGTCTCCACATCCTCCATCCCTCCATAAACCTTATTTGTTGATGAATAAATCACAATCGGCTGCTTATCCGCCAAACGACACCCCTCAAGCACATTAAAAGTCCCAAGTGCATTAATATCAAAATCCTCCCGCGGATCAACAACAGAAGTAGTAACCGCAACCTGCCCTGCAAGATGAAGAACAACATCATACCCCTTCGCAACTTCCTCCCGCACCGCATCCGCATCACGAACATCAATCCTCGCAACCCCAACATCAGAATAGCTCTCCTGTAACCACTTCAAGTTCGATTCCGTCCCCTTCCGCGAAAAATTATCCAAAATCACGACTTCATGCCCCTCGGAAAGGAAATATTTAGCACTATTGCAACCTATGAAACCGGCCCCTCCGGTGATAAGAATTTTCATAATAAATCAATTAACTGCTAGCTCCAAGCTGCTAGCTGCAAGTTGCAAACTGCAAGCTAATCCAGCGGAGCGCATTATACACAACTTGCGGTCAGGACTCCAGTAAGATATAATCCGCCCCCTAACAATCAAAATATGCCGCCACGAAAACAGCCAAAATACCGAGGCCAATACGATTATTGGGATGATGACAAAGGCAAAGGTAAATTAGGGCCAGCACGCAATAATTACGAAGAATGGCTTGCATCAGGCGTATTAAGTAGCCCGGAAGCACAAAAAGCCGGGGCCGAATATGTAGCTTTTGACGAGGTCGGGATAGTCGGATTTGGACCAGATCTAGCTGAATTATTATTCGCAGTAGAAAGAGAGAGGAAAAAACGAAGAGGCCAAATCGGACATGAGGTTGAAGGCATGGTTTTTATCGCAAGAGCTAACCCTTAGACACCTTTATAAGATCGCCTTATAAGATTCTTCGATTTTATCAACAACTTTATCCCAGCTATACCTCTCCCTCACCATCTTAAGAGCATTTTTCTTTAAATTAGAAAGCTTCCCACGATCTCGCAAAACCCCAATCATCGCATTTGCTAACTCATCCGGCTTATCCGGCGGCACCAAAACCCCAGTTTCTCCGTCAACAACAAAATCAACAATCCCACCACTCGGACAAGTAATAACCGGCACTCCGCAAGCCATCGCCTCAATAAAACTCACACCAAATCCTTCAAACCTCGACGGCCTAACGAACAAATCCGCTGACCTAAGCAAATCGGGCACCTCTTTATGAGCAATCGTCCCCAAAAATTTCACACCCTCTCCTGCTAACGACCGCAACTCATCTTCCATTGGCCCCTCACCAGCAATCTCAAGCGTAGCCTCCGGAAACTCCTTTTTTACCATACGAAAAGCTCGAACCAGAGTATCGATCCCATTCCTCGGGATCAACGTAGAGGTTGTAACCACCTTAAATCCATCAACAGCATCCTTAGCAGGTCGAAAAACCTCAGTATCAACCCCATTCGGCACGATCACAGTCTTCCCCGCACCCATCTCAATCGCACGCTTTTCCGAATAACGACTCACACACCCGCAAACAGCACTCTCCTTAAGTCCAATCCGAGCCCACCTCTCAGCAAGCTTTAACCAAAACCAACCAAGCATTCTCATAACCCTCCCACGCAAAACCATCTCCTCCTTGTAAGCCAACGGATTTTGCACAGTCGTATACAAAGGCAGCTTAAACCGTCGCGCCAATTTAGCCCCAATATAAGCCTGCGGAAAAACCTGCTTGGCATGGAGGATATCGATCTTCTCACGCCGCAAAAACGCAGAAATAAACCGCACCGCCGCCTCAGTAAAAAAGACACTATTCAAATTCCGCACCTTCCGATACTGCACGGTATGAACGGTAATATTTTTATGAGTGAAAATCTCGCGAATCCCATCAGACAAACCCACAAAAACCTCACACTTATGCCCGCGCTCAGCAAGGCCCTTAATGACCTCAACAATATGAACCTCAGCACCGCCAAGGTCCTTCGGATTGAGATCGCCGCAGATGAAAAGTATTCGTTTCTTCATAGCGAACAAATCCTATATCAAGTCTTTCTAAAACGAAAGCTCATACTTCACTGGGAAATCTCAAACACCTCAACAAAAACTTGAGGCGATTGATCTTGGCTTTTGCTCCACGAGTAAAACAAAAGATCTCCAACAATATCAAGGGTAGGATGAACATGTCCCGATCCTTCTTCATCAGAAATTTCAATAATCTCCACTACATCCAAGTCTTCATTCAAGATCATGAGGCGCGGAGACAATGGATTATCCTCTATCGCTGACTCTCCAGACTCACGGCCACTATATCCGACATAATAATATCCATCTTTATAAACCACTCCAGTTGGAAAAGTAGTTTCATCATCAGATAGGTCAAAAAACTGCATTTCACTCATCTCAAAATCTTCATCAAGACGACTGACACTTATCTGGTCAAAAGAACCACTAAACATCAAAAGCTCGCCATCTGGGGTCCAAAACATACTATTCCCAATCGATCCAGGAATGCCTTCATCGGAAACATCATATTCATAAGTCTCCAAAATCTCCCCATCAACATCTATCTTTCTAATCTTAAGCCCCTTTTCAGCATCATAATCTGGATCAACCCACCCAGTACTAACAAGCAAATCATCCTCATCCGCCAAGACACACATATCTGGATAATTGTCTTCTTCAAAATCATAAGTACTTGAAATTTCTATGGTAGAAATCTCTTCACCATCCAAAGCAAAACGTGCAAACATAAGATGTTGGCTTTCAGTACAAGGTTCCGCAGGCCCACCAATACACTCGCCTTCTTTTTCCTCATCCATTACGTTGGACTGAAAAACAACCACAATTTCCTCATTGAGAATAGTTGCCCTGTGATCAGTCCCATAGCCATATTCTTCTGTTTCTCCTCCCTCACTCACCACAAACGTTTCATAATCTTCGAAATCGATATTAGAAGGATCGGAAGCATCAAAAATATAGCCTTTGTGACGGATATCCTCCTCGTGTTCGACCACAAGAACATAAAGAATATCCTCATGGAAGAAAAGTTCAGGCCGATGAGTGCCTTCAGGTAGAGAATAAGTATCCACAAAGCTCAAAGCAGGCGCATCGGGATCATCAATTAGGCTGGCGGTATTAACGTCATCACTTTCTTCAGTTTCGAGCCTATAGATGATTTCTGCCATTTCACCACGGGTGACCTCTTGATCCATTGCTGTAATTGAATCAGGTACGGCATTGTTATCTTCGAGTACATCAACATACCCTTGATACCATGGGTCAGTATCTTCGTCCGCATCATACTGAAATCCATTCACAATTATTTTTGCCGCCTCCGCGAAATTAATTGTATTTGCGGGTTGAAAAGTTCCATCGGGATAGCCGTCAATTATCCCATTTTGTTTCGCAATACATACATAAGGTGTAAACCATTCATTATGATCAAAATCCGAAAACACATGGTCCTGAAGTGCACATAACTCTATTTGATCTTCATCATATTGGGAGTTGACTATGATCTTTGTAAATTCTGCCCGGTTGATTGTTTGATCCGGTTTGTAAGTCCCATCATCATAACCGTCAACAATGCCTTCATCTTGAACATACGTGATGGCATCGTAATAAGTATGGTAGGTAGAAACATCCAAAAAACTGGCAAAAGTCACACTTACAAACAAAGCAAAAACAGCCAAGGTCGCGATCCCTATAGTGATCTTTTTCATGGGCATGAGTGTTAATTGTACTTGCCATGCCTCATTGTGCACTCTGA
>CAZIHU010000002.1:144783-155889 GCA_964538865.1 uncultured Candidatus Peribacteria bacterium
TTCCATAATATTTTTTCATTAACAAATAAAGGACCTAAGAGTACATCGAAAAAACGGCTTACACAAGCGAAAAGATTGACAAAAAGCAACAGGCTGGTAAAATCCACTCTCAAACACAACCAAATCAATTATAAATATGGACGCACCAGGAGAGACACCTTTATATGTAAAAAAAAGTGTGATCATGAAAGCACTTGCCAGGAGATTAGCAACAATCTCAAGCAGCATTGTTGCACGAGTTGGTACACCTGACATCCTAAGAGATCCAAATCAACCAATAGTTGGGGAAATATTAAGGCGCAGTGAAGGCAGATTGCCAACAACAGAACGACAAGTTGGCGACTTACTGGGGAGATGTGGCATAGGAGAATCAGTAAGATTTGCGGTAGGGGCAAGGCCAGTAACTCCTGCTATTCGTAAGAGATTAGGCACAACTCACAAAAACATATTGTTCGTCATAGGCTTAGAGCAAGGCCAACCAGACATAAACCTATCCCAAGTAAGTCCAGACATCGAGCTACTTTAGCTTGTGTAGTACTCTCGAAATCAAACTCACCTCGCAAGTAAATTTGAACTTCAAAATCACAACCAAAACCTTAGTCATCAACCCAGCTTTCCCCGAAGGACACTTATCTCCACGATAATAAATCGGTACTTCCGTTCCACCCCAACGCTTCTTGAAGAAATGATGAGAAGAATCTTTCGCCGTCGAGCCAAAATCCACCTCATTAAGCTTTAAATCACAAGCCCTCCGAATCGCATAAGCATACAAAGCATTATTCACGCCATTGTACTTCCGACTCGAAGCATTCCCCCAAATATGCATCCGCCCGCCATCCACAAAAACAAACAATCCACCAATGAACTTCCCATCATACTCAGCCAAATAAAGCTCAGCCTCCTCCGGAAATAACTCCGCCAAAACAGTCAGCGCCTTCATCGGCAACGGAACACGCCCAAGCCTCAACATCGTCCGAACATACAATTTGTAATAAGCCTTCAGATGAGCGCGCGACAAATCCCTCTTAAAAACCTGAATCCCCTCACGCTCAGCCCGATTCACCATATTCCGATGCTTTTGATGCACAGTTTTTTTCAAAATATCTTCATAATCGCGCCCCTTAACCCTTAACTTAAAAGTACAAAAAGGCGACTCGACCGATGCCGGTAGTTTTTTTAAGGAAAAAATCTCAACCTCACCCAGCTCCTTAACTTCTCCAAGAGGCCCAGCAAAATCAGCGAGCGGCAATGACGACCCACGAAAAACAGGCATCAAACCCTTCGCGCTCATCCGCGGATCCATCTTTCCCCGCAAAATCACCTCCAAAAACTCCATCCACTCATATCTGTGAAAAATCGTTCCACGATGTTTACCTACAAAACAGTTCCAAGTTTCACGCATGATTGAGGATGAAGAGGTAAATTAATCACTGTCCGACTTAACAAAGTCGCATTTGGCAAGTCGGAAGTGTCGGCATTGTACCATAAACGATCTCCAAAAACGCCTTTTCGCCGCAAAGCAAGCAAAATCTCATCTCGCCTCCGCGAACTATCTTCTTTCAAGCGAACAGAAAAATTAAAAGGCACCGACCCCTCAGGCATCTCTTGCATCGCAAAAAACTCACGAAGACCGAGCTTTTCAAAATGCCCCTTAAGCTGCTCCCAAATCCGTAAATTTTCAGAAGGATCATGCCCAAAAACCAACCAAGAAGCCTTGCGCACATCCCAATCCGTATCAAGTTCACATTCCGGTAACCCTTTTTTAGATCTCAAAAAATTAATCAAAGCTCTCTGCGGCCCGGCAAGCTTTATCAAAATCTCAAAAAAACTATACCGATCACACAACAAATGCGAATTATCAAGCTCCTCATCAGTCTCAATATATCCACCGCGAATATTCGGAAGCTGCTTACTCATACTATAAAAAGCCGCCTTACCCTCACGCTCTTTCGACAAAAAATGCGCACAATCCTCAATCGCATTATCCGGCACTTCACAACGCGCACCAAAAGTATGACAAACAAGCACAAGAGGGAAATCACTCGCACGCCCCAAATCCATATTAAAAGTGCCAAGATCAGCATCAGCAAACTCAATCTCGAACCCGTTACGACGAAAAACCTCAGGCACAACAGGACAAATGAAAGCAGGAAGCAGCACACGACGCTTCCCCTTGATTTGCTTAAGATAAAAATCCAGCCCCGACCTCAGATAATTGAAATAAAGGCCCTCCATCCGCATCGCCCTCACAAGATCTCGAACCCGTAATGTCTGAAGATTATCTATGTACATGGACTAATACTATTAGATCGTTATTGCAAGCTGCAAGTTGCTAGTTGCAAGCTTTCACAAGATTTTCAAAAGTCAAAAATTTCAAACCAAACTTCTCCTGCAAGAAATAAAGTTTCTTCGCGAACTTACTGTAATTTTCTCCTCCACAAAACTTGTAAATATCAGAAGCCTCAAACTCCCACGAATGCATCAACAGCACAATATGCGGCTTAACCTTCGCCCTCTTTTGTAGCCAAAAAATCCTCTTAAAAATTTCCTCAAGCTCCTCATCCGGCAACCTCAAAAAGTGATAAGTCGTCATCATAAAATACTTCACAACAGGGAAAGTAATGGAAGCCCGCCGGAAATGCGGCGTCGGATCGAAACTCACCGAAAGTCCCTTAACCCCGGCAATCTCATAAGGCAGCGGATCCCCGCCAAGAAAAGTCGAATAAGACGAATCGTACTTGATCCCGGCCTCAGCTAGAACCTCATAAGTCTCCTCATCCGCGACCAAATTAGGCGCACGAAAACTCACAGGCACCCGAAGCTCAGCCTCCTCAAAATTCTTAAGAGTTTTATTAAGAAACTTCATCTTCTCAGCCTTACTCAGCGGCCGATCATTCAAGAACCACTTAGTCTTCCCCCAAAGCCCATGATACATCCCATGAACCCCAATCTCATGACCCTCCTGATCGAACTCCTTAAGTTGCTGCGCAAGCTGCGGAACCAAATTTCCCTGAGTAAAAATCGTCGACTTGAACTCTTGCTGATGCGCAAACTCTTTAAAGTTCTCAAGAAATCTCGTACAAACCTCAAGCGAAGGCTCCAAACTCGCCTCATCATCCTTCGAGCCATGCTTTCTCTCAAGATCAACAGTCATCGAACAAAGAACAGGCTCATCAAGCTTCAATCTCTTAGTCGAAATCTTCAAAAGACGTGCCCGTTTCCCGATATTATTAAAAATAAAATGCGGCATTCGCGAATCGCAAATCATATCCTTGAGCTTCGCCAAAGCAGGAACCCCCTTAAGATCCCTCAAAATCCGTTGATAAACCTTATAAGTCCTAGCAGTTGCACTGTCCCAGGTTAGCTCAAGCTCCTCGAGAATCGCACGACTTGCATCACCCATATTCTGCAGATGAGGATGCGATACAAAACGCTTCAAATATTCCGCAATGCTGTGCGGATTGCCTGGGTGGATTAGGTATCCGTTCACATCTTCTTTCACAAGCTTGGCGTTGTCACCGACGTTGGTTGCCAAAATCGGCAATCCGCACGCACAAGCCTCTGCAAGAGTGAGGGATTGACCCTCAGAGTAAGAGGGCAATACGAAAACATCGGCCAGCTTATATTCTTCAATAAGTTCATCGCCTTCCTTGCGCCCGACAAACTTCACGACACGCGACAGGTGATGTTTTCGCACAAGTTTTTTTAGTTTTTTAATCTCATAACCATATCCGACAAGACGAACTTCGAGTTCTTTTTTGAAACCTTCTTGTGCAAGCTCGGCAACGCCACGAATCAGCACGTCAACACCTTTAATCGCATCAAAACGCCCAACATAAAGCACACGAAACTTCTCATCATCATGCTCCGGAGCCTTAACCTTATCAATCGGCTCCAAATCTACGCCATTCGGAATAACCGCAATCCGTTTGTTGACATTTTTTAGCTTAAGAAAATTCTCCGCCACAGTAATCTCACGCTCATACTTGATTCGAGTCAGAAGATCCTTCTCAATCAGCGCCTGCAAACCTGTTTTTTTATGGAAAAGACTGGTCCCATGAACCGTATAAATTATCGAAAGACCAGTCAGAAACCGCGCAATTCGCGCCGGATAAGAACTGAGAAAAGCATGCGCATGAATAAGGTCAAAATGCTGTTTGAGATGAAGCCTACGAAGATAAAGACCTGCCCTCATACACCACCAAACCCTCGCGATAGGATTCCCAAATCTCGCTGCAAAACCAAGCCTGTGCACAACAAATTTACCATCCATAAGCGACTCACGTTTCTTGTTCTTGCGACGACCTTTGATGTTGCGAGTCACCAGATGAACCTCACATCCATACTCCTCAATCAACCTCCGAGAAATCTCCTCAATATGCTTCTGAGCCCCGCCAAGAATCGGGTCCCAACTATCAATTATCATGCAGATTTTTCGTGGTTTGAGCATAAGGGAAAGTTATATCAGCAGATATGATAACAGAGAGGTTGCAACTTTACAAAATCAAGAAGATAGGATAAAATAAGACTGTATCACCATGAGAGGCTACATTTAGGGGTCGGTCCCTAATAATCATGCCTCTCACTTTTTTTTATACTCCAAAATTGGATTAAATGATTTTGGGTTTGAAAAGGAGTGCGTGGAAGCAAGTTGTGATGACACATTTCACCATGCGTCAACGCGAAAAGTGCGATGAGACACTCACTCGGTACAATTGTCCAGCCGTACTCCTGTTAATCAGGATGGTTTTATGGTATATAATTAGTACTTTAACCCCTGAAAATATGAATACACACACAAAGTTCGTTTTATACGGCAAAAATGCGAAGGAATGGATGCAAAAATGTGAACTTCTTTTACCTGAGATTGCTCGTAAGAAGATTTGGAAAAAGAAGAGATATGGCAGTATCTATGAATATGCAGCCAAGCTGGCCGGTATGAATAAGAGAAAGGTTGATGATTGCTTGAGGATTTATCGTAAGATTGAAGATAAACCTGAGCTTATGGAAGTGGCTGAGAAAAAAGGACTTGGAGCAGTCAGACCAGTAGTAACAGTAGCAACTAAAGAGAATGCAGAGTTCTTAGCCGAGAAAGTGGAAACAATGAGTCGAAGAGCAACCGAATCTTATGTAAAAAGTTACAAGAATGAATCTTGTCACGTGACAGAATCCCAACCTGCAAAAGTGCAAATTTCGATGGAACTTGATCCCGAAATCGCCCAAAAACTTCAAAAGATGAAAGGAGATCAAGACTGGAACCAATTTATGGAGAAACTTATGACTCAAGAGAAGCCAAAAACAGTCAAAATCAAATCCCATAATACTCCAAAAGCAATCCAAGACTATGCCCTCAACAAAACCAACGGCAAATGTGCCTGCTGCAACCGCAAATACCATGCCTTCCATCACATCGACAGATTTTCAGAACATCACGAGCATGACCCTGATAAGATTATCCCACTCTGCAAGGGTTGCCATCAGCTTGCTCACCTCGGCTACATCGAGAACGAACATGATCCGCCTCATCTCTGGCGGGTTCGCGAGCAACCCAAACCGAGCGCAACAGACCTGAAATATCAGAAGTACGCCAAACAAGCACAAGCTTCGTAATCCGGTTTTCGCAACGATTTTCTCAAACCAAAAATCGTTTACCCTAAAAAAAATCCCGAAACAACAGATCAATAACACATCAATCTTAAAAAAAGCTTAAAAAACAGCGCAATCAGAACAACGTTCTGGATTGCGCCTAAAAAAACATAGAAAACAGTGCAATCTACTTGCGCAAGCATATATTTAAATAAAGAACATTAAAAAAAGGTTAAAAAAACAGCACAAAGTTTGCTAATGTAAGTCCCGATGAAATCTTTCCGCAACAAAAACGCAAAGCTCGCAGTAGTCGTAATCGGCTACAACAACAAGGAATTCTTGCCAACCTGTTTCGACTCGATCAAAAAGCAGACGATTTTCAAAGATCTCGACGTGATTTACATCGACAACATCTCACACGACGACTCACCAGAGTTAGTTTATAAGAAATACCCATTCGTCCGCGTATTCCAGAACCATTTCAACTTCGGATACGCCGGCGGAGCAAACCAAGGCATCGACCTTTCCGGAGCACCTTTTGTAAACATCATCAATCCAGACATCATACTTGAGCCAAACTATTACGAGCGCATCTTGGAAACTATGGAACAAGACCCCGAAATCGCCGCAGCATCAGGAAAACTCCTGCAATACGATTTTTCACGCAAAAAGAAAACCAAAATCATCGACACAACCGGCCTAGTTTTCCACGCCTCAACCCGCACAACAGACCGCGGCCAAGGCGAACCTGACGAACACCAATACGACCAAATAACAGAAGTCTGGGGAGTCTCCGGCGCATGTCCAATTTATAGAAGAACCGCCCTCGACAAGATCAAAGTAAACGGCGAAGCCTTCGACGTCAGCTTCTTCATGTACAAAGAAGACGTCGACCTCGCCTGGCGCCTTAACAAAGCAGGCTACCAAGCGGCCTACGTCCCAAAAGCTATCGCATACCACGGCCGAGGAACCGGAATCACAACTCGTCACGGTCTCCGAGCCCTCCTCGAAAGCCGAAAAACCCTTTCCCACTTCCAGAAATACTACTCCTTCCGCAATCACCAAAAAATGCTCCGCAAAAACCTCACCTTTCGCGACTTCATCCGCCACCCACTCGCAATCACAACTTACGAAATCGCCAGCGTGCTCAACGCTGCTAGGGAAGGGGTGTTGTTCAAGAAAGGGGGATAAAAAACCTATAACGCAAGGTTGACATACGTCCAGGAATGTGCTAAAGTATGCTTCTTTAATAAGCCCAGCTCATGGAATTAACAAGAAGACGAGTAGCGCTAACAAGCCTTGCTGCTGTGGCAAGTACATTAGCGGCTTGGATCATAACTCCAAATGGCGAAAGTACCACACCGGCTAATCCAGCACCTGCAAAACCAGAAGCACAACCTCAGTCTGTTGATACTGCTGCAACCCCACAAATTGCTCGTGCATCAAAGCCTCCTAGAATAATAGTCCGGGACATCGGTCCTACTGTGGATTTTGAACTTATTGAAGGGATAGAATCATGGATGCAAATGATGCCTGCATTAAAGCCTTGTATAGAAGACAGGACAAAAGATTGCAACGCATTTGGACCAATGATGACATGTTCCAATACGGACATACCAGGCGCTGAAGTAAAGCTTAGGGTAACTGCAGGACCAGAAGGGCAGGAAATGGTAATAAATATTGGAGACATCGGAGAGGGTATGGATTACGATGTTGATCTTGATGACCTAAATGCAACACTCACAACTGTGTGCAGAGAGATAAGAACAATGCTAGAAGAACAAGATCCAACTTTTTTCTGTTCGCCCGAAATGTCTGATGAAGAATGCGGGAATGCAATGGATGAAAAAACTGAAAAAGGAAATCGCGCAGTCCAAAAAAGAGAAGCAGCAGACAACCTTATAGCCGACCTTGAGAAATTAGATGTCAGAATAACAAAAAGACAATCGCCAACCAAATTCACAACACACACAGGATACGAAATCGAAATGGTCGGGTTCACATACGGAGAACCAAGTTTTCATGTCAATGAAGTAGGACGAATATTAGGAAATAAACTTACAGTAGAAGAAGTTTTCGATCGAGTCACGCCATAATCCTAGTCTCCCCGTCTTCAAGTCTCCAAGTCTAAACACCTCTCAAGCGCCTCAATCGCCACCTCACACTGCTTCGTATCCGGCTCACGAGTCGTAATTTTTTGAAACCACAAACCCGGCGCAACAATCGCCTTCACAACAGCACTCTCTCGATACTTCGCGCTCAACTTCAAAGCCTCATAAGAAACCCCAGCAATCAAAGGCAACACAGCAACCCGCGTCAAAAATTTTCCCGCAAAATCCTCAGGAGTCGGAATCGCCGTATAAATCAAAATACTGATAAAAATCACAAGCAGAATGAAACTCGTCCCACACCTCGGATGAAACCGCGTCTGCTTCTTAACATTTTTCGTATCCAACTTTTTCTCCTTCTCATAAGCCCAAATCGATTTATGCTCCGCCCCATGATACGCAAAAACCCTCTTAATATCCGGAATCAGCGAAATCAGAATCAAATAAACCAGAAAAAAAGTCGTCTTAATCACTCCATCAAGAATATTAAAAGCCCAAAAATGATCATCCAAAAAAGTCACTTTCTCACTACCCAATTCAGTCAGCCATAACGGAAGAAATTTGAACAAAAAAAGCGCCAACCCAAAAACAAAAGCAAGATACAAAACCATCCCAATCAAAGCCAAAACCTCCATCCACCAAGAACGCTTTTTCTTCACGTGGTCCTTCTCCCCAGCAACAAACTCCGCATTCGAAATATTCAGCGCCTTAATCCCAATATACATCGACTCAAACAGATGAATCAGCCCCCGCACAATCGGCAAACCAAGCACCCGAAACCGCTTCGTCACACTCACATATTTGCGGTCCTTAACGAGAATCCGACCATCCTCCTTACGAATCGCAACAGCAAAATGCGACGGCGACCGCATCATCACACCCTCAATCACAGCTTGCCCCCCAATCGCAAAATCTATTTTTTTAGTCTTCTTAGTCACGTCGCAGATTTAACCACTAACCTGCCAACGACGCAAGCTCATGTAATGGTTCAATAGCTTCGCATCACCCCGCGCGAAAACTTGCCAACCTACCCAAACAGGCGTACAATCCACCTATCGCAACCCTAAATCAATAAATGAAAAAATCCTCTAATAACTCCATGCTGGGATTATTCCTCGTAGCGGCACTTGCGGTGCTGTTAATATTTATGCTGCCATCCCAAGACAACGACCTCGACGAAATTGAGCAAAAGGAAGACTACATAATCACAAACGTACACGAGAACATAGAATCAGAAAGCCAAGCAAGGAAACTACTGGAAGTGATGAACGCAACTAATATTGCAGTATCCGTTTTGTCCGCAGCCCCAGAAGAGCTTTTTCATTATGATGGACAGGAAGGATTTACCAATGAAGAAGAAAACAATGAGGAAGTTCTCGAAATAGCCAATGAATACGACCAGCGTTTTTACGCGTTTTGTACGATTGACCCGAGTGATACGGATAAATTGGACAAGGTAATAGATTGTATAGAAGAAGGTGGAGATGGGATAAAACTTTATAACGGACATTCGTTTTTTTATGAGTACCCGTTGGATGACGATCAAATGCTTGGGATCTACAGGTTCGCAGAGGAGCAGGGGATACCTATGATTATGCATGTAAATACGGCTTATTATTTGGATCAATTCGAAAACGTGCTCACACTTTATCCCGATATGACGGTTATTTGTCCTCACTTCTGCTTATCTTCAAAAAATCCGAGCGTGCTGGTAGATCTTTTTGATAATTATCCAAATCTATATGTCGATATCAGCTTTGGATATAAAGATTATCTAGTAGACGGCCTTACAAGAATTTCAGAAAACGCCGAAGTATTCAAAACACTTTTCGAAGCCTATTCAGACAGATTCTTGTTCGGAACAGTTACAGTCATAACCGAAGACGATGAGGAAAAAACGATCGAATGGCTTATCGATACATATCAAACTTACCGCGATCTCCTCGAAGAAACGACTTATGAAACCTTCCACATCGAAGGTGAGCAACTCAATGGCTTAGAACTTAGCGAAACAGCTCTTCAGAACATCTACGAAGATAACTGGGAGAAAATCTTAGAGAGCTGATTTGCCAAATCTCTCGCACTATAAGCATCCCCTTCTTTTTCAGCGAGCTTTTCACCAGCCTTACCAAGTAAAAAAGCTCCGACTTGTGCCGCCTCAAAAGCGGAGAGCCCTTGCGCAATCAACCCTCCACACAATCCAGCCAAAACATCCCCACTCCCGCCAACAGTCATCCCAGCGTGACCAGTTTTATTCTCGAAAGCCTCACCATCAACAGAAGTAATCGTATCCACTTGCCCCTTCAAAAGAATGTTCGTCTTCACCCCAGAAAAACTCTCAAATTCCTTCGCATGCGGAGTTATAAGAACCTTCGAATTATCTTTTTTTAAAGCCAAAATCGCACTCGCATCAAGCACAAAAAACTTATCTTCCAGGAGCATCTCGGAAACCGCCTCCAAAAACTCCGGCTCAGGCTTTGACCCAGCGCCAATCACAACACAATCTGCTTCATCAAGCCAATCCCGCACACCAGTAACTTCCCGAAAAACATCCCCCTCAAAACCACGCACAATAAACTCGGGCTGATACGACCGAGTCGCCTCAATATTCACCTCAGGAATATGGAGCTTAACCAGATCAGCCCCACTATTGAGCGCGCCCAGACCTGCCAGAACCGCCGCCCCCGAAAACTCACTATGACCGCTGATAATAAGGACACGACCATTCTCTCCCTTATGCGAATCAGGTCTGCGCTGAGGGAGGAGGGGAGTGATGTCTTGTTGAGTGAGGGTCTTCATGGTGCGAGTTTAACACAACGTTTTTCGCAACGCGAAAAACACCACAGATGCCGACAGGCATCAAGTACTAATAAACGTTTCCGCGCTAGCGGAAACACCATCACTAGGTACTCCGTACTAAGTACTAGGTACTAAGAAAATCCGCTCCAGCAACATCGCTGCTCACTTCCTTTTGAGGTTCTTCTTCGGCAGCAACAGGTACAGTCTCGGTTGCAAGCTGTGGTTGAACAGGAGCTACCGTAGCGGTTGCATCGACCACAGCCGGAGCGTCAGCGACGACTGGAGTCTCAGGTTGTGGACTAGCATCAGACGTCGGCGCAGCTACCTCCTCTGGCGCAACTTCCGGTTGTGGGGCTGGCTCGGCAGGTGCGGGTTGTTCCGCGACTTCTGGCTGTGGAGCAGCTTCTTCCGCAGCAGCAACTTCAGGTTGAGGTGCAGGTTCAGCAGATTGTGGAGTCGTAACTTCCGGTGCCGCCTCAGCAGCAGGTTCAACCGCAGCCTCCTCTTCTGATTTCTGATTTCTGATTTCTGATTCCACAGGCGAAGCTACTTCAGAAGGTTGAGACTCTGCTTCCGCACTCTTCTCACTTCTGCTTTCTGCTTTCTCACTCCC
>CAZIHU010000003.1:0-15710 GCA_964538865.1 uncultured Candidatus Peribacteria bacterium
AGCTCTTGTCATGGTTCCCGGGAGAACATGTATGCGACTTTATACTAGATCTCTACTAACTCGCATTCGCCCATTTTGCCATATACTCAATCAGTTTTTCCGTATCTTCCCACGACAAGCATGGATCAGTGACAGACAACCCGTCCATATCAATTGTATCAGGCGCATGATCGCTGACTTTTTGATTTCCTTCTTTGATAAAGCTTTCCAGCATAAACCCTTTCACAACATCCCTCAGCTCAGGATGGAAACGCATATTATGAAGCACCTCACGAACCACATCCATCTGAACGCGCGGATCTTTCACCTTATTAATTTTACAATTATCGTGACTCGCATCCACAACAACAGCAGGATTCTCAACCCCGGCATCGCCAAGATATTTCCCAGCTTTATACAAATCATCCAAATGATAATTCGGCCCGTTCGCACCCCCTCGCAAAACAAGATGAGCGTACGGATTCCCACGAGTCTTAACCTGATTGCCGTCAAAAACAGCAGTATGAGGACGCTGCGCCGCAATCACACCATTAACACCGATTTTGATAGCACCGCTGGTAGGATTTTTCATCCCAACAGGACAATCGAGCACTGACGCATGAATTCGATGCTCCTGATCCTCAGCACTTCGCGCACCAATAGCAATCCAAGTCAGCAGCCCCGCAAAAGCTTTCGAATTATGAGTAAATAAAGCCTCATCCGCAATCGCAAGCCCCATCTCAATCAGCTTCACCATCAGGGAGCGAGTATAATGCACACCTTTCTCAATATCAGGGTCAGAAAAAGGATCCGGCTGATTAACAGGTCCAGTCCAACCAACAGTAGTTCGAGGTTTTTGAATATAGACACGAAGAACAAGCTTGAGACGATCCTTGACCTTCTCCTCGAGAGCCTTGAGCCGCTTACCATACTCGAGTAAAGCTTCTGCCGGCCATGCCGAACAAGGCCCGGTAATAACGAGAAGCCGATCATCCTTGCCGGAAAGAATGTCCATAACTTCTTGCCGATCTTGGGCGACTCGAGCCGCACCTTCTTCCGAAAGTGGGTTCGCCGCAATGACTTCATCATCGGTAGGAAGTTTCTTAATGTTCTTGATTGTGTCCATAGGAGAATATTAAAAATTATCGAGCTTTATGAAAGCACGAATAATCCGAGAAAGCAAAGATAGCCGCAATCAAGCAGCGGACTGTAGCTTTGTCCACCATTCATTAAACTGATCGCTTGTCATCTCTTTATGAGGCCAAAACTCAGTGCCATTACCATCAACCGTACGACGTACCAGTAGTTCAATATCAGCCACCTTGTAGGGATGATTTAATTTTAAATCAAAAGCCAAACAAAGCCAGCATCCTGTCCGTGAAACCTGATCTCTCCAATCAGGCTCATCAATTACCCATACATTTTGGTGACCGACCAAAACACGCTCAACATCTTTACTAGCCACAAAAACCACAGTAGCCTCGGGATCTTCTTGCAAAACTTCAAAAAGACGAAACACAATTGCAGGGTTATCGGCACTAAAGGGTGGTAAAATCGACGATCTATTGAGGGTATTCCCTTTGTGCCCCATAACCTCTAGTAAAGGTGAAGGCTCATCATATGGAACACCACAAGACCTACTCAGTTCCCAAAGCTCTAAATTTTCATCTAATAAGGTCATTTGCCCGAACCATACAATAAACCTCAAACAAAACAAAGCATTTCGACTTGACGGTGATGATTCCCTCACCTAAGATGTGAGCACTTACTCACCACGACGAACATGAAGACTTTCGCAATTCTCTACATCGCCAAGATAGCCCTCGCCCTAATGCTAGTCCCTCTTTATAAGGATTACAAAAAAAGAGAGCTACGTCACGCACGCGTCCGCACTTGGCGTGAGAAAAAAAATCACAACCACACCCAAACGAAACTTTTTTAAATACTTTTTAATATAAAAACCATGCAAGACATCCAACTAACTAGAAAACAAGCTGAACTGATGGATTACATCGAAAAATTCCAGTTCAGAAACGGAAAATCCCCAACAGTACGTGAAATGCGCAACCACTTCGGTGTGGTTTCAGACAACAGCATTATCAAACGAATAAAAATCCTGGTAAAAAAAGGCGCAATTACAAAAGGCACCACACCACGCAGCATCAAGCTCCTCAAAAGCGTAAAAGAACGCCTTAACGCAGCACAAGACATGGCAAAACTTCCTATCCTAAGCACAATTCCAGCAGGTGGCGCGACCATCGGCGAACAAGAAGAAATCGGCCATCTCAATGTTAGTCACGAACTATTCAAGAGAGCTAAAACATCATTCGTCCTCCGCGTAACAGGAGAAAGCATGGAAGGTGCAGGAATCTTCGACGGTGACCTCGTAATCGTCAGCCGAACACAAGAACCACAAGTAGGAGACATCGTCGTCGCACTAGTCGACGGCGCCAACACACTAAAACGCCTCGTAAAAACCTCAGGCAAATACTATCTCCAAGCCGAAAACCCAAAATACGAAGACATCCACCCACTCGAATCACTGGAAGCCCAAGGAGTTGTGACAGGGCTTGTTAGGAATTATATGTGAAGAACCCTCTGAAACTTGAACACAAATCATCCAGGTGATTTAATTGCACATGACTTTTCATAAACAAAAAAATATGCCCCTCACAAAACTCGTCATCTACGTCCCCACTTCGCATGCAGACCAAATTCGCCAAGTCTTAGCAGAAGCAGGCGCAGGTCACATCGGCAATTACGACTATTGCTCCTTCTCAGTTAAGGGAACTGGCCGTTTCCGCCCACGGCAGGGAACAAATCCACACATCGGCGAACAAGACAAACTAGAACAGGTCGAAGAAGAACGAATCGAAACCGTCTGCCCCCAAGAAAAAGCCGCCGAAGTCGTCGCCAAAGTCCGCGAAGCACACCCCTACGAGGAACCTGCTATTGATGTTTATCCGTTGGTCACTCTGTAAACCCAAAGTGCTCAAAACTCTCAGGAATTTGAGGACAGCCTTCCTCATAGCTTTCAGGCTGTGGAGGATCAGCAAGAACGCTCTTAATCCTAATAACAGTTTGATTAACACAAGCCTCGGGCATCTGCGAGCTACACTGTATAGTCCCAAAAGTCACACCAGCAGGCGTATAACATTCATTAAGCTTAGCCCATGCAATTGCTCTTTCCCTCAAATGCAGGGTCTCTTCTTCCGGATCTACATGTGGACCTTGTTTTTGCCTCAACTCTTCCAAGGTATTTCCCCACACAGCCCAAGTTAAAGAATCACCACGATTCGGACTATCAATAGTAAAAACCTGATCAGGACCACTCTCAGGTGATGACGCAATAATCACATCAGCTGTCGGCTCACAAAATTCAGCCATACCATTAGCACAATGCACGCCATCAGGGTCACCAACACCATCCCTAAACTGCTGCGTAGATACTGTGCGGTAAGCAACTCCAGCTTCCCTCAGACCATCTAACGTCATCTGCGTAAGACTAGCACCACTCACATGGATTGGTGCCGGGGTAGGTTCTGGAACCACATCATCATCAGCATCACAACCGCCAAGTGCTCCTGCAGCCAAGAAAGCAGCTTCAAATCGATTAATCATGATAATTGTTGTTAACAAATAGGTGCTTAGCCTGCCAGCAAAAGCAGGATCTGTCAACTTCTAATTTCACGCCTTTTCCACTATAATCCCCCCTCAAGCCCGCAGCGAAGCGAAGGGCCCAACTTCTCACTTCTGATTTCTGATTTCTCACTAACACCCTCATGGCCAAGAAACTCACCCCGATGATGCAGCAGTATCAGGAGATCAAGGCTCAGCACCAAGATGCGATACTTTTCTTCAGGTTGGGGGATTTTTATGAGATGTTCGAGAGCGATGCGAAAGAGGCGTCGAAAATTCTTGGCATCACGCTTACTTCGAGAAATAAGGGTGAAAATCGCATGCCGATGTGTGGGATTCCTTTCCATGCGGCGGAAAATTATATTGCCAAGCTGACTCGCGCAGGCAAGAAGGTTGCGATTTGCGAGCAAGTTAGTGATCCGGAGCTCCCGGGGATCGTTCAGCGTGAGGTTGTCAGAATTGTGACTCCGGGAACAACCTTCAACGATAACATCCTGGATACCAAAACGAACAATTTCGTGATCAGTATTTTCCCGAAAGAAAACTATTTCGGTCTTGCTATCGCAGACTTAACAACAGGTGAATTCAAAGTCACAGAAATCAGCGGACATGGGGATTTACAGACAGAATTAACCAGATTAAAACCCGCAGAATGTGCGATCAGACAAGACCTCCTCGAAGAATTAAAAGAGTTCCTCCAGGGCTTCGAAGATATGCACGTTTTTCCATTCGAAGATTTCGACGATCCGTACAAAACTCTCCTTGAGCATTTCAATGTAAAAAGCATGGACGGTTATGGAGTCGAAAGATGGCCTTTTGGTATGAGAGCTGCCGGTATTCTTTTAAATTATTTAAAAAGCACTCAAAAAACCGATCTTAGCCATATCACCAAAATTTCCTCATATTCAACCGAAGAAACAATGCTTCTCGACGAAGCAACGATCCAAAATCTTGAACTTATCCAAACCCTCCGCGAAGGCAAAAAAGAAGGCTCACTTCTCGGAGTAATCGACAGCACAATCACAGCGATGGGAGGACGCTTACTTAAAAAATGGCTACTAAGACCTTTGGTCAAAAAAGACGAAATAATCGAAAGGCTAAATGCAGTTGAAGAACTTCTCAAAAAACAAACAATCAAACGCGCACTCGAAGAAAACTTCAAAAAAATCCTTGACCTCGAAAGACTCGTCGCCCGCCTAAGCTGCGAAAGCGGAAACGCCCGCGACCTTATCGCAATCAAAACTTCTCTCCAAATAATTCCGGCCCTCAAGAAAATCCTTGCAGAAGCACACTGCAAAGTCCTCACCAAGGCCCGAAAAGATTTAAAAGAAATCAAAAAACTTGTTGCCCTAATCGAAAAAGGAATCCTCGACGAACCCAAAATCACTCTCAAAGAAGGTGGCCTCATCAAAGAAGGATTTTATAAGGAACTCGACGAACTCAGAACAATCTCAAGCGAAGGCAAAAGCTTTATCACAAACCTGCAAAAACAAGAAATAGAGCGCACCGGAATTACCTCGCTCAAAGTCCGATACAACAAAGTTTTCGGCTACTACATCGAAGTCAGCAAATCCAATCTAGCCTCAGTCCCAGACGACTACATTCGCAAACAAACTCTCGTAAACGCCGAACGCTTCATAACACCAGAGCTCAAAGAATATGAAGAAAAAGTCCTCACCGCAGAAGAAAAAATCACCCAGCTCGAACACAAACTTTTCCTCGAAATCAAAGCCCAAGTCTTGCAGCACGTCGAAGGCATCCAAAAAAACGCCGCCATCATCGCAAGACTCGACGTTTTCCATTCTTTCGCCCAAACAGCACTCCTGAGCCGCTATTCCAAACCTGAAATCAACAACAAACAAATCCTCACAATCAAAGGAGGACGCCACCCCGTAGTCGAAAAAATGACATTCACCCGGTCATTCGTCCCAAATGACTCCGACCTCGACCACAAAACAAAACAACTCATCCTCCTCACAGGCCCCAACATGAGCGGGAAATCAACCTATCTAAGACAAGTGGCCCTCATAACACTCCTCGCACACATCGGCTCATATGTCCCTGCAGATTCAGCAAATATTTGCCTAACCGACCGAATCTTCACGAGAGTCGGTGCCTCAGACAACCTCACAAAAGGCCAAAGCACCTTCATGGTCGAAATGCAAGAAACAGCCAATATCGTTAACAACGCAACCCACCGCAGCCTCGTCATCCTCGATGAAATCGGCCGCGGAACCAGCACTTACGACGGAATGAGCCTCGCTTGGGCAATTTGCGAATACGTCCACGACAAAATCAAAGCCAAAACCCTCTTCGCAACCCATTACCACGAGCTAGTCGCAGTCGTCGACCGCCTCGAAAAAGGCGCAAACTTCCACGTAACCGCAAAAGAAGATCCTCAAAAAGGACTCATCTTCCTCTACAAAGTCCTCGAAGGTGGCATCAGCAAAAGCTACGGAATCGAAGTTGGTAAACTCGCTGGCCTCCCAGTCGAAATCACCAACAAAGCAACCCAAATCCTCGAAGAACTCGAAGAAGGAATCGTCGAAAAAAGCATAAAACAACACCTGAAAACCGGCAAAACCCGAATACCCGAATCCCAAATGGACCTCTTCGGCAAAGCCACCAGCACTTACGCCGCAACCCGAGAACCGGGCAAACTCACACATCCAGCCCTTGAAGCACTCAAAAAACTTGATATAAATAAGATGACACCGCTTCAGGCGTTGGAGAAACTGAATGAGCTGAAGAAACTATGACCCCACAATAATTCCCACAAATTGTCACGAAAATCCCCGGGGAAAAACGTGACAAAACTTTAAAAACATCGCATAATGCACAAACAAAAATCCATACTGCAAGCTGCAAGTTGCCAGTTGCAAGCTATGAAACGCCAGTACATCTCCGCCATGTTCGACATCGACGGCACCCTAACAGAGATGGGAAGCCAAGAAATCCCGCTGCCATTAGCCCAAAAACTCGCAGACCTCAGCCTCAAGATGCCACTCGCTTTCGCAACGGGCCGTAATCTCAACCACCTCGAAGGGAAACTCGATCAAATCATCAGCCGCTCCAAAGACCCAGAAAGATCACGCCTCAACTGGTACATCACATGCGAAAACGGCGCAGCAGGCTTCTTTTACAACCCAAAAACCAAAACCTACGAAGAATTTTACAGAATAAATTGGGACGAAAACCTCATAGATCGCAAAGAGCTCGAAAAACACCTCCTCGACGACATCGGTCACCTCATAGACTCGATGGAAATGCGCACAACCCAATTCCTCATCCGCCCACCTCGCGAACAACCTTTTAACCCGGAAAAACGCGCAAAACTAACAGCAAAAATCACACGCATAGCAGAAAAAACCCTCGCAAAATTTCCCCACGCCGACCACTTCGAAGTCCTAGACTCACAAATCGCAGTCCACATCAGCCCAAAAAACGCCAACAAAGACCAAGGAATCAAACAATTCGCACAGTACCTCAAAAAAACACGCAACCTGGACCCCGGTCCTCAAGCCCGCAACATTCTAGTGATCGGCGACCAAGCTGCCCCAGGATTTAACGATTATGCACTTCTGAAGGGGGACTTCGGCACACCATTCTCGGTAGACAGCCTCAATCCAGATTCACAGTGGCCCCTGCCTGTTCTCCGCGGAGACAAGGTGATGAAAGGGCCGGAAGGGACGCTTTTCTTGATAGAAAAAACACTTTTCTTGACATAAAAGACAAATCAGCCTAAAGTCCACGCCTTATCTTTTTAACAAAACGAAAATGACAGAACAGAAACTATTCGTACAGGTAGCAGAAGATTCATTTAACCACGGAGCATTAGCCTGCCTAGAACAAGGAGAAGAGGGTGCAGAACCAAAACTTGAAACAATGGATGCTATTGCAGATGATCCAAACGTGCAATTCGTCGGACATCAAAAAAATGTAATGGATCACGCCGTCAAAGAAGGGGGGACAGGTTTTGTGGCAATAGAAAACGATATTGTGCCTGATAGACTTATCCCAAGTACAATAGAAGCTCTTCAAGAATACGAAGTAACTGGGATTAGGAGAGGTGTTTTGATGAAAATCGATATGTGCTTGTTTGGGGTAAAAGATGATGATACAGCAATTCATTCAGTTGCATCTCATCCTGCAGCTTTAAGCCAGATAGGTAAATGGAAAGCAGGTAAAGACCTTGCAAAACTCCCAGACGCACAGCTAGGTACATCAGGCACAGTAAGGAAACTTGCAGAAGGAGGATATGCATCAGGTACAGTAGCAGTAGGCCCAAAATGGTCAGGAGAAAGACACGACAACTTAGTCTTATTGAAAGATGGTGTGCAAGATCACGATAGAAACAAAACTCTATTTGCAGAACTAGAAGTAAGACGTCGTGAGACACCTGTTGATAAAGCAACTGCTCAAGCTCACCTTGCTGAAATTAGAGATGCTCTTGTAACACGTATAGACAGAGTAGACGGAGTTTTCTCGCATATCGCAGATATCCCAGAAGAAGGGCTCCAAGTCGCTGCATAATTTCCCCCTTGCATTAGAAAAAAAATAGCCATAAAATAGAATGCTTTTTAAAAAGCATTTATTTAACCAATATATTCATATGGCTAGAACAGTGCTTAAAAGATGGAGAAGCCCCCACACAGGTAGAACAGTAAGAAAAGTCGAACATACAGGCCACGATGCATATTTGCAAAATGCGACGATAGGGGGAGGGTCCATATATGCGAATGAAGGGCCTCATCCAAGTAGAGTTATCGTTCTTGAAACAAAGGATGCGTATGGGAACGATGTAAGAACGATCATAGAATCAACTTAAAATTCCCTTGCACCAACGAGAACCATCTGGTAATCTCCCCCCGCCTACAAATTTACTTTCTGCTCTTGAAGAAGGCATTCAAGGGCTCTAACCATAGGAAGCCATGACAACTGATACTGAAGCTCGTGCTTACGAGCTCATGCTGGTACTGAACGCTGATCAAAGCGACGACACGATCCAGAAGCACATCGATTCGATAAAAAAACTCATCACAGATCAGGGTGGTGAGATTTTCTTTGAAGATGTTTGGGGACGCAGAGACCTCGCTTATAAGATCAAAAAAGAGGAAATCGGTTATTATATCGTGATGAATTTTACGATTAACGGGGAGAAGCTGAAAGAAATCGACGACCATATGCGCATCGATCTCAAGCTTTTGCGTTATCTTTTGATCAAAACTCCGGAAGGATACGAACCGACACCGATAACAGAAGCAGATTTGGAATGGACTAAGAGAATTCGAAAAGACGATGAAGAAAAAGAAGAAGAGTCAGTTGTAGAAGAAAAACCAAAAAAAGAAGAACCAAAACCTGAGCCAGAGCCAGAAGAAAAACCTGAACCAGAAGAAGAAGAGGTCGTTGAAGAAGAAAAGCCTGAAGAAAAGCCAGAAGAAGAGGCTGTTGAAGAGGAAGCCGAAAAAGAAGTCGTTGAAGAAGTTGAGCCAGAAGAAAAGCCAGAAGAAGAAGAGATCGTTGAAGAAGAAAAACCAGAAGAAGAGGCTGTTGAAGAAGAAGTTACTGAAGAACCTGAGCCTGAAGCTGAACCAGAAGAAAAAGAACCAGAAAAAGAAGACGAGAAGAAAACAATGGATGACCTCGACGAAAAGCTGAAAGCAATCATGAACGACACAGACATAGATATAAGTTTATAAATATCGCAAAATTTTTTAATCCAAAAGCATATGCGAACAATCAACAAAGTAATCTTGGTAGGGAATCTGACTCGTGATCCCGAACTCAAAGAAACTCAAAACGGGCAAAAAGTTGTTACTTTTGGTATGGCAACCAACAGACAATGGGTCACATCAACCGGTGACAGACAAGAATCAGCCGAATTCACAGAATGTGTTGCTTGGTCTAAATTAGCAGAAATCTGCGCAAACCTTCTCAAGAAAGGAAAATTGGTTTACGTGGAAGGCTATCTCAAGACAAGATCATGGGACCAACCAGATGGCACAAAAAAACACAGAACAGAAGTTGTCGTCGAAGACATGGCTATACTTGAAAAAAGACCAGCTGGTACAGGCGGCGCAACAGGTGATGATGACGACGATAGCGACGATGACGACACAGTTCTCCCAGTACAAGACGAAGACATGCCATCAGACGAAGATCTAGCTTTTGAAGGGTAGACGCCGAAAACGTCAAGCCTACTTATAAACCGTTTCGCGCCAGCGAAACACCATTCTATGGCCTTCAAACTTCAAACTTCCAACTACAAATCTCATGAAAAAATGTCGCTTCTGTAAAAAAGGCATAAAAAACATCGACTACAAGAAGATAGCACTTCTTAGGCCGCACATAACGAGTTTTAACAAGATCCAGGCACGAAAATACAGCAAACTCTGCCTAAACCACCAGAAACAGATGTCACGCGCCGTCAAGAACGCAAGAATCGTCGGGTTACTGCCATTCGTTCCGTAGGATCGAATCCCGATATTCGAATCTCGATATTCGACATTCGATATTCCATATTCAACATTCGATTCTATGGCCTAAGGCCTACGAACTACGAACTAAAGCTTGACTTTTCGCGAATAACACCATATACTCGAGAAAAGTAAACCCCCCGCATGCTTTCTATCTCAAAAAATAGCAAAGTATCACGCAACCGCGATAATCCGCAGTAGTTAGCCATTTATCCTATGGGCGCCTTTTCGACGAAGGCGCTTTCTCCGTATAACAGGATTGTTTTCCCTATAAAAATGTGTTAAAATAATAAGATTTAATTAAGTCAAAATGTCTAAAGGACACAAGAATCATAAGAAGCACAACAAAACTCTGTTTGAGTGGGTAGCTCCCGAATACAAAACACATGACAAGGGACCTATCTGGACGACAATGGCAGGATCTTTGACAGCCGCCTTAGTTGCATACGCAATTCTGAGCGGTTCTTGGACGATGGCTTTGGCATTTATGATGCTTGCACTTGTTTATTATCTCCAGCACAGGCAGACACCCAGCGATATAACTCTGAAGATAACGGAGCTGGGGATACAGGTCGCGGACATACTTTATCCGTGGAATCACATGAGGGCTTTTTGGATAATTTATGAACCGCCTTTTGTGCAGACTTTGCATATTAAATTTGCAAAAAGGCATCAGCCGGAATTGGTCATACAGTTAGCTGATGAAAATCCGGTTATGATTCGCAAACTGCTTCTTTCGCAATTACCGGAATGGGAAGGAAAAGAAGAAGCGCCTCTCGATATTTTAGTCAGAGTTTTAAAACTTTAAATAATGGCAAAGAAAAAAAGACAACAAGGATCAGATGAGCAACTGGATAGAGTTATAGAAGAATCGGGTGAAAAAGCCGAGAAAAAGTTTAAGAAAAGATCAAAAGATCTGATAGGAGCGAACATACGAGCCATACCAAAAGGCGATTTCCTGTCAGATACGTTAGAAGCGGAACACAAAGACGATGTAGCTCGCCTAATGGCTGCAAACCAAATCGAGCTCAACAAAATGAAGGGCAAGCAATCTCAAGACAAAGCAACAGTTTTGAGCGAATACGAAAGCGCAAGAAAATCAATCCGCGAGAAACACAAAAAGGAACTAGCCGAACTTCACAACACATATACGAACATAATGAAAGCTTACGGGAGCAGGGGTGGAGAAAAAAGAAAAATAGATACAAAAGCAGAAGTTTACGACTTCGTAAGATTCGGGTTTTCGATGCTCCAAAACATGGACTTGCCTGCACTGGTAAACAGGGTGAGTCAGGAAAAGATTTACGAAAGAGCGGACGAAAAAGATTCAAAAATGTTCCCAATAATAGAAAAAATCACTCATGGAAAAGACCTGGAAAAGAGTGATTATTCGGCTATCGCAGATAGGTTGGCAAACCTCTCAGAGATAGATGTTTCAAAACTTACAGTCACAAACAAGGACATTGATAGCTCACTAGATGCGATTGCAAAGACATCAGTGCTTTCGACAGCAATGCTGCTTAGTGAGGGCCAGAGATTTGAATTGGCAAAATCTTTAACGGAAAAATACGGCGAAAAAGGTGCGATGATGATTCATGAGCTGACAAAAATCGGATATTTCTCGGTACTTCAGACAGAAACAATTTTTGAAAGGCATTACCTACAAAGAGGCAAAGCGTATGAGCAGTACAAAAAGGCCGTATCAGATCAAACCTACGCCAAAGGCCACGCAGAAGTGGCAAAATTGAAAGAGGAAGGGATGGAGAATCTAGAGAAATTTTTCCATACCAACTTTGCAAACAGCTTCTTATCATACAAAAACGTACTTAACTACGAGATAGTAGGAAGAGCCGCACTAGCAGTGGCAGTACTTAATGTGGTTGTAAACCTAAAAAACAAAGACCCGGAAGCAATATTATGCAATGTGCCGATGTGGGGAGGTCTCGCAATAGGCGCATACGTATATGATGACGTAACCAGAGGCGGACTCCGAAGATTTGCAACAAAAGAATCGGACGAAGAAGAAAGAAAAAGAGAACGCACTGAAAAAGAACAAACATTCGTTGATAGTTACACCTCAAAACCTCAACTCGGAAGATGGTTTTTGAGCAATCTGGACGCGATAAATGACGGATTCAAAAGGGTAAATCCAGAAAAGAAAGATGAAAATTATCACATATCCTTCGCAGCAATGGGAGTACGCAGCCCCGGAAGAAAAGACGGGGTAGACAACTCAAGATTACTTGAAGAAACGATAAGCCAATGGCATAACCAGCTTTATTTCGATGTAAAAAAGAAAGATCCAAAAGCACAAGAAACATATCTGAAAGAAGAAGTTTATAAAGAACAAATCGTATAAAAATGGCACAGACTAAATATACAATCAGATCAATCTACAAAAAAGTGAGCAAAAACAGTTCGAGCTCGCGTAGTAAAACGTACTTTGGGTCTCGTGGGCCCCAAAGTAAAGTTTTACGAGCCTTCGCGAGGACTGTTTTTGCGAACAACAGCTCGGAGGGGGAGCCCGTGAGGGGGAACCAGCCGTTCCCCCTCGCGAATAAACAAATCGTATAGTTATGGCTGAAACAGGACAAAATTCGAACATGAACGAAGTCGCAACTTCTGCGGCAAAAAACCTCCTGCTCAATAGGGGGAATGAAGACGTACAAGAATTACTTGCTGCAGGTCCGGGTGCAACTCAAGAGCAAAGAAAAAAAGCAGCTGACAAATACCTGGCACCGTTCATGGAAGGCGAGTCAGAATTTCAAAAAGTCCTTCTAGACGAAATCCTAAAACTTGCCACAGACGAAGAAAAATTAAACGCACTCGAAAAACACTTATCAGGCACACCGGTTACAATGGGGGATTTTAACCCAAAAAAATTCCTCGACAACGCAGCACAGCATGCAGCTCTCGAGAAGGAAGCAGCAAAAGCTCCAGAAAAAATAAAATCAGAAGCTCCACCCGAGGGAGCAGTAAACATACCAGCGGTCCAAACACCAGAGCAGGCGGAAGCAATGGCAAGCGCAGCCCCAACCAAAACAGAGGGCAGATTAGAAGAAAGATACAACATCACAATGCCGACCGCCCCGCCACCGCCGCCACCTCCACCGCCAGGAGCACCGGCGCAACCGCAGCAACAAGCAGCTCAGGAAGACTACATCGGGGAGCAATTGAGTGATTCAAAGGCACCGGCGCAACCAACTCCACAAAGCCACAGCGAACCAAGTGATGCCCCAGAAGGTGCAAAAGAAGGAGACAAAAAATCGATGCGCGACGCCAAAAAAGAAGGCCTTGAGAAAAAACAAGCACAGCAACAACAACAAGAATACAACGATGCATTAGCAGAAAACATGAAAGCACAACAAGAACAAGCACTTCAAGCAATGGCGGAAGAATCGGCCGCTGAGGCCGCCGCTGCCTCTGCGACGCCGAGACTTCAACCAACCGGATTTTTCGCGAAACTAAAAACACCAAAAGGCATAGCTACAGCATCAGTGATAGGCGGAGGAACCATTATGGGAGGGATATTAGGACTGGGAGGCTCTCTATCAATGTAAAAAACTTTAAAATAATGATGAAAATTCTTAGAAAAATCGGATCAGGAATCAAATGCATGATGGGCAGAACAGCCCCAATGCTGATATTGAGCATAGTCTTGGTGGGGATATTGTTCCCAGACACGGCGTTCGCAGCAACTGATGAAATCGAAAAAGCCTTGATGAAACTTCAAGAGATGATCAATACAGGATTCGGGCTGGTACATGCCGTTTTTTGGCCGATACTTTTGATGCTGGGTGGGTTGATGGATAATGACCTGATATTTGGGCAGGAAATAGGTGAGAGGCTGCGGGAAATCTGGGTAGTTATCAGGAATATGGTGAACATAGCTTTTGTGTTCGTATTACTTGTGATCGCTTTTTATAACGTTACGGGCTTGGGAGGAGAAGGAAATTTCGCCCTTAAGACGGCTTTGCCGAAATTTGTGATAGCGCTTATTGCGGTAAATTTCTCTTTCTTGGCATGTAAAGTTATCTTGGATGCCGCAAACGTGGTCTCGATGGCTGTCTACGATATAGCGGGATCGATTGATGCAGAAGAATACGAAGCAGATGCATTAAAACAACAGCTAGAATTCAATCTGTGTAACTCATCGACGTATGTTGCGTGTGGAAGAAAAGTCGCACCAGACGACAGTGATTCGGGGACAACAAATACTACGGAAGAAGGCATGGATGCAGCTACAAGCAGCGAAGGTGCGGAAGCCGCAAGCGCGTCGATATACGCTAAGATTGCAGCCGAATGTACGGAAGAAACCCGAGAAACAAAATACTCAGACGCCAATCCGATAGCGAAAGCATTCTGTTGTTCGTCCAATACCGATGGGGATACGCCATGCGAGAATGTAGCAGGAGAAGCAGTTACAGCACCCCAAGCTGAAAACGATGATGACATGCTGATTTATCCCGCGTTTAACGATGCAGGGAAAAGCTTTTTCATGCAGTTAGATCAAAACAACATCGGAATTATAATGGCGATCAATCTGGGAAGCTTGAATCATCTTACCGAGGTTTCATCCAGTGGATTGTCGGGGAGTACGGGTATCAAGGAGATTTCGATAAATACACTTTTCTCCGTGCTGATGTATATAGTATTCGGATTCGCGTATATTGCGCTGTTTATAGTGCTTTTGGCGAGGCTGGTCGTACTGTGGCTTGTGATCGCGTTGTCGCCTATTATAGCGTTGACGTCGGTCTTACCGCAGATGAGTCAGTATACTTCGGAGCTTAATTTGGGCGAAAAATTCGTTCAGCACTTGATGGCGCCGATTATCATTGGGCTATCGATGTCGATTGGGTTTTTGATGACGGATAAATTGAATTCAGAAGGCGCAGGAGGAATAGATATGGGCTTGACCGGTGCATCCAGTTATTCAGCACTTAAAGATGGAAGCTCGACAGGAACATTCTTGGCGCCGAATATTAGCGATCTTCAGCAATTGATGATCGCCTGTATCGCAGTGGCGGTTGTTTGGCTGGGCGTATTCGGCGCAGCCGACAAAACCATCGCCAGCAGTGTAACCAGCCCGATTAAAGATTTCGGCACCAAAGCCGCAAAATTCATCGCAAAACTCCCAACTTACGCGCCTATTGTCCCAATCATGACCAAAGAAGGCGAAGAAGCCAAACCTTACAGCTTCTCCGAAATCACAAGCGTCATGAAAGACATCACAAACATGCCGGAAGAAGCATCACGCAGAAGAGCCGCACAATTGTCCGCAGATTTGGGTATAAGAAACAATAACTCGCAAGGCTTCAACGACGCAATGGCCAAATACAAAAAAGCTACAACCGGCAAAGAAAAAGCGGTAGCCATCAAAGAAATTCTCGGGAATATGACCGAATCAAAAGATTACGAAGACTTCAAGGATATGATGAAAAGCAGCAAGCACGGCATAGAAGTTCCGCCAAAATGGGAAGACTTCGATGAGTGGTATGCAAAAGATGAAAACAGAAAGAAGATGCGAGCAATTGATAGCACAGGCGGTACCCCATTCAAAACCGGCGACTACATAGATCACAGTGGAGACACCGATACCGCTGGCAGTGGAACAGG
>CAZIHU010000003.1:15810-92927 GCA_964538865.1 uncultured Candidatus Peribacteria bacterium
CCCATAAATGCTTTTGAAGAACCTCTACAACTTGCTAACGAATTCAGGCTCACTTCTGCATAGTGACAGATCCGTTTATGCTACGGGAGGTCCTGGCGAAGGAGGGAGTGGTAGTGATGATGACACAGATGCAACAACAGAAGAGCCGGATTCAGATGGTGGAGGACCTGAAGACCGAGAAGATAAAGAAGGGCTGGAGGCTGCAAAAGAAGCAAAAAAGGAAGAGGTCGATAAACTTAAAAAAATAAAAGTTCTACAAACCAAAACAAAGGAACTAATATCCGACTACGAAGACCACGTAATAAAAATCAGTGAATACGCACAACGTATCGCATATCTCCAATGGTTGATGGAACAGATCGAAGGCGATACAAGACAGTGGTTTCTCGGGGACGAAATCGATCCAGATCAAAAGTTTGATAATGTTGTAGGAGAGTTGGCGCGAATCGAAGCATTTTTGAATGCCGGTGGTGGAGCAACCGATGCCCCAGTAAATAAAGCTTGGACCAAAAAAAAGGAAGCAATAGATTTGATAAAAGCCCTAATAGGCCGTTTGGAAGACCAAAAAAAGGAACAAGAAAAAATACTCCTAGCCTGCCTAGATGAAACATTAGAAGCAGAAATAAACAGCTACGCAGAACAAGAATTGCCGGAAGAAAAACAAGGGAAAAGAGACAAGCTAGTCGCAAAAGCGAGAAAAGCTCATGAAAACATGCGTAACAACGAAGATGGTAAAAGCATAGAGGAGCAGCTCCAAGAACGTCAAAAAGTAATAGATTTCATCAAAAGATTTCAGGGCAACGGAAAAGTAGACCAAGCAAAACAAGAAGAAGAAGACAAAGCGGACATCAGCGACAAATCGACGGCAGCATTGACGAAGAAAATGGAAGATTTGAAACAAAGGAGAGAAGAAGTAATGGCTGATGCAGAAAGAGTAAGGAAGCAAGCCAGATTGATAAAAGCCAGGATACAAAAAAGAGTAATACCAAGGATACAAAGAGCTTTCGGGAACAACCCTGATTTGCTCGAAGATCACATGAAGCAAGTAGCAGACGTCATCGAAAACTTAGACAAATGGGATGCAAGATTAATACCAGAACTCACAAAACCCTTCGAGCGTACAGATTTCGATGTAAAAACGCATATGAACGCAGCAGGGGAGCTGGATGAAGAAGCAATAGCGGAAAGCAATCCTAGTATCGAAGATTTTATAGCTATGGCAAGCGACCCAGAAGTTGACGAACGATTAAGAAAAAGAGCAGCTGTCATGGCAAGAGATTATATGACAGAGACGGAGCATATGATGGATACACCTAAGCATTTACTTGCCGAAACCATACCGGATTACAAACAAGAGATAGAAAGATACATGGTAGCATTGTCCGAGAAGCCTAAAGAAGCATCGGGCTACAAAATTACGTGGCTTGCTCTATACGACTTCAAAAACATGGGGGAGAAGGTAGTAGAATGGGCGAAGAGACAATACACAAGGCGTAGTGATAAAAGTCTTGGGGATTTTGGTAAGACACTCTTCGAAGATCTGCCAGGCCCATTGAAAACAGCAGCTAACGAATTCGATAGATTAAAGGAACAATCAGAGTTAGATAACGTAGAAGTTTATAAGCAGTCATATTCGAACAAAGATGCATGGCAAGTTACGAATATTATGCACAAGACGAGGCATCCGGATGAGATGAAGGCTTGTCTGTTCTTGTTAGCCGATCTTGGGCGTATTAGATGGGATGACCCTCGGTTATGGAGCCAGCTTATGTACTTCGGACATGGGGCTGTGCAGTTCAATGTGAAAGACCCGGAAGCAGAAATTGGAGATCAAGGTAAATTGCACTCCAAACTCCAGAGGATAGTAGGTGTGATTTGGGACTTCGACACGTTCCAGACGTGGAACACCACTAACGAATCGAACTACAAGTCCAAGATGGAAAGCCACACAGATTTCTGTGACAAGACGGCGGAAATGACGGGTGGACTGGATAGAGTTATGATGCAGGATCTTAAAAAATACAAACAAGCTATAAAAAATGGTGTAACACCAAAAGTAGATCCGCAAAGATTCGAAAAAATGATCCACTACAACATCGAGTTTGGTAAAGGGGCGCCGGAAGGAAAGCTATATTACCTTATCCAAGGTATAGCATGGGGATTATTGCCTAGGGATGCTGCGTCGAGATTTAATTCAAATCACATCAACGCATATCCGGTAATCGATATATTCGGATGTGAAGATCAAAATAAGGAAAAACCTTCGATGCAACAGATTCGAAGATGGGCGAGGTTAGATGGCGACGAAAACAAACCGGGAAAAGCTTTTCACAGATGGTTCTACACAGATGTTCTGCATAGAGAAAGGGTTTATCAGCGTGTTGATAAAGCACTTACGCAAGGTATGGGACAGGACCACGATGACGCGACTTGTTGGTTTGGCGTTATGGATGCAAACACGGCAAAACAAATATTAACCAGAGGTACCCAAGGGTTTCCAATGCCAAAGACAGGTTACCAAAACGCATCTGTAGGTATGCTGCATTATTTGGATAATTTGATAGAAAACTACGACTCAATGGGTGAGGACCCAGATAAAGAAACAAGCGCATATAGCCAGATAATCAGGTTCGTGAACATGTTTGCGATGTATGATGGTATTACAGCAGGAAGGGCTTACAAGGATAGAACAGATTTTTATAAATGGAGCGGTGACAACAACAAAAAACCTCGTGCAGCAGGATTATACGGAGCTTCATTCGGAAGAGGCGGAGATCGTACAACACAAACCAACATCGACACAATAAGGAAATATCTAGGGGTGCTAGAACCGGAATTTTTCGAAATTCTTTATGCTTCCAATAAAAAATCCGATGAAGATATACAAAAGTTTTGTCGTAGGAAAATCAAAGAATACGGAAATGAAGAATTATTTGGTCGTTTCGGGGTGCCAAAGAACGCAACCGAACTACATGAGGCGACAGGAGCGTTCATAACAGAGGTAATGAAAACACCACAAGGAAAAGACAGATTAAGGGAGATGAGGACGAAAATAAGAGGTGATCATGACAAGTTTGAAACAAAAGAAGCACCAAGCGACTTTGTTACAGTCCAAAAGAAATGGGATGAAGATAACGCTAAACCAATGCCCATCACAGCGCTTGGAGGAATGCCAATGCAATAGCGTGCTACAGGCTCTGTGCGGACACATCTGCCATAAATTTGTCTACGGAGACAACCTCCTGCTCTTTAGTTTCATAGCTCCGCACAGCAACGGTTTTTGACTCAACCTCTTTTTCCCCAACAACAAGCATATAAGGCACTTTCGCCATCTCAGCATTGCGGATTTTCTTTCCCAAACTCTCATCAGACTCATCAATCTCAACGCGCACACCGGCCTCATGAAGCTCATCCCGCACGCCACGCGCATACTCCAGGAATTTCTCCCCAACCGGAAGCACGCGAGCCTGCACAGGCGCCAACCAAACCGGAAACGCCCCCCCATAATGCTCGATCAAAATCCCCGCAAACCTCTCAAGAGCCCCATACAAAGCCCGATGAATCATAATAGGTCTATGCTGCGCCCCATCCTCACCGGTGTACTCCAAATCGAATCTCTCCGGCATAGAAAAATCTAACTGAATAGTCCCACATTGCCAGCTGCGCCCCAAGCAATCCTTGATGTGGTAATCAATTTTCGGCCCATAAAAAGCTCCATCCCCCTCGTTAATTGCGTACTCAAGCCCAGACTCATCAATAACCTCCTTAAGAATTTTTTCAGCAAGCTCCCAAACCTCAGAAGACCCAATCGACTTCTCAGGCTTAGTCGACAATTCAACACGGTACTCAAACCCAAACGGCTCATACAAACGACGAGTCAGCTCCATCACCTTCTTTAACTCCTCCTTCACCTGATCCTCCCGACAATAAATATGCGCATCATCCTGCGTAAACGACCTAACGCGCAGAAGCCCATGCAAAACACCCGACTTCTCATGCCGATGCACAAGCCCAAATTCACCACTCCTCATCGGCAAATCACGATAAGAACGCCGACGAGTTTTATAAATCAGCATCCCGCCCGGACAATTCATCGGCTTTACCGCAAAACCAGCCTCATCAATATCAGTAAAATACATATTTTCCTTATAATTATCCCAATGCCCCGACCGATGCCACAAATCCTCATTCAAAATAATCGGAGTCGAAATAATCTCATACCCGTACTCTCGATGAAGCTTATACCAATGCTCCTTGAGCTGATCCAAAAGCACAACACCCTTGGCATGCCAGAATGGGAAACCCGGCCCCTCCTCATGAAAACTGAAAAGGTCAAGATCCTTCCCAAGCCGCCTGTGATCACGTTTTTTCGCCTCCTCAAGCATCTTTAAATGCTCATCCAGTTCCTCCCTCGAAGCAAAACAAACCCCATAAATCCTCTGCAACATCTTGTTCTTCTCATCTCCACGCCAATAAGCTCCAGCAATCGAAGTCAGCTTAAAAACACCAACCTGCCCGGTATGCTCGGTATGCGGCCCACGACACATGTCAACAAACTTGGTGTCCCCATCCTGCGCCAAATTCTCATAAAAACTAATCTCCTCCTCGCCCTCATCCGCAAGATCTTGAATCATCTCAACCTTATAATCCTGCTTCGCCTTCTTGGCGACCTTGAGCGCATCCTTCAGGGGTACGATTTTCTGCTCAAATTTTTGCGCCTGCTTCACAATTTGCTTCATTTTCTTCTCAATCAACGGCAAATCCTCGGGAATCAGCGTCCTCGGCAAGTCGAAATCATAATAAAATCCGTGCTCAATATCCGGACCAATGCCGAGCTTGGCCTCAGGGAACATTTCGAGAACAGCTTGCGCCATGACATGCGCACATGAGTGACGCATGACCTCGATAGGGAAAGTTTTTTTCTTCTTGGACATGATGATGATGGTTAAAAATAAACAAGACCTGACATATTGCCAGGGTCCATTTACGTGGACGGTTCCACCTCGCTTCCCCCCGCGTTCGCAGAGGGCACTTTGATAAATTGTTTTAGAATGCGAGTAGTATCGAAATGGGCCTGTCACGGAAAGCTTTCAGCCAAGGCTTTCCTCTCTTTTGAAACGGTTTCCAAACGACATGATCCGCAAGTACTTGAAATCGTATCTCGACAAAGAGATGTTTGTCAATAATAATAAAGGAGCCATGCAACTCCAAACCCTAGAACTAGAAAACTTCCGCAACTTCGAGTCCCTCAAGCTCGATTTTTCATCAAGCAAGCGCGTAACAGTTTTAATAGGGGAAAACGCCCAAGGCAAAACAAACCTCCTCGAGAGCATTTACTTCCTCGCACTCACAAAATCTTTCCGAACCAACCATTTTACAGAAACAATCACATGGGACCGGGACCACGGCAGAATAAAAGGCCGCATCCAAGACGACGACACCATAGACCTCGAAATAACTTTCGACTCCCAAAAACGCAAAAAATACCGAAAAGAAGACGTCATAGTCGATAACAAGAAATACATCCGCAATCTAACGGTAGTACTTTTCGTCCCAGGAGACATCCACATCGTAACCGGAGAACCAGCAAAACGCAGAAGATACCTCAACCTAATCGCACTCCAAGCTTTCCCAAACTATCTAGAAACACTCGCAACCTACACAAAAGCCCTCAAAAGCCGCAACGAACTCCTCAAAAAACGCGCCCCACGCACAGAAATAGAAATCTGGGACGAAAAACTCGCGCAGTACGGACTGGAAATTTGGGAAAAACGAACCCAGATCTTGGATTTCTTCCAAGAACGCATCTCACAGAAATACCAACAGCTCTCCGCAGGGGATGCGCGAATCACGATCAAGACAGAACCAAAACCCGAAACCCGCGAAGAATACCTCGATCACATGACAGCCCGCTTCGAACAAGACACAGCAAGACAAGCAACCTCATTCGGCCCGCACAGGGACGACTTCTCAGTCCTCATCGACGGCAAGCTAATCAAGAAATTCGGCTCAAGAGGGGAGTGCAGAACGGCAGTCCTGGCATTGAAGCTAACAGAACTCGAACTGCTAACCCAGCTAACAGGTCGCAAACCTGTGCTTCTTCTCGATGATGTGCTTTCGGAGCTGGATCATAGCCGCCAGAAGCACTTGATAAAGGTCATTCTCGATCACCAAACGATACTTACCACTACCTGTCGGGAGCATTTGGCAGGTTTCACGGATGAGATTGAGGTGCTTAAGGTGGAGGATGGGGGGATCGCGTGAGTGCTCACGGTGGAAGATGAAAAAATCACGTGAGTTCCGAATTCCAAGATCCCCAGGTGACAGGGTTGCTGCTTTTGCGAAAAAGTGGTATAATTAACGGATGAAGTTGTGCCTCAAGCACAACTCTACGAACTAAGAACCACGAACTAAGAACTAAATAAATGGACTCACACCTAGTAAAAATTCTAATCTGTATCCTGCTCGCAATGGTCCCTGCGATCGCGTGGCTATACATCTTTCTCAAGAAGAGGAAGGAGCCACTCGGGGCAGTTGTGATTACTTTTATAGCGGGGATGGTAGCTGTTGCGCCGATCATTCTTTATAAGATGAGCTGGAAGTATTTTCCGGAGCTGAATCTTTTCAGTTATTTTGAAAAATTCGATCAA
Source organism: uncultured Candidatus Peribacteria bacterium (assembly GCA_964538865.1). Lineage (GTDB taxonomy): Bacteria > Patescibacteriota > Gracilibacteria > UBA1369 > UBA12470 > CAZIHU01. The sequence goes on from CAZIHU010000003.1 coordinate 22,461, forward strand.
GATATTCTTGGTTTTACCAACCTAATGATACTTCCGTTAAGTGTAATTTTGAGTTTCCTTTTGGTGGGTGTGATCGAGGAGTATATGAAGCATGTCGCGGTAAAAACCGTTGATGATGGTCGTTTTCGAAGTATTGATGATGCAATTGAATACAGTATTGTCGCAGCTCTCGGTTTTGCGTTTGTTGAAAACGTGATGTACTTCTTCTATATTTGGCAATATCAAGGGATAGATACGCTTTATCTCTCGTTTATTTTCAGATCGGTTTTCTCAACTTTTGCTCATGTTTTATTCTCGGGAGTGTATGGATATTATTATGGATTGGCTTATTTTGCAGAACCTATTTATCAGGAGGAATTAAGGCAAAAAAGACATCCATTTATAAAATTACTGCATAAATGTTTGAATTTTAAATCTGAAACCCTATTCGCAGACGAAAAAGTCGCCCAAGGTCTGTTCTACGCAATCGTTCTCCATGCGGTCTTCAACGTAATTCTAGAAATGAACCTAACCTTCCTAATCGTTCCATTCTTGATCATCGGATACGGCGGACTTACTTGGTTGTTTGCTCAAAAAAGGAACCAGGTTAAATACGGAAAGGTTGTTAGGAAGGATCCATGGGACTAAGTTTCGCGTGTGACGGCGAGATGCAGAGTACATTTCAGCATGCGTCAACGCGGAAAGCACGATTACGCACTCACCCATGCCGATTGTCTAGTCGTACTCCTGTTAATCAGGGTGGTTTTATGGTATATAATTAGTACTTTATGGACATACACAAAAAATTCGTACAACTAGGCCGCGAAAGAAACAAAATCACCTATCAATTGCTGGCACTTTTGCCTGAGATTTATCGTAAAGGAATTTATAAAAAAAAGGGATACGCGACGATTGAGGAATATGCTGGGGTGCTGGCAGGATTGTCTGGAGGAGTTGTGAAGAAAGCTTTGAAATTGGATCAAAAATTAGAGAATAAACCATGTTTGCAGAAAGCAGTCGAAACACATGGTGTTCACAAGGTGGCAATAGTAGCGAACATAGCTACTCCGGAAACAGATAAGCTATTCGCAGATAAGGTTGAGAATATGAGTAAATCAGGTCTCCAAGAGTTAAGCAAGGAAGTACGTGGGAAGAAACAGAAGATAACAATAGAACTAGATGAAGAAATGCAATTCTTATTCCTGAAGCTCAAAAAAGAGCTTGGAACGTCCAGTAATCAGGAAACATTACGAAAAATACTTAAAGCACAACAAAAACCCAAAGTTGTCACGAAAATCCCCGGGGAAAAACGTGACAACTCATCAAAACCATGTTCTCGTCATGTTTCCGCGTCCGAAAAACGAGAACTCCCCGAAAAATGCTCCTACCCCGGTTGCAACAAACCAGCCGAAGTCATCCACCACGAGAACCCATTCTCAGAATCTCGATCCCACGACTCCATCACTCCACTCTGCAAAGAGCACCACGAATTCGTCCACAACGGCATAACGAACAACGGAACTCTCAACCTCGACGGCGAACTCAAACAAGCTGACCGTCTTTACCGCAAGTACAGGCAAGAGGCGTTGCTATAATTTCACGCAAATTTCAACTTGCCAACCCAAAAAAACGGTGTTAGCATTCATAGGCTATATCTGTTTTTTGCGTACCAGAATTCGAATATAGAATGTCGAAGCTCGAAGCTCGAAATCCGAACTCCGAAATCCCACATCCGACATCCGACATCCGACATCCGACATCCGACATTCCACATTCCACATTCGAACTCCGAAATTCCACATTCCAAATTCCAAATTCCACATGAAGCACATCATCGTCAAAAAAGCCCGGATCCACAATCTCAAAAATGTTGATGTTGAGATTCCACGAGACAAGATGACGGTTATTACCGGTCTTTCAGGCTCAGGGAAGTCATCGCTAGCATTCGATACGATCTACGCTGAAGGCCAAAGACGATATGTCGAGAGCCTTTCAACCTACGCAAGACAATTTCTCCAGCTAATGGAGAAACCGGAAGTCGAATCGATCGAAGGGCTTTCACCAGCAATTTCAATAGATCAGAAAACAGCAACAAGAAATCCACGTTCAACAGTAGGCACAGTCACAGAAATATACGACTTCTTAAGATTGCTTTTTGCAAAAATCGGTCGTCCACACTGCCCGAAATGCGGCAAAGCGATAGCCAGACAAAATGCCACTCAAATAATTGAGCACGTTGCAGCAATGGAAGAGGGGAGAAGAGTGCTCTTGCTAGCACCAATGATAAAAGACAGGAAGGGGCGCCATGAGAAAACTTTTGAAAACATAAAAAAAGAAGGATTCGTCCGCGTTGTAATCGATGGCGAGATGTACAGCGTTTTGGAAATCCCAAAATTAGATGAAAAGAAAAAACATTCGATAGAGATAGTCGTAGACCGTTTTGTGGCCAAAGATCTCAAGAAAAAAACTAAAAAACTCTCCTCGGGACAAGAAATAGACGTTCCGAATCCAAATAGAACCAGACTCGCGGACTCGATTGAAACAGCGCTGAGATATGGTGACGGGATGATGATTATACAAGATCACGAAACAGGGGAGAGGCAAATGTTCTCGGAGAGATTTGCATGCGCAGACTGCAATGTGAATTTGCCAGAGATTGAACCGCGAAATTTCTCTTTCAACAGCCCACACGGAGCTTGTGAAACATGCCATGGGCTTGGAACTAAGTTAGAGGTCGACTCAGACCTTGTAATGCCGAACAAAAAACTCTCTTTGAGTGAAGGGGCGATAATGCCTTGGTCAGCGACAACTTCTCATTTGACGTGGTATAACAGGATTCTCGAGGCGGTAGCCAAGAAACATGACTTCTCGATAGATGTGTCCATTGAAGAGATGGATGAAGATGATTTGCAAAAAGTTCTTTACGGCACAGGTGAAGAAAAATATACGGTACAAATGGGTTCGGTAAACGGATCTGGAAAATTTGAAGGTGAATATAGAACAAAATTCGAAGGTGTGATCCCAAACCTAGAAAGGCGATACCTCGAAACAGATTCAGATTATGTCAGGAAAAAGATAGAAGACTATATGCGTGTTCTCAAATGTCCAAAATGCCAGGGCAAAAGACTCAAACCGGAAATGCTTGCGATAACGGTCAACAACAAGTCAATCATCGATTTAACGGAATTTTCGATCGAAACAGCGCATAAATTCTTCGATAAACTAAACCTGACAGAGAGCGAAAAAATAATCGCAGAACCGATTTTGAAAGAAATCGCAAGTCGCCTGAAATTCCTCGACAACGTCGGCATCTCCTATCTGACCTTAGATAGAGCGGCAAATACATTATCAGGAGGAGAAGCGCAAAGAATAAGACTCGCAACTCAAATAGGATCACACTTGGTCGGAGTTCTTTACGTTCTAGACGAACCTTCAATCGGCCTTCATCAAAACGACAACGAAAAACTGATAAAAACCCTCCACTCACTGCGCGACCTCGGTAATACAGTAATAGTCGTCGAACACGACATAGATACCATGCTTGCCGCAGACTACATCCTTGATATCGGCCCGGGAGCCGGTAAACACGGAGGAGAAATTATTTTTGAAGGAACACCGGAAGAGATTTTAAAAGATAAAAAATCGATAACAGGACATTATCTATCAGGGAAAAAAGAAATACCAAAACCCAAAAAACGCCGCAAAGGCAACGGCAAAAAAATCGAAATCCTCGGCGCCTGCGAACATAATTTGAAAGATGTCGACGCAACTCTCCCTCTCGGCACATTCATCGGTGTAACAGGAGTATCAGGCTCAGGAAAATCAACTCTCATCAACGACATCCTGGTAAAAAAGATCTCCGCTACCATCAACAGATCGAAAGCTTTCGCAGGAGGCCACAGAGAAATCCGCGGAATCGAACACCTCGACAAACTGATAAACATCGACCAATCACCAATAGGACGAACACCGCGCTCCAATCCGGCAACTTACACAGGAGTCTTCACAGACATAAGGGAACTTTTCGCACAAACACCGGACGCGAAGCTTCGCGGCTACAAACCAGGACGATTCAGCTTTAACGTGAAGGGAGGACGCTGTGAAGCATGTCAGGGCGACGGTATCAAGAAAATCGAAATGCACTTCCTTCCGGACGTTTACGTGCCTTGTGAGACATGTAAAGGCCGCAGATACAACGCAGAAGCACTTGAGATCACTTATAGAGGCAAAAACATCGCCGATGTACTCGATATGACGGTTGATGAAGCTTTGGAATTCTTCAAATCCATCCCTGCAGTCAAAAACAAGCTAAAAACACTCTCAGAAGTCGGACTCGGCTATATCCACCTAGGACAATCAGCCACAACGCTATCAGGAGGCGAAGCCCAACGTATCAAGCTTGCAACTGAATTGTGCAAACGTTCTACAGGAAAGACGCTTTATGTCCTCGATGAGCCCACAACAGGCCTCCATTTCGACGATATCAAGAGACTTCTAGAGGTTCTTGAAAGACTTGTTGAGAAGGGAAATACGGTCCTTACAATCGAACACAACCTGGATATTATAAAATCTGTCGATTACGTAATTGACCTCGGACCTGAAGGAGGTGATAGGGGAGGTCAACTTATCGCCAGCGGTACTCCAGAAGAAGTTGCCAAGGTCAAAGAATCTTTTACGGGGAATTGGTTGAAAAAGATGTTATAAATGCTCCCCCCTAATGCCTAAACTGTAAACCAGGCCAATGCTTTAATAGGATTTAATAAAATTAAATCAAATTTAACAAATTTTAACAAAAACATTTAAACCAAAACAAAACTATATAAACGCAAGCAAAAATACATAAAACACTACACATTTCTCTAAAACATGATAAAATTTAACACACAAGCAAAAAGGAAAATAAAAGCTTGTAAAGCTTAACAAAAAAGAGTAAAATATAATAAAGTTTAATAAAATTAAATCCACCAGATGGGCAACAGCCTAATGACAGCAGAGCAAGTGGCCAAGGAACTGCAAGTCCATCACCTGACGGTACTCAAGTTTATTAAACAAAAAAAACTAAAAGCGATAAAACTCGGGCGCGTATACAGAATAAGAGAAAAAGACCTCGAAGCCTTCCTCGATAAATACTATTACTAGATCGTAGGCCATAGATCGTAGGCCATAGATCGTAGATCATAGATTGAAAAAATCAAAATAAAATAGCCGTTATGCTGCTAAACTGCCTCCACTGCGGAAAATCCATCTCAAACAGAAAAGACTTCTGTCCGTACTGCCGACACGAAATCCCACTGCATCTCCAAGAAATGAAACGCCAACCCGGCGGCCTCAAAAAAAGCACACTCAGAGAGCATTACAAAGGGACAATCTTGTCATTCGTGTTCAGAAGGTAACACCCCCGTTAAGCTTTATAAAATTAATATGCGAAAATAATTTCGCCACTTCCCCAGTTAAGTTTTTTTGAATAAATTATTTGAAAATTGATTTCAAACACCCCCTAGTTAAGCTTTATAAAATTAATATGCGAAAATAATTTCGCAATTAATTTTAATAAAGCTACTTACATTGCTTATTCGAAATCTTCTTCGTCGACTTCTTTATCTCAGATAGATAAGTATCGGAAGTTTCATTCAAAGTGTCGCCCAAATCACTCAGCAAATCAGTAAAAGCGTTGCCAATAGCACTGCCGATTTCACCATAAGCGGTCTGATACTCCGCCATAAGTGTGGCCTCAGTAGCATCCGACTCATAAGTATCCACAGCTTCCACATATGTGTCAAAAAACTCAGCAATACTCGGAGTTTCAGTATCTCCTCCACTCGTTCCACTTGCCTCTTCGACGCCTTCTTGAACTTTATCCCATTGTTTAGCTAAATCATCGGAAACATCTTCCACAAAAGAAAAATTGAATCCCAAATGCTTTTTGAAATACTCCTTAACCTTATTGCCCGGAGTATCCTTAGCACCCAAACCTTCCTCATCCTCTTCTTCCTCTGGATCTTTCTTCTTTTCAATCTCACCGGCAAGCGCCTTTATATCCGCAACAATCCCTTTGATTTTTTCCGCAACCTCCTGCCAATCACCATAATTACAATCCACATAAGTCAGCATGTTATCAGTGTACTCCTCAGCCCAACTATCAAAGTAAGCTTTAAAAGTATCATCATCAAACCAACCTTTATTCTCCACAAATTTATCAACCATCTCCTCGTACAATTCATCGTACAAATAAAATGCCCAATTATCTTCAACCTCTTCAATCTCTTCACTATTAAGGGCACCATCATCAACTGCAATACAATGCCTCACAAAATAAAACTCAGTTTTCTTAATTTTATATTCCTTCTCAAGAATTTCCACATTTTCGGTATCACAAGAATAATAACTTTCACGCAAATTCTCCTGAATCGCATCCATCTCATCCTCAAGCGCAAAAATATCCTCAAGATAACACATGTTTTTCGTAAAAATATCCACCCAATAAGGCGCAAAATTATCCATATCGATCATCTGAGTCAAAAAAGTACCAAAACCCTTGAGACAGGAGAGGGATTTCGTAACGTTCTCTCCAATCTCCTCAAAATCCTCTGCAATATCTTCTCCTGCGTCCTGAGCCGCTTCCACGAATGCACTGCTATCCTCTTCTTCTGCTTCTTCCTCCTGCGCAAACGCAATCGGCCCAAGCCCTGCTGACAGCAGTACAATCATCAAGACCCAAATTGAAAACCATTTTCGAATCATTTCTGATAAGGTTTATCTTTTAATTCACCCAAATAATCCAAAGTATCCCACAAAATCATCTCAATACTCGTGAAAGTCATATTCATCGTAAGCATCTCTGTCGCAAGAGTTTGATACATAGTAGTCATATCCTGCATCTTCGAACTCAACTCAGATTCTTGGAGCGCCTCAACCTCAGACATAAACCCTTCCATCGTCATATCGACAATAGTTTCACTAAACTCAGCAAGATTGGTAAGCGTATCGCCTTTAACACTCGCAAGATATTGCGTATTTAAATCAGATTCACTAAGCCCATAAGTCGGATCTTCAGGATCAGCCTCCTCGCTGCGGCCCGGCATTAGAGCAGCCATAAAATCCTGACCAAAACTGCCAAGATCAACGATAATATCGTCATTCGGCGGAGTAAGAATCGGACTCGATATCAAAAAGACATTAATGGAGAGCGGCATATGCGCAGCCGCTTCCTTGCAAGTCGCATCTTCAAATATATTACCCGGAACTTTACCCGGGGTCAGGCTATGCGAGGTAACTTCCTGAATAGTTTCCAAAATAAAAGTAAAATGACAATCAATACAATTAGTAGTTTCCTCGTACTGCGGCTCGTCATCCTCATCAATAAAATTTACCTCAATACATATAAACTCTGTACAAGGTACATCACGCCCCCAATCTCCTGCTGCAAGAGCCCCAATCGCATCAGCGGCAGGGGAGCCGTCATCATCTTCATCACTATCATCGCCGCCACCACCACCGCCATCCTCACCATCGCCATCGCCAGCTCCTCCCTCCCCATCACCACCTTCCTCAGCCAAAAGATCAGCGAGAGCACCACTCAAATCCATGTCTTCAAAACACTCCGCTCGATCGGTGACACCTTCTTCCTCCTCTTCCTCGGAGACATCTTCCTCTGTCGCTTCTGAAACGCTTTCTTCCTCTTCTTCTTCGGCTTCCTCCTCCTCATCACCATCCTCGCTGCCGCCACCACCGCCATCCTCACCATATGTACTCACGTCACCGAATAAAATGACTTCAATAATTTGAAGATCAACTATGAGATCGAACCCGGAATCCTCAGTATCTCCATTCGCAAACATCTCTTGAATAAGAGCCTTAGTCGTAAGCTCGCTTTGCATAAGCTCATAAGAAAGCTGCTCATCGTAATAATCGATCACAGCAGTGTATTTGGAAGTAATCCCTTCGATAGAATCAAGATTGTGATCGACATCATACTCTGCAACAGAAGCATCGTATTGCCACAAGTTATAAATATCACCGTCGATAATATCTAGCAAAAGATCATCATCATAACCGAAATACAAAGCGGTTTGCTCAAGTGCCGCATCAGTAGGCTCTTTTTTGATCTTGTTATAAACCAAAAGATAAAGGTTCTGACCGTTTTCCTTGGTGTCTTTATCAAAAACGTTATCCCAATTCGGACTGCGCTCGGCCTCGTCATCAAGGCTGGAGACGTCGTAACCAGCCTCAGTAAATTGATCGTCAACCATATTCTCGTAATACAACCTCGAAAAATATCCGTTTTGCATAACGTCCCAATAATTCTCCCAGAGATCACCGGCCGAAGAAATAGGTGTAAACGTGTACGAAGCAATGAACAGCACAGTAGCTATCAATATTTTTGTTCCCCATTTTTGGTCAAACGTTTTCTTCATTATTTACAGTCGGTTGTTGATACATCAATGAAATCACCCGGCCATTCCGCGATCTCAGTACGCCATTTGCCAAGAATTTCGTTATAATCTTCGAAATCTTTTATCAAATGCTCGTATTCCGTATGAATCGGATACATTATTTGAAACTCGTTATAAGCCGCAAGGGCCAAATCAATAATTTGATAAGCACTCTCCCTCTCAGCAGAGATCATTGCCAGTCTTGTGCTGGTCACTTGTGTAATTGTGCTAAGGTTTGTGATCTCAGACTCAGCAGACTCATCGAGGGCATACTCACTATGTTCATCGAGCGCATCCAAATACGCTATATAAATCGGAATAACCTCCTTCGCCAAACAATATGTCGAAACGTTATCGGACGGACAATCCTCATCGTATGCCGTGTTTGGATCTTCGGAAGAAACGACAACTTCTATATATTCATTAAAAATGTCATTGATATCCTTGTGATATGCAACTATCGCTTCATAGACGTTTCCATATTGTGATCTGGAATAATCGCTGTCAGATTCAGTAGTTGCCGCAGAGATGACCTGCCAATTTATAAATATTGCTAGGAATATGATTGCAAGAGCGGTTCGCCAATTTTTAAAAATTTCTATCTTCATGATTTAACGCATGATTTAGTAAATCCAGGGAGCATGTCGGTCATTTTGACTATATTGCTATGTATAAAAGAAACTCTTTCCTGCATCTCAGCAAGTTTTTCATTGATCCACTTGTATTCGTCCAATAGGGCAGTCGTTTTTTTGCCATAAGAGCTCGAAACCACTTGAGTCGACATATTCGACTCGTTCATCGCGAAATGATCACTGAGTTCCTCCTCGCAAGCCGCTGTTCTCTCCGAAACATCGGTTAAAGTTTGGCCTTCGGTATATGCAATAGCTTCATCATAAGCTGCTTCTACAGCATCTACATACTCTTTGTATCTCTCAATCATCGCATCAACCACAACATCCCCAGGCTCCTCACTCGTAACGGCAGTATCCAAATCTTCATCAAACGCAGCATCAAGCTCAACCAAGGCCGCACTCAAATCTACGCCACAATCAAACTCAGTCTCTTCTTCCTCCTCTTCTCCATCGCCGGAAGAATCGCTGTCATCCTGCGCCAAACCGATAATACTCAGATCCACGATCGCACTTATGATCACAATCGCGAACATGAACATTATTACTTCCGAAAATTTATAGATGAATTTTTTCATTTTACTTCATACTCATTAGAAACGGAGTACATCTCCGTATTATCTGAATTTGTAATAGCCGAATAAATTATATCACCCGCCTGAACTTGCTCACCATCTTCTATAGCCGAAGGACATGGACAGATCAAACATTCGTCGCTTACAAAATAAACACCTTCATCAAGATCGATTAACAAATCACCCGCATCATAATAATCATCTTCATAAGCATCATCGTAATCATCCGACGCATCCAAAGGATCAGACCCCCGATCAACTTCCACATTGTCCCAAACCCCACCATCATCAGTGTCAGGGTCCCAAGGATCAGTCCCATAAACATCGGTCTCATCATTATTGCTCAAAGTATCTCCATCCCAATCATCATCACTGTCATCAAGAGGATCGGTTCCAAGTTCAAGAACTTCCTCGCCGTCCCAAACACCTCCCTCATCGGTATCAGCATCAAGAGGATCAGTCCCGTAAATATGTTCCTCATCCCAATCCGTCAAACCATCGCCATCGGTATCAATAGAGTAACAATTATAAGCATGAAGAGCCCTTATCGACATTTCAACAAACTCATAACGAGTGATTACATGACTCGGATCTGCCGCCTCCTCAGCTGTAAGTATATAAGTTGCATCACCGGCAGAACCTTCAACCAAATAAGGACTAAAATCCAAAGCAGCTTCGATGTAAGGATCCCACCAAGGATCCACATCCTCAAACTCAGGCAATTCTAAGAAACCTTCCTTATCAAGCGCTCTAAGAATAATCGTAGCAGCCTCAGCACGAGTAATGGTAGAACCGGGTCGGAAAGCCGTAAGTCCGCTTTCCTCATCAACATCGGCCAAATAACCGGTAATAAAATCTCTCAAATAAGCTTCTTTCGTCTCATCGTAATACCAAAGAGGATCTTCCTCATCGAACAAAATGTCATAGAAGACATTCGGAGCCTCATGCGCCTCATCGCGCGGCGTGATACACAAGATCGCCAAAACAATTTTGGTAAATTCAGCACGATTTATCTCGCGATCGGGGACAAAATAGGTGAGACCTTCAATATCATAACCGGTCAAAATACCTTTGGTGACCATATCATAAATATCCAAGAAAAGAGGATCATCTACAGATATATCCGCAAAAGGCATTTCGATAGCTTCATTCGGATCAAGATCATTTAAATACTCAACATAATCCGACAAACCATCACCATCACTATCCGCATTAAGTGGATCGGTACCAAGCTCAACTTCTTGTGCGTTAGTCAGTCCATCACCATCGCTATCCGCAACATCATCCGCACCATCAAGAGGATTCAGGCCGTAAACAAGCTCATCCTCATCGGTAATACCTCCACCGTCAGAATCCACGGTCGAGTCAATCTCCGCGACATCATAAACATTACCGGTCTCAGGAAGCCCCAACTCTTCGGTAGTACTTTCAGCAACCTCATCACTACTGCCACTCACATCGATATAGATTTCAGCCATCTCCTCGCCAGCGTAAGTCATTTCAATAACAAGCGGCTCATCAATGCTCTCAGCCTCTTTCAAGCTCAAATCCAGATCATCCGACAAGATATAAATATTCCCATCAGAAGCAATAAGAGCATACCTCTCCGAATCCTTCAAAATCTCAACACTACCCGGGAACAGGGGATCACTAGCCCCAATAACCTGAACAGTGAAATCCCATTCATCAACAATCTTCATATGCACACCGCTGAAATACTCAACACTCTCAGCAGTAAACTCAAAATCACTGTCCTCAATAACAACATCGGTATTCGAATCAGTCACAAGCAAAATACTTTGCAAAATCTCACCACTCGCAATCTCATAAACCACCAAACGAGTCGGCCACTCAAGATCCGTTGGCAAAATATCAACAGCATATCTGTCGTCAAGAATCAGGAATTGACCTGTCTCAGGATTAAACTCGGCAACATCATCGCCATCACTGTTCAAAATCACAACCTTGTTCTCAATATCAACATCAGTAATCTCATAAGTACCATCAGCCTCGGTGTAATACTTGCCGCCATCCTCGGTAGCAGTATCGGTAATGATTTGAGTCACAGTACCATTGCGATCACGTACCAGGATGAAAGGCATGTTATCTATCGCCGGATCAATGTAACCGGTCACAATTCCCGTCTCGGAAGAAGCCGAATCAATATAAATATCCGGCACGTAAACAGTGATCGTTATCAATTGATAACTGGCGTTACCGGCCTCATCCTCTACCCATAGCTTCAAATAATGAACACCGGCAGTATCATACGGTCCAACTTCCATATAAGGATCATCCCAATCATTCGCAGTATTGCCGTCACTGTCATAATCGGTTGTAGGATCGAGGTCGTTGTGATAATCGGCATCGTTTTCGGTGTCGCCATCGCCGTCAGAGTCGGTATCGAGATCGGTATCCCAGTAATATTTAAAGATTTCGGAATCGGTATCAAAAGAATTTTCAGCGGAAAGTTCGAGCGTTGCAAAAATCGCCAATTCCTTGTCGGAAGATCCAGCATCGGGATAAGGCGGACTGTCATCTGCACAAACTTGAGGAGCAAGGAGAATCGTATCGGAAGTTGTAGAAAGATTGCCCTCATCATCTATCGCATGGATCTGCGTGTAATAAGTTCCGTTTTCAAGGGTCGTTGTTAGGGAAGGAGTTTCAAAGCCGTACAAGTTGTCATAGAAGTATGTTTGACCTTCTTCTAAGGTGACTTCACCGCCGTGGAGAAGGCTCACAACAGCGCTGCCGCTCGTAATTTCAATCAGATCCTCTTCATAAAGCAACATGCCCTCAATCAAATTCTGCTCGTCCTGCCTATTTATCTCCGACTTATCGATTATTTCCACGCTTCCACTCTCAACTCTGATATCTAAATCACCTGTCAAATTCGTAGGTATCGGGAACACCGTATTCTCAGTAAGAGCAATAGTGAAATCATCATCAGCACCCAAATCGACAGTTATTTCACTATCCTCAAAAGCGTGCAAAATATCACCACCGGTCAAAACAGTCTCACCGTTCTCATAAACAACAGTTCGATAATACGCATCATAAATCAACCCCTCGCTCATCTCCGAAACATAAGCAAAACCTTTTTCAACTTGAGGGAAAGTCATGGTGCCATCTTCCGGCACAATAACAAAATCATCATACAAACTCGCAATCGCAAGCTCTTCACTGGCCTCAATTTCAGCACCGAAAGAATACTCGCCACCTTCCTCATCATAAAACAGAACTTCCTCATTCTCCGCACCGACAATCAAGGTCGCAACCCCAACCGGAACCACATCGAAATCAATATCAGTCAAATTATCATAAAACTCTACCTCATAACCTATCGCCCCCTCAGAAAAGACCTCATTAATCTCACCGGAAAAAGTCATAGTCGCTTCTTCATTTCCAACATCGCCCGCCTCGAGCAAATTAACACTCGCCATCTCCGGCAAGAAATAATCAACACTGGCCAAACGCGGCACACCGGAATAGTATTCAAGCTCGGCGGGCTCATCCTCGTAATTTTCCTTCAAATAGATCACACCACCATAACTGTAAACAACATCCTCATCTCCGTCATTGTCCATATCAAAAGTAACTATCTGAGAAGAGCTGCCAGACTCAGCAGTATAATTAATTAATCGCTCATTAACCTCTTCAACAGCATTGTAAACGAACAATCCTTCGGTCACAGGCGACGGCAAATCAAGATCAGCGCTAGAGCTACTGTCACTCTCAGACGCATCAGCCAAGAGACCGTCGAGAGCATCCGATATAGACTCTTCAAAACTTTCAAGATCCTCACTCACAAGAGTCGGAGTATCCTCAATCGCTTCCTCAATCGCATCCGCATTACTCCAGCCTTCATCATCACCGGTATAATCAACAAGCATGTAATCTGTCGTCACATCATGAACAAGCAACCTCTGCATACTATCCCAATCGGTAACCTCGTCGTTGATCGCTGTATTACTATCAATATATGCAACCAACTGATTCTTGAGATCAATCAAAGACTCAGAAGGACTATATTCAAATAAATCAGCGTACTCGCTGTAATCGTCATAAGCGATCATGTCGTAATCCGGCAAATCTTCCAGAGCAATGTAATTTTGCTCAGCAACAAGCACTATCTCATCCGGCAAAGCTTCTTGATACTCATCCAAATACTCTTGAGTGTTTTCAAGAGTTTGAGTCAAAAGCGCAATCTGATCTTGATAAAGAGTACTGTCAGTAGGATCAATAATACCGTTATAGCCCAAATCCAAACTTCCTCCCGCATCAATACCATCTTCACCAGCAGAAACTTCAGCCTCAACCTCAACATCCATATCCCCGGCAGCACTGCCCACGTCTTCACCAAAATCTTCCGCCGCTTCCATGGTGTCATTCCAGGTACTTGTAACCAAACCACTCACAGCATTCGTAATATCGGCAAACGACTGAACGGTATCAACCAGGAAGGTCGTTTCCACCGACAAATTCATCCGTGCAATAATTTCTATCCGCTTAACAAAATCAAAAGATATATCGGGCAAAGTGATCCCAAATCCCAAATCAAACGGGAACAGAACATCGAGAGGTCTTTGAGTAAGATCCTCGATTTTCCCTCGCAATTGATTTTCCGGCACAGGTATAAGTCCCTCTACAACAAGGCAAAGAATTTTAATAATATTACCAACAATCTTCAAGCTAATGCCCAAAGCAGCATCCAAATCAGGAACTTCAGGAGGGGGAGGGATATCAGGCAAATCAGGCAAAGACAACGCAGGGAAATCCGGCAATTCCGGCAAATCGGGAGGATCCGGCAAAATCGGCAAAGTAGGCAAATTAAGATCGATTTCACCACTGATACCGATAAGAATTTCAGGAAGTTCGAGAGGTGGTATATCCGGCAATATCAAAGGATCAGCCGCAAACTGAACATCAGGCCAAGCTATCGTCAAACCGGCTTGTATTTGCGAAACATCGATCACTATATCGGGCCATTTCGGCAAATCAATCACAGGTATATCGGGAATAAACAAAAACAGCTTCATCAAGAGTTCAATAAGACTGCCCCGCTGGTTAGTACACTTATCGCAGGAATCCTGATAATCAATGGCAACCTGGAACAGCAAACGCCAAGTCTCAATAGCTTCTTTGATATCTTTTATAAACTGCTTCCACGCGTTAATCCTGTCGATCTGAACCTTAAGATAGCCACCGGTATAAGTAATAATAGCATCCAGGTAACAAACAATTTGCTTGATCAAAATAACTTCCAACTGACGATATTCAACAATCTTCCTAGGCAATTCCAGATACTCATCAATAATCTGAAGATTCGTCTCCATGCTGGCAATGAGTTCTTCGACTCCATCAACTTCTATATCAAATCCAAGATCGAGCCAATCATCCACCACATCTTCAAGCTCCAGTTTCGCCTCTTCCTTCCAAATCCTCCACTGCTCTTTATATTTAAGGAATTCATCTTTGGATAAGCTCGGTATATTGAAAACCACCGGATCGGTCTCAATCTCGATAAGAGGCCAACTATTCAAGTAGGTGAGGGCTTTAGAAAGACCGTTAAGATCGGATGTATCGATATCAGAGAACGCATCCGAAGAAAAAGCACCTCCAATAGATGAGAAATCAGGATAAATGAAATAGATATCAGGCAAATCAGCAAGCCCAAAAACCTCTTCCTTCTGCCTCTTCCACCAATCGGTAAATATATCGGGGAACCCAGGGACTTGAATGTTCGTACTGAAGGAAGTAGCAATCTCAAAATCGTCCAAAACGTAGCTCTCAAGCCCTCCATTCGCACCGCCGCCAGAAGATCCGCCACCTGACGAATTTAGGAACGTCGAATCCGACCCAATACTGGAAACAGCCGTCGATGCCGCAGAAAGGGCGGACGAAATTGCAGTATTGACCATGTCACAGAATCCAGTCGCTTGTAATATCGGCAAATTAAACGCCCAACAAAGTCCTCCCGGATACGGCCCTACACAAACAGCCATAGCCGTACCAAGAGTCGTTGTAATCGAGAAATAAAGCCTAAAAGGCGAGGCAGGAGTCCAACAAAGCGGTCCGGTACAAACAAAAGGAGGATAAGCAATAGTCCCCAAAGTCGCCCAGCCTGGAGCATAAGCTCCGGGTATCCCATAAAAATTAAAAGGTCCCGGGACCAAAAACGCTATATTCAAAGGATTCGCAATACACCCGCCGCCACAAATGAATGAAGACAATACTCCATTGATTTTATCCGCTGTTTCATCAGAAATAATCTCAACATCGAGATCCAAATTCGCTTCAAAAGCTTCCGCCTCAGGTATCCCACCGTCATCCTCTTCTTCTTCCTCCTCCTGCTTGACCGCAAGACCGTATATATTAGCTAAACCCGGGACAAGATCCCAGCTATCCACAAGTCCGTCCAAATCCGCATCATTCGCACCAATATTAAGCATATCGGCAACGGGACCCGGAAGCTCATCGTCGTCGTCAGACTGGAACGCATCCGGCGTCCCATCACCATCCGCATCTGTCTCAAAATCAATAGAATCAAATCCGGCCTCAGCCAAAATCGCCTCCATCATATCCTGACTTTCCTCAGTAGAATCAACAGGCTCACTGGTCGACTGAGTGTAATTTATAATCCGCAAACCAAATAAATCCAAAAGACCACCGTCTGACGCAAGATAAGATCCATTCGAATAGAAATAAACCACCTGTCCGGTAGGGTTGTTTACAGGTGACGCAACGATATCCAAATAATCATCATCCACATAGTCATCAATATCGTTTCCGAGCATAATATTGACTTCCGGCACAGACAAAACGTAAGAACTGTAACTAATTTGCACAGTATCACCACTCTCCAAAGCAAAACCATGAATGACATAAGGTCGTTCACTCGCGCCGGTCTCAATAATTTCAATCTCACCGTCACAACTGCTCGCACACTCGACGCTGTCCAAATCCATTTTCAAAAGACTCGGTGCCACATCACTCACATAAACATCATCAATATCCGACTTCGCGTCCCCGGAATTGGTAATAGAAATCACATATTGAACCTCATCACCGGGCTCAATCACACCTCCATTTACATCGACCCCGTATTTAGAAATAGAATACAAATCTTCATCATAATGTCCCAAAACAAACTCGACCTCCTCCATAATGGCCGGCTCATCAGGGGCAGAGAATTCAAGATCTCCGAACTCCGTACCCAAAAGAGCGGCATAATAATCAGCCGTATCACTATCCAAAGATTCATATCCGTCTTCATCCACAATAGCTAAGCCATAATAGTACGCATCATCCTCTGTCGTCTCCACATCATTCTCAGTCATCCCGTCATAATAAACATAAACCTCGTCCCCAAGATCATCACTGTCATTTACCTTCACGCCAACATTCCCGACATAATAACCGTCCTCAACTATCTCTCCCGAATCGTTATAAAAAACCATAATTGTCCCAACATTGTCCGAAGTGACAATATCAGGATAATTATCGTTGTTCATATCGGCCGCTAAGATTTGATAAACCTGCGAACCGGCATCAAGATCCAAATTAATTCGATCAAACTGCCCTTCATTATTTTGATAAAGATAAATACAAACCTCTCCCTCAATACACGCGTCCTCAGTCGCAATCACAATGTCTTCATAACCGTCCAAATTGAAATCCGCATGATCAAAAGCCAAAATACCGCTCACAATGTTAAGAAGATCACCACGATCCTTAAACCGCTCCTCGCCTTCATAATTTTGCAAAAGCTTAATCCGACCATCCTCATAAGCAACAAGCAAATCCTCAAGCCCATCATTGTTGTAATCAAGCGGTATCAAATCTTGAACATTCTCATCACCGTTCAAAATAATCCTCCCAATATCCTTGGTATAACCGAGAGAACCGGCATCATCACTAGTATCGAGAGAAATTGTCGGATCACCCAGAAGCACTCCTATTTCAGAAACACTGTGCATATTCGATTCACCGGCAGTATTGCCCGCAGAGAAAAGTAAAATATTTTTATTATCACCTTCAAAACCAATTCCACCCTCGTTTTGAGCATCATCAAGCGACGTGTAGCCGAGAGAAGGGGACTGGTCAGCCGGAAGCGTCGCCAAATTATCAACAAGGAAATAACCGATCGGATCGGCAGAAGAATTTCCACTCAAAGAAATCTCAAAACCATACTCAGTAGTCTCAAATTGCCTCATGTAAATACCGCCATCCAAAGTTTCCCAATCGCCAAGCTCAAAATCGTCATCCAGCAGCACAACATCCTCATCAAAATCTGACGCAAGCAGCACAGTGGCAATCACGCTACCGCTGAGATAAACATCGATCGCAGGATAATCATACTTATTATTAATCTCCAGCTCGTAATTCATCGAAAACAACATAATCTGCCCACTGCCAAGAATTCGAATCACCTCGTTATCATCCTGCAAAATACTGCAATAATCATCACTACAACTCACATCATCACTGCTTATATAAACTCCCGCAGAAGTCTCCAAGCTCAAGTCCTCGCTTTCATAAACCCCTCCATCCAAAATAATCAAAATCTCAGCCAGCGTCATATTCGCCGGATCATCTTGCCAAATAATCTTAGTAGGCAAATCAGCAGTCGAAGGAATAATCTCCTGCGTCAAGAAATTACCCTCAATCAGAGTGCTTTTACCGGTCGAATCAAGTTGCATCAACCTCTCGTGTGGCTCAGGGTAATCCAGCAAACTAGCTACCGCCTGAGTTTTTCCATTAAACAAGAAATAACCTGCAAAATAGTCCTCATAAGTCACCTGACCCACAGGCGCCCCAAGTAACGTCGCATACAAAACATTCGGAGACATTTCCGCTAAGTCATAACTATCGAGATCCTTACGAACACTCAAATAAAGAGTGCCCGACATAAGATCGGTACCGCTCGCAACAACATTAATAAAGCCGCTAACATCATTCGCAGCCACAAGAAAAGTCGCCTCCCCTTCATTCAAAACCTCACTCTCGCTTCCGATATAACCGTAATCCTCAGACATCTCAGTAAGCCTTAACGAGACCTCTGTATCTGAATCATTATAAGTGAAATTACCGTTAACATCATAACCCTTAACAAGAACCTCCTTGCTCTCCCCGGTCATAATAAAGTCACTTCCATCTGCCGATTCCAACCTCAACTCAGCAATAACCCCCGGGACAGTCGTCACAAGCACACTACCGGGCTCAATACCGAGCGCACTAGCCATAATATAAGCATCTCCGGCAACTGTAGAAGTTAGAAAACTACCTTCGCCACGTCCTTCACTCAGTTCGATTTCGGCAGAAGAAGCAAGATAACCGTAAGTATCATCAAGAACACTCAAAGTAACAATAGGATTATATCCGGTAAGCAAATTCCCATCAGCATCGGCAGAGTAAACCTCAAAATCAGTCGTACTAGTGCCATCAGCAGTCAAACTCGTCTCCGCAGGCTCAACAACAAGATTAATTCCCGACATAACATCAATCTCAAGCGATTCCGTCACATCCCCAACCGTCGCAGTAACAGTCGTCTCTCCTTCATCAACACTCGAAATAACCGCAAAACTAACGTAACCCTCAAAAGTCGTAATTTGCACACCCTCCTGCGTCGCATCCTCATCCATCACTTCCGCAAACTCACTACCGCCCTCGATCTCCAGTGTGACGGTATAAGGATCACTGTAAGCAATGTTCCCATACTCGTCATAAAGAAGCAGCACACCATCCATTTTATTAAGCCCACCCGCAGCCATAACGGTCGAAGGCGTAACAAACTCCAGGTAATCAGGCTCACCCGGATAAACATCAACATCCGTATCGCTAACGGGGTAGTAGTCAGGTGTGATTTGCGCTGTAACTTCAACCGCACCCGACACAGTAGTCGCAACGATATCTGTCTCAGCAACCCCCTCAACAACGGAAACATACTTGTGTTCGATCTCCGCATAATCGTTACCCGGATCCGTAATTATGAACTCAACAATGCTAGAACTGTCGGTGTCATCAACAAGTCCAAACGCATCCAAAACCTCCGCCCTCAAGTGAAGGGAAGAAGCTCCATCAGCCGGAATTTCATCTATATAAATAACACTCTCACTAATAATTGTTTCAACAAAATCCTCCGAAGAATAAATGTAATCCCTTTCCCACAAAGCACCCTCCGCATAAATCCCACTATCACTCACAAAATCAAAATAATCATCATCCGGATCATCTATAGGATTAGTCCCATAAAGTTCCTCCATCCCATCCCAAACCCCACCATCATCAGTATCGGGATCATAAGAAAGCGTGCCGATTTGATGCTCATACTCAGTCGTCAAACCATCCCCGTCATCATCATCAGGAACCTCTGCCACAACAACCTCATAATCAACATCTCCATCATCAATCGCATCGAGAGGATCAGTGCCCGAAACAACCTCAACAAAATCATTAATCCCTCCATCATCGGTATCAGGGTCGAGTGGATCACTACCATAAACATAAAGCTCCTCATTATCAGAAAGCCCATCACCATCCGAATCAACACTCCTACAATCATAAACATCAATCAAATTCACAATCATCATCGCAAACTCCGCCCTCGTAATATCATCCGAAAGCCACGCCACAAAAGAACCACCAGACTCAAGCTCACTATCAAACCACTCCGCAAAAAGCTCACTACTGTAATGATCAAGCTCAAGGAACCTGTCATCCGGGAACAGTTCATAACTTTGCGCAGTCGTAACATAATAATAATACCAAGGCCTATCATCACCCTCGTAATCTCCTTGCAAGAAAATACCTATCATTTCCGCAGAAGCTTCCAAAATCACCTTAGCTGCCTCCGCCCGGCTAATATTGTTGCCCGGCAGGTAATATCCAAAATATTCACCAGCCCTATAACCGGAAATCAGCCCAAGATTCTTAGCCTCTGCGACACAATAATAAAGCGCCTCAGAAATATCCGTGTCAGGGAAAGGATCTTGGCTGTAAAGCCCCTCAACCTCATCCTGCGTCTCCTCAGAATATTTATCACAATACAAGCAAATTCCACCCAGATTAAGCTTCGTAAACTCCTCACGAGTAATAGCTTGATCCGGTTTAAAAGTGCCATCGGTATAACCACTAATTATTCCCCTTAAATAAAGCTCCAAAACATCAAAATAAGCCTCATGATCCGTACTCAAATCAGAGAATAGGGGAGCGCCACTAGAATCCAAAGGATCGTACCCGCCCTGCAGCTCATCCCAATCACTATAAGAGTCAGAATCAGAATCCGAAAGATTCAAATCAGTCCCAATCGTATATTCATAAAGATCATTAACTCCCTCACCATCCGAATCCTGCAAAGAAACCTCTGCAGCATTAACTTCGTCTGCAAACCCAAGCCATCTCCACGCCTTGACCCAGAATCCTTCATCCACCATCACCAACTCAATACTTTCCTCCTCCAAATTCAACCCGACCTTAACTTCGATGGCAACCTCATCATCAACCATCACAAGGAACCCTCCGGCAAAATTTTCCTCAGCTAACTCCAAAGTAACCCCCAAATCATCCCGTACAAAAATCTGCCCGTTCCCTCGAACCGAAGCCAAAATATCACCACCACTATCCCAAAGCAAAACCTCATCCTCATCACCCTGCTCAAACTGCAAGAAATAATCATCCACGCTATCAAGGTCCCAAACCTCAACATTCTCATTTCCGACAATATCACTCAAGCCCCGCTCTCCCTCCTCAATCACAACTTCCTGGACAGTCGGCACAATATAAAGATAGCCCAAATCATCATACCCCTCATATCCAAACCCTATCTTCGTCGGCTCCTCACCCTCAGCTGGATAAACCGTCACTTGAATGTCATCCGCAATATCCAAATCACCAGTCTCCGCCGAAACGCTAACAACAACATCTCCATCCTCATCCAGTAGAACAAGATCCTCCAGCTCAGTAACAGTGTACTCATTCTCCTCAACAATCGTCTCAAGATCATATGTATAAAGCTTCACACGCCGAAACGTGCTTTCAACCTCAACATAATCGGAATCATTAACTTCCTCATTATTGACAGTAATCGCCTGCACCCAAATCTCACCCTCTTCTTCAGTTGACTTAAGCGTAAAGACAGCTTCGCCATCGATAACACCAGTAGGATTTTGACTTAAAACCTCAGCATACTCGCCGCCCTCCACAACATTGAGTTGAACCTGGGTGTAGCTGTCATCTCCATTAACTTGCCCATAAACATCCATCATCTGAACGGTGACCTCAATGGTATCGGTCCCGTTTGCATAAAGCTTCTCACCATAAGGCGCACTAGCTTCAATGTAAGCGGATTTTCCCGCGCCATCAGCCATCCCATCATTATCAGAATCAGCACTGTCAGGATCGTCATCCTCATCATCAGATATTCCATCATTATCCTGGTCGTCATCACAGTAATCCACTCCGCCACAAGCATTCTCAATACTCGTATTAACTTGCCCTGCCGTAACAAGGTCATCAAGCCAAAGAATAATCATCTCAAGCCAGCTAAAAAGCGGTTCAGGCTCAAAATCATCCTCTTCATCATCACCCCCATCATCAGTCTCGGGAGGCTCATAATTCATATCCGGATTATTGAATTCAGTATCCTCGTCATCAACCTTAGCCGCACCATTAAACCCAAAATCATACCCCTGCTGATCTCCGTTTCCAACCAGATAAACGACCTCATACCCATCATAGACATCACCTATATAAGCCTCCTCATCACCGAGATAATGAGAAAGCACATACTCATGCTTTTCATCAATATTCATATACATCCACTCAAGAGCATCGGTAATCTGCTCGGGATCCATGTAATCATAATAAAGATCACTAAGTACGCTCGAATAACTATCCCCACCAGGGACATCCGCAATATCAGCATCTCCCTGCTCCAAAATACTCACAAAATCTTTCAAATCCTCAGCATCAAAAATATTCGGATAATAAAGCTCCTGATACTCAAAACTTTGATTCTGGAAAGAAACATAACGAGGATCATCTATCGGCAAAGCCATCGAAAACTGAGCCCCGACTTGATCTGAAATCACATCATTATCAGGCTGCTTATGATGATAAACACTGGAAATCGAATAAGCCTCCTCAGCAGTCTCCACAAAAGCATCTTCAAAAGCCGCCTCCCACCAAGAACTACCGGTATCATCAGGCACATAATATTTGGTCACAGTCACTTCAAGCGACTCAATAACGTCGTCATCCACACTTATCTCAAAAGAATTATCATCACCAGCCAAGAAACTCGCAACCGAGGAGACAGCCGAGTCGACAAGACCACCATCCTCCTCCTCATCCTCAACAATATCGAGCCCACTACCTAGCAAAAACGCAGTTAAATCATCCTGGCTCTCAGGATCTAAGCCAAGCGCCTCAAAAACATCCGCCAAACTAAAAGACCCGCTAATCTCAGGGATATCATCCTCATCATCGTAGTAAGATTTCAGCTCCTCATACAAATAATCCCCATCAAAAAGCGCAATCTCGGAAAGCTCCTTGTAAGCGGTCTCATAAGCACCTTTATCATTTAATTCATCAACCAACTCCTCAATTTCCACCGCAAAATCATCGGAATCATAATCGCCATCACCATCCAAATCATCATCGTCATCATGATCATCTTCAAACAGATCATTAAGCTTCTTCGTAAACTTCTCAGCATAATAAAGATAACCTTTCGAATCTTTCTCCCAAAGATGTGAAAAACTATCCCACGCACTCGAATCACCAACCAAGAAATCGGTTATAAGTCCCTCACCAAGGAACCACCGCACCTCTTTGAAATCGTTACAAGCCCTATAATCAGGAGTCCAATCATCCTCGCCTTCACCAGGCAAAACCTCCGCAGTACCTACATTACTTAAAACCGAGTGCTCTGCAATCTCAGGAAAACAAAAAGTCAAACTATCCACATAATCCCCATAAATTGTCATATTAGAATAATTCCCAAAACACCCACCGTACTCTTTCCCTTCATCCTTATACTTACCCGCAGTATCCAAATCATAAACACGCAAACCTTCAACAAGCTGCGAAACCCCATCTTCCTCATCATAAGTCCCCATATAAGCACTACAATCCTCAACACTCGTAATCTCAGTAGGTCTTTTACCAAAAATCATTATGTCAAAAGGCTTCAACCTATTTGAAACCGAATGATTAATAAAATAAATCGGATCTCCCATTATCGAAGCCCCGCTACCCCCATCCTCATCAGAAAAATTCACAGTAATCTCAAGATTGATATTCGCAATAAACTGAATATCCTCCTGCAAAACATCCACAACCTCATCAACTTGCTCCTCCACAAGATCATTAACAGCTCTAAGATAAGTAATCGTGTATTCATCCTTCTTCGCAATCAGCGACATCGGCGAATCCAAATCACTCATCTGATAACCGTCCTCATTATCATAAGCCGACGAATATCTTCCCGTAAAATCGGTCCACTCTTGCGACTGCGCAATAAGTTTTTCAAAAAGCTCATAATATCGACTCGTAAACTGCTCAAACAAATTTTTCGTCTGGATATCAGGCAAATTCTCAAAACCGGTAGTGCTAGTATCATCACCGCCGCGATCTTCATCGATCAAACCGTCACCATCGGCGTCATTGTCCTCCTCGGTATCCTCATCACAATAGCCATCCTCATCATCATCCCACTCGGGGTGATAACCCCCATATTCATCAAAACAACGCGAATCATACTTAACAGAAGCCTCATTCAAAGTGCCGCTAGGATTGTTTTTATCAATTCCTTCAAAACACTCATACCCTTCCGGACAATAATAAGGATCCTCATCCACAAACATCTCCGCATAATCCTCCTGTTTATCCTCATCCCTTAAATTAAATAAGAAAGGACTAGACTTCTTCTCCGGATTCCACCCAACAAGATTCTCCAGCCCGGTAGGCCAACCATCATCATCTGTATCTACGGAATCGTTGTCATCATCAACCCCACAAATTCCCGGACACCCATCCCCGTTATCATCCCCGGGAGGATCTTCGTCCATTCTGAGATCCCCATCCGCATCATTGTCATCCGTCCCATCCTCATCAACCTGTCCATCACCGTCATTATCGATACCTATAAAAGGATCCGCCAAATCTTCATCGAGAAGCCCATCCCCATCGTTATCAATCCCATCTTCCGGGTCCTCATCGATAAGTCCATCCCCATCATTATCCTCCCCATCGCCAACAAGCACAGCACCCGTAGCCTCAACATACAAATCTTCCGCAAGATGTTTGTTATATCTACTGTAAGCAACCTCTTCCCAGTGCTCGGTAAACCTTTCATAAGAGGCAAAATTAATATTGTTGATCGACTTCTCCTCCGCTACCAAATCCCCATAAAAAAGCTGCTCATCAAACTCAGAATACTCCTCAATTCCAATATGATAGAGGTGATTCTTATCAAAAAACTCCGCCAATTGCGCATGCGCCTCTTCCTCATCATCAGAAGGCGGCACAATAACTCCATGCCAAACCTCAGGAGCCAACTCAGTCGCCGCAGTATTTCTTTCAAAAACCCCACTATCCTGATCAAAAATATAAACTTTATCCTCAAAATCCGTATAAGGCAGCATACTCAAAAACTTATTCCCACCCTTCGTCACAACCGGCAAAGGCACATCTCCGACAACAACAACCCCGACAAGTTGATTTTCCTCATCCTCAATATCATCCCCCTCGAAATAAAGCTTCTCAAGCGCATAAGAAATCTCCTCAACACTATCATCCGGCTGAACCTGAATAATCAACGCCTTCGTCATCCCCAAAGTCTCCTGCACATCATAAGCATACCGATCAATCCTCTCCGCCAAAGTATCATCAGAAAGATAAAGCCCATACTCATCCTGCAATCCATCATAATTATTCGCGTCATTGTAATAAGAACTATCCACCAAAATCGCAGTAATCCCATACTCCTCAATCACAGGCTTGCTGTAAGAAAGGTCAAAAGTAATCAGCTGCGAACCAAGAAAAGCTACAATAAGCCAACTTGTCAGAACTTTTTTTAAAGGGGAGTGAACCAGCATGGAAAGGGCTTTGTTTTTGGTTTTTGAGGTACAAAATGTCAACCCTAATTATATCTGATGGACTCGAGAAGCAAAAATAAAAAAAGCCCATTTAGTACGCCCAAATACGAAATGCCTTTACAGAAAGCCCCAAAGTAGTGTCGCAACACAAAATCTCTCAACTCAAATCTCTAATCTCCTAACTAATAAACTATATAATATCCATCGCCATCACCATCACCATACGCGAGACCATTCAACTCCCATAAAAAAGAAGACAATACGTCCTCGCCAGAGTCTATACCGGTATACACATTCTCATCACCAACACTAGGACTCTCTAAATGAGCGCCAACAGCATATTTATTCAAATCTCCATCAGCCTCATCCAGCATATAAAAAACAACATAATCCCCCAGGCAATTCCCGTCAAAAATTGTGTTTGCATTATCATCTTTCGGATCAGAAGGCACACTCTTAACAAAACCTGCCAAATCATCCACCAAATCAGCAGCACATGAGAACTCACCCTGAGCTTTTCCCCCATCAATATCATCAAAATCCGGATTATCAATCAAATAATACTCGAGACCATTAGCAATCGTCGTCACATCCGTCATTCTCCTCGAATCCCGCGCACTAGCACCCCCACCAACAATCTTCGGTACCAAAGCAACCGCCAAAATCCCAATAATTGTTACCACAATAAGTAACTCAATAAGAGTGAAACCCTGTCTGCCGACAGGCATGGCTTTTTTATTCATTTTATTTTTGTTTAAATCAAAACTCATTATAACAAGAAGAAATACACAGGCAAACAAATCTTCTCGCTCTTCTCACTAATAAAACAAAAAGCCCCCGCCTATGTACGGCGAGGGCTCGTAAAGTCGAAAACTTAGTACGCTATATAGGAACCTTCATCAGCTGCATAAGCGGCTGGTTCGAAATCTCCATAAGCCACTGTAACATCCTCCTCTTCTGCATATACACCCTCATCACCAACACCCGGATCTTCCAAAGCGGCAGCAACAGCATACCTGGTTAAACCCCCAGCGGCATCAGTCATAAGCATAATAGTGTAACTTCCTGCGCAATTACCTCCAAAAGCGGCATTCGCATTACCATCAAGCGGATCAGAAGGCATGCTCTTAATAAAACCACCCAAGTCAGTAGCCAAGGCGTCAAGGCTAGCACAAATTAGTTCCCCACCCGCATTGTCGTCGACTCCACCCAAATTAACAAAATCCCCTGCCTCAAGCACATAATACTCAAGCCCATTAACAATTGTAGCAACGTCCGTCATCCTCCTCGAATCCCTCGCGCCAGCACTTCCTCCCACAATTTTCGGTACCAAGGCCACAGCCAAGATCCCGATGATGGTTACTACAATGAGCAACTCAATCAAGGTAAAACCTTTTTTGTTCATTTTTGTATTTGTTAAATGTTTTAAACTACCGCCAATTATACCAAGAGCTAATCTAGAAGCAAATGTTTTTTCGCGATTCACTAGTTCACTGTGAAAATTTCTCCAGCAATAGGGAAAAAACCAAAAACCAATGCGGCAGTTGAATCAATCGAATTTCTATCTACTAACTCAAAGAAATGCTCATTCCTTGAATATGCAGATGACGAAAAATCAGCAACCAAAGTAAGTGTGACAGAATCTCCAGCAGGAACCACCAAATTAAGAGAACTCAAATACACATTATTTGTAGAAGGAGAAATGCTTCGAGCGCAAGTTAATGCAGTACCCGAATCATCATAAAGATAAACCATTAAATCTGCGGCAGAACCAACCCCATTACGATGGAACATAAGCTCATCGACTTCTATATCTTTTCTTATTGCAGTAAGAACGATCTCCAACATTTCAACCCCAGTATCTCCAGGATTAACAGTAGCACCAGTAATTTCATCTCCAATAGAAACACGCAAAGTGGGGGTAGCAAGACCAGGCCACCAAGGACGCCAATCAAACGCAGACACAGCTGGTATGCTAGACGCAACCAAAATTGTAAAAGCGATAATTGATACCGCAATGCGACGTAAAACAGTGTTCATAATAACGTAATGTTAAATGCTTTAGATATATTACTACGAAAAACACCCCAAAAAACTTGCATTTTCATGCGATAAAAACACTAACTACATCGCATTCCCCACATCAGTCAGGCTCATAATCGGCTGCATCACAGCCGCCACAAGTCCTCCGACACCAAGTCCCATAACAACAAGAATTACAGGTTCAAGCAGCTTACTAAGGCCGCTTATCATATCATCGACCTGTTCTTCATAATAATCAGCAATTTTATCGGCAACCTCGTCAACTTTCGCGGTCTGTTCACCGATAGTAATCATCGAAACAACCATGTCTGGAAACAGGAAGGTCGAATCTGTCAGGTTTTCACCGAGAGGAATACCTTGAGCGACATCTTCGGCCGCCATCAGGATCCTTTTTTTATAAACCTCATTGCCAACCGCACTCGCATTGATTTCGAGAGCCTGCACAATCGCAATCCCACTTTGCATCAAACTGGATAAATTCCGCGCGAACCTGGAAATCGCCAACTTCCTCATCATTTCCCCGAAAATCGGTAATCTCAAAAGTAAATTATCAATCTGATACTTACCAGTCTTAGTCTGTTTAAAAAGCCAAAACAATCCCGCCAAAATCGCAACAATAACGCCAACCTCAATATAAGAATTTTGCGCAATATCACTCGCCGTCATCAAAACCTTGGTAGAAGTCGGCAATTCACCGCCCGACTCCTCAAAAATCCCCGAAATCTTCGGCACAACAACGACCAACATCACAACAAGCGCCCCAATCATAATACAAATCACCGCGATCGGATAAATCATCGCTCCCTTCACCTTACTGACAAGACTCGCACTTTTTTGAGTTTGATCGGCAATTTGCCGCAGAACAGTGTTGAGCTTACCTGTTGCCTCACCGCTTTTTACCATTCCAACCTCAGCTTCGGCAAAAACTTTCGGATAAGCAAGCATCGTCTCGGAAAGCTTCATACCTTTTTCAACTCTTTGCGCCATATCCCTAATAATATACTTAAGCCTGACATTCTTGGATTGATCACTAAGCACATATAGAGCCCGAATCAAAGGCACTCCCGCATTAATCATCACAGAAAGAAGCTCAAAAAAAGTAACCTTATCAGCAATCTTGATCTTATTCATCGACTGGAGATACATGTTGAACTTATTGTAAAGATCAACAATCGGATTCCCACTCGAAGGGATAAGATCATCACCTTGAGGCACAGCCTCATTGAGCGCCTTCAAACGCATTTCATCCTCGGAGCTGAGTCCGATATCAACACGTCTTGCTTCTTCAGGTTGTTGAGATTGATTTTCTGGCATTATTTGTTAGCTTTTTTGAGATTTTCAAACATCTTAGCTGGCAGTGGCGCTGCATCAGCAGCGACACCTTCCTTAGGTTGTGGACTAGCCTCACCCGTTGGCGAAGCTACATCTTCAGGTTGAGCAGCCGGAGCGCTAGCGACGGCCTGTTCATTTGGTTGATTATTAGCAGCAACTTCCGGCGAAGCTAAACTCTCAGGCTGAGACTGCACTTCACCACCTTTCTCACTTCTGATTTCTGCTTTCTCACTCCCCTCACTCTTCTGATTTCTGATTTCTGCTTTCTCACTACCTCCCTCGCTACTCTCTTCTCCCTCCTCCTCACTTAGGTCTCCCTCCCCATGCCTCGCAACCCTATAAACTTCTTCAAGCGTAGTCAGCCCTTGAAGAGCCTTGATTACACCAGCTTGTTCAAGAGTCGTCATTCCGGCAGTTTTTTGAGCCGCTGCCTCAATTTCAAGAGTTGGAGCGCGTTTTAAGATAAGTCGCCTCAACTCATTATTCATATGCAAAACTTCATAAAGACCAACTCTTCCTTTATAACCAACCCCATCACACTGATCACAACCTTTTCCATGATAAAATTTCAAACTCTTCAAAAGCGCAGGATCAACATCACCGTTATCCGGCAAACCAGCAACAGCTTCTTTAATAAGCGACATCGTACTGGCATCAGGTTTAAACTCCTCCTTACAATTATCACAAATTCTCCTCACAAGCCGCTGAGCAATAATAGTATTAATAGTCGAAGTCATAAGAAAAGGCGGAACTCCCATATTATCGATACGAGTAAGGGTCTCAACAGCACTATTCGTGTGAATTGTCGAAAGCACGAGGTGACCTGTAAGAGAAGCCTCGATCGCAACATCAATCGTCTCTCGATCACGAATCTCACCAACCATTATAATATCAGGGTCCTGCCTGAGAGCCGTTCGAAGCCCAAAAGCAAAAGTATATTCAATATCAGGATGGACCTGACTCTGATTCAAACCATCCATTTGGATTTCCACCGGATCTTCAATCGTCAAAATGTTAACTTCTGGCTTGTTAACCCGGTGCAAAGCCGAATAAAGAGTAGTTGTTTTACCTGATCCAGTAGGTCCACTGGTCAAAATGATTCCATTTGGCATCGCCAAGCTCTCTTCGATAAATTTCAAAGCAGAACCGTCGATTCCGAGTTCAGGAAGGTCAGGAATCTCACGCGACTGATCTTGAAGACGCATCACAACCTTTTCACCGTTTACGGTCGGTAGGGTAGAGATACGAAGGTCCATTTCGCGTCCATCGGGCGTTGTGACCTGGCTTCGCCCATCTTGCGGGATTCTTTGTTCGTCGATTTTTAGGTTCGACATGATCTTGATACGCGATACGACGGCAGGGTGGATGTTGGGCGGATATTCCACAATTCGCCTCAAAACACCATCAACTCTGAACCTGATACGAACCAGGTTTTTCTCGGGTTCGATATGCACGTCACTCGCACGACTTTCAATAGCGAGAGAAAGCGTAGATAGCACAAGTTGCGGGATATTCCCGGCAATTATCGAATCCTGTAATTCTTTAAGTTTTTCCTGCTGTGACATTGTTTATTTTTGAAAATAAGCGTTTAACTCGAGCGAATAAGAAAGAACATCATCCTCACCACCAAGACTGATCGAAACATTATCGATAGCCATCAGTCTGATTTGATTATCAAGGCTTCCGGAAGTTTCAATATACTCGAGAAATTTGTAAAAATTATCCTCGCTACTCTCCACTTTCATGGAAAAAGGCAGAACCATATATTGAGAATCTTCAGAATCTACACTCTCCTGA
The DNA here is from genome assembly GCA_964538865.1 of uncultured Candidatus Peribacteria bacterium. Taxonomy (GTDB): domain Bacteria; phylum Patescibacteriota; class Gracilibacteria; order UBA1369; family UBA12470; genus CAZIHU01. The sequence continues at coordinate 53,348 of CAZIHU010000003.1, forward strand.
TAACTAATGCTGCTTATAAAGAAAGGATTATTGGAAAAATTATTTTCAACAGCAAATTCATCAAAAGCCCGAGTCAAAGAATTCAAATCCTCTCCATCAGGGAAAACCCCAGCAACCTCTTCACTTTTGGCAGTATTCGTTTCCTGAAAAACAAGCTTAGCTTCGGTAACACTGCCCTCCAAATCACTTATATCCTCTTGGGCCTTGATCACAGAAACCTGGATGTCCTCGTTGTATTGATAAACATCGAGATAAGCCATTACCTTGAAATACCCAAAAACACCCAGTCCTGCTAGCAGAACCAGTGCCAAGAAAATTTCAATTTTGTTTTTTATTTTATCCATATTTAAGAGTTAAAAATATTAAGATTCAGTAGTTTCAGTCTCCTCGTCTCCACTCTCCAAGTCTTCCTCTTCGCTCCTCGCTACTCCCTCCTCTTCCTCTAAACTAAAACTGGCATCTCGACTATCTTCACCGTCCTGAATCGAGAACTCCAATCTGAAACGAGCCTCATACTCAGTGGATTCCTCCTCAGAAGAATCACTTTTCGAAAAACTTCTTTCCTCAATATCCATAAACAAAGACGACTCCTCGAGAGCATCGATAAGATTTACAATAAGGGTAAAATTCCGAGTATCATCAGTAGTTGTCGACCCCTGCAGTGAAATAGTTTTTGCAGAAGAATCAAAACCATAAGAAGAATAACTAATATCGCTTTGAACAGAAGTGCCGTACAAAGGATCAACCTCCTTAGTAACACTTTCAATCTCCTTAATAATCTCAGACCAATTCTGACGATCAGACTTAATGCCGGAAATTATTGTAAAATTATCGCTCGTAATATCACCGAATCCGTCAACAATCTCAGATATCGAATCGCTATCAGCCGAAACAACTTCTTTAACAAAAGCTCCATTTTTAAGAAGCGCAAGAGCCCCATTTAAACCTGCAAGCTCAAGCTGAACATCAACATCTTCCGAATCGCCTCCCAAATCACCAGCAAGCTCCTCAAGATATTCAACAGTCGCCTCCTTAAAAAGCATCTCAGTCGCAATATCTCCCTCAATTTCAATGCCCTCAGGCACAATTTCCACAGCTAGCCTCTCCTGCACGAGCGAAAGAGCCAACATCAAATCCGTCTCCAACTCCTCAATTTCAGGTTCCAAAGAAGCCTTGGTATTGGAAGATGTATAAGCCGACTCGTATTGAGACTTTTTATAAAGATAAGAATCAGCCAAATACGCAAAACTATCAAGATAATAATAAGCAACCAAATAGTTATCAGCATTAAACTCAGCCTGAGCTTCCTTGATATCAGAAACAGAATCTTCACTCGCAAGCGTCTGATTAAGCCCCGCAACATCAAAACTCGCTCCCATCGTCAGGTAAGACCCAACAAGAACAAGTACCCACAAGAAAACCACCAACTTAAACAAGCTCCCACCGAGAGAAGAAGGTCTCTCAGCAATCTTGAGGTTGTCGGTTTTTGGTTTTGGGCCGAGAATCGAACCTTTTTTGGTTGTCTTCTTCATTACCGAGTCGACGACTTCACTCTGAGAATCGTCTTTCTTGGCCTTGTCTTCATCGAACAGACTTGTGAAGACGTTACCCTTGGCCTCTTTCTTGGCCAATTTGGGAAAAAGTTTTTTCTTATCTGCCATGATGGCTTTGTTTTAGTTTTTAATTTATCTGTATATTTTACCCTAAAAACGGCAAAAAGGCAAGGGTGATGCCTTGGAGGATGCGCAAAAAGGCGTGAATCGTGACGCCCTTGGTCAAGTTGGCGAGATACTCATGGCGCCTGTGCTCTCTTCATGTGCTCTTGGTATTTAAGATCTATGGAGTTAGGTTGTGGTGTTTCGCAGAGACGCCACTTCTCAGGCGGGTCGTCCTCGTTCTCGATTAGGCCGGCATGGGCTAGCTGATGATGCTCATCACAGAGTGCAACTACTCGATCATGGTTCTGAGTTTCAGCATATCTGTCTGGATGGTGATAACAGGTATGTGGCTTGTTGCATCCTGGAAATGTACATTTGCCATTGTTATCTGTTTCGCGCTTCTTGGCTGCTGAGATGTTGCGACCGGTTGTTCCGGGGGATTTGCGGGTCTTCTTTTCGGGTTCTTCGAGTTGGTTGAGGAGTGTTTTTAGTACTTCCCCGAGTGGGACTGGTTGTTTCCGTTCTTTTTCAAGCCTCTGTTGATACTTTTTGAGCTTGAATTGGGTGTCACGGTCGAGTTTGAATGTTACAGATTGGAATTCCCACCCGGGTGAGTTTTTACAGGTTACGTTTTTACGTTCTCGAGCAAGCTCTTCTATTGCTCTTTTTGGCAATGTCTCGACTATCTTGACTAACGTCTCTTCCTTCTCATCGATTCTTACTGCTGCTCTTACTTTACCCCAACCATGTTTTATTATTTGCGCTCTTAGCTTAGGCTTATCCTCCACCTTTTTATAAGTCCTCAATATTTCATCTACTGTGGATTCGTTCAGTCCAGCTAGTTTTTTCGCAAATTCATAAATCGAGTACATATTATGTTTCTTCCATAATTTCCTCTTCTCAACTTCCGGCAATAATTCAGCGAATTTCCTACTCCACATTCGAGTCTTAGCGCCACATTCGCAGCATAATTTGTATAGTTCTTTGTCTGTCATTTGTTTTTGATGTTAAAGTATTAATTATATACCATAAAACCACCCCGATTAACAGGAGTACGGCTGGACAATCCTGCCTGGCAATGGTGCGCTCACCTTTTCCGCGTTGACGCATGCCAAAATGTACTCTGCATCTCGTCTCCGCAACCACGTCGCAACCGCCATCTCCCCGCAAAGGTTTTGTTTAATTCCGAAAGAGCTTCTGCAGCGAAGCGAAGCCGCGAAAGAGGAATCTAAGCAAAACCGTCACCCTCCAACAACCTCTCTCCCCCCAGCCACCTCTGGAAATATGCGAGAACATCCCCCGGCAACTCATCCCCACTCAGATACTTTGCCCCATAAACCACAAACAAATACATATGCGCTCCCCATTGCGCACAAGAGCCCCCAACATGAGGATAACCATGATCTCGCACAAGATGCACTTGCATCGCAGTCAACGTCTCTTCATCAAACAAGCGAAAAAACTCCGCATACATCTCATCCTCCTCCCACGTAATTTTCTTGAAAACACTCTTAAGAAGCCTCATAACATGAATAGTATGAACAAAACTACGCTGAGTATCAGCCGCAGGCGAATCACCCTCAACTGTAAATACACCTAAATCCCAATCCGAAAAACGCAATGTATCACCATATTTACTCCTCTTCTCAGGGAGCCCACTTCCCATCAAGAAATTCGCAGCAAAATCACCCCCCAACAAGTGCCGCTGCAACTTGCCAACAGCCAATCTCACGGAAACCGGATGATCAAAATGAATTTTTTCATCAAAAACCTCACCATAACCAAGGGACCACCCACCACCAAACTCCAACCGAGGAAAAAACCGCGACAACCAAAAATCATGCTCCTCCAAAAAACGCGTAAGTTCAGCCCGACAAGCCTCATCCTTAAGACGAGGATGCCATCTGGCCCTACGAAAATTAACCTGATAACCGGTCGATTCATTCACAAGCGCACAAAACTCCTCAATAGGGCCGGGTTCATCGGGAGGAAGCCTCAAAGCCGTCTGCATCTCCCGGGCTATCTCCCAAATCATCTCCTCCAATTTCGGCAAATAGACATTGCCAACACCACGATAGCTTGCTTCCTCAACTCGCCTACTCAACCCCGGCAACAAACGACAAGTTTTCTCATCTCCAAAAAACAATTTTTGATACAACTCATTTGCAGGCACGAACCGAATTTCCCCAGATTGATCCAGGCCATAAACCCCCGTCACATGAAAAAGCACATGCTCAATATCATCAAAAACCTCATCTCCAAAAATAGCATGCAATAATTCCCTGACATCAATGCCGCATGCAGCCGACAAATCCTCCCCGGTAGAAACTTCATGAAAAGGCCTCACGAAACTAGTTTCATAAGGATCATCGTCCTCCACTCGCAATATAACTTGCACATATCTCTTTTTCCCGAAAACCTTATGAAGTTTCATCGCAAGATCTCTCCGTGGAGTGGAAGTATAATGATAAAAACTCTTATCCTTCTTCCCTCCCACGAAAGAATGATGCCGATCGTCCTTCTTACAAAGCCCAATCAAATACCTCGCAAAATGACTCCCAGAAATACCAGTTTCAGTATCAAAATCAATCTGCCAAGGAACGAGATCCATAGCGATAGCCCCTGCAAGTCCGGGATTTAAACTGACATATCTACGAGCAATTCCCAACTCTTTTCTTACTTCTGGTCTTGTTTCAAAACGAAAACTGTCTACTCCCACTGCACAAGGATAATCAAGATCAGCTTGCTGAGGGATCCCATATCGAAGAAGACTCCACATAAGAAGATCATCTGTACGAGGAGCAGGAGGATCATATTCGCCCTCCGTCGCATCAAGAAAATTCCTAAAAAGCTGACACCCCCTCTGATAATCCATCACCTCACGCACAGCCAATTCAACATTCTCAGACGGTCCAACGACGCACGGATCTTCACGCCCTTCCCGTCCTGCAGCAAAATACCTCCTAAAAATCTCAAGCGCCTGTGATGACTGAGGTTCTTGTTCCATGAAAAAAGCTATTAATCCGTATCTACATCAATCATCCTCGCCTCCCCACCAATCTGCCGCCCTTCAGGAACCCTGCGCGCCCGCTTACTGCCGAGATATTTGCGGAAATATTCTCGCAAACCATCGGACAATTGAGGATTTGTAACACCATAATTCTCCTCCTGCAGATACATGGTGCCAAACCACACAAATACATACTGAAAAGCTCCCCAAGCCAGATGCTCATGACCAGGATGAGGTTGATACCCTCTATTCATAAGAGAATGTTGAATCCCCAATAATGTGTCTTGACCAATCAATCCACCACTTGTAAAAGCCTCATACATCTCCCTGGCATCATCATCAAGCGCCTCATCATAAGTAATTTTCTTAAAAAGCTCTTTCAAAATCCGCATAAAATAAATTGTACTGACAAAACCATGCTGAGCATCAGCAGTAGGGGACTGGGGATCAGCCGCAAACATCGGCAAATCATTTTCCATCAAACCCCATACATTATGATATCGATGAGCACGCCCCTCAGATATATCACGATCCCTATTGGCCAAACGATTAAAGAATCCCCGAACACCCAGATCAGGCCGACTACCATAATCAGTCAAACGCTCTTGTTCGCGTACAATAGCCAGATTCACACTCCCCGGATGGGTAAAAACAACCTGTTCAGCGTCCCGAGGCCCATAACGAAAAAACAAATCATTGAAGAAACGAGGAAGCCAAAAAGCCTGCTCCTCCAAAAAACGCAAAATACCCGCCCGACAATTAGGATCCCGAAGAGCCCGCCAAGGCCGAAGATTTGCAAGATCTACACTGTAAGGAGACCTCTCATTCACAGCAATAACAAACGCCTCAAGAGAATCAATAGAGTCAGGTGGGAGTAAATCACGTCCTTCCCTGGCCAACCGCGCAATCATCGCCTCGAGTTTCGGTTCGTAATGATATTGAACAGCTTGAGTCCTTTCCGCTTTCGTGACACGTTTTTTAAAAGCTTTTAAAAGAGATTCATTCCCAGGACCAAAAAGCACTTGTTCATATCTCTTATTAGCAGGCAAAAACTGCACCTCTCCCGCTTGATCCAAATAATAAACCCCCAGTACATGAAAAAGCACATACTCAACATCATCCAAAGCCCCATCTCCAAAAATAAAATCAAAAAGACGCCCAGCATCAATCTCACACACCTCTGAAATATCCCGCCCGGTAGAAGCCTCATAAATAGGTCTTGTAGTGCCAGCTTGATAGCCTACAAGTTGTAATATCGCCTCATCAGGATTATCCGGGAACCAACGCTCCATAATCTTCACAATATCTCGTGTCACACGAACCCTTTCCTCATCCACCTCAACCAAATCAGATCTCGCTACACGATTAATATTATGCAAACGCCTCAAAAAATGCGTACCAGATGTGGCAATCTCAAGATCAACGTCAACTTGAAAAGGCAAAATATCCCGCGCGATAGCATTGATAAGCTCACGTCTCCAACGCGCAAATTGAAAAGTAAAACCAGGACGAGAAAGATCCTTCCTTACGGGAAACGAAAGGCCGTTGATAGAATATCTCGGCGACTCATCAAGCGTACTTTTTTTCGGCAACTTACCGGCAAGAAGACTATAAACGAAAAAATCTGTTGAAAAAGGGGTAAAACGAGCCCCTCTTCCGCTAGTTTCTTCCATGAACTGACCACGAACTTCTTGCCCCCTCTCATAATCCATAAGCTCATACAATACTTCTTCAACATGAGCAGAAGGCCCCTCTTCGCGTAGATCGGGACCTTGTTGCTGCTGGAGAAAATAGGTTCTAAATGCAGCCAAAGCTTCTTGTGCTGATTCAACTCCCGCCTTGGGAGCTCCCTCGGTATTCTCCGCCATGAAAATAGTTTTTTAAAAGAACTTTTTACGCCTCTCCCTCCTCTACTACATATTGATCGAGTATCTCAAAAAACTTTCTAAAAGTATCAACGTAATCTCTATTAGCATCCGCATTCTCCTGAGGCTTGCGTCCTCTAGTAGGAGCCATCACAGGACCAGGACCATACCTGCTTGCCTTCCTGGCATCAGGGTTGACAAGTGACGCTTCTACACGTTGTTTTGCAGCCTCTCTCTCAGCAGGACCCATTCCAAGATACTTGGCCAAGATCCCATTTACCATACCAGGACGTTGCAAGAAGCCTTCTCCGTCTAGCTGAGGACGTTGTCCGGTAGCAGTCTGTTTGTCAAGACTAAGGCCAAGACCGACAAGAATCCGATTACACACCTTGAAAGCATAATTTATATACTGGGCAATATCTTGAGCTCTTCTTCTCTGCCGGCTCCCTTTAAGAGTACTTGAGTCATCCAGCTTTAAAGCCAACTCCATTCGTGCGCCTTCTGCATCTCCTGGAGTCCTCACAACCTCGGTTCCGGCTATTTCCATAAGCTCCGGAGACGCTTCCAACAGCGCAGTCATCATACTTCCATATTCGCTGAGCCATTTAAGTGTGTCAGGCATCTGGGCAGGTGTAATCCGAGCATGACTACGCATATAACCGGCTCTTTCCTTTAACACCCTAGCTCTCCAAAGAATCTTGATAGGTGTTTTGTCTCCTGAAGGTAAAAAATCCGCAAGCTTTTTGCCGGCACGTTGAAGATTCATAATAAGTTCCGCATGAAAATCAGTAATATTCCCTAGATCAGGAAGAAGCTGATTCAATGTACCGGGTTGTCTGGCTACATACAGATCCTGAGTTTTCCTTAGCAAATGAATAGTTCTAGGCAAACTCTCAAATCTCGCCTGCTCCGGGTCAGCATCCCCTTTGGCCAGTCTTACGAGATGACCATCTCCTCCAGCTACCGGCAAATTCCTTGCAAGTAAATGAGGATGAGCTCGAAGAACAGCAGCACACAAACCTTGTTCAGTATTTTTCCACGGAAGATATGGTTCGCCTCGTCCTCCTTCTTCCCACCTGATTATCTCCCTTGCAGCATTCCTTGCAGCATCCGGATATGGCCTACTACTTCTTACAACCCCATGACAAAAATCAACCAAATCAGCAAGTAACTCCTCTCGTGAAGCTCCAGCAAGCTCATCAACAAAACCCGCAACAGCAGTAACTTCACTCGGAGTAAAGGCCTCAAAATCCATCATAGGAACAACTTCTTGCAACGCTGCAATAGCCGTCTCAATCTCAGCAGGTAAGACAGCCTCTTGACTTCGTAACTCAGCAACAGTCGTAGCACCCATATATCGACTACGCGGGACCATAACTTGTGCCTGAGTAGCGATAGGCATCATAGGCAATAAAGGAATAACAGTAGCACCTCCGGCTTGTTGCTCAGTAGAATCACGTTGATCTCCTAGTGCAGGATCAATAGGTTGTTCTTCGGCACCGGCAGGTTTTTCATCTTTTTCTGGTCCGTTTGGACCGTCAATTGTATCGTTTCCCATAATATTTTTGGGTTAAAAAATTTACATAGGGAAGGTATCTTAAACATGTTTACGCAGCAAGTCAACCCCTTTTGCAAGATTCATGTTTATTCGCTTTTACTCGTTCGATTTGACATAACTCAAGCATATCCCAAAGCAATCCCCGGGGATAAGGTCCTAGTACGAAATGCTACCCAAGCCTAGCCCACCATCTCGCATTCTGACGCTGTGCATCTGCTACTCCAGCAGCAATCTCCCGATTCTGTTGAGCATCGATAGAATTTGCCTTCCTGTCTGCCCAAAACGCATCAAGCTGACCCTCTGCCCTGGCGGCATGGAAAACTGCTCGTGCATCATCAGGTTCTTCACCAGGCAAAAGAGGAATATGAGTACCTCTAGGTTCGATTTCTCTTTGACATAAAACCATGACAAATAAGGTTAAAATCTAAAACAAACCTCATACTACACCCTCCACCAACGCCTTTTCCAGAAAACCACTTTGCCAAGCTGGGAAAATCATGGCGAAACAACAAAAAAAGCCGAACCCCCACGGACTCCACTCTGCAATCTGCAAGTTGCAAGTTGCAAGCTACTTCAACGTCACAGTCGCCCCAACTTCTTCAAGCTTAGCTTTTGCAGCCCGCGCCTCTTCTTTCGGAACTCCTACTAGAACATTCTTCGGAGTATTCTCAATGATATCGTTAGCTTCTCTCAAACTTAGCCCGGCAACTTCTTTAATAACCTTAACAACTGCAATTAAGTGCTTCCCCCGAGCTGTAAGCTCAACATCATAAAAAAACTTCTCTTCATTACCCCGTAAAAAATCCAAAAAACCCATAATAAAAAAGGTTAAATAACACCTCCAGACTATAGGGAATCCATACTTTATGTCCAGAAAAAAAGCGGAGCCCCCCACATGAGGACTCCGCCTTACAAATTCTTCTCACTCATCCACTTCTCACTGCACTTCTCACTTCTGATTTCTGCTTTCTCACTACTTCAACGTCACAGTCGCACCAGCTTCTTCTAGCTTAGCTTTTGCAGCTTCAGCATCATCTTTCTTAGCTCCTTCAAGAACGTTCTTTGGAGCCTTGTCTACGATGTCTTTAGCCTCTTTCAAACCTAGACCAGCAAGTTCTTTTACAGCCTTGATAACTGCGATCTTTTGACCTCCTGGAGATGTAAGTTCAACATCGTAAGAGTCTTTCTCTTCCTCACCGCCACCAGCGTCTCCTCCGCCACCAGCAGGCATCGCAGCCATTGCTACAGGAGCAGCAGCGCTAACGCCGAACTCATCTTCCATCGCTGCGACAAGGTCAGCAACCTCCATAAGAGACATCTTTTTGACCATGTCTAGAACTTTTTGAGCATCTTTTGAAAGCTCTACAGGTTCTTTTTTCTCTTTCTTCTCTTCCTTTTTCGGTTCTTCTTTCTTTTCCTCTTTCTTCGGTTCTTCCTTCTTTTCTTCCTTAACTTCCTCTACAGGAGCTTCCTCCTTAGTTTCTTCTGCTTCTTGCTCCTTGCTGTCTGCTGTCTCAGGAGCAGCTTCCTCCTTTTTCTCCTCTTCAGGAGTAGTTTCTTCATCTGCCATAATGTGTATGGGTTAGATTATATATATGTTTAATTTGAAAATTCATTCCACTCGCTACTCATCACTCGCTACTCTCTTCAGCCAGTTTTGCTCGATGAGCCTCAAGTACATAAACAAGATTTCTCGTAACTCCAGCCAAACTATTCGTAAGTCCACTCATAGGCGATTTCATACTGCCGATAAGCTTTGCCAAAAGCTCTTCCTTCGAAGGCATCTTAGATAGTGCTGTAACCTGTTCTAGTGACAAAATTTCACCATCCATAAGCCCCCCAAGAAGCTTAAGTTGCTCAAACTCCTTAGCCAAATCACCAATAGTCTTGGCCCCCGAAACCTCATCTTCCGCAAAAATAGCAGCAATAGGCCCCTCCATAAGCTCATCAGGGATCTCCTTATAGCCATTATCTTCAGCAGCAAGCTTGATAAGAGTCTTCTTCGCAATTTTACATTGCACATCCTTCTCTCGAAGAGCTCGACGAACAGTAGAGATGTCCTTAACCGAGAGACCGCTATAAGCTGTAAAAACAACAGATTTAGCGCCCTTGAACTTCTCCTTAAGCTCCGCCAGGATCTCTTCTTTTTTTTGTCTTGAAATTGCCATGATTTAAGTTGATTTAAAGATTAAATTCTCCATCGTTGCCAGTTGCAAGTTGCAAACTGCAAGCTAATTAAAAAAATCTTAACCGGTGCACAGACAGTTAAGACCAAATAAATCTAAACTTTTTCTGTCTCGGCAGGGCTTAGGGGATCAGTATCTAGTATCTGGTATCAGGTATGGAACGACCAATACTTGATACATAATACCTGCTACTTAAAACTGCCTGCTGTCTGCGACCAAGAGGGAGTTTACGTTGAAGCGTGCAGGAAAGTCAATGCAATTTTTTTAAGAAAAATTTAAGGTCGATGTGTTATTACAGGTTTATGACTAAAGGATCCTCTGGGAAATATGGTTTCGAAACGAAATTTGTTCCAATTTGTGCGAAGGAGACGAAGCGCGAGGAAGGCGTATCAGGTAACGATACGTCAACGAACGATGAGTCTCCTGCAGCCAAATTGGACAAATTGCAGTCGGAAGCACATTTTTCAGAGGATCCTAAAATTTACGCATTCATAGACAGCCAAAACCTCAACCTAGCCATTCGTCAATTAGACTGGCAGTTAGATTTTCGCAAATTCAGAGTCTACTTAAAGGATAAATACAAGGTCGAAAAAGCATTTTTGTTCCTCGGATACGTCCCCAATAACTGGAATCTTTACTCAAACCTGAAAAGCATGGGGTATGAACTGATTTTTAAACCAACTTTAACAGGAGAAAAAAGCGTTGTGAAAGGTAATTGCGACGGAGAACTTATTCTTCATTGTATGATCGAATACCATAATTTTGACAAAGCGATTATTGTGAGTGGAGATGGGGATTTTTATTGCTTGATTGAATATCTGAAGAAAAACGGGAAGCTTCTCAAAGCGGGTATTCCAAACCGCAAAAGATACTCAGCTCTACTTAGGAAATTCAAGAAAGACTTATGGTTTATCAATTACTTCCGGAAACAACTTGAATATAAAAAAAAGTGAGAGGCATCCTGCCTAAGGACCAACCCTTAGCGTAGCCTCTCATGGTGATTACTTAAACCATACACGAAAACCCTCGAGAAATCAAGAAAAATCAACGTACATGTGGACTATTGCCCCAGGCATAATATACAATCATCCCACATGGCAACACTCATAGAAAAACTCGAAAACTTCCTCTCCCAGTCGAAAGAAAAACCCCCTTTGATAATCCTTTTAGGCCCAACAGCCTCAGGTAAAACAGGTCTTTCCATCAAGCTTGCCCAAAAATTCAATGGGGAAGTGATTTCATCGGATTCGAGGCAGATTTACAGGTATATGGACATCGGTACCGACAAAATTTCACAAAAAGAAACGCAAGGCATCAAGCACTATATGCTCGACGTTTGCGATCCAGATCGAACTTTCACAATGGCCGATTATCTCAGGGAAGCAACTAACGCAATACAAGGAATCTTAAAAAAAGGAAAAATCCCGTTTCTCGTCGGCGGAACAGGCCTTTATATCAACGCAATCGCAGACAATTATCAGCTCGATGCAGCCCCACCAGATAAAGAACTCCGTGCAGAACTTGAAAAAGAACTCGAAGAAAAAGGTGCAGAAACCCTCCACAAAATGCTCGAAGAACTTGACCCGCTTTCCGCATCAAAAATCCATCCAAACAACCATCATTACCTGATCCGCGCCCTCGAAATAAACCTGAAAACCAAGCAGCCAAAACAAAGCCGCCGTGGAGAAGCCAAATACGAAACCTTCAAAATCGGCATCAACTGGGACCGCGAGAAGCTCTATGAACGTATCAACTCCCGAGTCGGCGACCAAATAGAGCGCGGAATCCTCAACGAAATTAAAACCCTCCTCGCAAAAGGTTACTCACGCGACTTACCAGCCATGACAGGACTCGGATATAAGGAGTTTTTCCCATATCTCGACGGCGAAGCCACCCTCGAAGAATGTCTAGAGCAACTCAAACAAAACACCCGCAACTACGCCAAAAGGCAAATGTCTTGGTATAGGCGCGACGATGAGATATATTGGATTACCCCAGAAGAGGTAGTAGACATAAAAAAATCATGAAAACATCTTTTCAACGTCTCCTCGACATCGCAAAACACCTCCGAAGCAAAGACGGATGCCCTTGGGATAGAGAACAAACCATCGAATCTCTTATGAAATGCATCGAAGAAGAGTCCAATGAAGTCCTCGAAGCTGTCCAAAACGGCGACTTTCAGAACCTCCGCGAGGAACTCGGCGACCTGCTTTTTCAGATCATAATGATTAGTCAAATCGCTTCCGAGAGAGGTCTTTTCACCATGAAGGAAGTCATGGATGATATTTCTAAAAAACTGATCGATCGACATTCTTGGGTTTTTGGGGATGATAAGGTGAAAACTTCGAAGGAAGCGGTAAAACAGTGGAAGAAAAACAAGAAAAAATGACATCACTATTTGGATACAAATGGGACATTTTAAACGAAGACCAAAATCTTTCAGCTTTTGAAAAAATCTTAAAAAATCGCGATCTCAAACCTGGGGAACCAGAAGATTTCCCAGATATGGAAAAAGCTGCATCACGCATCAAGCAAGCAATCAAAAACCAAGAACGAATCATGGTTTTCGGCGACTACGACGCAGACGGAATCACCGCAACAGCCATCCTCGTCAGAGCCCTAAGAGAACTAGGCGCAGAAGTTTCATACAGAATCCCACATCGCGAAAAAGACGGATACGGTTTGAGCGAAAAATTCATCGACCAATTCATCGAAGCCAAAGTAAAACTCATAATAACCGTCGACTGCGGCATCGCCTGTCCAAATGAAGTAAAAAAAGCACACAAAAACGGAATCGACACCATAGTTACAGACCACCACGAAATCCCACTCAAACCTGCAAAACCCTATACAATAATCCATTCGGACCATCTCGCAGGCGCAGGAATCGCATACCGCCTCACGGAAGCTCTCATCGGCGACGCGCAAAATTACATCGACCTCGCAGCTATCGGAACAATCGCAGACGTCGTCCCTTTAACGTACGAAAACCGCACAATCGCAAGCCTCGGCCTCAAACAAATGGCCAAGACCAAATGGCCGGGCTTAAAAGCTCTAAAGAGAGTTGCGCAAGTCAATAACACAGATCTCCTCGACCTCGACAGCGACGCCGTAGGCTACCGAATCGGCCCACGAATCAACGCTGCCGGAAGGCTCAGCGACCCATACTTGTCGCTACAACTCCTCATTTCCGACGACGAAAAAGCCGAAAAACTCGCCCAACAACTCAATCAAATCAATACCCAACGCCAAGAATTTGTCCGCAAAATACTAGAAGACCTCGAGTATGACGAAAATCAAAAAATAATATTCGCAGTAGGGGATTGGCCAAAAGGGGTTTTGGGCCTCATTGCAGGCAGAATTACAGAAGAAACAAATAAGCCATCAATAGCAATGGCAGAAAAAGAAGGAATCATGACAGGTTCAGCCAGATCGCCAGAATATTTTGATATCACAAAAGCCCTCAAACAAGCTGATAAATTTTTAAAAGAATACGGAGGACACCGAAAAGCAGCCGGTCTTAATTTAAAAGAAAAAAACTACTCAAAATTTCAAGAAGAACTAATAAAAACCATCGACCCCATAGAAATCCCACCCAGAAAACTGCAAATCGATTGCGAACTAACACCCGAAGAATTCACCCCGGAAACCATCTCCAAGCTCGAAGAATTGAAACCCTTCGGTGAAGGCAACCCAGCCCCGTGCTTTTTATTGCGAGATGTCCATCTAACAGAAGTAAAAAAAGTTGGCGCAAGCGAAAACCACCTAAAACTAAGAGGCAAATTCGGAGACAAATCATTCTCCGGGATCAAATTCAACGTACCAGAAGCAGAGCTAACAACCTCAGAAATATCATTAGCAGCCAAGATCAAAAAGGACAACTACGCCAAAGAAGGTTACAGCTTCTTGATAGAGGACATTAAAGTTTTTTAAGCCGCGAAAACATCAGGACGACCATCAGTCCCTACTGCCGGAGAATCCATTTGCAATTCCATGAAACACCTTTCTCGATCCGGGAGAACCAGGTCAAAACGCTCATCATCATCGTCAGCATCATCCACATCATCCTCAGTGGTAACGGTTGAACGAAACACAGCAAATTCATGCGGTAAGCCTGCTAAATTGTTCATTGTCTCAAACTCAAGACCATGAAAATTTTCTAAATAACCTTCTGCGGGGACACCATGTATGGTGCCTTCTCGATCACAGTTTCTTGCAGTAACAAATCTTGAAACACGCAATATTGCATTAAATATAGCTGTTGCAACATTCCTCTGAGCAGACTCTCCTTCACAACGACACTCTCTCATATCTCTACATTTACTCATTATACGTCCCACAACATCATCCCTTACTCTCTCAACAAAGGTAGGCTGGCTTGGATCTTCACTTGCAATAATGGAGCCATCAGGGGTCAAATCAGAAAACTCCCTAAAAGCAAAAGCCATAAGAAGATCAGTGTTAAGATAATTAGCATTAACCCTTACAGTTACAGCACGTGTAATATCATCAAGTTCAAACGCAAAATCTCTATATTGAGATGCGCTCTCAATAGTAAGCCAAATCTTTCTTCCTCTCTGTTCTATAATCTGATCTAAAGTCCTTGAGTCAGGCTTGGCACCACGTTCACCCTTCCTGGTCTTCTCCCTGCCGGACGTTATATCGTAAGTTTTAGCTTTAGCATAGCTCCCTATAGTTGGATTGGCAGGGCGCCTGCCTTCAATACGAAGCCTATCCATAGTCTCAGGAGGTATAGGAACTTTATTACGTGAAAGCATACTAATTTTTCGCTGAGGTTCGCTGCGAGGTGCCGGAGTCATATTCTTGGATAATTATATTTCACAGGCATACTAGCATATACCAAAAATACCGCTGGTGTCAAATACTTAACACAAAAAAACTTTAAAATCGGTAATAAATAAATTTTAAAAAACCATTGCAAAATTTTTTTTTCATGCTACAATACCCAGCTTGGCGGTCCATAGTGCTGACTTGACTAGATGACCAAAAAGATGTATAATTATCCGAATACACTTAAAGCCAAAAATGCTAACCACAGAAGAACAAATCATTAAACTGCTGGAAAAGAGTGAAAAAATACTCTTGCTTCCGTCGAGTCCGCCTGACGGAGACTCGCTTGGTGCAGCATTAGCTTTTTATTTGATATTCAAAAAACTCGGAAAAGAAGCAACGGTCATTTGTGCCGACCCAGTACCAGATACATTCAAGTTTTTGCCAACAATAGAAGCGATTTCAAAAAACTTCGGCGGAGCAGAAGACTTTATAGTAACTCTCGATTGCACAACAGCAGAAGTCGACACAATCAAATACGAGGTCGAACACAACAAAGTCAACATCATCGTCACCCCACGCAAAGGCAAATTCACAGACAAAGACGTCACACTCCACCACGGAGATTCAAAATACGACCTGATAATCACAGTCGATACCGGGGATCTTCAGCAGCTGGGACACGTCTATGAAAATAACCCAGAAATGTTTTATTCAATACCTGTTGTAAACATCGATCACCATTCTTCGAACAGCGAATTTGGGAAGGTGAATATGGTAGATATCACAGCATCTTCAACAACGGAAATGCTTGTCCCACTTTTTGAAAAGCTAGCCGGGAAAACCGGCAAAGATCTGATAGATCCGGACGTAGCAACACTTCTCCTAGCGGGGATCATAACAGATACAGGGAGCTTCCAACATGCAAACACAACACCAAGAGCTTTCGCGATAGCAGCACACTTGCTCGATTACGGAGCACGTCAGCAAGAAATCATAAAATACATATATAGAACCAAGAGCCTCTCCATGCTCAAGTTGTGGGGTAGGGTGCTTTCCAAGATCAAATACGATCCAGAACATCACTTGGTATGGTCAACTATAAGCCAAGAAGACCTGCATGAAACAGGTAGTACCCCAGACGAATCAGCCGGAATAATCGACGAACTTTTATCAAACGCACCCGGCGCTCAAGTAGTTTTATTACTAAAAGAAAAACAAGAAGGACTAGTATCCGTAAGCGTACGCACCCCAAACAAAGGAGCAAACGCCAACGATATAGCTCAAACCTTCGGAGGCGGCGGACATCCAAAAGCCGCAGGATTCAGGATAAAAGATATGGAATTTGGAGAAGCAGAAGCTTTTGTAATCAAAAGAATCAAAAAATACCAGGAAAAACAAGAAGATTTATCAACAAAACCACACATGCAACCGGCAGAAATCACAGTGCCGGAAACTATCTCCACGCCTACAGAAATAAGATTGCCGAATAAACAATACGAACCTTATAAACCAAAAACAGCAGGCGACTTACGCGAAGATCCGCTAGCAAATGTCCAAATCCAAGAACCTGAAGTAGTCCCAGTAGCCCAAGAAGGCGGCGAAGACTTACTCCTGCAAGATTTCCGCAAGCGCAAAGAAGACGAAAAAAAGGAAGATCGCGTCAAAGACATGACAAAAAGATTTTTCCAGGAGCCGGAGAAAAAGGATGGGGAAGTTACAGTCGAGGATATGTTGAATCAGATTGATGACTCTAAATAATGGGAACAAAATTAACAATTGAAACAATAGAGCCCTTTGGTGTTTTTCTCAACGATGGAGGGTTCATAGGTATCTCCGATATTTCAAGATATCTTGGCAGACGAGTAAACTCAAAAGCAGAACTTGAAGAGGCACTTCCACCAGGTACAGAGGTAGATGTGGAATTAAAAAAAAGAGTGAAAGATACAAGAGAAAGAGTACGAGAAGTTCATTATTGGCTCAAAGGGGTCAAGACCACATGACGACTCGGGTCGACCCAAAATTTCCAAGTAGCTCACCCGGGTGAGATTTTCGGGTTAACCCGAAAGCACGGTCCCGGGACCCTCACTCTTCCCGCAAAACCATGTCATTTTATTTCGAATTAGTTATTTTCAGCAAAAACACCACAGATGCCGCCAGGCATCAAATACTATCAACTCGTTTTGCCAAAAGGCAAAACACCACTCTGCTGTCTGCCTGCCTGCCTGCCGGTAGGCATGGCTCCTTGCTCTCTGCAATCTAAAATTCGAAATTCGAACTCACATTCGTCACATCATCATCGTCATCAAGTAGCTCCATCAGCTTAAGGATCTTTTTCGCAGTAGCCTCATCCTCAATCTTCACAGTATCTTTAGGCACAAAAGTTAACTCCTGAGACTCAACGCAAAGCCCAGCCTCCCGTATCGCATTCGCGACAACCCCCAAACTAGAAGACCCAGTATAAACCTGCATAACATCATCATCTCTCTCGAGATCATCAGCCCCAGCATCGATCACAGTAAGTTCAGCCTCATCAGGGTCACCATCGCCCATTTTCACAACAATCAACCCTTTCGGCTCAAACATCCAAGCAACACACCCATTTTCACCAAGGCTCCCTCCATGCTTGGTCAGCGTACTGCGAACATTCGAAACAGTTCGATTCTTGTTATCCGTCACGCATTGGATATAAAGCGCAACCCCGCCAGGTCCATAGCCCTCATAAACAACCTCCATTAGCTGAGCAGCATCCTTATCAGCGCCAGATCCCTTCTTGATAGCACGCTCGATATTGGTATTCGGCGTGTTATCAGCCTTCGCATTATCGATCGCCAACCTGAGGGCCGGATTCATACCTGGATCGCCACCATTTCGTGCAGCTAACTGAATCAATTTAGCATGTTTGGTAAAAATCTTGCCGCGTTTTGCATCAGCAGCACCTTTTTTGTGTTTGATCGAAGCCCATTTGGAGTGTCCGGACATGGTTGTTAGAAGGTAAAGTGTAAATTTGTAAAGTATAGAAAAGCAGAAAAAGTATATTACAAAACTATAGAAATTCAAAAAAACTTAATAAATCACCTTGAGGTCTTGACAAAACCAGGAAAAAAGGGTATGGTATGCCTCTTACTACAAACCAACCTTATGGCAGATAAACCCAAAACACAGGAACGTGAATATTCTTCTCGTGTTAAAAACGCGAGAAGTGAAGCAATACGTACAATCCAGGGTCCTCTTAAAAGAGCGAATACTGCTCGAAAACTAAGCGAAATTCAAACCTGGGCTAATGGGGTAGAGACAAATTTGCGAAATGCCAATTTTGATGACGGAGAGGTCGAACATGTTTTGGGATGGGTGAGACAAGAAATAAAAGCTAAAAGAAAAGCATTATTTAAGGCCGGTGCTCGTGAAGCAGGTCGACTTATAAAAGGAGAAAGAGAAGGTACATCTGGCAGAGTACGGAAAATTATTAGTGAGTTGGAAGGATTGAGAGGCGGATTGCCTGCGGTAAGTGAACAAAAGATTTTTGATATTCTTCAAGGTGCGCTTGAGAGAAAGAAGACTCCAGCTAAAAAAGCCCCAGTTAAACAAACAACTCCGCGCACACAACCTCAGCCAAGAAGAAAGATCAGAACTGCTATGAAGCTGGCTTTAGGAGCGCTCATTGCAGCAGCAGTAGGTACTTGTGGGACAGCCTCTATCTATGGTTTATCAAGACAAAATACTGATGATATAGAATTCCCTCATGATGGGGCAGAATTTGCATTAGATGACCTGACTACTGAAGAAAAAATCGCCCAATTAATGTACGGATCAGCCTATGGGTCGAGAGCAGCAGATATTGCAGATAGAGCTTTGAACCATAGGAGGCTTTCATTTGCACCAGATTTTATGGATTGGGTAACAGATTGGCTTAAATCAGATGAGAATATTGGAGGTGTGCATTTGTTTAGATCAGATGCCCGTGATTTAGAAGAAACAAACAGAACAGTGATAGAGATAATGTCAAAAAGCAAAATACCTCCTTTCATCTCAATGGATATAGTTGGGGGATACACAAGGCATTTAGGTCTAACCAGAGAAGACGCTAGACAGTATGGTGTGCCTGAAGATTTCTTACAGATAGCTGAAGAAAACGGTAATCTTGAGTTGCCTTCTGAGGAAGATCTGGGAAGAGCTTTTGAAGCACTAGAAACAGAAGCAGAAAAGATCGAATTTAGGAAGAAAATGGAACAATACGGACAAGCAATAGGTCTAATGTGTAGAGATCTTGGGCTAGTTATTAATTTCGCACCTGTTATGGACATGGTAACAGATGTGGATGGAGAGAGTTTTATGGCCAAAAACGATGAAACTTACGGAGAAAATCTACATACAATTATGATGTTGTCGTTCCATTATATAAAAGGATTCCAACAGGTTGACGGCGTAACGATAGGACCTAAACATTTCACAGGGACAGGTATGATAGAAGTAAATCTTCACGAAGAAGAACTGCAAAGCGTATCAGGAATGGAAGCGCGTGATGGAAGCTTCATGCCATTTAAAGATGCAATTCATGGAAGGCTTCTAACCGATAGAATTCATCCGCAGGTATACAAATTCGATATGCAATTAAGAAGATATTTATTGGATATCGAAAGATTAGAAGCAGCAGGTAACACAGAAGGATTAACCAGAAAAAGAGCTCAATATGCAGAATTCCTGGCAAAGTATGATCTCACTCCCGCAGACGTACCAGAAGATTTCATGACAACAGAGCCGGTAGATGTAATGATGGTCGGTCACGCACAAAATTTCATGAATGAAGAAACACCAGCTTCAATGAGTGATGAAATGGTAGCAAGAAGACTGCAAGAAAACCTTGAATTCCAAGGTCTAACAATTACCGATGATCTCAGCATGGGTGTAGTTGATGCACATTATCGTAATGGAGCAGAAGGGTGTGGTGGATGTAGTACAGGCAATGGTTATTCGCAACAGGGCGAGATTTTTGCACAGGCCCTGGTATCAGGAGTAACAATGCCAATGGTGTTGCATGAAACAGGCGAACTAGACTCAATCACGCATAGAGTTAGCCAAGCTATTGAAACAGAAGAAGACTTCAACAGCGATCGTAGGGGAAGACCTACCCTAAACCTCACAATGGCAGAAATCGATGCAAGAGTCACAATGGTTCTCGACCAAAAAGTTGAACTAGGATTACTCGACACAAGAGTCGCATCAGACGGCACAGTAATATATATCAACACGGCTCAAGACTATGTTTCAAGCACATTAGCTTATCAATAATGAAACTATCATCCAAATTATTCAGAGGAGCTCTCTTAGGAAGTCTATTGTTTGCGCAATATGGGAAGCCGTCGAACCAACAAGAGCCTTGGACTCGAGGAGATTGCGAAGTCGCAGATACGATCAATGGAACACAAAACACACTCGATTTAACAGGTTTTAGATCAAATCCATCAGAAACACTTGCATCTGCCCAGTGGCCAGAAGGAGTAGAGAACCCACTATCATCTGTAAGACCAACATTCGATGACGGACCGCATGAAAACGATTTTGGAATTATTCAGGCTCTCGATCAAATCCCGTTCAAAACACCAATTTTCTACTATAACGGAATGAATTTCTTCAAAGATGGGAACCTGCCTGAGAATTGGAGAGAGTTATCAGAAGAAGAATTGGCACAACTAATTGATCCTGAAAAAGCCCAAATAGCACGCGCAGTATTGGAAGCAGGTTATATAATCGGATATCATGGCATGACCCACAGCGCTGAAGAGAGTGAATACCACATGCAAAACCAAACAGAAGAGCAGTTCGCATCTGATATGGAGTTTTTTGAGAAGATAATACAACTTGCAACTGGGCAAGCCGATTACAGGGTTCAAAACGTCAGACCACCTTACGGAGCAGGTACAAACGACTTAATTTCAAAACCTTTTGTAGAATATTGTGAAAGGGAAAGAATAGAAGTAAGAAACTGGGCAGTCTGTTCATTCGATTGGACCGCTACAGAAAGGAGAGGCGAAAGAATGATATTTGATCTGTTACGGATTGTCAGAGAAGGTGGAGAACCAGATATTTTATATCACTCCCCATTACAAGACGGATCAACAATAGGAGGATTCGGCAAATTACTAGATAACTGGGCAAGCCAAATACAGTCGCTAAATGATCCGGAAAGAAGTGAGGAAATAGAAGGCTACAGGCAAATCTTAGAAGCAATAATAGCTGG
The DNA here is from genome assembly GCA_964538865.1 of uncultured Candidatus Peribacteria bacterium. Taxonomy (GTDB): domain Bacteria; phylum Patescibacteriota; class Gracilibacteria; order UBA1369; family UBA12470; genus CAZIHU01. Next base: position 74,654 of record CAZIHU010000003.1, read on the forward strand.
AGAGGAAATTCCAGAAGGACGACGTCTTACGCCATCACAATTTGCGGTAGGATCTATGGAGCAACTTGTTGTTGATTCTTCATACAATACAGAACTAGAAGTTCAATATATGGGAGCAATACAAGCAGATCTGGGCATGCCCGCAGACGGTTATATAGGGCGTGGAACAGTAGATCACGTGCGTGAAATTGCATCTAAAGCGAGTGCTCAAGCATTAAGAGACCCTAATACACTCATAGGCTCTGATTTACAGGACGAATTAGGCATTGATGGTATTTCACAAGATGATCTTATGCAAAGTGGAGTAACTTTTGCTAATAGAGGACTGCAAGTTAGAAGCATTGCAGCAGATATTTTGTGTAATGGAGGAATTGATGAAGATTTCTTAAGTAAATATCGTTTCCAAGGATTATTTATAGATCCAAATCACATCCCGGTTTATGTGGAAATGTATGGATTTTTGATCGGACAAGGATTGGATCAGGACATGACAGCAAGAATTCTTGCAACAGCTATTTTGGAGAGTGGAGTAAAAAACAACTTAGATCGTTTATTGATAGGCAAAGCAACATTCGAGGAAATTGCAGACTCATTGCATAGAAATGTAGGGGATGGCCTTCTGGCAGACACAATGCAAATGGTCGGCTTAGAAGACCAAGCAGGAGTCATAAAATACGGTCTCGGTTCTATAGGCCCCGGCCAGACACCAGTAGATGCCACAGGACAAATGTTTGAAGTTATTTTGGGCAGAGATTTGACTGAAGAAGAGGTGTCAACGATCTTAAAACACCCTCAAGGCGCGGGATTTGCCATCTATCTCAGATTGCTTCAAAACGAACGACGCCTAAGCAGCGAGACCTTATAAGGCCCCGGCAACCGCCTCAACAACCCCTTCATCGAAGACCGACGGGATGATCTTATCCGGGGTAGGGGACTTTATCAAATTAGCCAAGCTTTCCGCAGCAGCCACTTTCATCTCATCAGTAATCGACCTAACCCGATTATCAAGAGCTCCTCGGAAAATACCAGGGAAAGCTACTGCATTATTAACCTGATTCGGATAATCACTCCGACCTGTCGCAATCACCTTAGCACCAGCTTCTCGAGCATCCTCGACGCTGATTTCGGGATCAGGGTTCGCCATAGCGAAGATAATAGGGTCACTAGCCATCGACCGCACCATCTCTTTAGATACAATCCCCGGCGCAGAAATCCCCACAAAAACGTCCGCCCCCTTCATAACATCCTCAAGTGAACCCTCAGTTCCGCCAATAAGCCGCACAAGCGCCTCTTTCGACTCATTCATGCCCTCACGCCCTTCATAAAGCGCCCCTCGACTATCACAAACAGTAATCTGATGAAAACCATATTTATAAAGCAATTTTGCAACCCCAACACCAGCAGCCCCAGCTCCGCTAAGAACGATTTTCGGATCATCCTTTTTAACAATTTTTAAAGCATTAATCAGCCCAGCCAAAACCACAATCGCCGTCCCATGCTGATCATCATGAAAAACAGGTATGGAGAGCTCTTCATCAAGCCTCCTCTCAATCTCAAAACACCTCGGTGCCGAAATATCCTCCAGATTAATCCCACCAAACTGCGGTGCAATGTTTTTTATAGTAGAAATAATCTCCTCAGTATCCTGCGTATCAAGACAAATCGGCACAGCATCCACCCCTCCAAATTTTTTAAATAAAAGAGCCTTCCCCTCCATAACCGGAAAACCGGCAAGTCCGCCAATATTCCCAAGGCCCAAAACAGCCGACCCATCAGTAATAACCGCCACCATATTCCCCTTAGGCGTCAGCTTATAAGCCTCCTCCTCATCCTGAAAAATCGCCCGACACGGCTCCGCCACACCTGGAGTATAGTGAACACTAAGCTGATCCTGCGTCTCCACAGGAACCTTAAACGAAACCTCCATCTTGCCGCGATTCTTGCGATGCTCCTCGAGTGAGCGCTGATCGTAATTCATAAAAAATAAGTAGTTGAGTAACGACGAGATACTACTATAAACCGTTTTGCGAAGCAAAACACCACACTACGAACTACGGCCTACGAACTATGAACTCACTCCCAATTCGCCATCATATTATCTACCGCATTCACGGTAATATCATGATTCAGATCCCAACCAGTATCAAAAAACTCATCATGATCCTGAAGCCCTTCGAGGGCAGGAGACACAGGTTCGTCAAGAATATCGTTATTTGCGTTGCTACAACCTGTAGCAGGCATAAGACCGAGGAGAAGAATTGTTGTGACGGCTTTTTTCATGGGTGAAATTAAAGAGCATAATTATGCCATGAAAAACCCCGGAAGTCAACCTTTTTAAACCTAAAAACCCATATCCGAAATTCCACATTCGAAATTCGAGATTTAAAACGCCGTCGTACTCCCATCAGCCACATCCAAAATCATATCAAACGACCTCTCATACTTCAGCGTAACATCACCCCCAGCACTGTAATAGTAATCAACAGGCCCAGTCCCGACACCGATCGTATCGGTTTCAATCAAGTACCTATCATCAAAAAGCTGCAAAACATACGTCCCCATCTCCTCAACCATAATCAAACTCCGCGCCTCTTCAAGAATTTCTTCCCACTCAGTAACAGAAGTAACCGCATCCTCAACATAAACCGCACTTACCTCAATCCCATAAACCTGATCATGCGAATGTTCCGCAAGAGCTCCATTCCCATGACTCCCATACATCACCAGAATCGCATCATTCGGCATATACACATACATATCCATAATCGGCTCAATATTTCTTTCATAATAAACCTGTAAAGCATACAAACCATTCACCGTCAGCTCCTCAAAAACAACATCATCCCCATAATCCGCCAGCTCAATAATTTCAGCAAAAAATTCACCGGAATCCAGCCCATCACTATTTTCATGCACAAAAATCGAAACACTCGCCGAATTCGGATATTGCCGATCAAAACCAGCCTGATTATGCCCCTCATCCTTATTCCAAAGCACAACCCCACCATCAGAAATAGTAAGAATTTGCCAATCATAAGGATATTTGACCTCATAACCCAACTCATTCTGATAAGACTGCCAATTTAAACTAATATCAAACTCCTCGAGCCCATGCTCCTCGATGTACATAAGCCGATACATGATTTCCGAAAGCTCCGCTCGACTCACAGTCTGATCTGGATGAAGCAAGCCATCATCCTCCGGCTCTATCAGGTTCAAATCCTTCGCATACTGCGCATAAGACGCATACCAAACATCGGCAGGCACGTCATCATAAGGGCTCTCAGTAACTTCTGGAAGCTCAGCATCTGTTGCGAGCGTGATAATCTTGAGAGCTTCAGCCAAATTCACAGTCTGCTCAGGCATAAAAGTCCCGTCATCGTATCCCTCGACAATCTCAAGCTCATATCCTCTCGCAATGTAAGATAAATACCAGGCATCATTCACGAGATCAGAGAAGGGAAGCTCATACGCATCTTGCTCGGAAACATCGATTCCACTACCAAGAAGGATAATCTTGAGCGCCTCAGCCCTGGTCACATCCTGATCCGGCATAAAAGTCCCATCATCATATCCTTGGATTATGCCATTCTCCTCGAGATAAGTGATCGAAGCATGGTAACGATAGCCTTCGGAAACATCGGAAAAACTCGCTGCTGCAAGGGGAGCAAGGAGAAAACTCAAAACCAGTGCTGCAAAAAACTTCTTCATACCTAATTTTTACCAGAGATAATATGCAACGTCTAGCTCTTCCCCTCTCCAAGTCTCCAAGTCTAACCTACGGCGCCTCACACCCACTCGCCTCAGCCAAGGCATCAAACGTCTGCGACCCTCTTCCCAAAACCTCACCATCGATAAGCCAAGTCGGATAACCTGTTATTCCAGCCTCCGAACATTCCTCAGAGTGGAAATCACAATCAACAAACTCAATATAATCAAAATCATCCCCAAACATCTCCTTCTGATCCGTACAATGACCGCACCAATCTGTTCCATACATCACAACATCAGCTTTTGTTAAACACTGCGCGAATTCCTTATAAGGTCCACCACCGCCACAACCACTAATCATGAGAATTCCCACAAGCCCCCCAATCAAAATCATATTTTTCATATCTATTTAAAATTAATAATTCCATACTGCAATCTGCAAGTTGCAAGTTGCAAGCTAATACAACACTTCCCCCGGCGAATACTTATCCAAATTATCCTCACCAATCAGTTTAATCACCTCCTCGATAACCTCATCAAGAGGTACACTTCTCTGCTGACCTTTCGCCATATCGCGAATAATAATCACACCTTCCCGAACCTCGGTAATCCCCATAATCAGAGTGTAAGGAACATCGAACTTATCAGCCAGACGCAACTGAGCCTTCATACTAGCCTTACCGAGAGCACCAACAGTCTTCACACCGCGCTCACGAAGCTTATTCATCAGAGGAAGGCACTTTTTCTTGGCCTCATCTCCAAGCTGCGCAACAAAAACATGCAAATCATCCTTAGAAGGCACGCGCACATTTTCACGCTTCATATTTGCAATAATTCTCTCCATCCCAGCCGCATAACCGACACCAGGAGTAGGCTGCCCACCCATCAGCTCAGCCAACGGGTCATATCGACCACCTCCACCAATCGCATTTTGCGCGCCCTTATGCTTATCCCAAAACTCAAAAACAGTCCCGGTATAATAATCAAGACCTCGAACCAACTTAGGATTCTCAACATATTCAATCTCAAGCTCATCAAGGAATCCCTTAAGTTTTTCATAAAAATCAACACAATCACTGCACCTATATTGCTCAAATTTAGGCGCAAGTTCCGCAAGAATACCGCAATCCTCTTCTTTGCAATCCAGCAATCTGAGAGGATTCTTTTCCACCCTTTCCTGGCAATTAGAACAAAGCGACCGCTCCTTCCCAATATAAAAATTCACCAAATCCTCCTTATATTTCGCACGACACTTCGGGCAGCCAATATTGTTGAGCTGAATCGTAAACAGATGACCTACACCTAGATCTTCATTAATCTTATAAGCCAAATCTATGATCTGTGCATCAAGAGCAGGATCACTTTCACCAATTATCTCGAAACCAAACTGCCAAAACTGACGATAACGACCCTTCTGAGGCTTATCATAACGGAAATGCGGCTCAATATAGTAAAGCTGAACCGGCTGAGGACACTCCTTCATCCCATGCTGAATATAACTGCGAACAACACCTGCAGTTCCTTCCGGCTTAAGAGTCATGCTGCGCTCGCCCTTATCCTCGAAAGTATACATCTCCTTATCAACAATATCTGTCGAGCCACCAATACCACGTTCAAAAACACCGGTATACTCCATAATCGGAGTCGTAATACGCCTAAAACCACACTGCCTAGCACGATGACGCACAACTTTTTTGATAAAAGTAAAATACTCATGATCATCAGGCAGGATATCGTGAATACCTACCGGAGTTCGAAATTTCTCCTTCTTCCCCTCATCGGCATTGGTGTCATCGGACATGTGAAAACAGGTTAGCGAAAATAAAGTGCTAAAACTAACTATACAGGTTTGAGGGGATAAGTAAATAAAAAAAGAGCTCCTTCGTCAGGAAAGAGCCCTTTTAAAAATTATGAAATTTTTATGATCCGGTTCCGCTCGAACCAGTGCCAGAATCTCCACCCTCATGATAATAGCCATACTCATCGTAGTAACCATCATCTGTTGAATCACTGCCGTCATCGTAGTAATCCCACTCATAATCCTCTTCTTCTGAACAGTATGAGCCGGAAGCTGTTGTTCCAGAGCCGGACCTTCCATCATAACAGTAATATGTACTATACCAATCAACGTAATAATAATCATCAAAATAGTAAGCATAATCAGCACAGTAATAAGAGCCATCGCTCTGTAATTCACATGCGGAATGTGATGAATAATTGTCTACAAAAGAGCCAAGATCGCACCAATCAGCCCCATCCATATCATAGCTACAACCATCATCACAAGTTATGGTTTCACCACTTGCTGTGTAATCACCATCACAATACACACTCCAGTCAAAACATTCAGAAGTCCCATCAGAATAATAGATGCAGCTATCGTTACAATCTATGCTGTTTTCATCAATCAAAGTGTAATTGGTACAATAAGTACTCCAAAAGAGATAGTTTTCTTTCCTACAGCCATCAGAATAGGCCGTTTCTGTGTAATATTCACCTGGATTTTCAACATCATAATAACAAGTGTCAGTATTACAATAAAAGTAACCACTTGATAGAGTTGAGCTGCTAATATTAAAAGCTGGACAATAGTCCTCAGCACACACAACTGCACCTTCAGTGTTATAATGGCAACCATCGTCATAACAGAAGATGTTGTCCTCGCTAAACTCTTCATAATCCGTACAGACATCATCTATTGAGAACACTTCCCCCGCAATCTCAACATAATAATTCGGGCTATCTTCTGTACCATTAGTATCCTTCCCTTTAACTAGAACCTCGGTACCAAGTGGATTTATTGCATATGCATCATCCCTAGGTAAATCGATATCAAAAGCTATAAAATCACTATCAGAATTCCCAGGAGCAGAGCTGCTTAAAGTCCCATAAATATTCATAGTTTGAGTGGCACCTGCTTCAATTTCAAGACCAAGACCTGTAAAAGTCACAGTGCTTGCGGTAGCATCGACTGTATAAGGTGTCCCCAAGGCGTTACCATCACCAGTTTCAGCCCAAAAATCATCAATAAGGTCATATAACGCAACACTATTATCTTCTGTTGTCGAATAATCACCGTCCCCATCTTCATCCAGATAACCTGTTAGAATTACTTGTTTCAAAATCGATTTACCAGCAGAAGGCCCGGTAAAATCAAAAGATCCAAGCAGCACAGTGTCTTCTCCGCTTTCAACGGATATTGGAGTGAGGCCGGATGGCAAAGTGATGCTTATCCCTTTCCCCAATCCAAAAGCTCCGAAGAAATTTGAAGTAGCTCCGAATACAATTGCAACGATGAGCAAAGCCGAAGCAATTCCCCCTAGAATCCATTTCTTTTTGGATCCTTTTTTCTTTTGTCCAGATACGATGTCTGGCACATGTGTGTCGTGTTCCATTTTTGTTTTATGGTTAAAAAACATTATATAATTATAACACAAAGCAGGCCCCTCAGCAACCCATAATGGTTACACATCATCAGCTCCCATCGAAAACGATCCTTCCATCTATGGTCCCACCATCACCGACAATTTGTATCCACATATCAAGAGTTTCTCCTACATACTCTGCGAGAACCTCACAAGGAAATATAATTTCCGCATCATCGCTAGATCCAATTTCTAGATTAAGATCTTCCAAAGGATCACAATCCGACATATCCGAACCTTCTCCCATGAAATACTGATTGATCGTATCGATAATGAAGTCATCTCCAATGTTTTCAATCTCAAAAGTGAAATAATCCTCAAAAATCTCATAAGAAACGCACTCAAATTGCGAATCAAAATAGCAATCTTCATCCTCATCGACATCTTCATCCAAAGAGTCATCCAGGACTTCAATTTGATAAATCTTCGGGTCATCCCACTCCTCACAAGTTCTTTGAAGAGTCCATAAATATTCTCCATCCCAAGTAATTGCCCATGCATCCTTTGCAGGAGGATATATTTCTCCAACTAGTTCTCCATCGGAAGTATATTTGCAAATTCCTTTACCACACCCATCAGTAACCCAGAAATATTCGCCAGTCCAAACAATAGAAGTACCATGGATGTCTAATTCGCCTACAACTTCGCCATCCATCGTCATTTGGTACAAGTAGTCACCATCTCTACTCCTTAAATATAAATAATCACCATCTGTTGTTAATCCTCTTGTCCCACCTAGCTCTGCATCAGGAATATCAAAAGAATCCACAATCGTGATTTCGTCACTATCTTCCTCCAAAGTGAACTTAAAAATCTTTAACAAACTAAAATCATTAACATAAAAATACTCGCCATCATGAGTTAACCCTCTAGCATTCATAATGTCATCATTAGCAAACAATTCGTACTCACCAGTATCAGGATCAATTTTAATGAAATCCAATAAATCTCCCGTCTCACCATTGCCAAGACTAAATCTATACAGATAACCACCTACATATTCCAAAGACCAACCAAAATACAAACCTTCACCAAGCATATTTAACACTCTTCTCGTTTCATCCTCCTCATCGTACACATAAGGGAATTCATCCTCGTCATCTCCTGGGACATAACCCAATTCGAAATTTTTAACATCATTAAAATCAAACTCCGAGCATGAAAACGAATCACCACCAAAATTATTAACAGTTAAATAGTCGTCATTAATCTCAACAGTATGATCGAATGAAACGGCATCTTCTTCAAAAAAAGAAAAATAATTATTAACTACCTCCAAAACAGATTCCTGATCAGCAGTAATTTCATCCTTTTCTTCATCCAAAAAACAATTCCCAGCAATATAATTATCGGTTTCTTGATTATGTAGAGCCCTGTGACCATCTTGAAAAATATTATCTACAGTAACAGCATTATTATATTGCTCCAAAGCAATTTCATGATAACCATTCCCATACAGAAGATTGCTGCCAAAATAAGGATCTGATCTCTCCGCATACAACCCCTCAGAATTAGACCATCGGATTATAGAGTTTGTAATAGGAACTGAAGAGTCAAACTGTTCAATACCAAGCTCACCATATTCAACAATAACATAATCAAAAATACTATCTGCGCTATCTTCAATTGTAATGCCGTTCCAATCACCATTAATCGGATCTTCTGCTGCAGAAGTGAACCAAATCTGTTCATCGCTAGTCCCTTCGGCAAGAATATCCCCGCCAACCACTTGTAAACCTCCTCTATCAAAAGTTTTATAATCTCGATCGTATCGGAACTTAACAACGGTCCCAGGTTCGATAGTCAAAGTTACACCTTCGGGAACAGACACTACGCCATCTACATAAATATTCCCAGACCAAATTTCGTCAGCTTCTAGTCCCCCGGACTTTTCGTCAAAAACACATTCATCAGAACAATCCCCACCACAATCAAGCCCCTCTTCGCCCTCATTATAAAGACCGTCAGAACAAGGATCATCCGCTACGCAAACCAGCTCACTATAACTATCAACATAATCTTGGATCTCGGCTTCTAACGCAGCTACAACCCCAGGATTGGTATCAGAAACGTCACTAAGTTCATGAGGATCATTATTGAGATTAAATAACTCAACTGCACCAGTATATATTTCTTTGATTAACTTCCAATTATCATTCCTAACGGATGCCACCCAGTCTGATTCATTACTAAAAACGTTTGTATCATTTTTACTCTTTCCATTAAACAGCAACCACAAACTATTACCCTGCATTGTGTCAGGACCTTCAATACCAGCAGCTTCTAGAACAGTAGGCATAATATCTATGCTTTGTACTTGAGGATCAATGACTATCGGATCAATAAATTCAGGATGCCGCATTATCAAAGGAACATGCAAAGTATCGTCATAGAACCAGTCATGCTCCAAATAAATGTTGTGTTTTGCAAACACTTCACCGTGATCTGCTGTTAAAATAATCAAAGTGTCATCTTTAATTCCTAGACCTTCAAGTTCATCTAGTAAATTTTGAAATTCTGAATCTAAATAAGTTACCTCTGCATCATATTCAGCAACATAATGATCAATATCCAAAATACCATCTTCCGCAATCGCCGACCCGATACATCCATCTTCTCCCCATTCGCTATCTTCACAAACTTCTGGAGCATCAGGATAAATATCTGCTAAATAATGCTCATCTCCTAAATACATGTCCCCGTAAGGTTCTGGAGCATCATAAGGGCTGTGTGGTGATGCATAATGAATCATCATAAAAAACGACTCATCAGAATTATCGCCAAGCCAATCAGTAATCTCATCATTTAACTCACCTTCATCAATCTCATCGTCAGAATAGAACTCATCAAAAATATCTCCTTGGTAATCAGGACTATTAAAAGGAGGACCATTAGAAAATGCCACAGTTTTGAAGCCATTATCACTCAAAACTTCAGGCAAAGTTTCCCAACAATCATCCAAAGGAGGACTGTCTCCAGAAGAAACCCTATGCGTGATTGGATGTAACGAAGACAAAAACGAAGTAAAAGATTCAAGCGTCCACCTTGCTTGACTTATTGACCAAGAAAACAGTGCCCCCTCCGAAGCAAATTCATCTATGTTAGGAGAAGTTTCTCTCACATAATCATAACAACTTAAATGATCTGCTCTCAAAGAATCAGCAACAACTAATATTACCTTGTCCACCAATTCAGACCCCTCCGAATCATCAAACCTACCCTCGCAATCAGGATCAGCATCATACCAAACACCAGCTTCTTTACCATTACACCAAGCAGTATACCCAGCAACATCACTGCCAGGTTCAGCTTCACACAAAGAATTTCGCAAAGCAGTTTCCGCCCCTAGTCCAGTCTCAATTCTCCCATTTCCATCACAATCACAACCATTCAAATCTATATAACCATCACCGTCATTATCAACCCTATCACTACACTCTCGGGCAAATCCGCTGAACGAATTAAAAGCACCAAAAAAGTTCGAAACAGAACCAAAAGCAATTGTGCCAATCAACAAGATTGAAATGCCTCCACCAAGAAGTAGTTTCATTTTGTATTTTTTCATTATTTATATTTTTAAGCACTAACGTTTTTCCACTGGGCATACTTTACAGGATCTTTTTCAAACTGAAAATGCCCCGCCGCCGCAATCATCGCCCCATTATCAGTACAATACTCGATTTTCTCAGGCCATTTAACAGGGAGAGAAATCCTCTCAGCAACCATTTCCCTCAACTTCAAATTAGCCGAAACTCCACCAGCAAGATGCACCTCTTTTGCCCCAAATCTTTCAGCAGCGCGCCTCAACTTTTCCGACAAAACATCACAAGTCGCCTCCTGAAAACTCGCCGCAACATTCGCCGTATCCTCGAGTGGCAAACGCGAAGTAGCAGTTTTTAATCCAGAAAAACTAAAATCCAAACTCTCCTTCTTAAGCCAAGCTCGTGGTAAATCATATTTAGCGCCATCACCCTCCAAAGCAACCCTCGAAATTTCAGGCCCACCCGGATACCCAAGCCCCAACATCCGCGCAACTTTATCAAAAGCTTCACCAGCCGCATCATCAAGAGTTTCACCCAGAACCTCAAAATCCCCATGCCCCCGCATCAAAATCAACTCATTATGCCCGCCCGAAACCGTCAAAACCACAACAGGAAACTGCACGGCATCATCACGCCCAAGCCAATTCGAATAAATATGCCCATGAATATGATTCACGGGGATAAGCGGTTTATCGAGAACCAAAGCCATCGTCGAAGCAGTCACAGTCCCGGTCAGTAGCGAACTAATCAGACCTGGACGCTGCGTCACGGCGATCGCATCGATCGAATCAAGATCAACCTCCCGCAAAGCCGGAATCATCTTCAAGATATGCTCCCGCGCAGCGACTTCCGGAACAACTCCACCCGTCTTCGCATGTACGGCAATCTGTGAGTAAATCACATTCTTCAGAACGCGAGTGCCATCCTCAACGACAGCAACCGCAGTCTCATCACAAGAAGTTTCGATGCCAAGAATTTTCATGTTAGACCCAAGTGAGTTAGTGAGGTAGTACCAAGTGGAAGGTGTTTTTGCTTCGCAAAAACGAGCCTATACATTAAAATCTAAAAAGTAAGAAACCACAAATACAAAAGACACCGAACAAGCGTCAAGTACTATCAGCCGTCCCGCCATGGCGGGACTCCATCTCTTCTCACTTCTGCTTTCTGATTTCTCACTAACACATGGAAAAAACTTCAATCAAGATCGTCAAGATCCTCCGAAAAGCCGGTTACGACGCTTTCTGGGCAGGCGGATGTGTTCGGGACATACTCCTTCAGCGCGAACCCAAAGATTTCGACATAGCCACAAACGCCAAGCCTGAAGTCATCGAAGACCTCCTCGAGCACACAATCCCAATAGGGAAGGAGTTCGGGATTATCATGGCAGTGGTCAAAGGCCATCATTTCGAAATCGCCACTTTCCGATCGGATAGCGGATATTCAGACGGACGCAGGCCTGATGCTATCGAATTTTCACACCCTGAAGAAGATGCAAAACGTAGGGATTTCACGATCAATGGACTTTTTTATGATCCAATCCAGAAGCAAATCATCGATTTTGTAGAAGGCAGACGCGATATCAAAGACCGCCTCATCAGATTCATTGGCGATCCACACGAACGAATCCTCGAAGATCACTTGCGGATAGTCCGCGCAATTAGGTTTAAAACGGTGCTCGATTTCCAATATCACCCCGACACCTACAAAGCACTCCAGAAACATGCCCAGCTTGCAGACAAGGTGTCAGGTGAACGCCTCCGCGACGAACTCAACAAAATGATGCTGGACGACAATCCCGTCGAAGGATGGGAAGATATGGAAGACACAGGCGTTCTCAAATACGTCATGCCTGAATTACTCGAGCTCAAAGGCGTCGCCCAACCTGTCGAATTCCACCACGAAGGGGATGTCTGGGACCACACAATGCAATGCCTCGCCTCACTCCCCCCAAACGCCACTCTCGAAGAAAAATGGGCAGTCCTCCTCCACGACATTGCCAAACCTCAAACTTTCGCACAAAAAGAACGCATCAGATACGACGGCCACCCGGAACAATCAGGCGAAATGGCCCAAAAAATCCTCCGCCGCCTCAAATTTCCACGCAAATTCATCGAGGAAGTCTGCTTCGCAATCACGCATCACTTCGACATGAAGCAACTGATCGAAATGCCGGAAGGCAAGCGCCTCAAATGGTTCAAAAAACCTGCATTCCCACTCCTCATGACAGTCTTTAAAGCAGACATAGCAGGTACAACCCCAAGCGACTACTCGATGTTCGACGAGCTTAACGAGCTTTACAAAAAATCAGCACGCCGCATCAAAAAAGAACCAAAAAAACTCCTCAGCGGAGAAGAAGTGATGGAAATTCTCGACATAGAAGCCGGACCAAAACTTGGCGAAATCCTCGAAGAACTCCACGAAAAACAACTCGCAGGAGAAATTAAAAATAAACGTGCAGCATTACGATGGGTAAATACTTTAAAAAAATAAAAAACATATCCTGGCCAACAAGAGTCGCATCATACCTGTTCGCAATAATGGGGATGATGGCACTGATGCTCTTATTGATTGAAATTATTGTAGGACCTGTCGGAAACCCAATATTAACAGACAATACCGTCGAAAATGTATGTGGAATATTGATTACAATATTTTACATCGCTATAGGATGGGGATTAGCCCAAAAAAAGAAATGGGCATACATAAGCGCCATTATCGTAATGGGACTAGGCGCCCTATTATTAACCTTGTCTTTTCCTGAGCAAAAAGATGCGGAATCCATAATTACAAGCATCTTGGCAGTTGGCATTTTGATATTGCTAGTTTTTGCTAGGAAAGATTTCAGCAGCCCGAGGAAGCGAACGAGGTGAGCGATCCCCGGGCCAATAATATTAACTCGTTTCGCAAAGCGAAACACGATATAAAAACATGAAATTCTCTGAAGAAGTTTATCAAATAGTCCGCCGCATCCCACCCGGCCAAACCTTAACTTACGGCCAAGTCGCCCGCCTTGCCGGCAACGGGGAAGCCGCTCGCGCCGTCGGCAATATTTTGCATCGCAATCCAGACCCAGATTCAATCCCATGCCACCGCGTCGTGAATGCCGCAGGACAACCGGCCAAGAACTACGCATTCGGTGGGGCAGAAGGGCAGCTTAGGAAGCTGAGACAAGACCATGCCTCAACATAAAATCCGCAGCGAACTGATCTGCATATCTCTCTGTAGGCAGATTTCTGTAAGCAGCAGTTTGAGCATCTGGCAGCGCCTCAAGGGTGATATTTAGCCAATAAAGCCGAGAACGATGGATATCATAAAAAAACTCTACTCTTTCTCGCAAAATGCTAGGCCTAATTCTCGGTACAGGCAAAGTAGTGATTTCTTCTAAACGCTTCCCATGGTGCACCTTTGCGCCATTAGATAGATGATGGTGCTCTTCAAAATAATGATGAGCATGTCCTAATTCATGAGCAAATACATAGACACGAAAAATCTCCGGCGTGATTTCTTCTACTGCCAAACCAAGCAACTCAGCTGCAGCCGCAACAGTTCTCTCAGACATACGATGATCTGTCGCTAAAACAATTTCCAGATCATCCGCACTAAAATAACTACGATCTGAAGCCTCATCCTCCCTCACACTCAAATCCCCAAATGCAGGATACTCCTCGAGCGCCAACTGCCATGCCAAACCAAGCCCGGTATCAGGGCTTTCAAAACAAGACTGCGATGATGTATCGAGAGCATGTGACATAGACCAGGACTCTACCACAAACACCCAAAAAGTCAACCCGCGCCCCACGCTAACTTCACAATTCATCCCTACACCTGTGAATTGCGCAATTAGAATGAGTTTTTTAAAGAAAACGACATTCCACATTCTACATTCGACATTCCAACTCACACAGCCTTTTTCCTCTTCAAATCCTTCAAAATCCTAAGCCCATACATAACAACACCTCCAAGCCCAATAAAGATCGCAATCCAATAAACCAAAGTGCCGACATAAGGAATCGCGGAAACAACTAACAAGATCAAAAGCCCAAGAGCCAAACGACCAAACTCCTTCCAGAAGTGGGTGGTTTTAGTTTTATGCCTCAAAATCAAGCTCCCGATAAAATAAGAAGCAAAAATCTTGGCAATCGGCCAAGCAAAAGCAAGCACAAGAAGCATCAAAACCGCCAATTTAAATCCGACAACAGTAAACATCAACATAATCGCAACCGCAGGCATCCCCGCGATAAACATAAGTCCATAAAACAAAGTCTTTCCATAATGCTGCTTAACCAAACCAGAAACCTCCCGACAGGAGTAAGGAACCAGCAACAAAAAGACAAGACCAATCACAATCAGGCTCACATACGACCAAATCCTCATAAGAACCGTCCCCCGAGTAATAACAATCCCGGATGGAGCTTCAACAGGAGCAACTTCCTCTACAACCTCTTCCTCCTCCTCTTCCTCTTCAATGATTTCAGGAACCTCATTAAAGGAAACTTCGCCTAAAACAACTCCACTCGGCACATCAACCTCTTTCTTAAAACGATAAGTCAAATCACCGTGAATCTGAGATCCTTCATAAATACTCAGAGAATCCTGAGCGGTAAATTTCGCATCACCCAAAATTTCTCCACTAAAAGAAACAATACTGGCAATCACAGTAACATTACCAGATACAGTACCCCTCAAATTAGCATTTCCAGCAAGTCCATAAATATCACCTTCAACAACGCTATTAGAAGCAAAGCTGACGGTCCCCCCTGCAATAATCAGATCATCGCCAACATTCCCATTTACTAACATAGATCCGCCAATAGCACGTATATCATCTGCCACATCACCGTTCACAGTCACATTTCCACCCCCAACAAAAAGATCGCCCTCAACATTCCCCTCGATCTCAACCTCCCCACCAAGAACAATTACATCACCGTTCACATCCGCAATAACCCCAACAGTCCCGCCCAGTACATACAAATCATCATCAATAGCCTCGTTCAACATGACAGTATTATTTATCTCAACTTCAGCCGCTTTCGCGAACAGACTTAGACCAATAACACTCATGGCAATTGCAACCAGCGCAATAGTTGCGATAGTCTTTTTCATTTGTTTTTTCATTTTGTTTTTGTTTTAGGAAATCTTCGAGGGAAATTTTAACCCAAAAACAGAAAAGGTGCAAAATTCCAGCAGAGTAGCGCAATACAAATAACCGTTTTTGCGAAGCAAAAACACCCACACTACGAACTACGGTCTACGGCCTACGAACTAAACATGCCACATTCTCAATATGATATGTATGCGGAAACATATCCACAGGTTGAACATACTTCAGCTCATACCCATGCTCCTTAAAATACTTAACGTCTCTCGACAAATTCACAGGGTCACAAGAAACATAAACAATGCGCCCAGGCTCAAAATCACAAACCTTCTTAGTAACTTTCTCACCTAATCCAGACCTAGGAGGATCCACAATCACAACATCAGGCACTCCCGGTACCTCATACAACTTCGAATCAACGTCCCCAGCTTTGAACCAGGCATTTTCAATCCCATTCATCATCATATTTTGCTTCGCATTCTTGATAGCATCCTCATTCAGCTCGATCCCATAAATCATTTTCGCATCCCGAGCACAAAACAAACCAATAGTCCCAGTCCCACAATACAAATCAAAAACCACCTCTTCACCAGTCAGCCCAGCCGCCTTCTTAACCTCCTCATACAAAACCTCAGCCTGCCGCGTATTCGGCTGAAAAAATGCCTGCGGCGAAATCTTAAACTGCAAATCGCCAAGTTTCTCAGTAATCGTCCGCTTCCCAAACAAAAGATGTTCAGTGAATTGCGTCGGTACTCCACGCTTCCGCTTCACACTTGTCCAATAAATCGACGTCGCAACATCGGAAAGAAGCTCAACAAACTCCTTCTGAAGAGGAAATTCAGGCTTACAAGTCACGAGATTCACCATGATCTCGCCGGTGTTCTTTCCCTCACGGATAAATAGGGAAGAAAGCAACCCTTCATTATTCCTGAAATTATAAAAAGGAAGATTGTGTTCGCGTACAAACCCTCGAACACGCTCCAAAATCTCCGCAGCCTTCTCAGACCCAAGAAAACACTCCTCAACATCAAAAACATCAACCCTCCTGCCCGCAGGATGCAGCCCAAGCCGCACCTCCGGATCCTCTTTCGACTCATTCCCAAAAGAAAACTCCATCTTATTCCTATAAAACCAAGGCTCCTCACATCCAATAATCGATCGCACCTCAACATCAACAACGCCACCGGTATGCTCAAGCGCCTCCTTAACCTGCGATTCCTTGTATTTAAGCTGCTCCTCATACGGCAACATCTGCCACTTACAACCACCACACCTCTCAAAATGCTTACATCTCGGGTCAATCCGAACTACAGCCTCCTCCATCACGCGGACACACTCCGCCTCAGCATAATTCTTCTTAATCTTCGACAAACTCGCTTCAATCCGGTCCCCGGGGACAACCCCCTCAACAAACACACGCCTTCCATCCTCAAGTGTGCCAATCCCCTTACCACCAAAAGCAAGTTTCTCAATTCGAATCTCAACGATTTGTCCTTTGCGTAAATTCGACATGTCAGCAGTTTCGCAGTAGACAGCATGCTAGTCAAGCATAGCGTATACGTTTTAGGCGTTAGGCATTTAGGATGCTAGGGTTGATTATATAGAAAGCTACTATAAACCGTTTTTGCCAAAGGCAAAAACACCACAGATGCCGAACAGACATCAAGCATATTGATAACCGTTTCCCCGCAAGATGCGGGGAAACACCAATCTGCTGTCTGCTCCTTGCTGTCTGCTCTCTACTGCCCAAACCACATAATGCTGTCATCTCCCTCCGAAGACGAAACAACATCCATATCGCCATCCCCATCGAAGTCACCTGCGTGAACAGAAGTAACTGTGTCCAGCTCAATCGCAAGTGTATGTTCGGTGAAAGACTCATCTCCATCGTTTTCAAACCAAGCGATATTTTCCTCCATCGAATTAGACACAATATCAACATCGCCATCATCATCCATATCAACCGCATACACAGACCGAGCACTTCCAGCATCATCAGTAACAACGTGCTCAGTAAACTCCTGCGATCCATCGTTCTCAAACCAGGCGATGGTCCCATCATCTATCGAAGCAGATAGGACATCCATATCTCCATCACTGTCAACATCCGCAGCAAACACACTGCGAACACTCTCAGCTTCATCAGTAATCACATGCTCGGTGAACTCCTGCGAACCATCATTTTCATACCAAGAAACCGTATTCGCATCTGTCATAGCAGCTACAAAATCCATATCTTCATCCCCATCCATGTCAACAGCATAAACCCATTTTGCAGTCTCAGCCTCCGTATCAACTTCATGCTCTGTAAAGCTTCCGGCCCCATCATTTTCGAACCATGCCAAAGTATTATCAAACTGCGAAGCAGCCAAAACATCATTGTCACCATCTCCATCCATATCTGCTGCATTCACACAATGAGCTCCATCAGCCTCAGTCGTGATTTCGTGCTTTGTAAAGCTTTCTTCTCCATCATTTTCATACCAAGCAACAGT
>CAZIHU010000003.1:93027-114148 GCA_964538865.1 uncultured Candidatus Peribacteria bacterium
TGATTTCGTGCTTTGTAAAGCTTTCTTCTCCATCATTTTCATACCAAGCAACAGTATCGTCTCGAGTAGAAGTGGACAAAACATCCAAATCCTCATCTCCATCCAAATCAGCCGCATAAACGCTGTGAGCACCGCTAGCATCGGTAGTAATGTCATATTCAATAAAATTCCCAAGCCCATCATTCTCATACCAAGCAACAGTGTCGTCTTCCGCACTGGCAGCCAAAACATCCAAATCCCCATCCTCATCCAAATCAACGCTATAAACCATTCGAGCTCCGTCAGCATCGGTCGCAATTTCATTTACACTAAACAACTCAGAAGTATCAACCTCATATTCACCCTCGCCTTCTTCTCCTGGCTCTGCCTCTTCATAAGTCAAAAGCACATAAATCATCTCCGCAATTTCACCTCGAGCCATCTCATGTTCATAATCAACATCAAGATCAGCCCCATACTGCGTCAAAACCTGAATATACGGCCTGTACCAAACCTCATCATCCGCTTCTGTCTCATATCCAAAACCGTTAACAATGATCTTCGCCGCCTCAACATAAATTATCGTATTTGCAGGCTGATAAGTCCCATCAGGATATCCATCTATAATCCCTTCCTCATAAGCAACACAAACATACTTAGTGAACCACTCCCCATGATCAAAATCTGTAAAAACATCATCATCAAGCTCACAAGCATCAATAGTCTCCTCATCATAAACAGAATTTACAATAATCTTAGTAAACTCAGCTCGATTCACAGAAATATCAGGTCCGTAAGTCCCATCAGGATACCCATCAACGATCCCTTCATCTTCTACATAAGAAATCGCGTCATAATACTGATTGTCTTCATCTACATCGCTAAAACTAGCGAATGCGGTCCCCACAGATGCAAAAAGCGTCAGCATCACGACGAGGGCAAGATTTTTCTTGAACATGGTGTGTATTTGGTTAAAAAATACGCTCTCAATATTACACCATGAACCTATGCTGCCCTTTCAAAAAACCCTTCCTCGAGAGCGGGAATGTGTTATTGTTAGCATACTTAACCCTTTTTTCACATGAAAAAACTCATCTCAACATTGGCGATCTTCACCTTGCTAATACCAGTAAGCATTGCCACAGCATCCGATTGGAATACTTCAATCAGTCTTGAACTTGATGCGCAGCAGTACGCAATCGACGATACTGTAAACATCACACTTACCCTCACAAACACAGGGGAAGAAGACTTGGAACTGGTTTTCCCAAATTCTTGTAATTACGATTACGAACTTACAAGCGAATATAAAGAGATGAACGATGATGGAGAACTAGAATACACGGTTTTCTCAGATGATTCAGAAATAGAATGTGAAGAAGCAATAGAAGAATTTGTTTTAACTCCAGATGAAAGTATTGAAAGAACTCCAGGTATAGATTTGTCAGAAGTTGAAGGATTGGAAGAAGGGGAGACTTACAGAATTGCAGCTAGCTTCAATGTGGTAGGTGAAAATGGCGAAGACCTTGGGCTTTCAGAATTAGAAACAACGTTTGAAATATTTTATGCAACTTTTAGCGACATAACAGATCATTGGGGCGCAGAATATATCGAAGATTTATACGAAAATGGCATCGTGAGCGGGTATGATGATGGAACTTTCATGCCTAACCAGGACGTCACGAGGGCAGAATTTTTAAAAATGGTAATGGAAGCTCTGGGTTATGAAGCTAGCTCCGAAACCGCATCTTTCTTGGACGTTACAGAGGATGATTGGTATTACGACTATGTTAATTCAGCATGGGCGAGTGGATTAATTGCTGGTTACCAGGACGGTGGGGTTTTCTTGCCAGACCAAACGATTACCAGAGCAGAAGCGATGTCGATTCTGACTAAGGCACTTGGGTTGGACACAGAAGGTAGTTATTTCTTCAGTGTTTTTGAAGATGTGACAGAGGATTGGCAGGTCAGTTATGTCATGACAGCCTACAATCTTGACATTGTTAGCGGTTATGAGACTGGAGGTTTTGGTCCAAATGACAATCTGACTAGAGCGCAGGCAGCCAAGATCGTTTCGATTTCAAAAGATTTAGAGATAAATTTTGTCACGACCGATAGGCTTATAGATACTATTGCGGTAGATTACGGCATAATTTCAATAGATACTTCTGGACACGTTGTTATTGCGTTTGAAGAAGAAGACGAAATGGAAGTAGATCTGGATTTGACAGAAATTGGCGTGGATTGGCTTTTGAGCAATATTTATGAAAAAGCTCAGGAAGATTGGAGCTGTGAAGAAGGAGGATACACATATTACTATTATTCAGGAACTTCTATGGAAATCTGTGACGACGATACTACTTTGGAAATCATGTCATTAATTGTGGGGTATAAAATGCAACAAGAAATTGATAGCTTGTCAGAGTAAAATCTGGCAAAATGCGCCTAGATGCTCAAAATCAAAATCCTAAAAATCGGCAAATTAAAGTCCGAATACCTTGAGGCTGAAAAGGAATTCCTGAAACGCCTCAAATCTTTTGCCAAAGTCGAGGTTGAAACCAAAAAAGACGACGCCTCACTCGCCAAATCCCTCGACCCACAAACACACATAATCTCCCTCGACCGCGAGGGGAAGCAATATTCATCAGAAGACTTTGCAGAAATAATTCGCAACCAGCGCGATTTCGGCAAAGGCGCAATCACATTCCTCATAGGTGGCCCACACGGTTTCCCACCTGAAATAGCAAAAAAAGCACACCTCCGCCTCTCTTTTTCGAAGCTAACTTTCACGCACCAACTTGCATACATATTGCTGTTGGAACAGCTTTATCGAACGCACACAATTTTAACAGGTAAAAAATATCATTACTAAATGCTTGCAAAGATCATAATCTCAATCCTCATCCTCCTCCTCAGCGTCCCGAGCCAAATGCTCCAGGGCCACCTTCTTCTCGACCAAAAATCTCGCCACGCAAACACACGAATCCACATCCGCACAGTCGAGCCTCCGCCGGAAGAACCTTTTGAGATGCTCCTCTTCGGCGATGCAATGCTCGGCCGCTACATCGCAACTCTTCGCAGCCGCTACTTAGAGCAGGACCCGACTTTCCCACTCACACACCTCCCAGAAATCATCGCAACCTACTCGGAAGACCCAGAAATAGTCGGCATCAACCTCGAAGGCCCGATCACAGACTTTCAAATATCTTTTTGCGAACTTTGTTTCCGATTTCTCCCAGAAACAGCAAGCTTACTCGCAGAGCAAGGCATAACCTTCGTCAATCTCGCAAACAACCACATCTTCAACCAAGGAGACACGGGCTACGACCAAACCAAAGAATACGTCGTAAGAGCAGGAATCAGTTACGTCGGCCACGCCCGCGAAGTTAACGAATTTTCCTCATACATCCAGGAATTTGACGACGTCACAATAGGCTGGCTCGGATTCGACGACATAGACGGCTCACTCGATTACGAAGCCGCAACCGCCCTCACGCAAGAAACAGCAGAGCAAGCCGACTTCACAATAGTCGCAATCCACTGGGGAACAGAATACGTAAACACCCCATCAGGAACAATCCAACAGCATGCTCACGACTTCATCGACGCAGGAGCAGACCTCATTTGGGGAACTCACCCTCACGTAATTCAATCCATAGAAAACTACGGCGAAGGGATGATCTTCTATTCACTCGGCAACTTCGTTTTTGACCAATATTGGTCAACCGGAACACAGGAAGGACTCGGTGTGTACATCACATTCACAGACCCCGATGATCCGACTTACGAATTAATCCCAATCAAACTCACAGATAATGTTGGCGATCCGTATCTTATGGAAGGGGATGCCAAAGAAGGCATGCTTTCAAGACTTCAACAGTACTCGGAAGCGATAGGGGTTGTTGTAGATGAAAAAATGAACTTCACAGATGGGATTTTGAAACCTTGGTGATCATCGGTTCCACCCAATCAGATTAACAAACCGCACTTTCTTACATAGAACCCAGGCTTTTTTAAACGCAAAATGCCCCTTCTTGCAGCCTTTAATAATCCCTTTCCAATCCGAAGCAAGCTCCTTTTTAAATCGAGGAAACTCCCCCAAAAACTTCCAGCTCGCTTTGAAATCCACGCAGAGAGCACCAATCATCACAGCCAAAAATATCCACGGAGTCAACATCCCGCCACCAATCGCCAAAAGCGCCTCAGACCCATTTGAATAATATAAATTCGAGAGAACATGCTCGAGCGTCACCCAAGAAAAAGCCACAACAGGAGTGAGCCACCACCAATCCGCACAAGCTTTAAATTTCTTTTTACAATAAAGCCCAAACCCAATCCCCAAACCAATAAGCCCAGTAGCAGCACTATGACCAATGAATCCAAACGGCTCACCGGCAACATTTATCCCAAGCGCATCACTAAAAAAGTACAAATCCCCAATATGCGGCCCATAAGTAAAAGGAAAATAAATCCCTTCCCAAAAATACTTCTCAAACATACTAAACCCGGCTCCAGCCATCACAGCTAAGAACAAAAAATCAGAAATATTCGGCCAAACCTTCTCCTTCCGATAAAACAAATAAGCAAAAAGCACAACAGGAGCAATTTTCGCCAATTCTTCCACCACAGGGAACACATAACTACTCCAAAAACCCGCATCAATATCAACCCCCACAAGCTTCAGCCCCTGCCCAACAAGCAAAGTCAACCCACCACCGATAAAAACTCCCTGCGCAAGCATAAGAAGTCCTCGATAAGCCCCCATCGACCTCGTCAAAACCGTCAAAACAAGAATCTCAATCACAAACCAAGCCTCAATCCAAAAATAACTCGCATCATGCTTCCATAACGACAACAAAATCATAACAACACCGACAAGCGAAAGGACCATGAGGATATTATTTGTAGTCTTAGATAATTTCATAAAAAAAATAAGTTAATACTAATTGCCAACAACATCACCGAGAGTAAGTTGCTCATTACCGAGTACATCGCCGCCAATTACATCAGCGAGAGATATCTCAGGGGTGGAAGAACTACTCGAGCTACCAGACGAGCTCGAAGACGATGAGCTCGACGAACTACCGGATGATGAAGACGATGAGCTCGACGAACCATCGGATGATGAAGATGATGAGCTCGACGAACCACCGCCTACACGACTTTCATAACGCGGAGTCATAACCGAATGAATAAACCCAAAAATACCGGAACCCAAAAGCCCGGCAAAATGCCCAAAAGGCCCAACCTTTCCATTTAAATTCATAAGAAAATCAAACATAGAATTGATGTTAAGAAATATCGCAAGTAAGATTAAGCTAAATCTTAAGAAAACTCAAATAATGGTCAAAGAAAAGCTAACAACAACACGAACAAGGGCAATAAGACTTACTTGGACCCCATTCAGATTGAAGGTCAGACCAAATGATGATGGGACAACAACTATTAAACTAGTTAATCCAGAGAACGAAACAATACGAGAGATAGCAATACCATCGGAAAAAACCCAGCTTTTACTAGGCATGATGGCAAGCGAGCCAGTCGCAAACACTCCAGAAGAACGCACACCCACAGGGAGATTGAAATTCGCAGAACGAATGCTCAACAGTTGAGGGCTAGCGCAGGCCGCTAAAATGTGGTATAATAGCAGGAGTGGTATATCGCATACTCTCAACTCAAATCTCTCAACTAACAACTCACCATGCAATTCATCTCTTACGGAGCGGCGCGCGAAGTTACTGGTTCAAAACACATGCTAATAGTAGGCGACAAACGTCTGCTTTTTGATTGTGGGATGTTTCATGGCCGCAGGAAAGAAACAGAAGCCAAAAACCGCAATTTTCTCTTTGATCCCACAGAAGTAGATGCAGTTATCCTTTCACACGCCCATATCGACCACAGCGGAAGTATCCCTGGCTTAGTAAAAAAAGGCTACCAAGGTCCGATCCACTGCACACCTGCAACTCGCGACCTTTGCCATCACATGCTCCGCGACAGTGCTTATATCCAAGAACGTGAAGCCGAATATGTGAACAAAAAAGCACGCAAAAAAGGAGAAGAACTCGTAGAACCAGTTTATACTCAAGAAGATGCAGAACTCGCACTCCAATACTTCAAAGGACAAAAATACAATGAAACTTTTGAGCCAGTAGAAGGCGTAAAAGTCACTTTCCGCGAAGCCGGCCACATTCTAGGAGCAGCAATCGTAGAAATCGAAGCCCAAGGCAAAAAAATCGTCTTCACAGGCGACCTTGGCCGCAGAGATCTCCCGGTTCTCCGCAATCCATACATGCCGGAACAAGCCGACATCTTAGTCACAGAAGCAACTTACGGTAACCGCCTCCACGAACCTGTCCTCGAAGCTGAAGACAAGCTCGCAGGAATCATAAACAAAACAATAAACAAAGGCGGCAAACTCATAATCCCAGCTTTCGCACTCGGAAGAACTCAGGAAATAGTTTATGCGATCCACAAACTCGTACAAGCAAAGAAAATACCCGAAAGTCTCCCCGTTTACGTCGACAGCCCACTTGCGGTCAACGTCACAGACGTCTTTCGCAAACACAAAGAATGTTACGACCCCGAAACAAAAGAACTTTTCACCGATAACCAGGAAGACGCATTCGGATTCCATCGCCTCAGATACATCACAAAAGTCGAAGAATCCAAGGCCCTAAATCACCACGTCGGCCCAGCAATAATCATCTCCGCATCAGGAATGTGCGAGTTCGGCCGCATCACCCACCACCTCAAAAACAATATAGAAGACCACCGCAACACGGTTTTGATAGTAGGGTACATGGCAGAAAACACCCTCGGCCGCAAACTTTTGAAAAAACACAAAGAAGTTAACATTTTCGGCAAACCACACAGAGTAAGATGCGACGTCGAAGTCATCGATGCCTACTCAGCCCACGCCGATCGCTCAGATCTACTCGATTTTGCCACTCACATCAAGGGACTCGAGAAAATCCTCATCGTCCACGGCGAAGAAGAGTCACAAGTAGATTTCAAAGAAGCATTGAAGCAGAACGGATTCAAGTGGGTGCAAATTCCGGAGGCAGGGGAGGAGTTTGATTTGTGATAGTACTTAGTCCGTAGTACCTAGTACCTAGTGATGGAGTTTCTGCTTTGCAGAAACGAGTTAAATGAAAAAACTTGACATCGAGAAAATCACCAGTACAATCGAACCAACATGAACACGACAAAAGCCCACAACCTGCTCGCAAACGTAATTATTATTATTCCTCGTACCTAGCGAAGCTTTTGTTTAACGTAGAAAGATGGAGCCTCGCTAGAAGTAGCGGGGATTTTTTTTATGTAACTTCTGAAATTCCTTTAAACCCCAAAACTCGTGAAAATTATTATTTAAAACAATAAATTTATATATTTTTTAACACAAAAACATTATGCAAGCAGTAGCACAAGAATTGCCACCTCCACGAGGTGAAGTAGTACGATTCCCAGAGGGTACAGCTTATGCCCAAGCCGGACCAAATTACGTAGAAGTTAAAGCAGCACAAGACGAGGCTGCAGCAGGAGCAAAGAATCCAGAGCATGAAAGATGGCTTAGACAGCAAGCAGTATGGGATGTCATGGGTGGAATGATGTTATGAATTAAAGTTGCCACACCATCCCAAACCGGATAGTGTTGTGACATGAAAATAAACTTCGGCGACACCCCAGAAGAAATCACAACCCGCGATGAATTTTCACTCGAAAAAGCACGCCAAATCATCGGCGATGCACAAATCGCAATCCTCGGATACGGAGTGCAAGGCCAGGGCCAAGCACTCAACCTCCGCGACAACAACTTTGACCTAATAATAGGCCAACGAGAAGACACGCAGTCTTACAAAAAAGCCCAACAAGACGGTTTCAACCCCATGCCAATAGAGCAGGCGGCCGAAAAAGCACAAATAATCTTCTTCCTCCTTTCAGACGCTGGCCAAAAAGAAGTTTGGCCACGCATCAAACCTCACTTAACCCCCGGCAAAACACTTGTCTTCGCTCATGGATTTTCAGTAGCTTTCCAAGACCAAACAGAAGTAATCCCACCAGAAGACATCGACGTCATCCTCGTCGCACCAAAAGGCCCAGGCATCGACCTCAGACGCAAAGGAGGCATCAACGCAAGCTGGGCGATTCACCAGGACGCAAGCGGCAAAGCCCGCGAAAAAGCCCTCGCCCTCGGAATCGCAATCGGCTCAACATACCTCTTCGAAACAACCTTCCGCAAGGAAACATACAGTGACCTCGTGGGAGAACGGGGCACCCTCGTTGGTGGCGTGGCAGGCTTGATGGAAGCTCAATACAACGAACTCCGTCGTCGCGGCCACAGCCCAAGTGAAGCGTTCAACGACACGGTTGAGGAGGCAACAAGAAGCCTGATCCCTCTCATCAACGAAAACGGTCTCGCATTCCTGCTCGAGAACGCAAGTATGACAGCTCAGCGCGGGGCGCTGGATTGGAGCCGAAAGTTCCGAGACGTGACAGCACCCGTGTTTGCGGAGCTATACGAGAAGGTTGAGAGTGGAGAAGAGGCAAAAAAGGCGCTGGAAGCAGATCGAGAGGGGATTGATGCTGAGATCGAGGAAATTAAGCAGTCGGAGATGTGGAAAGCGGGGGAAAGTACGAGAAAGTTGCGAAAAAAAGATAATTAAGAGATAATAAGCCTCGAAAAATTTCAACGAACCACGTCGGTCCAGGAAATTTCATAACGCACCAGACGCGACACGCGTCCACCACTTCTCACTTCTGATTTCTGACTTCTCACTAACATGCCCTACCCCCAAATCCTCCTCCTCTTAGCTTGTGTCTGGACCATCGGTCGAGTTTTTCGCAAATTCAACTGGCCACCGATCTTCGGTGAGCTTCTCGCAGGTATCATTTTAGGACCGGTCGTACTCGGAGTAGTAGAAGAAAACGAAGCTATAAAAGTCCTTGCAGAACTTGGCATATTTTTCCTCATGCTTCATGCAGGACTCGAAACATGCCCACGAGAACTTTTCAAAGCATCAAAAAGATCAATTATCGTCGCAATCGGCGGCGTAACAATCCCATTTTTAACAGGATTAATAACATCACATCTCTTCGGATACTCGCTCCAGGAGTCACTTTTCATCGCAATGGGACTCTCGATCACAGCAATCGCCGTCAGCGCAAAACTTTTCAAAGACTACTCAATAATGGGCTCAAGAGTCGCCCACATCACGATGGGTGCAGCCATAATCGACGACATCCTCGGACTCTTACTTTTCTCAATAGTCATAAATATCGCCGAAACAGGCTCAATAGACCTCGTCCAAATCTCCATCCTCTCAGCCAAAATCCTCCTCTTCTTCGGAATCGTCCTTATCTTGGGTAAAAAGTTTTTCAAACAACTACACAAGATCCTCTACACAGGCAACAAAGGCTTCACATTCACAATAATAATCGCACTCGCATTCGGAGTCCTCGCAGAAGCAATCGGTCTCCATTTAATCATCGGAGCATTCCTAGCCGGACTTTTCATCAGGGAAGAAATCATCGAAGGCCACCTTTTCAACAAAATCGAAGATCGCGTTTACGGCCTAGCTTACAGCTTCTTGGGACCAATTTTCTTCGCATCACTCGCGTTTCACCTCGACTTCTCAGCTTTCAAAACAGCAGCACTCTTCGCAGTAGTCATCGTCATCGTCGCAACAGCAGGAAAAGTCATAGGATGCGGCATCGCAGCACGCTTAACTAAGCTAAAACGAATGGAATCACTCGGTATCGGTCTCGCAATGAACAGTAGGGGAGCTGTCGAACTTATCATCGCTTCAATCGGACTCGAACTCGGAGTCATCGGGACAGAAGTTTTCTCAATTTTGGTTGTAATGGCGTTCGCAACGACTATAATATCAATTGTCGGACTCAAACCGATCGTTAAACATTTTCAAAGAAAAAAATAAAAATCTAACCCAAAACAAACATGATGCCAACCACCATCCTCCTAGCGAAACTCCTGGGACCACTTCTAGCAATCCACGCGATAGCCGTGCTAGTGAACCTGAAAAAACTACCAAAAATGATCAAAGACTTCGAAAAAAGCACAGGCCTAATGTACATGACAGGCTTCTTCCTAACGCTCCTCGGCCTAGTACTTGTATCTGCACATAACATCTGGAACAACGTCCCAGCAGGGATAATCACAGTCTTAAGCTGGATTTTCTTGGTCAAAGGTGCGCTTATGATGGTTGGCGGAAATTATCTAATGAAATTCGCCAAAAAACTGATCGTAAAAAACGAAGTCTATATCTTAGCCGGAGTCATCCTTCTAGGACTTGGAGTTTACATTAGCTACGCAGGATACTTCATGTAGTCACCCCCGTCATATAAACCAAAAACCCAGCATAAATAAGCAGCATGTAGATGCCATGCTTCTTTTTAAGCGTACGATTTTGCGTGAAAAAATAAATAACCAAAATCGTCGCAGCCAGTAGCCCAAAAACAACCTCAGTATTCCCGAAAGTAATTTCCGCACCTCCTACCAGAAAAACAGCAACCAACGCCGGCAACCCGATCCCAATAAAAATATCAAAAACATTCGACCCAAAAACATTCGAAATAGCATCATCGAAGTGCCCTTTCCGCGCATTCGTAATCGAAATCACAGCATCAGATAGGGAAGTCGCAATCGCCATAACCGTAAAAGCAATCAAAAGCGGCGGAATACCGATCCCCTCTGCAAAAACAATACAATGCTCAGTAAGGAAATAACTCGCCACACCAATCGCAATCATTGCAGATAATCCTATGAACAGCTCATGCGGGAGCGAAATTTCACGAGTCTTCTTGTCCTGCTTCACCGTCCGCCTGTGCACATGCACATCCCAAAAAATTTTTCCCAAATAAAAACCATAAAACCCAATAAAAACCAACGGAATAGGCAGCCCCCAATTCTTAGACCACAAAAGCGCCCCAAAAAGCACCAAAACCGACAAAACATAAAACCACCCATCCCTCCGAATCACCTTAGGCCGCACCTTAAAAGCTTTCGGCGCCACAAGAACACAAATCCCCGTAATCACAAGCAAATTCATAAGAGCCGAACCCGTAATCGTCCCAATCCCCATCTCAAATCGCTGAAAAGCCACAACAGAAAAAAGCGCAATCATCAGCTCCGGAAAAGAACTCGAAATCGCATCAAAAGTCGCCCCCTTAACAGATCGCGGCAGATTAAAATAATCCCCAACCCGCGACGAAGCCTCAACAAACCTCTGCCCAACAAAATAAATAATCGCACTGGTCCCCAGAATTACCGCAATGTTGATGAGAATGCTCACGAGGTGATTCTAGCGTATACTGAGGATAGAGACTATGCAAAATAAAACTCCAACACCCATGAAAAAATCAACCGTCATCGCAGTAGTCATGCTGCTGCTAGCACTTGCCGTGTTAGGCTTCGGCATAAAATATTTCATAGAAAAACCAGAAAAACTTCCAGCAAAACCTGCTCAGGAAGAGGTCCAGGAAGAGGCCCAGGAAGAAGTCCAAGAAGAAGAAACAGAATTAACCCCTGTCCAAGAAGAAAACCTGTCTACTTTGTCGGCAGAGCTTATTGATCCTTTGGACTTGGTTGTGACTGATATTGATGTTTCGGACTTGAAAGAAGAGGACATAGATGTATACGGTTTTTCTGAAAGGGGAGCTGATGACTATGAATTCTGCCAGGAGATTGGCGCTCGAGTTGTACATATTCCGGAATACAGTACATATTTTGCATATTGGTTGCCAGATAACTGGGATCAGCTGGAGGAAAAACGAGCTTTGGTAATGATGCATGGCAGCGTGGCAAACGCTTATGCAATGTTTCCTCACTTGTATGATACGGCTGAACGCGAAGAGTTTGCTCTGATTTCTTTGCAGTGGGGCTGGGTCCCTGACAATTCGGGTAGCGCAGATTACGTCTATTTGCATGATTCCGAAGAAGGATTACGGGTGGCTTACGACCTTATGACCGTAGCACTTGATTATGTTGAGTTGCATTTTGATTTGGATAAAGAACTGTCTGCATGGAATGGATTTAGCAGGGGAAGTAGTGCCTCAGTCGCTTATGCTTATTTGGATAAAGAAAGTGAAAACGATTATTTCCAATTATTTATGAGCATTGCCGGTCCTGCGAATAGCTTAAATAGCCTCGTAGCTAACATTTTAGATGGGACATATGGTGATAATGCACTGGATGGTAAAAATTTCTATCTTTGGTGCGGAACAGCAAATGTAAACGTGACAGCTGATTCGGATGGGGAAATTGTGAATACATGTGAACGGATGACAAATAGTTTTCATCCCTTGAGCAGCTTAGGTGCTTCTGTTGAATTCATTGAAACTGAAGGTGGAGAACACGACACCTGGAATGAAAGCACAGAGCTGCAAAAAGAAGCTGTTGACCTTTGGATGAGCTTTTAAACCTACCTCTTCCCCGGTTTCAATATCAAAACTCTAATGCTCCGTATATTTGTTATTTCGTCAATAGAACTATATTCCTAAATTTAAATATGAATGATACATTGGTCTCCAAAATATTTATTAATAACCACCCGTAACATGAAAAAACTTTTCACGCTTGTACTAGCAGCTTTGTCTGTTCTCGCGATTAGCTCATGTGAGCTCGTGGAGGTAGTGGAGGTAGAGGAAGAGGTCGTAGAAGAAGTTGTCGAAGAAATTACAGAAGAAACAACAGGTGCGGTAATATTTAGCAATGAAGAAATCGGTCTAAGTTTCGAATATTCAGCTATGGAAGATTGGACAGAACCAACCGTGACAGACGACCCTTCATATGTGCGTTCTTATGATTTGTTGGATGATGCAGATTATTCCCTGTACACTGCGAACGATTCCGGTAGACCATATTACGACTGGATAGTCGAATGGGGACAGGATATGGAGAATGCCGTTCTAGATCCGCCTGACTGTAACGATAGTGATGCATGTGCATTTCTATGTGAGGGAGATGAATGTATTTCGGTTTTGTTAAATGGTTATGATTACTCCGATTTGGATGTATTAAAAGATGCAATCCAAAATCCTACTTCTGTTGTTGCTGAAGAAGAGTTTATTTCGGATTATGAAATCTCCGGAAATCGAGTCCTTTTAGTTGCGCATAATTCCCCTGGTCTTGCTTTAGATGCTTATATATCTAATGGAGAAAAAACTGTCACAATGATTATTATATTCGGATTCGAGTATACCGATACAGAAACCTATACAATCGCAGTCAGAGAAGAAGTGCAAACTCTGATTGATGAAATCGCAGCGTCGATAGAATTTCTTTAAAGCAACTCTCCCAACTCTGTTTTCGCACTTTTAAGATGGACAACAAGTTCTCGAATAGTCATGTTTTCATACTTATTTTTTGGATAAATACAGATAGGAGTCAGAATCCCCTCGACTTCCATGACAAAAACAAAAAGGCGATATCCGCCTGATTTCCCTTTCCCCCAAGTCGTAACTTGAAAATACTTTTCCCAATAGCAATAGATTGTTGCTTGCTAAAAAAAGACGAGGCTAAAACTAGCTTGCGCCTAAGCCCCTTTCTTGCTCAACGTAAAAGAGGCCCCTTCGCTTCGCTGCGGGGCTGTGGAGCGGGTAACGGGAATTGAACCCGTGTTTACTGATTGGCAACCAGTCGTAATAGCCACTATACGATACCCGCGAATTCCCAATGTACGCATAAAAACTTATATGAAACCCCAGCTGATTTCAACATCATTTCGTAGCCCCTCTACAAATAACCGTTTTCGCGCCAGCGAAAACACCACAGACGCCGCCAGGTGCCAAGTACTATCAATCGTTTTGCGAAGCAAAACACCATCACTGCAAACTGCAAGTTGCAAGCTACTACACCCTCGCCTGCCTCTTCATTATCCCCAAAATCACCTCATTCGTCTTTCCCATACCCTCATTCGTAATTTCAGCCAAATTCTGCAATGTCTCCTCGGCACATTCACCAATAATTCCATTCGGTCCAGCCGCATGATACCCATCAAGAGCCGCAAACGCCGCTGAAAGCG
Organism: uncultured Candidatus Peribacteria bacterium; assembly: GCA_964538865.1. Lineage (GTDB taxonomy): Bacteria > Patescibacteriota > Gracilibacteria > UBA1369 > UBA12470 > CAZIHU01. Next base: position 107,046 of record CAZIHU010000003.1, read on the forward strand.
CCGAGTGAGCCGAGCTCGCCACTTTAATCGAGCAACCCATATTCGCCCCATTACAAAACATTCCACCCAGATCGTTCGCCACATTGTCAATCGCATAAGTAATCAGCCGCAAATCCTTTTTCTTCTGATAAACACAAGCACCAGCCGCCCCAACACCAGCCGCAATCGCACACTGACAAATAGGGGACAGCTCCCCAGCAAAAGTTTTCACATAAGCATTTAACAGATGCGATAAAGCAATACTCCGCAGCACCCGCGTCCGCCCAACTCCATAATGATCACCCCAAAAATGCGGCACCAAAATCGCCACAATCCCTTGATTCCCAGACCCACCACTACTCATAACAGGCAAAGACATCCCCGACATCCGCCCATCAGCCGCAGCCGCAACAGCATACTTAGCATCCGAAAAAAGCCCTTTCTTCACCTCGCCCATCTTCTGTAGCCTCCTGACCTCCCTAGCATAACCCTTGTATTTCGCCCCCCGAGCCGCCGCCTCAAGATTCATCGCAATACCCTTCTCGATGTACCGAAGATCCGCCGAACTAGCCTTATCCGCTTCACCGATCAAGTCAGCAAGACTAACTTTCTTAAGCTTGCGCCGATATGCCGCCAGAGTCAGCCCCTTCTTGTGATGCTTGTCCTTTTTCACACAAACCCCATTCTTCTTCAACTCAATCAGATTCGTATGCCCCTTCACAATTTTCGCGATCCCCTCGCCCTTATCCGTCTTCACCTTCACGCGAATATAGAGATATTGTTTAGAAAAATTCGGTTTCAGCGACACCTGATGTTCTACCAGAAGATTCTTAGCTTCTTTAAGATGCGTTTTTTTTGTCTTTTTTAAAAGCTCCATCTCATCCTCCGGATTAGCGAGAATGGCCCCCAAAGTTGCCGCAATAGGCAACCCAATCGCACCACCCGTACCTGGAATCGCCACATTCATCCCATTCTTGAATGTGCCAGAATCCAGCATGACAGCCACACGCCAAACCTTCCCACCAACAGCCTGGCTCGCATAAGCAGCCGCAAGCGCTACCGACGCAGGTTCCGTACAACCCATCGCCGGCATAACTTCATGCTTGAGAACTTCCTGGAGGAGTGACATGGTTCTATTTTAGGGGAAACCATGATCAACCACAAGGGAGCCGGCTCCCCTCCAAAAAACACGCTAACCTTATCCCCGGGGATTGCACGAGGACATCCCCAGTGTATGTCAAACAAACCACCATTTGCATCTCAAGCCGACCAGTCTCAGTGAAGCGACCACACCACAATTTCAGAACTTTGGCCAGAAAATCCCCGGGGATTTTCGTGACAAAACCAGAAGAATATTGTGTTACAACCACCCCGAGCCGGCTCGGGATTCAGCAACATAGCTGTAATGTGTCAAAACTTCCAAGTCTCCACTCTCCACGCTTCTCACTCAACCTCTTCTAATTACTCTTCTCACTTCTGATTTCTGCTTTCTCACTACCCATCGCGTCTTTTCGAGAAAGGTTATACCGCCCTTCCCTGTCTTTTTCCATAAGTTTAACCTTTATATCGTCACCTTCTTTCACAATATCCTCAACCTTATTAACTCTCTCATTAGCAAGTTTAGAAATATGCACGAGACCTTGTTTCCCAGGCATAAACTCAACAAAAGCTCCGAAGTCCATGATTTTCATAACTTTACCATCATAAATCGCCCCGACCTCAGGATCCGCAACAATACTTTTCACCCAATCCATAGCTTTCTGACCTTTTTCCTGATCAGGAGCAGTTATCATAATCAATCCATCATCATCAATATCCATCTCAACCTCACACTCGCCGGTAATTTTTTGAATAGTCTCACCACCCTTACCAATAACCTCACGAATCTTATCAGGATCAATCTTCAAACTGGTAATCATCGGCGCATAAGGCGACATATTCGCGCGCGTCTCAGGAATCGCTTCAAGCATTTTACCCATAATGTGCGCACGACCCTCGCTAGCTTTCGCCAAAGCCTCACGCATAATCTCAACAGTCAGCCCTTTCACCTTAATATCCATCTGCAAAGCCGTAATACCGTTCTTGGTACCGGTAACTTTGAAGTCCATATCACCAGCAAAATCCTCCATACCTTGGATATCACTCAAAATCACGTACTTACCACCAGGAGTAAGAACGCCATCCTCATTCTCAGTCACAAGCCCCATCGCAATTCCAGAGACAGGAGCAGTAATAGGCACACCTGCATCCATCAAACTAAGCGTTGAGCCACAAACCGAAGCCATCGAACTCGATCCATTACAGGTCAAAATCTCAGAAACAACCCTCATCGTATAAGCAAAACCCTCTTTGTCAGGAATCATCAGCTCAAGAGCACGTTCAGCCAAGTAACCATGCCCAATTTCACGTCTAGAAGTTCCACGCAGCGGCCTAGCTTCCCCAACAGAATAAGGAGGGAAGTTGTAGTGATGCATATATCTCCTCGTATCATCTTGATCCATGGTATCAACTAACTGAGCAGCACCTGGAGACCCAAGAGTTGTGATCGTCAGAGCCTGAGTTTCTCCTCTTTGGAAAATCGCACTACCATGAGTTCGCGGCAAAACCCCAACTTTACAGGTAATAGGTCTGATTTCTTCAGGTTTACGACCGTCAAGACGAACCTCCTTCTCCAGGATATTCTTCCGCATTCTCTTTTTAAAAGCTGTATCAAGCGCACCAGTAAGATCTCCTTCTGTAAAAACCTCTTCTTCCAGCTGAGAAGCATATTTTTCAAGCAATTTATCCTCGAGAACATGAATTTTCTCCTTAACTTCGCCCTTGTCACCAGTAACAGTGTCCAAATCAGCTTCAGTGACAGTCTCAGCGACAGCATTTGCAGCTTCTTCCGAGATAGGAGCTTCTTTGAATTCACGTGGCGACGCAGCACCAACCTTATCTCGCAATTCAATCTGTAATTCACACAATTTCTTGATATGAGAATGAGCTAATTCAAGAGCTTCCAACATTTTCTCCTCATTAACTTCCTTAGCACCAGCCTCAACCATAGTGATGGCATCAGCAGTCCCAGCTACAATAAGGTCGAGTTGGCCTTCTTCTTGCTGCTCAAGCGTTGGATTAACAATAAGCTCATCATTCAACATCCCAATCCGAATAGCTGCGATAGGGCCCCCAAAAGGCATCCCAGACAGCATAAGAGCGGTACTAGCCGCAGTCATAGCTGTAGTCCCAGGATCCACCTCCATATCCGCAGACAAAACCGTACAGATAACCTGTACATCATTCCTCATCATCTTAGGGAAAAGTGGCCTAAGTGGCCTATCAATCAAACGAGAAGTCAACACAGCCTTATCTGAAGGCCTCCCTTCACGCTTAATGAACCTGCTACCGCTTATTTTACCAGTAGCATAAAATTTCTCCTCATAATCACACATAAGAGGGAAAAAATCGGTACCTTCTCGAGTACCTCCCATAGTTGTGGTAGCCAAAATCACAGTATCACCGAGACTAGCAACAACAGCACCGTGTGCTTGTTGCGCCAATTCACCGGTTTTCAGGCTAAATTCGCGACCTGCAAGGTCAATAGAAACATTTTCCATGATAATTTAAGGTTAAACATATAAAAAACACACAAAAAGTACGTACGTACTCAACATATAATGTGTAATCGGAGATAGGTACACACATAGATACCCATTACCCATTACACATTACTCATCGTGGTCCCAACATGTCAAAGAACGAAAACCCCGCCGTGGCGGGGTAAAGTAGCTTATTTACGCAATTTCAACTTAACAACAATCTCATCGTATGAATCCTTACTCTTATTCTTGAGATAATTCAGAAGACTGCGTCTCTTACCAACCATCTGAATAAGCCCCTTCCTGGAATGATTGTCCTTGGAATGAGTCTTGAGATGTGAGCTGAGGTCGTTAATCTTTTGGGTCAGAATGGCAATCTGAACTTGTGGAGAACCGGTATCCTTATCATGAGCTTGATGCTTTTTGATAACTCGTTTCTTTTTTGCAGGCTTCATTTTATTAAATTATTTAAAGATATTCACGAAATAAATCTTACTGGAAACCTGTAAACAAAGCAAGGGCTTTTAAAAAAAACACACTTTCCACCAAAAGCACTTGACAAAAAGCGAGCAATTGGGTATAGTTCCTTTCCAAAGTAAAGCTTATACAACCTAACAACAATTACTATGGAATCAAAGGAAAACACAAACAGCTCTGTACGGATGGCAACATTAGCTGTTGCACTTCTAGCTACACAAGGCTGTGCAGACACAGAAGGTGTCTATATCGTCGAAGACGAAAATGGTGAGCAAGTAGAAGTTGTCGAACCAGAATGTAACGATGGTGTCGATAATGATCGTGACGGACTATACGACGGAGCAGACCCTGACTGTACTAGCGGATATGATGTTTACGAAGGTCCTAATCCAAGCTATGAAGATGCACAGGATTGGCCAGCTTGTATGGACGGAGTAGACAATGATGGTGATGGATGGGTTGATGGAGATGATCCGGAATGTTGGTCAAATCTATTAATGCAAGATGGTACAATAGAGTACGATGTGTACATCGAAGACGACGACTGCGAAAGTGTTCCAAGCTACCAGCCTTGGAGAGAAAACAACGACGGATGTCAATAAGAAAGCGTTTAATCTCCCCTTCGAAATAGACCACCTTAGAGAAGACCTCGCGTTAGCGGGGTCTTTTTTTAAACATCATCACCACGAAAAGATTTGATAATTCATTGTGAGGATATCTGCAGCGCCAATACAAATAACCGTTTTCGCGGAGCAAAAACACCAAAGATGCCGCCAGGCATCAAGTACTATCAACCCGTTTTGCCGATAGGCAAAACACCATCACTAGGTACTACGTACTAAGTACTAGGTACTAACTACAGCCACCTCTTCAGCTTAAAAAACGAAAGCATCACCACCGCTACACCAACCATCGCACCAACAATCCCCAAAAACACACGAGGGTCTTCTGAATGCGGCAACGCCACATTCATCCCATATAAACCGGTAAGAAACGTCAACGGTAACATAATCACAGAAAAAATCGTCAAAACCTTCATCACATTGGTCGTCGTGTGCGAAATAATCGACTCATTCGTCTCTTGAAGCGAAATCACCAAATCTTTCATACTCTCCAAACTGCTCCAGATTTTCTCCACCTTATCCACCAAATCATCGAAATAAATATCAAGATTTTCAGGTAAAAACTTCTTATTCTTATGCTCCAACTGCGCCATAACCGTCCTCTGCGGCCCAACAATCCGACGCATCGTAATAATATCTTTTTTCAAAATCAAAATATCCTTCAGCATATCATGCTGCTCTGTCCCTGTACCAAAGACACTCTGCTCAAGGGCGCGAGTATTTTTTGACAAATAATCCAAAAGCCCAAAAGCATCATTCAGCATCGCATCAATGATCTCATAAAGCAAAAACCCGGTCCCATTCCCCATAAGCTCACGCTTAGACTTAATCCCTTCACCACACTTATCAAACAACCCGTTAAGAGGCTTAAGAACCCCATCATGAATCGTAATCAAGTAATCCTGCCCAATAAAAATATCCACTTCCTCAGTCACCATGGCCTTCTTCCTCTTATCAAAATGAGGGAAATGCAAAACAATAAAAAGATACTTGCCATACTCATCGATCTTCGGACGCTGATTCTCAGAAGCACAATCCTCAAGATCAAGCTCATGAAACTTATATTTCTTCTTGAGTTCGTCCAAAACCTCCTGATCAGGAGAAATAATATCTATCCAAGTCAGCTTCTTGAATTTCGTACGCTCAATTTTTGTTTTTGTTTCAGGTATGGTTGAATCTGTTAGCGCTCCACTTTAATTTAGAGACTTGGTATGATAAAGTCAAATAAAATAAAAACAACACTCCTCATTCTCCATTCACCATTCATCACTAACACATGGACTATAGAGCAATCATAAAAGACGCCTGGATCTTGGCGAGAGACGATAGAAGACTCTTCTGGTGGTGGGCGTTTATACCGGCAATAATCGGCACAATTGTGGGGATAGCATATTTCGCTTATCAGGTTATGGCGTTCAATTTTTCGCCGATTATGCAGGCAGGAGATTCACAAGGCTTTTTGGAGATGCTTTTCAAATGGATCTATGACCTCATGGAGAACTATACTTCCATGGGAATTGTGCTGATTGTAGTGGCTGCAGTTATAGGTCTTATTTATCTGCTTTATCCGACTTTTTGCCGAGTTGCGCTTATCCAGTTGATTGCCAGGATTAGAAATAAGCAGGAGGTAAAGATGATAGATGGTGTGACTTATGGGGCGCTCGGTTTTCTAAAGCTTTTTGAATATCATTTGCTTATAAAGGCTTTTAGCTTCATTGCGATCGTGACGGAAGCGCTTTTCGTCCTTAGAAACCTGGGATGGGATGCTTTCAAAGTATTGCTGCTGCCATTCATTTTATTCGCAATATTCGGGCTGATTTTGGCACTTTTCCTTACTTATACGGATTTTTATATCGTTATAGATGAGAAAGGAGTGATTAAGTCTATTGGGAAAAGTATGAAACTTGTCATTCTGAACTGGAAACACACCTTCTTGATATTGATCCTCATGCTGATTATCACGATCAGAATTATTGTAAACATCGCACTGGTACTTCTGGTGCCTTCTTTAATATTTATAGCTGCCGGCCTGCTCGCAACGGTGACATTGGCCCAAATCGGGATTATCATCGGCGGCATAGTCGGTGTCATCGCACTTCTCTTTGCCGCATATTTAACAGGTGTACTAGAAGTTTTTGCTAATGCCGTTTGGGTGTTCACTTTCTTGGAATTGACCGAAAAAGGCGAAGTCAGCGCCCGTGAGAAAGGAGAAACTAAATTCAATGCAAGGGGAGAGGAGGTGTAAGTGAGAAATCAGAAATCAGAAGTGAGAAATGGATGGTGTTTTGCTTCGCAAAACGGTTGATAGTACTTGAGCTGACCTTCGGCCGCTCTGTTGTGTTTTTGCTGTCGAAAAAACGGCTGATTGGTAGGTGGACTTGCAGACTCCACTTACTTCTCACTAACCCATTTCTCACTCACTTCTGATTTCTGCTTTCTGATT
>CAZIHU010000003.1:114248-118394 GCA_964538865.1 uncultured Candidatus Peribacteria bacterium
TCACTAACCCATTTCTCACTCACTTCTGATTTCTGCTTTCTGATTTCTCACTTACTTCTCACTAACCCATTTCTCACTCACTTCTGATTTCTGCTTTCTGATTTCTCACTTACAAACAAAAGCCCCACGATTTCTCGCAGGGCCCTTTTTCGCATCCGAACTTCGAATTATTTCGAAGGGAGAATCTTAAACATCTTGCAACCGCAATCAACACATTTACCTTTTGCAGCTGGCCTACCGTTCTTCATTGTTACTTCTTCGACGTCAGCCATTTCTTTTTGGCATTTACACCTCATGCAGCGACCTTCCATAGTAATGGGGGTTAAAAATAAAACCGAAAAAAACTATACCATATCAAGTTACTTTAACCAAAGCGTAATCACCAAAAACAACGCATAAACCACAGCAAACGCAAACACTCTTTTGGACATGTTATCGTAATGTCGACGATATTTAAGCTTAGGATTCTTGTGTCTTTTAACCTGATAAATCACTATATCCAGCACATACGAAAACAAGATTAGCAGCACCGCATATATGAAGAGCTTTTCATTAAAATAGACTTGATTAAAAATCTCAGAATTAATCTCCGGAACCACTAAATTTTGCACCAAATAGTTCCCAACAAAAAATATCACTACAAGATGCAAAAACTGATCCAAAAAGAAAGGATAAGATAGCTTCTTCTTATTAAATTTCTTCTCATAAACAACTTTCCCCCAATCCTGAAAAAAATGCGTAACCCCCAGCGCACCCAAAGCAATCCATAAAGCCCCTTGATTCAGGTAAGGTCCAAAAAGAACGATATTCAAACTCACAATAATCAAGACATGAATGAGAACTCCGATGACACTTCGCTCCTTCCACATAACCAATCTGCCAGGTTGGAATAGAAAATCACCGGCCAAATGTGCCAAAATCAAGATATATGGAGCCATCAAATCAGTTAATTACGTTCAATTACAGCATCTTTGAGCGCAGCCTCTGCCTCTGGATTGTTAGCAAGCAAAAGCCCAAGATCTTTCTTGTCCAAGATAAAAATATCGGAATCCTCAGCAACTTTTGCACCGGCATTGCGAGGTTCGTCCGAAACAAGGGCTAATTCGCCAAAAAAGTCGTTGTCACCGAGAGTAGCAACCTCTTTTTTGTCCTTGGAGATCTTAACAAGACCATTTTTGATGATATACATCTTATCGCCCGGGTCACCCTGCGCAAAAAGCTCATAATTAGCAGGGTAAAACTGGAGAGTAATGTTCTCGATAATTTGCTCGTGAACCCGTTCATCAAGGTTCTTGAAAATAGGGATCTGCTGAAGGATAGGGAGGATTGAAGGATCGTTCATGGTGTTTGTGTTAATTTTATTACGCGTGGATTATAGCAAAAGCCCAATCAGGATGGAATCCTAGATTGGGCCGCTAGATAGGGAAGATATTGAAAAAACACTATTGCGTAAGCATAAACTCGATGTGGATCGCAAACATAATGACTAAAAAAACAGGTAGAAAATCGTCCTTTAGGGGTTGACTTCTGTAAAAAGATGTTTTATAATATAACACAGGCTAAAAAACTAACAAAAATCATGGAATACATGCAATCCCTGGCACCTCGCGCAAAGCTGATAATCATTATTCTGTCCATCTTCATTGTTAGCTTAACTGTAGGACTTCTGGTCTTCGGAATAAATATAGATGGTGACAAAATCCACGTAGATTCAGTTCATATAACGAGCGATATGATTCTGGTTCCTCCTCATGAGGGAGGGCTAGGAACGCATTAAGGAAGTCCCTAGTGCTTAGTACGTAGTCCCTAGAGATGGTGTTTTGCTATCGCAAAACGGGTTGATAGTACTTGATGCCTGGCGGCATCTTTGGTGTTTTCGCTGTCGCGAAAACGGTTAACAGCATCGCTTGCACCCATCTGATGGCTCAGGTATCATCCCTGTGTCTTTTTTAATCTAACAAAATGAAAAAATACAACCCCTCACGTACCGAAAAAAAATGGCGTGAAATTTGGACCAAGAAAAAACTTTACAAAACCAACCTAAAAACCAGCAAAAAACCCAAGTTTTACAACCTAGTGATGTTCCCATATCCATCAGGCGACAAACTCCACATCGGACACTGGTATAGCTACGCCCCAGCAGACTCTTGGGGACGCTACATGAGAATGAAAGGGCACGAAATCTTCCAACCAATGGGATTCGACTCTTTCGGACTTCCAGCAGAGAATTACGCGATAAAAACCGGCATCCACCCATCCAAAACAACCAAAACCAACACCGATTACATGCGCAAACAGCTTTCGGAAATGGGCGCAGCATGGAACTGGGACGCCGAAGTGATGACTTCGAGCCCAGAATACTACAAATGGACTCAATGGATCTTCTTACAGCTTTATAAGGAAGGACTCGCTTATCGCAAAGCAGCACCGGTTAACTGGTGTCCGGGGTGCCAGACAGTTCTCGCTAATGAGCAAGCCCAAGACGGAACTTGTGAGAGGTGCGGCAACGAGGTTACTAAGAAGGACTTAGCTCAGTGGTTTTTTAAGCTAAAAAAATACGCAAAAAAACTGCTTAACTATGACGGCCTAGATTGGCCAGAAAAAACTAAGATTATGCAGGAGAATTGGATAGGGGAGAGTGAAGGCTCTGAAATCACTTTCGAGATAGAAGGAAAAAAACTAAAAGTCTACACAACCAGGATAGATACATTATTCGGGGCAACTTACATGGTTTTGGCACCGGAACACCCTCTGGTAGAAAAAATCACAACAGAGGAACACATGGAAAACGTCCAAGATTACATCAAAAAAGCACGAAAACAGTCAGACATCGAAAGAACAGCAGAAGGACGCGAAAAAACAGGAGTATTCACAGGAGCATACGCCGTAAATCCGGTGAACCAAGAACGTATCCCAGTTTGGATCGCAGATTATGTGCTTGTCCATTACGGCACAGGCGCAGTCATGGCGGTTCCAGCTCACGACGAACGCGATTATGATTTTGCAAAAAAATACAAACTCCCAATCCAAGAAGTAATCAAACCACTAGAAGGAAAATCAAACATCAAGCAAGAAGCCTTCTGCGAATATGGAAAACTAGTCAATTCAGGCAAATTCAACGGTATGACTTCAGAAAAAGCCAAAAAATCCATCACAAACCACCTCAAGAAGAAAAAACAAGCATCATTCAAGATAAATTACAAACTCCGCGACTGGCTCATCTCCCGCCAACGCTTTTGGGGAGCACCAATCCCAATCGTCTACTGCGACAAATGCGGCGAGCAACCGGTCCCAGAGAAAGATCTCCCAATCGAGCTACCAAAAAACGTCGATTTCAAACCGAAAGGCGACGGAAAATCCCCACTCGCAACTTCACCGAAATTCGTGAACACCAAATGCCCGAAATGCAAAGGCCCAGCAAAGCGTGAAACCGACACAATGGACACTTTTGTGTGTTCGAGCTGGTATTTCCTCAGATATCCGACCGCTGCGATGAAAGGCAAGGCCTTCGACAAGACCCTCCTAGACAAGTGGATGCCAGTCGACATGTATATCGGAGGGCCGGAGCACGCGTGCATGCATCTGATTTATGCGCGGTTCATCCATCGCGCGCTGCACGATCTTGGTTATGTGAAGGCGAAGGAGCCGTTCAAGCGGCTCGTGCATCAAGGGATGATTACCAAGGACGGTGCTAAGATGTCGAAATCGAAGGGAAATGTTGTGAGTCCTGATCAGTTTGTGAAAAAGTTTGGGAGCGACGTTTTTCGGATGTATCTGATGTTTATGGGGCCATTTACGCAGGGTGGTGATTGGAGTGATAAGGGTATTATGGGGGTAAAAAGATTTGTCGATCGTTTTTGGGGGCTTATGAACGAGGATGGCAAGGGACAAGAAGCTTTGGTCCATAAGACAATCAAAAAAGTCACAGACGACATAGAAAAATTGCAATTCAACACGGTTATAGCGGCTATTATGGAATTTACGAACGCTGCAAGCCGCACCGGGCTAAATAAGGAACAGAAACAAGCCGTAATCAGACTCATTGCGCCTCTTGCACCTCATCTTGCAGAGGAACTTTGGGAAGTAAATGGTGGCAAAGGTAGCGTATTCGATGCAAAGTGGCCGGAATATGATGAAAAATTGCTC
>CAZIHU010000004.1:0-1951 GCA_964538865.1 uncultured Candidatus Peribacteria bacterium
TCGTAGGCCGTAGTTCGTAGGCCGTAGTTCGTAGGCCGTAGTTCGTAGGCCGTAGTGATTTCGAATGTTGAATGTGGAATTTCGAATGTGGAATTTCGAATTTCGAGGTCCGAGATTCCATATTCAAGATTCGATATTCGGCATTCGAACTTCGAACTTCAGTACCTCACCTCAAACATCGTGACCGAGGAGTCTTCTTCGGCAGGGGTTTTTTCTATGTCTTTGACTTTGGATTGTTCTGAGCCTTGCCAAAGTTTTGCGGTTAAGGAGTCGAGGTCTTCTTCCTCACCTTGTGCAAAAACCGTTACTGTGCCTTCTGGATCGTTGCGCACCCAACCTGTTAGATCGTGGGATTCGGCAACTTTTTGAGTAAAATCGCGGAAAAACACTCCTTGGACGCGGCCTGTGATTGTAATTGTGTATGCTGGCATGAAAAGGAGTAATATCTGTTCGTCGTTATTATAACATTTTTTTCTGATTGGTATTTTGCCTTGTGGCAAAACGGTTTATAGTATGCGGGACGCCTTTGGCGTCTGCGGTCAATTTCTTTTTTTCACAAAATTAGGCAAAATATGCGCACTTAGAGATTTCCTTATGAATTTTACTACAAAAGCTAAAAACAAGGTAAAAACGGCTATCCTATGGTATTTGGAAAAGTTGGCGAAGCACCGACTTAAGAAACTGAGGCCGGATATTATCGGTATTACCGGTTCTGTCGGGAAAACGAGCACTAAGGAAGCGATTTATCATGTGCTTGCTCGGCGGCAGCAGGTTCTTCGGAACCAGAAGAGTTATAATACTGAGTTTGGGATTTTGTTGGCGATTTTGGAGCAGGAGTCAGGGTTTTCTTCTCCTCTTCGGTGGCTGGGGATTCTTTGGAGAGCTTTGAAAGTTGCTCTTTTTAGTAAAGCTCCTTACGGGAAAATGGTTCTGGAGATGGGAGTGGATAAGCCTACTGATATGGATTTTTTGCTGAAAATTGTTAAACCGAGTATTGGGGTGATTACTGCGATTAAGGCTGTGCATTTGGCTGAGGGGCAGTTCCAGAATTTGGAGGAAATTCTTGCAGAGAAGTCGAAAATAGTGAAGCGGATGGGGAAGAGTGATTGGGCGATTTTGAATGCTGATGATCATTATTTGGAACTTCTTACCGGTCAGCTCGATGCGAATGTGATTACTTTTGGTATGAGCGAGGGGGCGGATATTAAAGCTGTGAATGTCCGCAGTAGTGAGAAAGGGCTTGAGTTTGATTTAGAGTTTGATGAAAGACAGGTTGAGGTTCATTTGCCGCAGCTGATTGGGAAGCATCATATTTATGTTGTTTTGCCTGCGATTGCTATTGGATTTTTGAATGAGTTTAAATGGGAAACTATCAAGGCCGGTCTTGAGGATTTTCATCTTCCTCCCGGGCGGATGAATCTTATAAGGGGGATTTCTCAAAGTGTCATTATTGATAGTTCTTATAATGCTTCTCCTTCAACTATGAAGGTTGCTTTGGAGGTGCTTGAGGATGTTAAGCCAAAAGGTATTGGGCGACGCATTGCTGTTCTTGGGAATATGAATGAGCTTGGTGATTTGACTGATAGTGAGCATCGACGGATCGGGCGTGAGGTTGGTAATGTTGCTGATATGCTTTTGACTGTTGGCGATCACGCTAAGCTGTATGCTGAGGAAGCTGTGAAGGTTGATCTTGATGCAAATCATGTTTGGAATTTTGCGGATTCTAAGTCTGCCGGTGAGTTTTTGAGGGAAAGGTTAAAAGCTGGTGATGTTGTTTTGGTTAAAGGGTCGCAGAATAAGGTTCGGTTGGAGAGGTGCGTGAAAGAGATTATGGAGGAGCCTGAGAGGGCGAGGGACTTGTTGGTGAGGCAGGGGGAGGCGTGGAGAGTGTAGAGGGTAGAGGGTAGAGGGTAGAGGGTAGAGGGTAGAGGGTAGAGGGTAGAGGGTAGAG
>CAZIHU010000004.1:2051-105046 GCA_964538865.1 uncultured Candidatus Peribacteria bacterium
GGTGGAATTTTGGATGTGGGGTGTCTTAAAAAATAATGGCTTTGCGAGGGTTGAAGCGTTGTGTGTTTTGTGGTATAATTTAATGAATAGAATAACAAATATGAAAAAACTTCTGAAATCAGTTATTTTGACTGGGATTTGCATACTTGCATTGTTGGCGAGCGTATCTGTTGTGAATGCAGCTGCTATAACATGGGAAGGAGATGAAAGTGCGCTTTGGAGCACGGATGGGAACTGGAATGGTGGTACGGCGCCGGGTGCTAGTGATGTTGCTACTTTTGATGGGACTGGGAATACGCCGTGTACGATTGATGCTTCTATCGATGTTAAGGGGATTGATATTAATAGTGGTTATAATGAGACTATTACTCAGGCGGCTGAGGCAACTATAGGGTCTTCACATTATAATCAAGCAGATGGCGTGTTTACAGGAACAGGTAGTTCGGCAACAATTGATCTTAATGGGAATTTTACTTTGTCCGCAGGAACATTTACTGCTACTTCTGGAATTATGGATGTTTCTGGTAGCTGGACACACACTGCAGGGGGAACTTTTAATCACAATTCTGGAACGGTTGTTGCCTCAGGTAATGGGAAAACATTTAACTTTGGTGCGGTGCCTGGGGGGGGGCTTTTTTATAATTTCACAGTGGACACAGGTGGATCTGGGAACTGGTTTTACCTAGGTGCTGAAGATACTCTTATTACGGAAGGGACTTTGACTTTGGAAGAAGGGTTCCTCAATAATTCAAATATGTATTTTAATCCGCAGGGTGATTTTGTTATTGGATCGGATCTAGGAGCTATGAATTCCCCTGTTACGCTTAGCGGAATAGCTGCCGATCAGTCTATAACTGATAGCGGGGGTGGTACTTTTGGAGCATCTATTACCATTAATAAATCATCCGGTACTGCTACATTGTATTCCGATGTTAATCGCAGTAGTGCATCATTTGTTTTGACTGACGGTGGCTTGGATGCGAATGGCTATGATTTTTCAATGAGTACATATACGGGCAACGGAGGGACATTTGTTGGGGGCACTGGTACTGTTAGTTTAAGCTCGAATTTTGTATTGGCAGGGGGGATATTTAACGCTGCCTCTGGGACAATGTCGGTTGCGGGGAATCTAACCCATGATGCAGGTGGTACATTCAATCATAATAATGGGCTGGTTTATATTACTAAAAATGGTGTTGCCGTGGATTTTGATTCTTCATTGGAGACGTCGGGGACTTTTTATGATGTTGTGATTGATACGGGAGGTACTGGTAACTGGTTTAATTTTGTTGATAGTGCGGATATCGTGGTTGCTGAAAATGATTTAAATTTGGTGCGGGGATTTTTTAATGATGCTGGGTTTTTCCAGGTTGGAGGCGATTTGACTATAGGCAATATGGGGGCTAGCATTGTGCCTGTTACGGTTAATGGTAGTGGGGATCAAGATATTGATGCGACGGATCAGACGAGTGATATGAATGCGGATATTACTGTGAATAAATCTGGTGGTGTGGCTAGTCTTGTTTCTGATTTGACTGTTAATGGTTCGGATCAAGATCTTACAATTGAGGAAGGGACTTTTGATTTGAATGGTTATGATTTGGATATTAATGATGCGGCTGGTAATAACCTTACTGTTGAGGATGGTGGAATTTTTGCCTGGGAGGGGACGGAGACTTTGGCAGTTAATTCTGGGGAGCCTTCTTTGGAAACAGGGAGTACTGTCCAATATAATCCTAGCTCAGGGACTGTAACGATCCAGGATTGGGATTATCATCATTTGGAATCTGCTTCTACCGGTACCGGGGTTATTCAAATGGGAGCGACGGAAACTTTTGGGAATCTCACAATTACTTCTGGTGTCTTTTCACTTAATGGTCAGACACTAACTGCTACAGGGACAGTTAGTAATGATGGTACTTTTAGGCTCAAGGGGGATGAGACTGTTACCTTTACCAACGATAGTGATAGTGGAATTGTGGAGTATGTTGGTGACGGGGACGCTTCGGCGGATACTTACTATATTTTGAATGAAGATTATTATTCTTTGAAGGTTAATTTTACTGATTCGGCGGATGTCCTTTCAAATAGTTATCTTGCTAGTGATAATACGGTTGATGATGATTTTTGGTTATATTGGGATTTTGAAGATGGTTCGGGAGCGACTGTGACCGACCAGTCCGGTAACAACAGGGATGGGACTATTACAAACTCTGCAAATGAGTGGGTTACAGGATGTACTTCTTTGCAGTTCACCAATAGTTATGCCGTTCAGCTTGATGGGGATAATGACTATGTTAATTTTGATAGTGATGATACTTTTGTGGACAGGTCTTATTCTTTTTGGTTTAAGGGGTCTGATGTCACTACCCATCAAATGTTGTTCGAAGAAGGTGGTACCACCAATGGAGTAAACGCTTATGTGACCGGTGGAACTCTGTATTTTGGTTCTTGGGGATCAGGTATAAATAATAATTGGATTAACGGAAGTGTCTCTGCAGATACGTGGACTAATGTTATTTTTGTTTATGATAGCGATGGAGATATTGAGCTTTTTATAAATGGCACTAGCCAGGGTACTGCTGTTGCTGGTGGAGATATGCCTAGCCATACCGATGCAGACGCAGTTGGTAATTGTAATAGTGCAACTTTGCTTCATGATGCTGGTGGATGTGGTGACACAAATGCTTTTGGGGGGCAGGTTGATGATTTTCGTATTTACGAAAGGACTTTGACAGCTAATGAGATTTCTACATTGTCTTCGGGGGATAATGATAATACTGTCTATGCTGAGTTGAATTCTCTCAATGTTGGAGGAGATCTTACCGTTTCTGGTGGTACTATGACGGCGCCAGTGGCTATTAATCTTACAGGTAGTTTTGATTCTATAAGTGGCACTTTTACTTCGGGGACCGGTATGGTTACATTCGATGGCAGCAGTGGGACGATAAATTCAAATGAAGCTTTCTATGATGTTGCTATCGATTCTGGCGGGACTTATACTCTTGATGCTAATTTTGACATTGATGGCGGGCTGACTATTGCAAATGGTACGCTTGATGTGGCTGACGGCAGTAATTACTCTGTCAATGTTGCAGGCAACTGGTCTAATTCCGGCACTTTTACTCCACGCGAAGGTGCTGTGACGTTTGATGGAAGCGGAACGGGTACTGTTTCAGGTTCAACAACTTTTTATGATCTTGCTTGTACGACAGCAGGCAAGGAGCTTCGTTTTGATAATACTGCTACTCAAACTGTCTCTGGGACTCTTACATTAACCGGTGCTGATGGGAATTTATTGCTTCTTCGAAGTAACTCTTCTGGAAATCAATGGAGTCTTAATGTCAGTGGAACAAGTTCCGTGGATTATGTTGATGTAAAAGATTCTGATGCGAGTAGTGGTAATGCTATTACACATGCTACTTCCTCCGATAGATCTACTGATGCGGGGAACAACTTAGGCTGGAGCTTTAATGAGGATCCGACAGTTTCCACAGTAACAGCGGTACAATCAGCAGACGGGACACATCAGGTGACAGTATCGTTTATCGGAGACGATCCTGATGATGACGATACACTGCAGTATAGAGTCGAATATGATGTCGGCAGCGGTTGGGTCAAGGCGACTATGCTGGAGGCATCTGGCACATCTTCAACATACGGATCTTTTAACGCAGAAAACGACAACACCTATCAGTTAGGTAATGCAAATGGATATGTGACCTCTTCTTCAGGAGCAAATACGGTTACAGCGATCTGGGATGCGGCAAGTGACGTGACAAGTCAAAATCTCTCAACAGCACAAATTCGAATAACACCTTACGATGGCGTAGCTGTAGGTACGGTAGCGATATCAAGTAATTTTATATTTGATCAAATTTCACCATCAGGAGGACTTACAACGCTAACAGGTACAAGTGTTGGGGATACAAGCCTCACGGTTGGATGGCCTGTCATAACTACGGAAAGCAATTTTAGTAAATACGAGATATATTACAGGCTTTCTTCAGCGACAAGTTATACAGAGTACGCGGAAGTTACGGATATGAGTGCGGCAAGTTTATCTGTCACAGGGCTCGCATTAGGTGAAACCTATAATTTTTATGTGCAGGGACTGGATGATTACGGCAATAGCGTGATAAGTCCAGTCATGACGATACAGCTTACAAACTCAGCCAATCCGTATTTCGGAGCTATCACAGGGGGAGGGGCATCTGTAAGTGGTTGGTATTCAGTAGTAATAGATGGCGGAGGAGTATGGGGAGACGAGACTTCGTCCGAGACGACATCTGAGACGACGGACAGCGTCGTCGATGGCGGAAAGGAGACTGAGATAGCAGATAGTAGTCATGAAGCCGCAGAAGAAGAGGAAGAAACAACTATGCAGGGAGTCGAAATCGCGATACAGGTCGGCGAAGATTTGGAAGAAGCTGTAGAAGAGTTTGTAGATGTATGGGAAGAACATGTGGAAACACAACTTGGAGGGCATTGGGCGGAACCTTATCTCAAGGATTTTTATGAAACCACACTTATTAATGAGATAAGCGAGGCTGAAACAACGGAAGCGCAAGTTGTCAGTTATCTTTTTGATCCTGATCAGGAGATGACAAGAGTAGAATTTCTTCAGTCAGCGATGGATCTGCTCGGGGTTGAGTCCGCTTATTCCGTAACGCAAGTTCCATTCTCGGACATGGATACTGATTCCGATGGCGTTGAATACGTGATTAGTGCTTACAATATAGGGGTTATAGACGGATACCCCGATGGGACATTTCGGCCTGATAGGGAGATCAACCGTGCTGAAGCACTCAAAATTATATTCCTGCTTGCCCATGATGATCCCGAGATTCTCACAGGAGAAGAACTGCTTGATTATTACGACCTCCCATCAAACCCATTCCTCGATGTAGATATAGGTGCATGGTATGCGCCGTACATTATGTGCGCCTACACGAACGGAATCGTATCCGGATATGGTGATGGTTATTTCCGACCCGAACAACAGATCACCCTGGGTGAAATGGCTAAGATTATTATGCTTGTGATTGAATTCGAATCTTGAATGTCGGACTTCGGATTTGGAATATCGGATTTCGGATCTCGGATGTGGAATGTCGTTGCTACGGTGTTTGCCGTTTGCTATAATTCGCATCCATTCTTCTTCAAACTACCTATGCTCTACAAATGGCCCATTATCGGACATGAAAAACAGCTCGAGAAGCTCGAGGAGGATCTTGCGAGTGATAATTTGAGTCATGCTTATCTTTTTGTTGGACCGGATAAGGTGGGTAAGTTTTTGGTAGCGAAAACTTTGGCGGGGGTTTTGCAGTGTCCGGAGAATTATTGTAGGCGATGTCCGGTTTGTTTGCAGCTCGAGAAGGGAGTGCATTTGGATACGATCAATATGCGTGATGATGGGGAGTCTATCAAGGTTGATGAGATGCGCAGTTTGGTTTCTACCCTTCATATGAGTACTCAGAGCAATTACAAGATTGTTCTTTTGGATAATATAGGGCGGATGACTAATGATAGTGCAAATTGTTTTCTCAAAACACTTGAAGAGCCTCCGAAAAAAACTTTGATTCTTATGACGGCGACCAATGTGCATGGGCTTTTGCCGACTATCGTTTCTCGTTCCAGGGTTATGAAGTTTCCGGCTATTGCGGAACAGAAGCTTGAGCAGAAAATCAACGATATGAGTGATGAGCTTGGGATTGATGCAACTGAGGAGATGCTTGAGAGGGCTTGTATGCTTTCTCTTGGGAGGCCCGGTAAAGCGATTGAGCTTTTGCGCGATAAGGATGTTATGACCGAATATTTGCGGTTTTATAATGATATTCGTTCGTTTTTTCGTGATAAAGATCTGACCAAGCGTTTTATGTATGTGCAGGGCTTGACCGATAAGGAGGTTGAGGCGCGGGAACGGGATACTTTTTTGGAGATTTTTCTTCATATTGTTCGGAGTTTTTTGAATGCGAAAATTCGCGGGGGTGATGTGGATGATGATGATTTCCCTGAAATTATTCGGTTTTCGAGGGCGGATTTGCTGAATTTGGTACATAAAATTGAGGAGACGCGTCATCTGTTGGGGCGGAATGTAAATACGAAGTTGGCGTTGGAAGATTTGATGTTGAGTTTTTAGTTTCGAATTTGGAATATGGAATGTCGAATTTGGAATGCCGAGATTCCAACTTCGAAATTCCAACTTCAGGCTTCGAGTACTTGATACCTGCGGCATCTGCGTGTATCTTTATCCCGCAATATTTTTGACCTTTATATATTTATGGCCAAGAAAATTAAATCTCACGGAGTATCTTCATTTTTTCATTATAAGACGATTTTTATTCCTGCTGGTGAAGAAGATGATTATAAGAAGTCCGATATTGTGGTTTTTTCTGATAGTGATGGGCGCAAGGAGATGGGGCAGGTTATTATTGTAAATGCTGATGTGGAGAAAGAGGATTCTTCTGAGGGGTATGCGGTTTTGAGACGGGCGACTGAGCATGATGTACAGCGTTTTGATGCGAATAAAGAGTCAGCTGTTTTGGCGATGGATACTTGTCGGAGTCTTATTGAGAAGTATCAGCTTAATATGAACTTGGTTGATGCGATTTATTCTCTTGATGGGAATAAAATTAATTTTGTATTTACATCTGATGAGAGGGTGGATTTTCGGGAGCTTGTTAAGGATTTGGCTAAAAAGTTTCAAAAACAGATTCATTTGCAGCAGATTGGGCCGCGCGACAAGGCGAGGTTTGTTTGTGGTTATGGTAAATGCGGTAGGGATCTTTGTTGTGGACAGGTTGTCGGGAAGCTAAATAGCATCACTATGGATATGGTAAGAGTGCAAGGTATGTCTAATAAGGGAAGTGAGAAGCTTTCCGGAGTTTGTGGGAAGTTGATGTGTTGTCTTGCGTACGAGGCTGACGAATATGATCGATTGCGTAAGAATATTCCACCTTTGTTCAGCTTGGTTACTCTTAAAGATCGTCGCAAGGGGGTTTTGAGGGGGGCTGATGTTTTGAATCAAAGGGTTAGGCTTAATAATGATGGTGATTTTTTTACTGCTGAGGTTGCTGAAATTAAGAAGTTTGATCCGCCTAAGGAGGATCGTAATGATGAGATCTCTCAAGATATTAACTAGTATTTACTGAATATGTTTTTTGTTAAATTACTTGTTGTCGTTGGTGGATTGGTATTTTTGGGGATTTTGTTTGTACGTCGTCTTTTTTTGGTTGTTGAGGAGAATAAAATGCAGGCGAAACTGGAGAAAGAAGTGGCGAAAGAACAAAAATCCGATAAGGAAGATGATGATGAGCCTGTGAAGGATACCAAGAAGCCTCCTAAGAAGAGTGGCAATATTAGAAATTTATTCAAAAAGGGTGAGGTGAATTTTTCGCGGAAGGATTACGAGGCTGCTGAGAAGTGTTTTGTGCAAGTTCTTGCGATTGATGAGACTCACTTGGATGCTAATTTGCAGCTTGGTTTAACTTATTTAAAGCAAGGGAATTATTCTAAGGCTGAGTTTTTCTTCCATAAGTTGGTTAATTTGAAGAAGGATCCTGTTCATTACAGTAATCTTGGATTGGCTTTATATAATCAGGGGAGGCTCTTGGAAGCGGCTGAAGCTTATGAGAATGCTTTGTCGCTTGATGATAATCGGGCAGGGCGTTTTGCTAGTCTAGCTCAGGTTTATCGAGAGCTTAATAACGAGGAAAAAGCTCTAGCGAATTTTGAAAAAGCTAGTCGCAAGTCACCTCGCAATACGGATTATTTGTGGGCGCTTATTGAGTATTATCAAAAACTTGGTCGGCAAGAGGATCTGGAACGTGCTGCAAAAAGGCTACTTGAATTAGATCCTTATAACAAGGAAGCGAAGAAACTACTGCGAGCTTAAGAGCTCTTCTAATCTTGCTAATAATTCTGCTTCTGGTTTGTGGATCTCTTGAAGCAGTGGTTTTAATATTGCTGATAACTTTAGTCCCGGTTCGTATCCTTTTTCGCGTAGTCTTTTTACTACCTTTAATAATTTTGGCCCTAATTCGTATACTGTAGTGCATACTCCCCCACCTCCCTCCATCCCATCTCTTCCTGTTGGTCCATGGGTAGGATTAGAACTTGGTTCTAGGCCTGCATAAATTGCTGCATCGTCTTGTGATTCTCTGGGCATTTTTATTTCTCCTACTACAGGGAGCTCTATCCCGTGTTCTTGCAACTGTGGAATAATTTCAAGCCATTCGATTGGCGAAGGGTAATGGTTGCGGTCTACCGGTTCGCCGTTTATTGTAATATCTGCTAACTCTGCTTGGTGCATAGTTTTGGCGAGTTGGTCAATTACTCTTATGCCCTCGTCTCTAGAGTTTTCTTCATTTTTTTCCAGAAGCTTGATCAGTCTTTTTTCGCGCTTTAGTGTTGGTAATAACTGTTCTAGCGTCTGTCTTAAAGAAGCCCATTCCTCTTCTCCTGTTGGGGCTTTATAATCATCTGGCAATATCTTTGTTTCTTTTGCTCGATCTATTTCACTGCGTATCAATAATACTTGACTCTTCCTACTAGCTTGATCAAGTAATGATAATTTTATTAGTTCTTCGGCAGTTGTCATCCCTGTTTCTACCAAGTCTCTTGCTGCTGCCATCATCCCTAGGAATACCCCATGGAGATCAATTATTCTTTCTTTAGCTCCTTTTTCGGCGGAGTGAGTTGATGGTGCTTTAAATCTTGTTACGTCCTCTGAATAATTTTCGCTTAAATTTTCATCCCCTACAATAAAAATTGGGTTGCATCCTGGGTTTTTCAATTCTGCAACAATCATCATTTCTGCAATTCGCCTGAATAGATTTACCAATTCCCAAGGCTCAATATGATGAAGAGCAAAAGACATATATATCACATGTGCTCCAGTTTCTGGTAAGCTGATTTTTGTTGCATCTCCATGTAGCACTCTAACATTGTCTGGCAATTGTGAAACTTCCATCGCCTCTTCTCCATCTTCCCCCAATACTGAAAAAGGTCCTTGTAGTCGTTTTTTAAGGAACTCATAATACTCTAAGTCTTTTTCTACCAAAATAACCGTTGCTTCAGGATAAGCTTCCGCCATTTCTCGTGACACTAATCCAGTACCTGCGCCCGGTTCAACTAATATAGGTCTTTCTACCCCAGCTTCCTTAGCTGAAGTAATTGCGCGAATAGCATATGTATGTACTATTGCAGCTCTCATTGCTTTGAAAAACGGATGCTTAATTTCGCTTTTATGATATGCGCCCTTTGAAGGGATGTATCTACTCATTTCTCTGATTAATGTTCCCAGAGCATATACTCCGTCTACTGGTATTGTTTTCCCGTCCACACCCTCGACCAGTGCTCCAACTAGCCGAACCATGTCTCGAAGAAGCTCTGTAAGTCTCCCCTTTAATGGCCCGGAGTCCCATATAGCCCTGGCATCTTGGATCCCCAAGTTTTTTACTCTTGGTTCTTCAGGAGGGGTTTCATCCATATCAGCTTCAGGCGATTCTGGAGGTGTTTCTTCACACATATGTAAATTTGACACTTAACGTTAAAAGGGTGTCATTGTACTCCTGTTGGGCAATCTGTCAACCTGTTTTATCCAAAAGGGTAATTTCCCGTTCCTCCCATCACATATCTGGCGCAAAATAACAGGAGCAATCCTGTAAATATGATGTAAATTCCTGCTGTTATGTATTTGTATGCTTTCTTGTCATTTAAGGCGGCGAGAGCGATAAATATTGGGAATGCTACCAGTAAATAACGTGAATATCCTTCCAGATTCGATGAGCATAATGGGGGAAGTAAGACCGCTATTAGGTACCAGAAGTATTCTTTTGGAAGTAGTTTCCAGGCCTTATAACTCAGAAAAGCTGTGAATAAAAAGGCAACAAGGTTCCATCCGTGATAAATGTTTAGGTTTTTGATCGCATGGATTATCGGTACATACGGCAGGCTCAACTCTTTCCCGAACTCGCTGTGTTTTTCCAGGAAGATAAATGGATCCCCGGAAGTGTAGTAATATATTCCTAGTACTGCTAGAGTTCCTAGTGCCGGTGCGGCTAATGCGGTTAGTTTTTCAATATTTGATGATTTTCTATCTTTTAATACAGAATATAAAATCGGCAGCACAAGCATGCCCCCGACTTCTTTTGTCATCGCCGCAAGAAATGCGAACAGAGCTACCCACAGCCATTTTTTCTTTCTCAAGAAATAAATCGTGCTCGCTCCCAATACCAAAAACAATGCCTCCCCATATAGTGCTGTCAGGAAGAATGCTGTTGGGAAAAAGAATAAAAATATATTTGCGTAGATGCCCGCTGTTTTATTTTTAAGTTCTAATTTGCAGATTTTAAATATCAAATAGGCTGCTACAAATGACAGGGCGAGATTAAGCAGGAGTCCTGCAAGTGCATAATTCCCGAGAGTCATAAATGACACGAGCTTGAGCACAATCGGATAAAGGGGGAAGTACGCAAAATATCGTCCATGATATCCGTCGCGTGCGATTTGGACATATGAGTTCCCGTCCCAAAGCGACCACCCATTCAGGAAGGCCGATCCGCTGTCATAAGTTGCCAGATTTTCGTAATAAATATCTCCGAATGGCAAGTAGGCAAGTGCTACTGCTGCTGTTATCAGTAGTAGAATTTTGTTGGCTGTAAGGATTGTGAGGAGTTTTTTCATGGTTCGAATTTGGAATTTGGAATGTTGAATGTCGGATTTCGAATATTGAATGTTGAATGTTGAATGTTGGATTTCGAATTTCGAATGTCGGATTTCGAATATTGAATGTTGAATTTTGAATTTTGTGATTCGAGATCCGAGATCCAAGATCCGAACTTCGTGATTCTAATCTGCGGTTTCTTCTTCCATCTCCGTGTACTCTTCTTCACTGATGCCGACTAGGTATTTTGCCGGCCAGGCTTGGTAGTGGCTGTAAATGTTTTCTGTTGTTTCTGTGCCGTCGGCGCTGATTATTGTTCTGTACCAGTCTACATCGAAGCCTGTGTGGGCGCTGTCTTCTTTTTGTGTCACTCCTGGTTCGAGTTCTGTTGTGTAGATAAGGACGTCGGCCGGTGGTGAAACATAGCTACTGTAATAAGGCCCATCCATTGTCACTGTGCGTTCGTCGTCGGTACCGTAAAACTTGAAGTATGCGTCGTTACCGTCTGAGTATGCTTGGATTAGGATGTAATTTCCTGTGTCGTTTGTGAACTGGAGATCGGGCCAGGGCTGATAAATTGTTGCGTCCAGTCCGTAGCCATTTGGGTAAGCATAGTATGAAACTGCGTATGAATGTTCTGTTCTGGTTACTATTGGCAGTCCTCCGTACAGAATCGCTCTGAACATTGTTGACGATACCTGGCATAGTCCGCCTCCGTATTCTGGTTTTGTTTCGTTGTCTTTGATTACGAGTTCTTTGTAATATCCGGTGGAGGCATCGACTTGTCCAAGTGTGTCTAGGAATGAAAATGTTTCGTCTGGTGCGACTAAGACGCCGTTGAATTTGCTCATGCCTACTGAGATGTTGAGCTTTCTGTTGTATGGGGAGCCGTAGAAGTTTGTATAGCCTGTGGAGATGAGCTGTGTTATGCCTTTTTCTTCCAATTCTTCGGGGACAGAGACCCCTCCCTTTATCACCTTGGTTGTGGCTTCAAGCGCCGTGATGCTGTTTTCCATGGCGAGCTGTAGGCTTGTTCTGAGTGCTGCTTTGTCTACCGTTAAGCCGTCTTTGGCGGAGCCTTCGAATGTGATGTTGTCGTTTTCGTCCATTGTGATTATGACGTCTTGGGCTGCGGTTTCGATTTCTGGGACTATTTGTTCGTCAGCAAATTGGCTTATCGTTTCTTCGGCTATTGTGATTTTTGGTGTCTGGTTTATAAGCTCGTTCGATTTTGCTGATTGTGGATCTGCTTCCTGGCCCCAGGTGATTTCTATTTCATTTCCTTCGATTTCTATTGTGTCTTTTGTTTCAAAAATTATTGAGTCGGCATATTCGTTTGGTGAAAAAAGCCATTCGTATTCTTCGTAGTATATTGTTATTGGATTATTAAAAACTTCTTTCGCCATATCTGTATACGGCTCTAAATCTGCTTCCACGATTTGTGGATACAAGGTGTCCAAGGGCAGGGTGATGGCTGTCGTCTCCAGGTTTGCAAAATGGTTTTCAATATTCGCAATTAGAGTCCCGGTATCCAGGGTCTGACCGTTTTGCTTCGGGCTGATTACAATTTCGTCATTTTCTGTATCAAGATATATATATGCGTTTTGAGGAGTCGCTTCTGTATAAAGAATTGAAATTGCGTTTAGCAACTGTTCTTCATTTATCGTAATTGCAGGATCAATTTGCTCTTCTGTAAAAAGTTTTATCAATCCATTCAACACCCCTTTTTTATTCCAAAGTGTCGGCAAGGAATTTTCAATCATCTCATAATCATATCCAATCCCCAGATCTTCCGGCTGAAACTCAAATGTCTCACCCTCATGAACTATCACTACCGGCTCAGTAATGAATTCTTCCAGAGTTGTTTTCACCTCCTCAAGCGCGTCATCGGATGTCATCATCCCCACCGAAACATCTGCAACAAACGTATTTGGATAAATAAAGTCCGCGTAAGCGAAATCCGCGACATAAATCGCCGCTGTGATTACGATTACAATCAGCATACCCGCTGCAATGTGGATATGTTTTTTCATCCCTATTTTTTGAATATGTTTTTTGCGAGTTTGAAGATCCCGTATGCGGTTTCTTTTGTTAAAGTTTTTGCTGTTGTGATTTCTTTTTGGTGTTCTTTGATGAATTTTTTGGATTTTTCGGCGAGTTCTTTTCTGGTTTTTTTGCCTTCCTTGGGGGCTAATGTTAAGCCCAAAACTGAACCTATCGCACCGCCGATTATTGCTCCTACGACGAGTTTGTCGACTTTGTGGCCGATGTGTTCTTTTTTGTCGTCTTCTTGTTGGTTGTCGTCGTGGTTGTTAGGCATTAGGCGTTTTTTTAGTTGGCAACTTGCGATGTGGTGTTTTGCTTTGCAAAACGAATTGATAGTACTTGAGCTGGCCTTCGGCCGCTCTGCTTGCAGTTGGCAGTGTGATGATTGTTATTTTGCGTAATCTACCGCTTGTGTTCGGCGAATTATGTTTACTTTGATTTTTCCTGGGTAGCTTAGTTCTTCTTCGATTTTATGTGCGGCGTCGCTTGCCATTTCTTTTATGTTTTCGTCTTGTATGACGTCTTGGTCAACTATGACTCTGATTTCACGTCCTGCTGATATTGCATAAGCTTTTTTGATTCCGTCGAATTCTTTGACGACTTGTTCCAGTTTTTTGATTCGTTCCAGGTAGCTTGTTAGTGATTCTTGTCTTGCACCTGGGCGTCCGGCGGATATTGCGTCGGCAGCTTTTACCAGCATGGCTTCCGGCGTTTTTTGTGGTTCTGCGTCGTGATGTGCGTATGCGGCGTGTACTATTTCCGGGTCGAAATTGTGTTCTTCTAGGATGTCTTTTGAGATTTGGTCGTGAGAACCTCCGATTTCGTGGTCTATTGCTTTCCCGATGTCGTGGAAGAATGCGGCTACTTGTGCTTTTTCTACATCAGCATTTATTTCTGACGCCATTATTGCGGCCATGGCGGCCATTTCGATTGAGTGTTGTAGTACATTTTGCCCGAAGCTTGTTCTGAATTTCAGCCTGCCTACTAATTTCACCAAGTCTTCTGGTATGTCCATTTTTATGTTCGCTGTCTTGATCGCTTTTCGTCCTGCTTTGAGGATTTCTTTGTCGATCTCTTTTTTGGCTGCTGCGATTGCTGTCTTTATTTTTCTTTGGTCAAAAGCTTTTTTCTCTTTTGTAAGTTTTTCTATCGCTTTTTTTGCGATATTGCGGTTCACGAGATTTAATCCTCCGACGTAAACGATGTCAGGCTCCAGGTTGAAAATGATGCTTATGTCAGGGAGTAGTTCTTCGAATGTTTCTATGTTCTTGCCGCCTTTTCCGATGAGGAGGCCTTTGAATTTGTCTCGTTTGATTTTTACTGCTGTTGTGTTCTTATCGACTGAGCTGGGCGATGTGATTCGTTGGATTACCCCTTTTAAAATGTTTTTGCCTATGTTGATTGAGTCTTCTTCAGTTTCTTCTTCTGTGCGTTTGAGTAGTTTTCCTTTTTGTAGTTCTAGCTCCAGGTCGATTTTGTTGAGTATTTCTTGTTTGGCTGTGTCCGAGTTGAGCTTCGTTTTGCTTTTTAATTTATCTACGATCTGACCTTCTATTTCATCGGTGCTTGCTTTCTTTTTCCTTATCTCTATTTTTGCCTTATTTAAAGCGTTTTTTATGTTCGTGTTTCGCTGATCACGTTTTTCAAGAATACCACTTTTGAATTCAAGAGTTTTTTTCAGCATCTTGAGCTGTTCTTCCATGTGGTCGTTCTCTTCGCGGGCAAGGCGCTTTATCTCTTTGGTTTTGGAATGTGTTTCTTTTATAAGGCTCTGTGCTTGCTGTTTTGCCTTATTTAAAATTTCTTGTTCTTGCTGTGCAATTTTCTCTTTGTAGTGCTTGTTTATGCGAACAGCAAGGAGGCTGATTCCTCCGCCGAGTATTATTCCGACGATCATTAGTAATGTGTCTAGGGCGGACATGGGAGTTGTGAGATTAGAGTTGGGAGTTAGCAGGAGGATTGTACTATATGTGGCTGGAATTTGGAATGTGGAATGTTGGTTTTGGAATTTGGAATTTCGAATGTCGGATTTCGAATGTTGGATTTCGAATGTTGAACTTAGTTGTTTTTCGCTATTGTGAAAAACGGTTGATGATAGAGGTTCGTTTGTTTTGTTCTATTCTTATCTGCCACGCAACTTTTGCAGGTGATCTTTGAGTTGAGCGACTAGGCGATCAGTTGCGTCGTCGAGTCCTTTTGTTATTGCGTGTGCTGATTCTTCCGCGACCAGTGTGTTAGAGGGCATTTCTAACCTTAAATTCGCTCTGTATGCGTCGTGTTTTTCGAAGTATTCGATTGTTGCTGTGAGTAAGATGGCGTCTTCTGCGAAGTTAGTGGTGAGTTTGCTGATTCGTGATAGTTTTTTTTCTAAATAATCAGTGAACTGTTTCTTGTCTTGGTCATTGAGCTTTTTTGTTACGATGTTTACCTGCATTTTGTTTTGTTTAAAAAATATGAGGCTGCTTTATAATACTTCTGGTTTTGTGTAGTGTAAAGTTATGAAGATAGAGGAAAAAATTCAAAATCGCGCTTTGGGGCTTGGTTTTGAGCTTTTTGGCATCACTGATACTCATGTTGACGAGCAGGAGCTAAAGTTTTTTGATCAGTGGCTCAAGGAGGGGAAGGGCGCGAATATGAGTGGTTGGCTTGGGCGAGGTCGTAAGAAGAGAGGGGATCTTGGTGAGATTTTGGAGGGGGTGAAAAGTGTGATTGTTGTGGGTTGGAACTATTATCAGATTGTAGATCGCAACTTGCAGATTGCAGAGGGAAGAAAGCGGGTTGCCAGGTATGCGTGGGGGGATGATTATCACGAGGTGATGGGGGAGCGGCTTGAGAAGTTGTGTGAGTTTTTGGGTGAATTGGGGGATGCGGATGCAAAGTGGTACATTGATACCGGTGCTATTTTGGAAAGATATTTTGCGGTAAAGGCTGGACTGGGGTTTATCGGGAAAAATACTTGTTTGATTACACCTGAGTTTGGGAGTTTTGTGTTTATCGGCGTGCTGCTGACGAGATTAGAGCTAGATTGCAACTTGCAACTTGCAGATGGCAGATGTGGGGATTGCCGGAGGTGTATCGATGCGTGTCCGGCGGGAGCGCTCTCTGAGAAATGTGTTGACGCGCGGAAATGTATTTCGTATTTGACGATTGAGAAAAAAGGGGAGTTCACGGAAGAAGAAGCTCAGATGGTTGCTGGGCAGGATTTTTGTTTTGGGTGTGATGTTTGTCAGGAGGTTTGTCCTTTTAATGGAGTGTTGAATGTGGAATGTCGGATGTCGAATGTTGAATGTGGAATTTCGAATTTGGAATATCGAGATTTGCCAAAAACGGAGGAGGAGTTTAACAAGAAATTCAAAAAAAGTCCCCTGAGGAGGGCGGGGCTAGAGGGGATGAGGAGGAATTTAAAGTTGTGCCCTTAGTTGATCTACTTGCTGTTGCCAGTCTCCAAGTCTTCTATGTGCTTCATCTAATTGTTGTTTCACATATCTGACTGCTGCTTCGTTGCTACCTTGAGTTTGAGCCAGTTGTGCTCTCAGTTGAGTGACTCTTTGCTCAGCATCTTCTACATGAGGCCGGATATTTTCTAGCCTTTCATCGATGCTAGGTAATGATGATGGTGGGCCGCTAGGTTGTTCAGATTGTGATGGAAATAGTTCTGCTTGTCCCATGAATAAATACGTTATAGACCTATCCTATACGCCTGTCGTTGGTTTTTGTCAACCTTTTTGGCATTCTTTTAGGTTGGATTATTGAATTTTGAATGTTGAATGTGGAATGTGAGGCGAAGTATGCTGGAATTTTGTGCAACTTGAAGGTAACATTACCCCGCAAATAATTCCATTCGTATGAAAATCGGTATCGATGCACGGATGTATGGGGCTAGTTTTACTGGGATTGGGCGTTATGTTCATGAGCTTATTACTAACTTGCTTGAGGTTGATGACGGGAATGAGTATGTGCTTTTCATGAATAATCCGCAGTATAAGGAGTTTGATGTACCGAATAAGAAGGTTAAGAAGGTGCTTGTGAATGCGCGGCATTATTCTTTTGCGGAGCAGTTTCGGTTTTTGTTGCTTTTGCGGAAAGAGAAGTTGGATCTTATGCATTTTACACATTTTAATGCGCCGATTTTGTATCGGGGGCCTTCAATTGTGACGATTCATGATCTGACGTTGCATTTTTATCCGGGCAAGAAGATGACTTCTTTGTATCGTCGGCTTGCTTATCAGTTGGTGATCAAAGCTGTTACGAGGCATGCGTCGCGGATTATTGCTGTTTCTGAAAACACTAAGAAGGATTTGATTGAGCTTACCAAGGTTCCTGCGGAGAAGATTTCTGTGGTTTATGAGGGGGTGGACAGGAGTTTTCGGGAGATTACGGATGAGGATGTTTTGAAAGATGTTAGGAAAAAATATGGGATAATTAGGTCTTTTTTGCTTTATACCGGTGTGTGGCGGAGCCATAAGAATTTGGTGAATTTGATAAAAGCTTTTTCTTATATGAAGAAAAATGAGGATTTTGATGGTCAACTTGTGATTACCGGGAAAGAGGATCCTTTGTATGTTGAGGTGCGGGCTACTATTCAGGATTTGGGGCTGGAGGGTGATATTGTGTTCCCGGGGATGGTGCCTGAGGAGGATTTGCCTGCGCTTTATAGTGCGGCGAAAGTTTATGTTTTCCCTTCTTTGTATGAAGGTTTTGGGTTGCCGCCTCTCGAGGCGATGGCTTGTGAGACTCCTGTTGCGGCGTCTAAGGCGGCTTGTATCCCCGAGGTTTGCGGTGAGGAGAATGCGGTTTTCTTTGATCCTTATGATCCGACTGATATTAGTGATGCAGTTTTGAGGATTTGGGTTAATGAAAAATTGCAGGAGGAGCTTGTTGAAAAAGGGCGTGAGAGGGTGAAGGAGTTTAGTTGGAGGAAGATGGCGAGGGAGATTTTGAGGATCTATCTAGACTTGGAGACTTGAAGACTTGGAGATTAGACTTGGAGACTTGGAGACTTGGAGATTAGACTTGGAGACTTGAAGACTTGGAGATTAGACTTGGAGACTTGGAGACTTATGGTGTTTTGCTTCGAAAAACGTTTATAATAGAGGCCCCTACGCTATGCTTCGGGGCTGCCTAACGCCTAAACCATGAATGACGGTTTCGTACAAATTAAGGATTTGCTACCGAAAGCTGTTTCGAAGTATGGCGTTCAGCGAGAGGTGAGAGGTGCGCTTGTTCGGGATCGGGCTCGGCAGGCGGTGAAGGATGTGTGGGGGAGTGAGGTTACGGAAGTACGTCCGTTGTTTTTTAAGGAGGGGGTGCTTGTTGTTGAAGTTGAGAATTCTGCTTGGGGGCAGGAGGTTTTTATGAAGGAAGAGGAGCTTATTGAGTTGATTGGGAAGGAGCTTGGGGTGAAAGAGGTGAGGACGAAGGTTAGAGGTTGAGTTCTGCCAGGTTGAGCTGTATAGTTTTTTCCTTATGAAGACGCTTGATTTTGTAAAAAAACATCACGGGATTATGTTGGTGGCAGCAGTTGTGGCTGCTGGTGGAGCTGCTGTATGGGCACGATTTTCTCCCAAGGAGGAGCCCGAGAAGGTTGCTCCTTCGGTATCTGGGTCTCATGAGGTTAGTACTCGTATCAATGATTTTGATGAGCCGGTGGTTGATGAGCCTGTGTTTGATCCGGAAATCACCTTCAATGATCCTAGGCAGGCTATTGATGCCTTGAGAAGTTGTGTTGCTTTTTATGCTGGAGCACTTTGTTTGTATGAGGGGAATAACAGAAGGTGTTTGCCTACTAGCGAATGGGGTGGTGTGCCTATTTATTTAAAGCCTTCTCCTGGGGTTTTTACGACACAGTCTGTGGATGTCCATGTTGGGCGTTCTGTTTTTTCCTATGCCGTAGATCCTGAAGCTATTAGTGCAGCCTGTGGGGATATTGCAAATTGGTATGGTCCGGCTGGGGTTGATAATGATGTTTTATGTGAAGGTTTGACGTCGCGTGATTGTATGACGTACTTGAGGGATTTGTATGAACAGGGTGAAGATGGGCGTAGATTGAATGAGAAAATAAATGATATGACCGAAGCTATTTGGGCTACTGGTTTGCCTTGTAAACAGGGGAAGAATGGTAGTTTTAGGGGGGATTTTGCTTCTGACAGTAGTATGTGGACGCCTAGTTATTGGACCATTCAGGTTGTGAAAAAGGATTCTTCTTTCGGATATAATGTTAGTGGTTTGAACCACAGTTATAGCACTCAGCACTTTACTAATCCGTATAAAGTAGTGATGGCGATACAAGAAGAACTGAAGAAGGTTGAGGAATCTTTGAAGGAAGAACCGGATAATTTTATTTTTATTCCTTGACTTAACCAGTTTTCTCGATAGACTGTGGGAGCGATTTTTCGCTTATATTAGCCTCTAACTTTAAAAGAAATTGCTAAGAATCAGATTATCCCGAACAGGGAAGAAAAACAGACCGTCATATCGAATAGTTGTTGCTGAACATACAGCACCTATCAAGGGTAAGTTCCAGGAGATTGTTGGGTTTTATAATCCGATTGAAACTCCGAAACAGTTAGAATTTAAGGAAGATCGAATTAAATATTGGATTTCTGTTGGCGCTAAGCCGACCGATACCGTTGCATCTTTACTGAAAAGTGCTGGTGTTGAGGGCATGGATGAATATATTGAGCCTCGGGACAAGCAGAAAAAGAAGAAGAAAGAGGAGGGGGAGGAAGCAGAAAGCAGAAAGCAGAAAGCAGAAGTGGAAGGAGAAGAGAGTGAGTCAGAAGAAGCGAAAGAGGAGGAGCCCGCTGCAGACGAGCCAAAGGAGAAAAAATCAGCGGATGAGCCTGTCGAAAACAAAGTTGAAGAACCAAAGGAGGAAGCTTCCGAGGAAGAATCAGAAAGCAGAAGTGAGAAATCAGAAGAGAAAGGAGAAGAGAGTAAGTCAGAAGAGGAAAAGCCGACTGAGGAGGCTACCGAGGAGGAAGAATCGGTGGAAGAGGAAAAGCCTGTAGCTGATGAAAAACCAGAAGAAGCTCCTGCTGAAGAAGAATCAGAAAGCAGAAGTGAGAAATCAGAAGAGGGAGGAGAGCCTGCTGCGGAGGAAGAAGTGAAGCCTGAAGAACCACCTGCTGAAGAGCCAAAAGAAGAGAAATCTGAATAATTTTCAAGCTTTTTTTTGTGCACATCTGAAGGACCCTCTGAAAAAAGAGGTGGCATATTTCGAAAAAGGTGTATAATATCTTTAGTTCCTTTTTGGTTATTCCTTAAACATCCTAGAATGACTGATCCTACCGACGATTACTCTGTTGGCCCTGATCGAGATTTTATTCTGCATTTCGTTCAGCAGGTCGTTGACAATCCTGATGATGTTATTGTTGAAAGAACCGTTGATGAGATGGGAGTGCTTATTACCCTGAAAGTCGCTAAGGAAGACATGGGTAAAGTTATTGGGAAGAACGGGCAGACCGCTAAGGCTTTGCGTGTTCTTTTGAGAGTGATTGGCTCGAAGCACAATGCGAGAGTCAACCTGAAAATCATTGAGCCTGACGGGTCTGAGGTTTCTCTTTCTCCAGATATTGCTCTCTAGACCACACTAAGGGTTGCCGATTTGCATAAAGCGATCTACAATTTCTGTGCTTTTAATAACTAAAATACAAATAATATGGCTAATGAATCTATCGTCGAGGCTGCAGAAGCTTATGATGTCGTTGAGATAATTAATCGAGGGATCGCTTATGCGATTATTATCGCGGGGTTTTTGAGTGTTGCGTTTATATTTTTTGGTGGGATTTCGTTTATTTTGTCCGGTGGGCAAGAGGATAAGATTAAGCAGGCTGTGAGTACGATTCGTTATGCGATTATTGGGCTTATTATTACTGTTTTGTCGGTTGTGATTGTGGCTACTGTAGGGAAAGCTATGGGTCTTGATATTATTAAATACATTAATTTTGGCGAGGTTCTTGATATTGTTAAAGGGATAAATGAGGGGGCGGATGATTTGGATAGTCTGGATTAGCTTGCAACTTGCAACTTGCAGCTTGCAGTGATGGTGTTTCGCCTGCGGCGAAACGTTTATTTGTATGAAGCTGGCCTGTGGCCACTCTGTGGTGTTTTTGCTTCGCTGGATTAATGAGAAAGCAGAAATCAGAAGTGAGAAATGATGGAGTTTTTGCTTCGCAAAAATGGTTATTTGTATTAAGCTCTGACGTACTATGAAAAAGTTTGTACTCATTGACGGCAATGCGCTTATACATCGGGGTTTTCATGCGATACCGCCGCTTTTTACGGCGAGTGGGGAGATGACGAATGCGGTTTTTGGGTTTACGACTGTGATGATGGGGGTTTTGCAGGAGGAAGTGCCGGATTATATTGCGATGACTTTTGATAAAAAAGGGCCGACGCATCGGCATAAGATTTTTGAGGAGTATAAGGCGACGAGGGTTAAAGCGCCGGATGAGCTTTATTCACAAATTCCGCGGATTCGGGAGATTGTGGAGGCTTTTAATATGCCGATTTTTGAGAAGGAGGGGTATGAGGCGGATGATCTGATTGCGACTTTGGCTAAAGAGGTTGAGGATCAGGATTTGCAGGTTGTGATTGTGACCGGGGATAAGGATGCTTTGCAGCTTGTGAACGAGAAAGTTGTGGTTGCGTCGCCTCGGAAGGGTTATCGGGAGGTTGTTTATTACACGCCTGAGAAGGTTGTTGAGAATTTGGGGGTTCGGCCGGATCAGGTTGTTGATTATAAAGGTCTTTGCGGAGATTCGAGTGATAATATTCCTGGGGTGATGGGTGTAGGGCCGAAGACTGCTGCGAATTTATTGACTGCTTATGAGACGCTGGAGGGGATTTATGACCATCTGGATGAGGTGAAGGGGAAGATGAAGGAAAAGCTTGAAAATGATCGGAAGATGGCTTTCTTTAGTCGGGATTTGGCGCAGCTAGTTAAGGATGTTGAGATGGATTTTGATCTGGAAAAATGTGTTACGCATGAAGTTAATAAGGATGAGGTTGTGAAACTGTTTGAGGAGCTGGAATTCAAAAGTTTGGTTCGGCGTTTTGGCCGACTTTCTGGGGAATGGGAGCATAACAAAAGGGAGAAGGAGTTTAAGGAGAGTCAGATGAGCCTGTTTTAGCTGGCAACTTGCAACTTGCAGTTGGCAGAGTGGTATTTCTGCTGGCGCAGAAACGTTTATTTGTATGCTTGATGTTTGGTTGGTGTCTGTGGCGTTTTGTTAATAATACCCTGCTCCGGGGTGAAATTCAGCCATTTCGCGTTCAGTGAGTGGGCTGCCACCGCGTAAAACTATATCGTGTCCCCTAATCCCCTTGGTATTACCGCTGATAACAAAGCTGGGTAATGGTTCGTCATCGATGCGGGGTGGCCTGTGCCTGCCCATGATGAGGTCGCGGTTGAATTGCTCCATAACAGGGTCGTGGGCTGTCCGTCTTGCCCTGCGTGCTTCCCAGGCTTTATCGTCTTGGTCCATGCGAGCCTGGTGTATCGCGTCGGCGAGAGTTTTTTGAGTGGCATAGTATTTGTCGCTTAGTGCTTTTCTCTCATCACTGAGTGCTTGCCTGTGTTCTGCAGGGATTTCCGGTTTCCAAATCATGCTTATTAAACTAGAGAGTTGTTCTTTTGGGCCTTTTAATTCAGATCTCATTTCTCTAGCTAAGACTGTAAATCCATGCGGATCATAATATGTCCCGCGACATAAGTCTGGAATCCGGCGTAATATGTTGGCTTCAACCTGGTCAATCTGCGCATCGATAGCTGCCATTTGGCTGCGAATAGCTTCTATCGCTTGTGATTCTGTTGCGGATTCACCTTCGCTAGGTTGTGGACTGACTGGGTTTCCGCTCCCTCCAATTGCTGCTAACATTTTTTCGAATCTTTCTTGAAGAAGTACTTCAATAATTCCAAGAGCTTCTTCTTCGGGCATGTCATCTAGACTTCTCCCTCTGGTGGGCTCATCTATTCTTGGGTCACGACCTGTTTTTTCTTTACCACCCATTTTTGATTTTGTTTATTGCGGAGATATTATACTGTGTGACTTGTTGCTTCCTGTCGTTTTGTCTTGCCAGGTCCTTAGCATTGTGGTCGAATCAACGCTTTTGGATGGTGGGTCGCGGTTTTTGGCTTGCTTAAGCGGCTTACGGTTGTTTTGGCGGGATTTTTGGGATTTGAGATTTTTGGAAAAGATTGCGTGGTGATTTTTGTGAGCCCGAAAAACGAAAACCGCAGTGATTCACTTGCCTAAGCGACTTGCCGTGGTTTGCGAACAAGAAAATTAACTTCGTATTTTGGGGTATAATTTTTTTGTTCAGCGGGGCGGGGGTTTCGTATCAACTTTTACCACGTTTTTTCGCTTTTGCTAGCCTTTTTCAGGGGTTTGGTTTTTTGGCGTTTTTTGACAAATAACAGATTTGAAATCTGTATAAAAAAATGGTGCAATTGGCTTGCTTAAGCCGTTTTTTGGCACAAAAAGGTGTACAAGGCCTTGAAGTGGTCTTTGCTTTTTGTTTATATTCCCCGTAGACTCACTTTAGAAATTTTTTAAAATCAAAAAATATGTCTAAAAGTCGTTTGATCGCTGGCCTCGATATTGGCAGTTCTAAGATCCGTACTGTTGTTTGTACTTTGGAGGAGAAAGGGTCTGTTCCAAATATTATTGGTGTTGGTGTTGCTCCTTCTTTTGGTTTACGAAAGGGGGGTGTTATTGATGTTGAAGAGACTATTAATAGTGTTTCTTCTTCGCTTGAAGATGCTGAGAGGATGGCTGGTGAGCCAATTCATCATGTTTTTCTTGGGATTGGCGGTACACATCTTGCTTCTCAGGATAGTAAAGGTGTGATTGCTGTTTCTCATGGTGGTAATGAGATTACTGAAGATGATGTTGATAGGGTTTTGGAAGCTGCTCAGGCTGTTTCTATTCCTAGTAACCGTCGTATTCTTAGGATTATTCCTAAAGCGTTTACTGTCGATGAGCAGAAAGGGATTAAGTATCCTGTTGGAATGACCGGGATTAGGCTTGAGGTTGAAGCGCATTTGATTACTGGGCTTGCGCCGGCTGTTAAGAATATTGAAAAGTGTGTCCATCAGGCCGGTGTTGATATTGATGATATTATTCCTGCTGGTCTTGCGGCTGCTGAATCTGTTTTGTCCAAAAGGCAGAAAGAACTCGGGGTTGTTGTGATAGATGTTGGGTGTGGCGGAACTTCTGTTTCAGT
Source organism: uncultured Candidatus Peribacteria bacterium (assembly GCA_964538865.1). Classification (GTDB taxonomy): domain Bacteria; phylum Patescibacteriota; class Gracilibacteria; order UBA1369; family UBA12470; genus CAZIHU01. Next base: position 25,996 of record CAZIHU010000004.1, read on the forward strand.
TTTTGAAGAGGGAACTACTTTGCATACTGCTGTTTTACCTGTTGGAGGTGAAAATGTTACGAATGATATTGCTATTGGACTTCGAACTTCTATCGATACGGCTGAGAAGATTAAGATTGAGTATGGTTCCTGTATCCCTGAAGATGTGAATGATCGGGAAACTATCGATCTTTCGCTTTTAAGTAAAATTGATACCCAAACTGTTTCGAAAAAGCAGCTCTCTGAGATTATTCAGGCTAGGTATCACGAGATTTTGTGTATGGTAAAGGATGAGCTTGCTAAGATTAGTCGCGATGGGATGCTTCCTGCCGGGGCTATTCTTACTGGAGCGGCTGTGAAGATGCCGGGAACTGTTGATTTGGCAAGAGATACTTTAAATCTTCCTGTTCAGATTGGTTTCCCTCAGAATTTTGAAGGTGTGGTGGATAAAATTGATGATCCTTCTTATGCGACCTCTATCGGTCTTGCTCTTTGGGGTGCCAGGTTTGAAGGACACGGTGGGTACGGGATTAATTTGAAAGGATTTAAGATTGATAAAGCATGGGAAAGCGCTAAGGGCTGGGTGAAAGGGCTACTGCCGTAGCCAGTGAGAAAGCAGAAATCAGAAATGAGAAGAGAGTGAGAGGTGAGGGAGTGAGAAGTGAATGTGGAGTGTGAAAATCAGGAATTTCTTAGGCCAAGATGTTTTGTAGACGGCAGACAGCAAGGAGCAGAGAGCAGAAATGGAGAAATTTAACAACTTAACTAATTATACCCCCTATTTGTCTCCTAAAAACCCAATAATATGACAAATGACGATTCAAAAGCCGGTAGCTCTGGTGATGACGCACTGAGAAATCTTTTCTCAGGGGCAGGCAGCAGGAAAAGAAATTTGGAGGTTACTCCAGACATCACTCCTGTCGCATCCATCAAAGTTATAGGCGTAGGGGGAGGAGGTGGAAATGCTGTAAACCGCATGATTAAATCCAATGTCAAAGGCATTGAGTTCATCGCGGTCAATACAGACGCACAAGCTTTATACCACTCGGAGGCACCTACCAAGGTGAATGTGGGCAAAGCGACAACTCGCGGACTTGGAGCCGGCAGTCATCCCGAAATCGGGAAGCAGGCAGCCGAAGAAAGTTCTGAAGAGTTGAAACAAGCTCTCGAGGGCGCAGACATGGTGTTTATCACCTGTGGTCTCGGAGGCGGAACAGGGACCGGAGGATCTCCTGTTATTGCTGAGATTGCTAGAGATCTCGGTATTCTTACTGTTGCTGTTGTGACCAAGCCTTTTTCATTCGAAGGCCACAGACGCAAAACACAAGGTGATGAGGGCCTCGAAAACCTCAAAAACAAAGTCGATACAATGATTGTCATTCCTAATGACAAGATTTTATCGCTTATCGACAAGAAAACCCCTCTAACTGAGGCGTTTACTGTTGTTGATGATGTTCTCAGGCAGGGTGTCCAGGGTATTTCGGATCTTATCACTGTCCACGGGATGATTAATGTGGACTTTGCAGATGTTAAGGCGATCATGGAAAATGCCGGCAGCGCTCTTATGGGTATCGGTTATGGTACAGGTGAAAATCGTGCCACTGAAGCTGCTCGTGCGGCTATCGACAGTCCTCTTCTCGAAATGGATATTGCTGGCGCTAAAGGAATCTTGTTCAACATCACAGGTGGTAATGACCTATCGATGTTTGAGGTTGATGAAGCGGCTCGCATTATTACTGAGGCTGCTGATCCTGAAGCAAATATCATCTTTGGTTCGGTTATCAATGATTCTTACACCGGTGAAATCAAGGTTACTGTTGTTGCAACAGGGTTTGATGATCATCGTAAGACTGTTTCTACATTGCAATCGTCATCTTTACCTGATGCGGCTGCGATAAAAGAGACTGATAGTGAGTATGATATTCCGGCGTTTATACGTCAGAAAATGGGATCTTAGTTCGTAGTTCGTAGTTCGTAGTTCGTAGTTCGTAGTTCGTAGTTCATAGTTCTTAGTTCGTAGTTCTTAGTTCTTAGTTCATAGTTCTTAGTTATGTAGCCCCTTGCGGAAGTGAGGGGCTTTTCTTTTCTATAAGGTTTGGTTAAGCTGTGTGTGTATGACTAATTTTTGCAAAATCACAGCTCAGGAACTTGATGAGTTTTGCCGGGAGCATCCGCAGGGGAATATTCATCAGACTTCGATGTGGGCGGAGTTTCAGAAGGGGGTGCCTGGTCGTGGGGAGGTATTGTTATGTGGGGTACGGGAAGGGGAGAAATTGCGGTCTTGCGGGGTTTTTGTGCGGCAGCAGTTGCCTTTTGGGCTTAAGTGGTATTTTTGTCCGAGAGGGCCGCTTTTGGGGGATGATGGGGATCTTGATGTGCTTGTTGATGGGGTTGGGGAGTGTGTTTTTGTTAGAGTCGAGCCGCTTTATGGTGATTTTAAATTTGGGAAGAAATGGAGAAAAGCGCATGCGCATTATTTTCCTGAGCATACGATTATGGTTTCGCTGGAGGGTGATGAGGAAGAAATTTTAAAGCAAATGAAGCAGAAGGGGAGGTATAATATTAAGGTTGCGCAGAAGCATGGGGTTAAGGTCAGGAAGTCGGACGATGCGGGTGAGTTTTTTAAATTATTTCAGGAGACAACGGCGAGGGATGGTTTTCAGGGGCATTCTCAGGAGTATTATCAAGCGATGTTGGATAGTTTGGGGGATCATGCTGTGCTGTATCTTGCTGAATATGAGGGGGAGGTTATTGCGGGGATTGTGGTGACTTTTTATAAGGATACGGCGATTTATTATTTTGGGGCGTCTTCCGACAAGCATCGACGTGTGATGGCTCCTTATTTGTTGCAGTGGGAGGCGATGAAGGAGGCTAGGGAGCGAGGTTGTCGGTGGTATGATTTGTTTGGGGTTGCGCCTTTGGTAGTGAGAAAGCAGAAATCAGAAATCAGAAGTGATGGAGTCTCGCTGGCGCGAGACGAGATTGTAGGCGCGAAGCATCCGTGGGCCGGGATTACGAAGTTTAAGGAGAAGTTTGGGGGGAAGAGGTTTTCGTATGTGTCGGCGCGGGAGAAGATGCGGCGGCCGTTTTGGTATTGGGTGATGCGGGTTGTGAAGAAATTGCGCTCATGAAAAACTCACCCGGGTGAGTTTTATGACCGAGTTTTGGTATGTGTCAAATCTTGTCACGTGACAGGATTTCGTGTCATGAAAAACGCCTTCCTAGGAAGGCGTTGTAACCTGTAAGATGTGGGTTTTATTCTCAGACTAAGAAAGTCTTTGCCTTTTTAGAGATAGTATTCTCCGCTAGTTGCCCATTCAGGGCAGTTTGCGTCTAACCATGCTATTGCTGCGGCATGAGCTTCTAGAGCACATTGCTCTGCTGCATTAAAAGCGTTGATATCTCCTGATTCGTAAACTTCTTGCATGGTAGGAGCTGATGTTTCGCCACCGAGGCCTACTTGACTAGGGCACTGTGCAACGTCTCCTATACGTGACAACTGGTCGATTTTCCCTTGGCATTCGCCGTGAGCTTGCATTTCTGCCGTCATTTCAGCGCCTACTGCCATTTGTTCCGCGTCTCCCTTGCCTGCCCAAGCCATTGCTGCGGCGAAAGCTGCCAAGAGTGCTGTTCCTGTGGCTATTTCGCGTGGTCTTAGTCGTTGTGACATGGTTTTCTTGGTTAAAAATACAGAGTTGTAATTATACGCTTGTTGTGTGGCTTGTCAAGGACTAGGCTGCTATTTTGTCTTCGAGGGTTTTTTCGTATACATCTTTCGCTTTATCCGTGAATAAAATGCCGTCGAGGTGGTCGGTTTCGTGCTGGACGATGCGGGCGTTGAGGTTGTCGAGTTTTAAGGTTAGAGAGTCTCCTTTTTGGTTTTGGAATTTGAGAGTTATGTGCTTGCTGCGCTCAACTTGGCCCCATAGGCTTGGGAGGCTGAGGCAGCCTTCTTCGGCCCATTCTTTTTCTTTTGAGAAATGTGTGATTTCAGGGTTGACGAGAGGGATGAGGACTTCGTTTTCTTTGCCGGAGTTGAGGCGGATGAGTACGAGTCGGATGTTGTGTCCGACTTGGGGTGCGGCAAGGCCGACGCCGTTTTCTTTGGTGATTGCCTTGGTCATTTGCTTGATAAGCTTGCGTGTTTTGGCGTCTACGCGGGGGATTGGGACTGATTTTTTGCGGAGAACAGGGTTGTCGGCTCCTGTTTCGAGGGTAAGCATTTTGTTTTTTTAAAGCATATTTGAGTTTAGCTCAATATTTCTTCACGGTGAAGGCTAATATTTCCATTGTGAACCGTGACATTGGGACAGGTTAGGAAAGTCAGCCCTGCGCCTAAGCTTCTAAGTATTTCAGCGTCATTTTCAGTGTATCTAGTTTTTATCAACTGCAGTACTTCTCTAGCTCTTTCTATCACAAATTGATAAGCATTGCTCCCTGTGAGTTCTGCTGAATATTCCTGCCCTAGAATTACTGCCACAAGTCTCATTTCCATGGCCTGTTTTGTTGTTTCGAGCGCTTGCGAGACTACAGTCTCTGGATATGCTAGAGCTTCACACATAGCCGTGTCGTCTCCTAATGTATAAGGAGGACTTTCTGTGCTGATTATTATCATTTTTTTAGGCCCGGGTACAGGGCAGAGATGTAATTCACTCTGTGGCTCCTGGGCTCTTTCAGCATTTACCATTGCGTCTCGCAGAGCTAGCTGTGATGGATGCATATTTGTCCTGAATCTCTCTAGGGCCTGCGGCCAGCCTTCTATCATCATGCTTTTTGCTGCTTTCATGTCTGGCACAAAAATTGACATAAAGAGGAGTGTGCTGGTGGCAATAATTCTTTGAGATTCATCTGGATGCAACTGGCTATGGAAAAACGCGTTGTGTTTCCTACGACATCCTTCACGGAAGTCGCCTGGCAGAAATTTACCCATCAGTCCCATTGGCCATATCCGTTCTTCTGCTACGGCTATCCATTGCGGATCTGCCCACAGTGCCAGTTTAACCAGATCCTCCATCGATAGCTGAGATGCTTGCTCAAGTCTTTCCGGGGACAACAGGTATAGTTCTGCCACCTCTATTGCTAAATGACTTTTTACATTAGGGTCATTTTCTAATGTCCATCTCGTCATATTGAATAAGTTTTCTGCGAGGTTCTCCCATTGTTCCGGAGTGAATTCGTCTTCGGCATTAAATGGTTGCGGCGCTGGCTGTTCTAATGGTGGCATTGGCGTTCCGAATAAGCTTATAAGGGCTTAACTTGCCTTTATTTGGCTGCTTTGTCAATTGTTTCGCAATGATGCTTCGATGAGGTCTTCTAGGTCGCCGTCCAGCACTTTGTCGACTTGTTTGGTTTCGTGGTCTGTGCGGTGATCTTTGACCATTTGGTAAGGGTGGAGGACGTATGAGCGGATTTGGTTGCCCCAGGAGTGTTGGGTGTGTTCGCCTTTGAGGTGGTCTATTGTTTCGAGGTGGTGTTTTTCTTGGAGGGCGACGAGTTTAGATTTGAGGTTTTTGAGGGCCTGGGTCTTGTTTTGAAGCTGGGAGCGTTCGTTTTGGCATTGGACTGTGAGGCCGGTTGGGACGTGTGTGATGCGGACGGCGGAGTCTGCTGTGTTGACTGATTGGCCGCCGCAGCCGCTTGCTCGGAAGGTTTCGATTTTGAGGTCGTCGTCTTTTATTTCAAGTTCGTGTTCTTCGATTTCAGGGGTGACTTCGATGAGAGCGAATGATGTTTCGCGGGTGCCGCCTGAATTGAATGGACTCATACGGACGAGTCTGTGGACGCCGTGTTCTTCTTTGAGGAACCCGTATGCAAATGGGCCTTTGACCATGATTTCAGCGCTTTTTATGCCGGCTTCATCCCCTTGTGTTTTTTCCAAAACTTCGGCTGGCCATTCTTGTTTTTCGATATACCTGAGGTACATGCGGAGGAGCATTTCTGCCCAGTCTTGGGCGTCTGTCCCTCCTGTTCCGGCGTGGATCGAGAGGATTGCGCTTGAGTTATCGTATTTGCCGTTTAGGTAGAGCTGTACTGAGAGTTTGTCGAGTTTTTCTTGGGCTTGGGTTGCGGATTTTTTTAATTCTTCAAATTCTTCCGGGTCTTTGGCGGAATCTATCATCTCGGTTAAGTCGTGGTTTTCTTGAACTTCTTTTTCAAAATCGTTCCATTCATCGAGAGTTTTGCGGATGTGGCCTGCTTGTTCTGACACCTTGCGTGCGTGATCTTGGTCATCCCAGAAGGATTCTGTGCTCATTTCGAGGTTGAGTTGCTTGAGTTTTTCTTCGAGTTCGGGAAAGCGGAGGAATTTCTTGGCGGAAGTGATTTCTTTGAGGATATGTTCGAGTTTTTGCTTGGTTTCGTGCATTGTTAGTGAGAAGTCAGAAATCAGAAGTGAGAAGTGGGTGGTGTTTTGCTGTCGCAAAACGGTTGATAGTAGCTTGGCACCTTTGCTTCGCTACGGTGCCTGTTTCGCGTTTAATATTAGCCTTTCGCTTCCGGGGAATCAAATGTTGCTAGCCGCAACCAGCGAATTGAGCCCGCTCTCTTTTAACCCACCGAGCTGCTGCTAGCCCTGTTCTTTATGTCATTTTGTCGTTGTGGCTATATTAGTGCTCCATGTTTCCAGTGTGTGATGCAGCCTGCGTCGCGCACCGGTTTTTATATGCTGTGTATGCCGCTTTCATGACGTCTTCTATTGGGACCCTGCCCAGGGTTTCGCCAGTGCTCTTTAAGCCCCATCCGTCTTGGCTTGCTGTGACGACGTCTATGAGATTTCCTCTAGCACCAAAGATGTTGCCCCCCAGCCCTAGGGCTGGCTGTCCCCATGCAGGCGGGATTAGCGCAATGTCCTCGGACTGACCTTCCCAGCTTACTGTAATTACGCAGCTAGGCGTGGGGAGCATTCTTTCATCATCTTGATGTTTTTCGAAATATTCTTTGTCAACACTTTGTTCGTTCCATTCTGCAGGTGTCGCTGGTGCCATAGCTTTTGATGTTATTTGACAGGGCTTCGATTTAAGCGTTTCTTGCCGCCTTTGTCAATTCCTTCCGGTATTTATAGTGATTTTCGTTCCTGCCTGTTTTACGCTATAGTTCTCCCCGCTTTACTCTCTACCTTCTAGCAAATGTCCACCGCCCGAAAAGTTCTCTCAAATACAGTCGTTCAGGTTGCAGGTCGTCTCTTCATGGCTCTCCTGAGCGTGCTTATTGTGAAGCTGATTACGAATTATCTTGGGGTGGAGGGGTATGGTAGGTATGCGGCGATTTATGAGTTTTTGGCGTTTTTTGGGATTGCTGCTGATTTGGGGCTTTTTACGATTGCTGTTCGGGAGATGGCCAAGGAGGATTCTCAGAAGGAGCAAGAGCGTATTTTGGCGAATATTATCTCTCTGAGGATGATTTTGTGTGCTGTGGTGATGTCTGTGGCGATTGGAACGGCGTATGTTATACCTGAATATCGAGAGATTCATTTGGGGATTATGATTGCGTCTGTGGCTGTTTTTCTTTCTATTATTCAAAGTGCTTTGGCGAGTCTTTTGCAACTCAATCTCAAGATGCAATGGGCCGCTTTGGCGCAGGCTTTGGGGAAGATGACAGCACTTTCTTATATGGCTTATGTGGTTTTGTATGGGTTTACGAGTGATTCGGCGACGGGGTTTTATCATTTGATTCTTGCGGGGGTTGTTGGGAACATTGTTTTGGCTTTTGTGACTTTTTTGGCGGCGCGGAAGTATGGGAAGATTCGGGTTGGGCGGGATTTTAAGTATATGAAGGATGTGTTTTTCAGGTGTTTGCCTTATGGGTTGGCGCTGGTTTTGAATATGATTTATTTCCGGATTGGGTCGATTATGTTGCTTCTGATGAAGGGGCCTGTTGATGTTGGTTTGTATAGTGTGCCGATGAGGATTTTGGAAATTCTTTCGCTGGTGCCGGTGTTTTTTATGAACAGTGTCTTGCCGGTTTTGACTAGGCATATTAAGGAGAAAACTGCTCGGGTTGCTGAGATTTTGAAGTATAGTTTCGATTTCTTGTTTATGGCTGCGGTGCCGCTTGTGATTGGGGCTTTTGTTTTGGCTTATCCGATTATTTTTGTGATTTCGTCGGAGGAGTTTTTGAGTGATGTTTCGGCTGGTTTTTATGGGTCTGATATTGTTTTAAAAATTCTTATGGCGGCGATGGCTATTGCGTTCATTAATAGTCTGTTTATCTATTCGCTGATCGCGACGAGTCATCAAAATAAGCTGCTTTGGATAAATGGAAGTTGTGCGGTTTTGAATGTGTGTTTGAACCTGTTTTTGATCTCGGATTTTGGGGCGAGGGGAGCGGCGATGACTGCGATTTGTACGGAGATTTTGCTTTTTGTTTTGGCGTTTAGTACTGCGCGGCGGTATTTAAAGTTTACTTTTGATTTTGGGACGGTTTGGAAGGTTTTGTTTGCAGGGTTAATGATGGGGGGTGTTGTTTTTGCGTTACGTGATTGGAGTTATGGGCTTATGCAAAATATGAACATCCTTGTTTTGGTGCCGTTAGGTGGGGTTGTTTATGGGGGAATATTGCTGCTTACGAAGGGTCTGTCGAAAGATTTGTTGCGGATTCTGAAGAGGTAGCTTGCCAATCCCTCAGCAATCCTCTGACTTGATTGAAGGCTTGATTTGCGTCAGTGTCTTTTACTCGTCCTCCCCATGTTGCTTGCCACGCTGCTTCTTTGCGCTGTCTATGTAATTCTAGTCGGGCTCCCCGTGGCGAGTTTCCGTTTGAATAGCCGACGGCTGCTTGTCCGTGTTCATCCGGCCCCTGGAAAAAGCATCTTGATTCGCCTGTGGAATATCTGGAGCTGTTGCTACCGGTGCGTTGCCACAGTTGCTGGCTGACGTTTTCTAATGTCACTACGCAGCCTTGTTCGTCACAGTCTATTTCAGGTTGTGGCGCAGGTGCTCCTGATGCAGGCTGAAATGCTAGGGTGGTTGGATTCAGCATCTCCTGGCAATCGAGGACGATTCGTTCTGTTTTGGTTGGTGGCGGAGTTGGTTTTTCGTCAGCACACCCCAGCAATAAGCTGGTTGCGAGTATTAAGGCGTGTGTGTGTTTGGGGGTTGATTCCATAAGTAAAAAATACAGAAGGAAACTATAATGCGTGCACCCTGTTATGTCAAGCTTTTTACCTGTTTTTTGAACTGTTCCCCTCTTTTTTTGTAGTTTTTGAAGAGATCGAAGCTTGCACAGGCGGGTGACAAGACCACTGTGTCGCCTGGTTTTGCATTGTGTTTGATAAATTCGAATGTTCCTTCGAGGTGCTTGGTCATGCGCCCGTTCTGGTATCCAGCTTTTTGGAGCGCTTCTAGCATACGTCCTGCTGTTTCTCCGATCAGAAGGATTTCGTGGAGATTTGAGCGAGTTGCTGCGACTTGCGCCCATTCCGTGAAGTCGGCGTGTTTTTCGGAGCCGCCGGCGATTAGGATTATTGGTTCTTCAAATGAGCGTATTGCTGCCATCGATGTGAGTGGTGTTGTTGAAAATGAGTCGTTGATGAAGCGAATGCCGTTTTTTTCTGCTATAAATTCGAGTCGGTGGGGAAGGCCTTTGAATGTTTTGGTCGTTTCGATGATGTGTTTTTCATCTACGCCGAGGAGTTGGGCTGCGAGGGCTGCTGGCAGTACGTTTTCTAGGTTGTGTTTGCCGAGTAGCGCTACTTCTGTTTTTGGCATTAATTTTTGTGGGAAAAAGCCGGTTTTTAGGATGAGGTCTTTTTTGTAAAGATATGCTCCGCGGCGGACTGATTTATGGGTTGAAATGTGGTATTTTTTGCCTTTGCTTAGCTTTAAAAAGGGTTTATTGCCCGGGTAATCGATGTTGATTATGGCTTTTTGGTCTTTTTTTTGACTTTTAAGTATTGGGTGTTTGGATGCTTGGTATGCTTCGAGATCTGGGTGGTAATCCAAGTGGTCTTCTGTAACTCCGAGAACTATTCCGATATCTGGACCGATATTTAAATCTCCTGTTTGTCCGTGTCCGAGTTCGAGGATTGCGATTGAGTTTTCTTTTAAATCGTTAAGAAAGTCGAGTGGTGAATTACCGATATTGCCTCCGAGATATGCGTCGCGGCCTGCTTTTTTTAATATTTCATAAAGCAAACTGCAAGTTGTTCCTTTCCCTTTGGTTCCGGTTACTCCCACGATGCGACATGGGCATTTTTCGAAGAATAATTTGGTGACGCTGGTTACTTTAACGTGGCTGCGGATTGCGTGTTGGATTTCTGGGGTCGCAAACGGAATCCCGGGGGATCTGATTACGATGTCGTAATCTGTTAAATTGTCCAAATACCCTGCTCCAAGTTGCCATTTTAAGCCTTGGGATTTGTCTTCAGCTGATGGGTTTTTATCGCATACGGTTATGTCTGTTATTCCGCGGGTTCTGAGGTAGTCTGCTGCTGATTTTCCTTCGATGCCGAAGCCGAGGATGGCGACGCGTGATGATTGCTTGTATGTCATGTTGTGTGGAATGTGGTTATTCGTCGATTGGGGTAGATGTTCCTGCAATTTCTAGTGCCATGAACTCCATAAGGTCTTGTTCGGGGGGTTGTTCGCCAGCTTCTAGTGCCTCCATAAGCGCAATCCCTGCGAGAATGCGGGCGAGATCTGCTGCATCTTCTGTATTTTGTGGTTCGGGTAATGATTCCACTTCCATTCTGAGTTCTGTTGCTGGGATTTTTTCGCCGCTTTCAATGCGCCTTAAAAAATCATCTAGGAATAATTTTTCTAAAATGCCTGCTGCTGCTGCCGGCCCGGGTATACTTTGGCCTTCGGGCAGGAGTCTCGTAAGTGACTCTATAGCCTCTTCGCGGCTCATGAAGTTGCCTTCTAATGCTGCGCGCAAATCTGGGTCGTCTGGCAGTTCTGATTCTGGTCCGTTGCGGACTTCTTCTTCAAGCTCTGGGAATGGATCTGGGTTGTCTTTAGGTGACATGATTGCGCATTAGTTGCTTTCTGTGTTATAATATACACGAAGATTTAGAAAATTTAACCAACGTTATGAAAAATGACAAAATCCGGGGAAGGAGACAAGGTAATCAGAAGTCAGAAATCAGAGATGAGAAGACTACTAAATTAGACCGTTGGATTTCGCAGGTCGTTCGCGACGGTTCCGATAAGGAACCTGCTTTTGATAGTCAGAAATCAGAAGTCAGAAATGAGAAGACTAAGAAATCCGCCCCGAAGAAAAATCAGAAGTGGAGTGAGAAGAGGAGTGAGAAAGCAGAAAGCAGAAAGCAGAAGTGGGGTGAGAAGAAGGGGTCGAAGAGAAAAAAGAAATCATCCAAAAAACCAAGGCTACGCGTGATCCCGCTTGGCGGGCTTGAAGAGGTCGGAAAAAACTCAATGGTTTTTGAGTATGGTGACGACGTCGTTGTTGTTGATATGGGTTTTCAGTTCCCTGAGGAAGATATGCTTGGGATTGATTACATTGTGCCCGATGTGACTTACCTGCAAGAAAGACAACGAAACATCAAGGGCATTATTATTACGCATGGGCATATGGACCATATCGGTGGGCTTCCTTATGTTTTACCGAAGCTTGGTTTCCCTCCTGTTTATGGGACTAAGTTGACACTTGGGCTTATTAAGAAACAGATTTCCGAGCATGGGATTCTGAAGCAGTGTGATTTGCGCGAAATTAAGCCGTCTGATTGTCTTAAATTAGGACATTTTCAAGCTAAGTTTTTCCGTGTTAACCATAGTATTCCTGATGGGGTGGGTATTTATTTAAAATCACCTGTCGGGTCGATTGTGCACACTGGGGATTTTAAGTTTGATCCGACGCCTGCGGATGATTTGCCGTGCGAGATTAATAAATTGAGGTCTCTTGGCAAAAAGAAAGGTTTTGAGCAGGTTGATGTGATTTTTTCAGATAGTACAAATGCTCTTGAGCCTGGGCGTACTATTTCGGAAAAGGTTATCGGCGAATCGCTTGATCGAGTTATAGCTGAAACGAAAGGTCGTATTATTATTGCGTCTTTTTCTTCGCTTATCGGGCGGATTCAGCAGATTTTAAATTCAGCTCATAAACATGGTCGCAAGGTTATAATAAGTGGTCGCAGCATGGAACAAAATGTTGGGATCGCACGAGAGCTTGGGTATTTGAAAGTTCCTCGCGGAATTGTTAAGCCCGTGAAAGAAGCTAAGAAATTGCCTCCGGACAAGGTTTTGATTATAACGACTGGCTCGCAGGGGGAGGCGATGAGTGCTTTAACTCGCATGTCTGTTAATGACCATAAGCATATCAAGATTCAAAAAGGTGATACTGTTGTGCTTTCTGCGCATCCAATTATAGGTAACGAGAGGGCTGTTGCGACAGTTATCAACAATTTGTGCAAACTTGGTGCAAATATCGTAAATAATGATATTATGGACGTTCATACTTCTGGGCATGCTCGCCAGGAGGATCTTGAGCAGATGCTGCGTCTTGTTAGGCCGAAAAATCTTGTACCTATTCATGGTAATCTTTATATGAGGAACGCCCATGGAAATATTGGCAAGAAGGTTGGTCTTAAAGATGAGAATGTTTTCTTGTTTGAGGGGAATGGTAATGTGATGGAGATCGACCGGTCCGGTGTGAAAATTACCGAGGAGGAGGTCCCTTCGAATTATACTGTTGTTGATGGGCTTGGCATGGGGGATGTTAGTTCCCAGGTTCTTGCTGATCGTCAGGCGATGGCGCAGAATGGTATGGTTTTTGTGCTTTTCCGGGTTAAAAAGAAGACTAAAAAGCTTGCAGATAAGCCGCTTGTTGTCACTCGTGGGTTTCTTTATACAGAAGAGCATGAGAAAATTATTGCCAAATTAAAGGATGAGGCCGAGGTTGCCTATAATCGCTTAATGGAAAAAGATAAAAAGGCGAATGCGTTCCATGTGTGCAATTATGTGAAGAGGGTTTTGGACCGAAGTGCACATAATATGCTTGCGCGTAGGCCACTTATTGTGCCTTGGGTGATGAATGTTTGACATGTTTTGCAGGAGTTTTGCACAGTTGGGGTTGGGTTTTGCAGGATTAGAAAGTTGTTCAATCTGTTGAGGGCTTGAGAAAGCGGTAGGGTTGCTTGTGGGGTTTTGAACAATTGTAGTACCTAGTACTTGGTACCTAGTCCCTAGTAATGGTGTTTTGCCTTTGGCAAAACGGTTGATAGTATGGTGGAGAAAGTATGTTTTACAATGTTTTGGGGTGGTTTGGGAAGGGGTCTCTACAACGACTTATTATATATATTTATTTGTTTGGAATATAGAATACAGAAATTTGAATGTGGATAATTGAATTTTGAATATAGAATATCGGATCTGGAATACTGGGAAAGGAATGTGCTTGACGTAATAATGGATATATGCTTAAATTCCAACCTGTTTATTATTTAATATTTTATTTATGAGTGGTTTAGAAAAAGGCCTTAGAGGTTCTGAAGACCTCGAATCATCTGTTTCACGTTTACAGTTAAGTCCAGACCCTTGTGTGTTACCTGGTGTGAGGCGGGTTTTCCTGCGCTTTGGGTTAACAAAAAGAAACACGGATGTAGAAGCTTTTTTATCGTCGTTTGGTGGGGCTACAGAGATGGGATTACAGCTGGATCGCCTTGTGTTTAAACCCGCTCGTGATGTTGGGGTGTTGTACGGCAATGGTGACCAACCCGGTCCAGACGTGAATGTTTTGGTTGAAATTTAAGCTCTATTTATAAAAGTAAGAACTTTTTTAAGTTGAATTTTGGAGAATTCGAATATCGAATATAGAATGTCGGATTTCGAATTTTAAGTATTAGATGTGGAATGCGGGTGTTGACGGATCCGGATACCGTGGTTATAATCTATCCTCGTTTTTATATTTAATTTAAATTCTATGAAGGCACGTGATTTTTTAGGAAAAATTAGTGCTGAACTGCAATCTGCCCAGTCTGAGTTTAGAGAAGCGACTGTATCGTTGGCGAGCGAGGTAATGGCTTCTCTCGATACGGGGAGTGTGGATGCAGGACAATTACGTAAGTTGCAACGAGTTCAGAATGCCGCTGATCTTGAGGGGTCGTTTTTTAATCCTCAATTTGGGCTTGTTTACCTTCTTAAACATCAGTATTCCGACGGCGACGCAGAGGTGGATTTGGGCGATGCCCAGGTCGCTGTTACTTCCGGGGTCAAAGATATTGCCAAGAGATTAAAAGCCGTGACTCGTGGGACTTTAAACCCTGGCGTTGTTGATGATTTTGCTGAAAAATTGGCCGATCAACTCTGTCTTTGTTTACTTTCTGAAGAGCAATTAATTGAAGTTTTGTTTGAAAGGGAATCTGAGGCCAGAGAGGTGTTAATGCGTGATGGTGTTGATGGCGTTAACAGGTATATTGATGTGGTGTCAAAAATATTTGATCTAATAAGAAAATCGAGCGACAAGGGTGATTTATCTTCTTTGGAAAACGCCTTTATTTATTGTTTTAATCTTTATGAACGAGTTTCTGAGTTATCTCGAACCAATGTGGTTGATTTTAGAGACCAGGTTAACACACAACTTGAACAATACATGCGGGCTTTAATTTTAAGAATTCGTGCGACTAACGAAGGGATCGCCAATAAACTAGAGGCCAGGCTTGACAGGGTTTTAAAGCCCGAATGCGGAATTTCGGATACGGAATGTTGAATATAATATATTGTGTGCGGCATTGTTTAAACTTAAGCATGGTAAAAAATAGATTTTCTAAGGAGTTCCCCGGGGATTGTGAGCCACTCAGTGATAGTTCTGATGTGTTGCGCCCAATGATAGCCCAGCCGTATTACGAGAAGAGGGGCCCCTGGTTTGATTACGAAAACAACTCTGAGTAATATTTCTTGCCTATTGGCAATTTAAAATGGTTTCAAAAAGGTGGATTGGAAGGTATAATCAGGGGCGAAATTTAACAAAAAAATTATGAAAGTAAAATGTTCACAAAAGGCGCTTGCGAGCGCGCTGAATATTGTTAATAAAGCGGTTAGTCCGAACAACACCCTTCCCGTTTTGAACAATATTTTGGTTAGTGTTGAGGGGAAGAAGATTGTTTTTTCGGCTACTAATCTTGAGATTGCGATAAAGACTGTTATTGAGGCAGATGTTGTTAACGAAGGCAGCATTACTGTTCCAGCGAAGATATTTACAAGTTATATCGGGCTGATTAAGGACGGTGATGTTGAGTTGAAGCTTGAAGACGGGATGAGTTTGGCCGTTAAAGCCAGTCATTCTGAAACCAAGATCAAAGGAATCGCTGCTGAAGAGTTTCCCTTGATTCCAAAAGTTGAAGATGCGTTGAGTTACGAGATTCCTGCTGAGAACTTTAAAGACTCTATCGAACAAGTTGCTTTTTCAGCCTCCACAAACACCATTAGGCCTGTTTTAACAGGTGTTCTTTTTAGACTCAAGAAGAGCGAACTCAAAATGGTTGCGACGGATAGTTACAGGCTTTCGGAAAAAATCCTTAAGCTTAAATCGGATGTCAAAGAGGACATAGACTGTATCGTTCCTGCTCGTACCGTTATGGAGCTTGGTCGTATAATTTCTTCCCAAAAAGGCAACATCGAGGTTCATGTTTCCAATAACCAGGTTATGTTTAAGATAGGCGACACAGTTCTTGTTTCGCGTCTTATCGAAGGGCATTTTCCTGATTATGAAAAGATCTTACCGAAAGAGGCTAAGACCAAGTGTGAAGTTGATGTTGAAGAGTTCACACTGGCTGTTAAAAAGGTGAGCCTGTTTGCTATGGAGACGAATAACAACGTGAAGATGTCGGTTACCAATGATGGTAATATGGTTATTTCGACCGACGAGACACAGGTTGGCGAGGGGCGTGCGGATGTTAGTATTAAGATCGAGGGAGACAACAACAAGATTGCTTTGAATGCGCAGTATATTTTGGATGTGCTTTCGAGTTTTCACACGGAATCTATTGGTATGGAGCTTGTTGATAAAATGAGTCCGATGAAGATAAAACCCTTGAAAAAAACAGATTATGTGCATATAATTATGCCGCTTAAATTGTAGCTTGCGACTTGCAACTTGCAGTTTGCAGCGATTGGATTTTTTTGAATTATTTTTGAAATATAACAATGTTTTGTGAGTAGTAATTTAACAAAATTGCTACCCGATGTTTTTGATCGGGGGCTTTATGAGCAGTTTGATAACGATGGGGTTTCCACTATCTCCGGTGGTGGTAATTTTTCATCGAAGGCTTTTTTGATTTCTCAGATTCTCAATAAAAAGAAGAGAGGTGTTAAGAAGGTTTTGTGGGTTGTTTCGAATCACCAGGAGCGTGAACAGGTGCATAAGTTTGTGAGTCTTTGGAGTGATTACGGTGCCGAATGCTTGGAGTTAGAGCCTAACGAGGTTATTAATGAAGATGTGGCTCGGGAGAATCGTATTCGAACGATGTCTTTTTTGTCTAAGGCGGCTGAAGGGAAGAGGGGTGTTTTCGTGGCCGAGTACAAGGATTTGTTTCGGCTTTATCCTTCTTGGGATGACGTCTCTGAGAATGCGATTGAACTTGTTGCCGGTGGCGAAATTGATACGGTTGCTTTTTTTGGTCAACTTATAGATATGGGGTATGAGATTTCTGATGATAAACGTGTTGAGAAAGGCCAATATTACAAGTCGGGCGAGGTGTTTTTGATATATCCGGTCAATAGCGATAAACCTCTTAAGGTGGAGATTGGGTTTGATAAAGTGGAGAGTATTGCTTTTTATGATATGGATAAAAAAGAGGCTGCTTCCGACGTGGATAAGTTTGTTATTTATCCGCTTGGTGCTCCTCAGAATGATGCTTGTTTGTTTGAGTATTTTAAGAAGGGTGCGCTTATTGTTGAAGATGAGCTTGAGATCCCTGATGAGGATGTTGACACTTACGATCAGGCGGTTGAGCAAATTGATGCAGCGGCTTTTAAGATTAATTTCACCTCTTTTATGGAGGAGTCGCCGTATCATCATCATTTACACTATTTATCGGTTTTGAAATACCAGAACACTTTGGACTTTATTTTGGATATTAGGGAAAAGTTTTCTACTGACTGGAAGATAGTTTTGTTTACCAAGCATATGGATGAGTATGAGGGGGTTTTTAAGGATAAGCATGTTAAGTATCACGAGATTCATAGCGGTGGTGAGATTCAGGATTATCGGGTTAATTTTGTGAAGGTGTCGAAGGATGGTGTCTTTCCGCTGGCTTTTCAAAATCCTCGGATTAAATTATTGGTTGTTACGGATCGCGAGGTTATTGATTTGAAAGAAAAAAAGAAGGTCGAGGATGCGAAATACCGTGTTTTTTCCGACTTCCTGACCGGGCTTAAGGTGAATGACTATGTTGTGCATACGGATCACGGGATAGGGGTTTTTATGGGGCTTGATAAGCGGACTGTTGACGAGGTTACGCGCGAATATTTAAAGATTGGGTATGCCGAGAATGACAAGTTGTTTGTGCCGATCGACCAAGCGGACAAAGTTAGTAAGTTTATTGGTGCCGGAGATCAGGCTCCTAAGTTGACGCGTCTTGGATCGGCTGAATGGGCGACGATTACGAGTAAGGTTCGTAAAGAAACCGAAAAAATTGCCAAGGAATTGCTGGCGCTTTATGCGATGAGGGACCAGGCGAAAGGGTTTGCTTACAAGGATGATAATGATTTGCAAAATAAGTTCGAAAAAACGTTCCCGTACGAGGAGACGCCTGGGCAAATGCGGGCGATTTCCGATGTTAAGGAGGATATGGAGGACGGGACGCCGATGGATCGGCTTGTTTGTGGAGATGTTGGGTTCGGCAAGACGGAAGTTGCGATGAGGGCGGCTTTCAAGGCTGTGCAAAGCGGGAAGCAGGTTGCTTTTGTTGCGCCTATCACTATTTTGGCGGACCAGCATTATAAAAGCTTTATGAAGAGAATGAATAAGTTCCATATTCGGGTTGAAATGATGAGTCGTTTTAAGTCGCCAGGTGAACAGAAAAAGATTTTGGCTAGGCTGAAGAAGGGTGAAGTTGATATTGTTATCGGTACACATCGCCTGCTTCAGCCGGATGTTGGGTTTAAGAACTTGGGACTGGTTATTATCGACGAGGAACAGAGATTTGGGGTCAAGCAGAAAGAGAAATTGAAGGAGTTGCGTACAGAGGTTGATATTTTGACTTTGACGGCGACGCCAATTCCGAGGACGCTTAATATTAGCCTGCATGGGCTTAGGGATATTACAACTATTACGACTCCGCCGCCTGGGCGGCTGCCGATAATTACGGAGGTTAGGCGTTTTAGTTATAATTTGATTCGTGAGGCGATTATGAAGGAGGTTGAGCGTGGTGGGCAGATTTATTTCTTGCATAATCGGGTGCAGACCATTGAGGATGTTGCTGCCAAATTGCGTTCTTTGGTGCCTGAGGCGCGGTTTATTGTGACGCATGGGAAGTTGTCGAGTGCGGACCTTGAAGAGAGGATTATGGGGTTTAAAAAAGGCGAATTTGATGTTTTGGTGAGCTCGACGATTATTGAGAACGGGATCGATTTGTCTAATGCGAATACGTTGATTGTGAACAATGCTGAGAAGTTTGGGTTGGCGCAGCTATATCAGTTGAGGGGGCGTGTTGGACGTAGCAAGACGCAGGCTTATGCGTTCTTTTTGTATCATCAGCAGAGGTTGCATTTGGATGCCAAGAAGAGGTTGAGGGCGATTGTTGAGGCGTCGGAATTGGGTAGTGGATTCCAAATTGCGATGAAGGATCTTGAGATTCGTGGGGCTGGGGATATCCTTGGTGCGAGTCAGCATGGTTCGATCAATGTTGTGGGTGTGAGCCACTTCATTCGGATGCTTAATCAGGCTGTTGAAGAGCTCAAGGCTGGTCGTGATTTGAAGGGCGAGGAGAGGCCTATCGAGGTTTCTATTGAGTTGCCGCTTCCTGCGCTTATTCCGGACGATTATATTGTGAATTTTAAGGATAAAATTAATGTTTATCAGAAGCTTGCGGGTGCTGATAATTATAAATATTTGTCTGAATTGCGGGCTGAGATAGTTGAGGATTATGGAAAAATGCCTAATGAGGTTTCGAACCTGTTTAAGTTGCTTGAGTTAAAGCTTTTGGCGAAAAAGGCGAACTTGACGAATGTTAAGGCGGAAAATGTTCATAATGATGACGAGCGGCAGGTTGTTTTGACGATGTCGGACAAGGTGAAGCCGGAAAATATTATGAATTTGCTTGAGTATAATAATAAGTGGATTATTTCGGGGACCAAGTTGAAATGTAAGTTCAAAGAGCTTGGGGTGCATTGGGTTGATGAGCTTGGGGAGTGTTTGAAGAGGGTTGGGGGGAAGGTTAAGAGGACGGGGGCTACTAGATTGGAGACTTGAAGACTTGAAGACTTGAAGACTTGGAGACTTGGAGACTTGGAGACTTGGAGGGGGGTGGGGTTGACGCGCCACAGGTTTGCTGTATAACTCTAGGTGGTACCGAATAATAATTAATTATGGGTTTAGCAGCTGGAGAAAAGGCGCAGGTTGAGGCTACAGAGGATTGTTCAGGGTGCCACTGTTGTGTGGGTATCGCTGGGGAAGAGCGCGAGATTGCGCATTGTAGGTTGGCGAATGCAGAAACTGTTTGCGGGGTTGCTGGCCGAACTACACAAAATTTGAGGCGATCTTTGGAGGCATTAGGGCTGGGCTGTGAGCCGTTTGCAAGGACTAAGTTGGAGGGGGGTGGCAAATGATATTTTAATTGCCGCTGTTGACGGTTTTTCGAGATGTGATATAATAAATATTGCTCATTGATAATAGGGTGTTTTTGCGAGAGCAAAAACAGTTTATTCTTAGGGGGCTGTGCACCTTCGGTGCGCCCTTGGGGATGTATTTGGTTTTGACAGAGGAATTTTTGGTTAAGTATTTTAAGTTCGGCGGTCGCGCTGTCCCGTCGTATACAAGTCCAGTGCAACTATAAGTGCAGAAAAAGTTTCTGAACTTGCGGCTTCTCTAAAGTACCGTCAAGGTGCTCTAGCATTAGCTGCGTAGAGTTTCCGGCCATCGTGCCGAAACCCGTTTATTGAGGTGAGTCCTCATAGCTTCAAATAAACGTCATTTATGAGGATCGGTCGCAATGCTTGGCGTTCGGCATTGTGATTTAAACTTTAGGACCACCTTGGAGCGGCTTCTGCCGGCTCTTGATCGCTTCAAGTAAACAGAGCCGACTATGACTTTAAACGGTGCTTCCCAGACCTTTGGACGCGGGTTCGACTCCCGCCATCTCCACCAGAGCGGTTTTTGTTATTTTGCTCAAACGGCTTCGTTTCTGTTGATCACGGCTCGACTTTGTCGAACCCTGATCAACAGAAGCCTGCAGATGTTTTCGCAAAATGAACAAAAACCTTAACACGGGTGGTGTTTTTTTGACTTTTCCACCACATCTCGATAGGATGAGCTCCTATAATTTTTTTTATGAAAAGACTAGAATTGACTTCGAGTGACTGGTGGCATGGACACCATCTGGACGGATTGACGCCTGTTGCTAGAGAGAAGATGGAAAGAGCACTTAAGGCTCTTTTGCAAGGGCAGCCTGCGCCGATATGTACGAGGGGAGAGTTTCAAATGGTGACGCAGGAAGTTGGTTCGGTTGCTCTTGATGGGCAGGAGCTCTACATGCAGCGTAGTGGCAATAGATTTTGCTTGCTTGAAACGCTTGATGGGTCGGCTTTTGCGGCAACGGCGGAGTGATGCTAGAATGTTTTTTGGTATTTTTTAACCCAAAAACAAAAATGATCAAAGGACTTACGAAACTTCAGTACAAAAAGAGCTGGTTTACGTCTCTTTTTGGGATGTTGACAAAAGTGATTACAGACCCGGACAGTAATCAGCCGGTGCTGGTCTTTAAGATGGCGCTTTCGGCGAAGACGATTGATATTTATAAGGATAAAACGAAGGCAGAGAAGTTGTTAGAGTGTGAAAAACCTAGTGTTATGGGATGGACATGGGAAGTTTTTGATCCGGGAGAGCAGCGTAAGAAATTGGGATCGATTACGCATCACCCTCTTAAAACTATGGTGAAGATGGGTGCAGAGAGCTGGGAGATTAAGGGGCCGGATGATCAGACTTTTTTGACGCTGGATACTGAGGGGGACAGTGCGGCGAAGAGGGTTTTGGATAGTATGATTAGTGTTTACAATCCGAAGCACCAGTATGTGATTAAGGGGGCTGATGGTACGACTGTTGCCGTGTTTACTTCAAAGCATGGGCTTTTTGGTGGGCAATATGATTTTGTTCTTGAGGGCGGTACTGATGAGCAGAAAAACCTTGCTGTTGCGCTTTTTGCGGCGATGACACTACTTCTGAAGAAGTAGACTTGGAGAGGGGAGACTTGGAGATTGGGAAGGGGATGGTGTATATTTTGTGTATGGATTTTCCTGTTGAATTGCCGGAAGATGTGATGGCGAAAGCTAAGAAGCTTGAGGTTTTTGCGCAAGATATTGAGGAAAAATTTATTCGAGGTGGTGGGGCTGGAGGCCAGAAGATTAACAAAACTTCTAGTTGTGTTTGGCTTAGGCATTTGCCGACGGGAATAGAGGTGAAGTGCCAGAAGCAT
The DNA here is from genome assembly GCA_964538865.1 of uncultured Candidatus Peribacteria bacterium. Taxonomy (GTDB): domain Bacteria; phylum Patescibacteriota; class Gracilibacteria; order UBA1369; family UBA12470; genus CAZIHU01. The sequence goes on from CAZIHU010000004.1 coordinate 47,558, forward strand.
CGGGAGCGAACGAAGAATCGGATGTCGGCTTATAAGCTTTTGATTCGAAAAATTGAGACGGAGAAGTTGGGTGCGAAGTCTGATGAGGCGAAGAGGATTTTTAAGATTCGAAAGCAGAAGCAGCGGAGATCGCGGCGGGCGAAGGAGAAGATGGTTGATGATAAAGTGCGGAGGGGGGAGCTGAAGAAGTCGAGAAGAAAAGTAGCGAGTGATGAGTAGCGAGTAGCGAGTAGCGAGGGGATGGTGTTTTTGCGTGTTTTTTGCGTGTTTGTCAAACGTTTTTACAGGTTGGGGGACGGGTTTTTGCGGGTTTTGTGAAAAAATGTTGACACAAGTGGTTTTCATGTATATACTGATGGTAGAGTGGTCAAATGGTAGAAAGAGAAGGGCGGAGCAATCCCCCTTCTTTTTTCATTAGGTCGGTTTTGTATTGTGTTCTTTCGCTAGGGCTTCGCGTCCTGATTCTTCGAATCATGTGGCTGCAGAGTCGCTCAGAACAAATACAAAACCTTAGCGGGGTGGTGGTGGCAGGTAATGTTTTCGCAAAATGAACAAAAGCCTTAGAGTTATCATGCTCTCTCAACATACTCTCCACTCTCTGTGTTGACGCGGACTTTGTCGCCTTCGTTGATGAAGAGGGGGACTTGGATGGTGATGTCGGTTTCGAGTTTTGCAGGTTTGCGGCCGCCTGAGGCGGTGTCGCCGCGGACGCCAGGGTCGGTTTGGGTTACTTCGAGATCAACTTTTGGAGGGAGCCTGACGCCGATTGGTTTGTTTTCGTAGTTTTGGATGTCGACATCGGTGCCGTCGAGTAGGTACTTGGTTGCGTCACCAAGGTCCTCTGCGGTGAAGGTGAATTGTTCAAAAGTTGTGGAGTCCATGAAGTGGTATTCGCCTCCTGTTGAGTAGAGGTATTGGGCGCGACTAAAGCCGATTTCTGCAGGCTCGACTTGGTCGTTGCCTTGGAAGGTTTTTTGAATGGTGGCGCCGGTGAGGATGTTTTTGAGCTTGGTGTTGTTGGTTCCGCCGCCTCGTGCTTGTTTCGAGAAGGTTGATTGGAGGACGAGGAAGGGGTTTCCGTCGACCTTGATGGTGAGGCCTGGCTTTATTTGGGCTACTGATATCATAGTAGTAGGTATTAGGTAGTAAGTATTAGGTATGGATTTTTTTACGCATTTCGAGTTTGTATTCGGTGAATCCCCATTTTTTGTATATTGAGCGGGCTTTTTTGTTGTCTGTGAAAAGGGGGATCGATGCGAACTTGATTTTCTTCTCTTTGAGCCATTTGAAGGCTTCCTTTTTGAGCTTTGAGCTGACTTTTTGGGCTCGGTATTTCGGTATGACGTATAGGTCGTAAATATGTCCGATCTTTTTATGTTTGTAAATGGGGATTTCTTTGCCAATTTCGATCAAGAGGTAGCCTATTATTTCCTTGTTATCTGTGGCGATGAGGGCTGTGCTGTTTTTGGACCGAACTAGCTTTGCAAGGAATTCTTTATAGCCTTTGGATATATTGGAATCTTTTTTTATGAAATTTTTGAGCGACGGATTTTCGGCAAGAACGATTTCGTCATGCTCTTTCATAAAGTCTAGCCACAATGCTGTGATCTTGCCCACATCTTTAAGTCGTATTTTTCTTATACTTGTCATGTGCGCAGATTCTACCTGATAACCCTAACGCAATCCAGAAAAACACAAGGATATGCGGGAAGAGGAGGCTGTTTACGAAGGTTGTGTGGACAAGGATTGCGATGAGGGCGCCGGTGAGGCCGAGGTCGTAGGGGTTTAAGCGGTTTTTGAATGAGGTGAGCCAGGCTTTTGTGTAAAACCAGAGGTATGCTGTGATGCCGAGGAGGCCGGTTGTTGCGAAAATGTTGAGCAGCGTTGAGTCTGAGCCGGTTGAGTGGTGGAGATCGATGTCTGGGATGAGGCCGAGGTTCCATTGAGCGTATTTATAGGAGTTGTAGCCAGAGCCGAGCCAAGGGTGCTGCTTAATGACGGCGATTGCGTCTTGCCAGGATTCGAGGCGGAGTCTTGAGGTCGCATCTGCATTGAAAAGTGAGGCGTAGTCACTTGTGCCGAGGATGCTTTGAAAGGTTTCCCAAAGATCCATTAATCGGTCTTGGGCTTGTCCCATCGTCAAGGCTGCTAGAGCGATGAAAACACAGCCTAACAGGAGTAATTTGCGTGATTTTATTGCAGTTATAACTAGGATTCCGATGCCGCAGGCGAGGTATGCACTGCGGGAGTAGGTTAAATAAAGAGCAAGGAGCAGACAGCAGAGAGCAGCTAGTTGGCAACTTGCAACTTGCAACTTGCAGCTGTGTTTTTTCCAGCTGATGATGAGGCCGAACAAGATGCAAATTATGAATCCGAGCATTCCGCCGACGTAATTTGGATCAAACCAAGTGGAAAGTAGTCGATTGATGTGGGGGTCCCAACCTTCCTGCACCATGTCGAGGTCGTAGAAACTTGGGTAAAGTTCGAGCTGGATGAACCCGAAAATGGAGACTAGGAAAGCTCCGATTATGAGGAATGAAAATATCCAGCGGCGGCTGGAGGGGTTTTCTCGGATTTCGTCTGCAGCGATTATGTACAGGAAGAAATATTCGATAAATCTTACGAGATAGAGGGCGCTTTCTTTGAGTTCGTTTCCTTCGAGCCAGGAGGAGTTGGCGATGAGGGAGATTGTGGCGATAGCACACCAAACTACTATTGGGAGAAGGAGCGGGGGGACTTTCCATTCGCGGGAGAGGGCGATTTTTTTTATGAGCCAAATTGCGATTAGGGCGGGGAGGAAAAGGTCGTTGATAAGGTAGGGGAGACCTGTTGATTCCGGGAGTCTGCCAAGTTCGCCAAGAGTTGCTGCTAGGATCGCAAGAATTATGCCGAGGGTTGGGCTTCTGTGAATGATATATAGACAGCAAACAGCAAGGAGCAGATAGCAGATGATCGTCATTGCGCGTTTTGTTATTGACGGGTAAAGTTGTCCTCGAACTTTTATTCACGAATTAGTATAGTATGCAGCAGCTTCTTATTGCAACGAGGAACCCAGGGAAGTTTACCGAGCTCAAGGTGATTTTGGATGGGGTGCCTTATGAAATTGTGTCAGTCGAGGACTTGGAGATTGAAGGAGATGTGGTTGAGGATGGGGAAACTTATGAGGAAAATGCTTTCAAGAAGGCTCGTTTTTTTAGTCGTGGTGGGGGTGGTGTTTTGACGCTTTCGGATGATTCGGGGTTGGAGGTTTCGGCGCTTGGGGGTGAATTGGGGTTGAAAACTCGTCGGTGGGGGAAGGGTGAGGAGGCTTCAGATGAGGAGTGGCTGGAGCATTTTTTGGAGGTGATGAAGGAGCATGAGGATCGGAGGGCGAAGTTTGTATGTTATGCCGTGTTGGTAGTCAGCAAGGAGCAAGGAGCAAAGAGCAGATTGTGGAGCGCTTCGCGCAAGTTAGGGGATGATTTGTTCGGAGTTTCGTTCTTCGCGGAGGTTCCGGGGGTGATTACGCTTGAGCCGGAGGCACCGCTTTTGCCGGGGTTGCCGCTCAGTTCATGTTTTAGGCCGGATGGGGCGGATAAGGTTTATGCGGCGCTTAGTTCAGAGGAAAAGGGGAAGATTAGTCATCGGGGGTGGGCTGTTTCAAAAGCCAGAGACTGGCTTTTAGAGGGTAGACTGTAGAGTGTAGAAATGTAGAGATGGATAAATGCTTCGCAAAACGTTAATAGTATGGAACTTATTGATAAAAAATTAGCTGAAATTGAGCGTGAAACTGGTCCTGAGAACCGGTATTGGATTTGTGGGCCTGAGACGGGACGGTTTTTGTATGAAAAAGCGCTTGGGGCGGAGAATGTGTTGGAAATTGGGACGTCGGTGGGGTATTCGGCGTTGTGGTTGGCTAAAGCAGTGAGAAAGCAGAAATCAGAAATGAGAAATGAAGTGAGAAGTGAAGCAGTGAGAAATGGGAGGGTTTTTACGGTGGAATCGCATAAGGAGCGTGGGGATCTTGCTGAGGAAAATTTTCGTGGGCTTGAGGATGTGATTACATTGATTCGAGGGCATGCGCCGGAGGTTCTTTCTGATGAGCGCTTGCCTGAGATGTTTGATCTTGTTTTTCTAGATGCGACCAAATATGAACATTCGAGTTATTTCGAGGCGATTTATCCGCGGCTACGGGAGGGTGGAGTTCTGATTGCGGATAACGTGATTTCGCATGGGAAGGGAAAGATGATGCGGAAGTTTTTGGACGTTGTGAAAAATCATCCGGGGGTGCGGGGTGAGATTGTGGATATTGGAGACGGGCTGTTGGTAGCTTGCAACTTGCAACTTGCAGATGGCAGAGGGGATGTTTGTTAGTTGCGAGTAAGCTATGGTAATTCGCCACGCAATATTGCTTCTGCGTATGCTCTTCTGGCTTGTGCTTTTCCCCATTCCAAGTCGTTTACAGGTCTAGTAAATATTCCAGAGGCATCAAGAGCCTCTCTTGTTTCTGTCACGTCTAATAATCTTTGAGCTTCTGCTCGATCTTCATCATCTATTGGGCCAGTTTTATTTACTAATCCGTTAATTAGTTGTCAAACAAATCCGCAGGCTCAATGAATAGTGTGAGATCATCGTCCTGGAAGGAATAAGTTGTCATTAGGTCGTCTTTTGTGAATCTGAGGGTGTTTGCTTTTTCTTCTGCTAGGGTCCAGCCGTTTTCATCCATTTCGGATTTAACATCTTCTGCTGATAATAAAACGATCAGCTCGTGTTGTTCGATAGGGCCGGAGTATAATGTTCTTTCCCAAGTGGTGTCAGTTGGCAGGTAGATGTCGGGGTGTTGTTCTATTATTGATGCGACTTTGGTGTCGGTGAATACTAGTGTCTCAACTTCTGTTGTGTCTGCTTGGCTGTTTGAGCCGCAACCTGCTAGGAAGAGGGCTGAGATGATGATTAGGGTTGCTATATTTTTCATTTTTTTAAATGGTTAAGTGCTATCGTCGCTACTGTCTTCGTCTTCATCAGCGGCTTTTATTACCTTGAGCTCCACTGTGCTTTCGTCTGTGTAGTAGTATTGATCGTAGATTTTTGCGGTTACTTCGATTGTTGTTGAGGAGTATGTGGAAGCGAGGCGGATTTTACCTGTGAATGGTGCGGTTACTTCGGTGTATTGCAATGTGTCGTTCATGTAGAATTCAACTTTTTCTATGCCGTTTGGTGCGCTGACTTCGACTTCTATTTCGGTTGTGCCGGTTTCAATTGTGCTTAGTGCTGAGGGGAAAATTATAGTTATTGATGGCGCATTTGCAAGGGTTTCGGCTGTGTGGATGTCGTCTTCTTCTGTTGGTGGTAGTTCAATTTCTTCTTCTTCGACTTTGTTTGCGAGCCAGGTTTCGACGCCTGATGCCCAGGTTGAGTAGTCAGGGAAAAGTGTTGCGTAGATGCGGAAAACTTTTTCTATGATTGATTCTGCTGGGGTATATTCTGTTGCGATTAAACCGGATTCTTTGTCGACTTCAAGCATGACGTATGCGTCGTCTATTTCTGTTGGGACTGCGAAACTGGCGAATATTTCGGTTTTGATTGCATCTGATGGAGTGTCGTCTGAAGGGAGTTTGCCGGTTGCTGTACTGACGGCGACTTCTTTCATGCCTTCTGGTTTTGGAAAGTCGACTGACTCATATTCTGCGAGGGCTGCGTCCATGAAGGTTTTCCAAATTGGTGCAGCTGTTGAGTATCCGCTTGCGTTGTAGTACATGGTTGAGCCGTCGGCGTTTCCTGCCCAAACTCCTGCGACGAGGTCGACGGTGTAGCCGATAGTCCAGCAGTTATTGGGGAGGATGTTGCCGTTGTCGAGTTTTTTGTTGGATGTTCCGGTTTTTGCGGCGTTAACGTGTCCAGTGACGGTTAAGTTAGCGCCAAGCCGGTATTCTGTATCTGCAAGGATATCTGTGATTAAATATGCGACTTGAGGGTCGAGTACTTGAGTTGATTCTCCTTCTTCCCATTGTTCCAGAACTTCACCGTCCATGTTCTCGATTTTGAGGATTGGAGTTGCTTCGATGTAGTTTCCTCCAGTGGCAAAAACAAGATATGCATTAACTAATTCAAGCATTGTTAGTTCTCCAGCTCCCAGGGCGAGAGGCCAACCGTAGTTACCGTCGTGGTTTAGGCTTTCTACCCCAAAATCTTCGACAAAATTTACAATTGCATCTTCTCCTCCTGCTAAGAAGAATGTTTTGGCAGCAGGAATGTTTCGAGACTGAGCAAGAGCTTCTCTAATGCTCATTGGTCCCCAGAATTCTCCGTCATAATTGTTTGGTTGGTCGGTTCCGAACCATGTTTGAACGTCATAAAGTACGGTTGCGGGAGTGTATCGGTTGAGGAATGCAAGTGCATAGACAAATGGCTTGAATGACGATCCTGGTTGTCTTAAACGGGTGACGATGTTGACATTTCCGTCAATTTCTTCGTCGAAGTAGTCTGCGGATCCCACCATTGCCAAAATTTGACCGGTGTCTGGCTTGATTGCTACCAAGGCTGCGTTAGTTGCGCCGTAGTTTTCTACATTAGATTCTTTGTATGTTTCTACTGCGGTTTCGGCAGCTTCTTGCATGTCGGGATCGAGAGTTGTGTAGACTTTGAGGCCTCCTTGTTCGACTAATTCGGTGCCGTATTGGTCTTCTAGTAATTGTTTTACATAAAGCACAAAATGAGGTGCTTCGATGTTCTCTTCATAAGGTTTAAATTCGATCTCCTGAGCTTCTTGCAGCGCGAGGATCATATCTGTCTCTGTGATGAAATCTTCTTTTAGCATGCGGTCAAGGACTGTGTCGATGCGACCTGGGATATAGACAACATCATCTTCGCTGAGTTCGTAGGTTTGACCTATTAACCCAAGTGAATATTCATCGTAATCGAGGTCGGATTCTTCGTTTATTTCTCGGTCTTCCAACTCTTCTGCTGTGAATTCGATGTCGATTGTTGAGTATTTATGGTTACCGTATGGGGAGTAGTAGGTTGGTGCGTTTGGGATTGCGGCTAAAATTGCTGACTCTGCGAGCGTTAGCTCTTCTGCGTCTTTGTCAAAATATGTTTGTGCGGCGAGCTGTGCGCCGTAAGCGTTGTTTCCGTATGGGATTTCGTTTAGGTAGAACGCGAGGATTTCATCTTTGGTGAAGAAAAGCTCGAGCTTTACCGAAAGCACTAACTCTTTGATTTTGCGGATATAGCTTTTTTCAGGCGAAAGAAAGGTGTTTTTTACAAATTGCTGAGTAATTGTCGAGGCGCCTGAGACAGGTTTTCCAATAAGATTATTAAAAAAAGCACGGGCAAGAGATTTTACATCAAATCCCCAGTGATCATAAAAATCATCATCCTCTGTTGCGATAGTCGCATCTATCAGGTAAGGAGACATGTCTTCGAGGTCGATAGTCACACGGTTTTCTTCCCCATGAATCGCATAAAGTTGATTCCCTTCGCGATCAAAAATAATGGTCGATTCGCCGATATTGTAGCTCTCAGGGTCGGTGACGCTGGGGAGTGTGATAATCAGGAGTGCCAAGGTCAGGAAGCCTGCGAGGAAGCCTCCGAGTATGACGACAAGAATCCACCTTATAATGCGTTCACGTTTGGGTTGGGTGTGGTGTGGTTTTATCTTGTCCCAGGTTCTGTTGATGCGGGTTTTTATGAATTTCATGGGGCGTAGTTAGCAGACAGCAAGGAGCAGAGAGCAGATGATGGTGTTTTCGCCAGGGGCGAACGGTTGATAGTATGCTTGACGCCTGTTCGGCGTCTGTGGGGTTTTGCTTGTGCGAAACGGTTATTATAGCCGGGAGGATGTTACTATATTTCGAATGTTGAATTTAGAATTTAGAATGTGGAGTGCTGGTGTTTTTGCGTTGCGAAAACGGGTCTTTAGCCGGGGGGATTTTACTATAGATTGCTGGTTGCGGCAATCCTATCCTTGTCTCTGTCTTGCTTCTGTAAAGAGATTCCAGTACTGCGGGTGTGGTGGAGTATTAGATTGTACGCATTCTCCTGCCTAATGTTAAATTATTTGCCTCTGATCTTCCCGCCCAATCCTTCTAGGTTCGCGAAGACTTTCTTTTGCACTTCTGCCATTTCTTGGTCGTTGAGGGTGCGGTCGTCGGCGCGGAGGGTGATTCGGTAGGCGAGGGCTTTGGTTCCTTCTTTAAGGCCTTCTCCGCGGTAGATGTCGAAAAGTTTTACGTCCTTGATTAGTGCTTTATGTGATCGACGGATTGATTGGAGTGCTTTTTCGGCTGTGATTTTCTCGGGGAGGGTGACGGAAACGTCGAACTGCAGGGATGGGAATTTGGGAATCTGGATGTATTTGTGTTGTCTGAGGCTGAGTGAGACGAGACGCGTGAAGTTGACTTCAAAAGCTGCGACCGGCAGCTCGATGTCGAATTTTTTGAGGACTTCCGGGTGAACTTCGTAGAGGTGGCCCACCTTTTGGCCACGGACGGTGATGTCGGCCAGGGAGTTGTGAGTTGTGAGTTGAGAGTTGTGAGTTGGGATGATTTTTGCGTTGTCGGCTCCGAATTTGTCGAGATATGTTTCGGCTGCTCCTTTTGCGTGCTTGAAAGCGTCTTCGCCGGTTACTACTGCGATTATCCATTTCTCTTCGAGTGGCATGAATTTGCTGGTTTCGTGGTATGTGTGGCCGATTTCGTAAAGCTTTGGTGTGTCCTCGTGCTTGAGAGCTGTGTGGAGAGCTTTTAGCATGTTGGGGAGGAGAGAAACACGGAGGTGTGTTTGGTCTTGCGAGAGGTAATTGAGTAGCTTGATGTGGTCTTTTTCGTCTAGATTTGCTTTTTGGAAATCTTCTTCGCTGTAAAAGGAGTAGTTTGATGTTTCGGTAAAGCCGAGACCGAGTGAAATGATGTCACGGGTCTTGTGTTTGAGGAAGCGTTCGCGGTTTTCTTCAGGGAGCTTGGTCGGTAGCTGTGGAAGTTGCGATGGGATGTTGTCGTAGCCGTACATGCGGGCGACTTCTTCGATGATGTCGTCTTCTCCTTCGACGTCTTTGGTTGCGCGGAAGGATGGGACGGTGATGGTTAGCTGGCAGCTTGCAGTTGGCAACTTGCGGTTGGTGGTGTTTTGCTTCGCAAAACGGTTATTTGTAGGTTCTTTGTCTTTTTTTACGTCAAATTCGAGGGATTTCAGGATCTTGATGATTTGGGTTTCCGGGATATTGACGCCGATTTTGCTGCAGATGCGGTCTTTTGTGGTTTTGATGGTGAGTTTTTTGGGTTTTGCGTGGTTGATGTCGACTATTGGCGAAGTGAGTTTTGCAGATGGGCAAAGCTTCAATGTGAGCTCGATTGCGCGCTGGATTGCCAATTCTGGGAGGGCTGGGTCGAGGCTTTTTTCGAAGCGCTGGACTGATTCTGTGCGGAGGCCGAGGGCGGCTGAAGTTTTGCGGACGCAAGGTGCGTCGAAGTTGGCTGCCTCGAAAATTATTTCTGTCGTATCGTCTTGGATTTCTGAATCTTGACCACCCATTATGCCGGCGAGGGCTACAGGTTTTTTGTGGTCGCAGATTAGGAGCATCTTGTTAGTTAATTTGCGTTCTTTGTCGTCGAGGGTTTTCATTTTTTCGCCTTTTTTTGCTGTGCGAACGATGATACCTCCGTTGATATAACGGGAGTCGAATGCGTGCATTGGTTGGCCAAGCTCAGATGAGATGAAGTTAGTGATGTCTACGATGTTGTTGTAGGTTGCGTGGCCTGCTGCGCGAAGTTTTTGTTGAAGCCATTCTGGTGATTCTTCGATTTTGATGCCTGAAATGCGGACGCCGATGTAGCGTGGGCAAAGATCTGGGTTTTTGATTTCTACCGAGAGGTTTTTGTCTGGCTTGTTAGTGGTTTTTGCTGTGGTTTTTGGCGTGATTTTTTCGAGTTTGCTACCCACTAGGGCTGCAACTTCACGGGCTATTCCGTAATGTCCCCAGAGGTCTGGTCGATGAGTGAGGGACTTGTTGTCGATCTCCATTACTGTGTCTGTGAGGTTGAGGGCTTTTGCGAGGGGGGTGCCGGGCTTTGCTTTTATGTGGAGCTCAGTTATTTCTTCCGGTGGACATGGTGGTAAACCGATTTCTTCTCCTGCGCAAATCATGCCGTAACTCTTTTCGCCGCGGATTTTTGCTTCTTCAAGTTTGACAGGGTCGCCTTCGCCGTGCCACTTAACGTATGCGCCTGGCAGGGCGATGGGTACGATCATACCTTCTTCTAGATTTACTCCGCCACAGACGATTTGGACGGGATCTTTTTTGCCAATGTCCGTTATCGCTAGTTTGAGTTTGTCAGCATCTGGGTGTTTTTTGAGTTTGAGTACTTTTCCTACGACCATTTTGTCGAAGCCCTTGTTCTGTTCAACCACCTCTTCAACTTCTGCTGTGTGCAGGGTGAGGAGGTTGCCAAGTTCGCGGGCTGAGTATTTGGCTGGGATTTTGACGTAATCGCGGAGCCAATTTAGTGAAACTTTCATTTCTTATGTTGTTTAAATCGTAAAATTAAGATGATACCCCATGAGGTGAAAATTGTGTAGCAAGCGGTGAGAATAATGAAGACTGGGTCGATAATTGAGATTGAGTATGCCAATAAGAGGATGTCTCCAAGCAGCCAAATGAACCAAGCTTTTACGCTTAGGCCCGTGGAGTCTTTTTCCTTATACAAATGTGTTATTTGGGGAATGTATGCAGCGACCTGGAGGCCGTCGCCAATGAGTCCTCCTATAAAGAATGCATTTATGGTTGAAGGGTCTATCATCTAAAATTGTTTAAGGAATCGTGTATCTCCTCCTCTTAGTAACCTGATGTCATCGATTTCGTACCTCATCATTGTGAGTCTTGTAAGGCCGAAGCCGAATGCCCAGCCTTGGTATTTTTTTGGATCGATTCCTCCTGCCTTTAGTACATTTTCGTGGACCATTCCTGCTCCCATGAATTCGATCCAACCTGTTCCTTTGCAGACTTTGCAACCTTCTCCTTTGCAGATTGCGCATGAGAAATCCAGCTCGAGTCCTGGTTCGACGAATGGGAAGTAGCCTGGGCGGAAACGGACGCATACTTCACGTTGAAATAAGCGTGTTAGGAACTCTTCCATGATCCCTTTGAGGTGGGCGAGGGAGATGTTTTCGTCTACAAGTAATCCTTCAACCTGTTCGAAGGTGGTGTCGTGACTTGCATCGGTTGCCTCGTAACGGAAGACTCGTCCCGGGACTATTACTCGAAGTGGTGCACCGTACTTTTCCATGGTTCTAACCTGGACGGGGGAGGTGTGAGTACGGAGGACCAAATGTCCGTGCTTCGGATCTGCCTTCTTGTCGATGAAGAATGTGTCTTGCATGTCTCTTGCCGGGTGGTGCTTCGGGATGTTGAGTCCTTCGAAGTTGTAGTATTCGCTTTCTGCTTCCGGGCCGTCCATGATGGAAAAGCCCATTTGGGAGAAGATATTCTCAACTTCCCATTGGACTTTGGAGAGTGGGTGTATGTGGCCGGTTTCGGGCTTGATGCCTGGTTCTGTTATATCAGTTGGCAACTTGCAACTTGCAGCTTGCAGCGAGGAGGATTCGAGAGCTTGTTTTTTTGAGTCGAAGGCTTCTTGGAGTGTGATTTTGGCCTTGTTTGCTTCTTGGCCGAAGGCTTTACGCTTCTTTTCTGGCATGTCCTTGAGGGTGCGGAGCATGGCGGTGAGCTTGCCTTTGCGACCGAGGACTTTTGTTTCGAGGGCCTGGAGTTCTTTGGTGTCCTTGGTGGATTTGATTTTTTTCAAGGTGTCTTCGAGGAGTGTTTTTAAATTTTTCATGGGGTAAATATTGATTATTTCTTCGTAAACTTACGATAAAACCTGTTTTTTTGCAAAAAAAAGCCCCGGCGAGATGCCAGGGCTTAAAGGGAAGGTTGGTATTATCGCACGGCATCTCGTAATGTCTTTCCAGCTCTAAACGCAGGCAATGTCATAGCAGGGATTCTGATCTCTTGTTTTGGGTTGCGTGGGTTTACGCCTTTTCGGGCTGACCTTTTGGAAATGCGGAAAGTTCCGAAGCCTGTTATTGTTACGTTATCACCCTTTTTAAGAGATGTGGTGATGGTTGCGAGCATTGCTTCGAGAGCTATTGCGGCATCTTTCTTGGTAATGTTGGCTGCTGCTGCCGCTGCGTTGATCAAGTCTTGTTTGGTCATTTTTGTTTGGGGTTAAGAGCAGATAGATCGGTGTTTATTATATTCGGTGCGAATTTTGAAGCAAGTGGAATTGCCCTTTTTTAAGCTGTTTTTAGCGATAGATTGTTGTGTAATTGCCTTTTACAGTGTCGCGACTATACTGTCGTAATGATGTTTTCATATTGTCGATGTTTTTTTGGTGGCCAAATCTAGAATGTTATTCTGATTTGGCTGCTGTTTTTGGGGCGGGAATGTTGTGTAATTGTATTTCACTTGACTTTGTGGCACAAATGGGATACAATAGGATTACCTCCTTAATTTAGATTGTTATGGCAAATAAAACTGCAATGGTTAGGGCACGTATGGAGCCTTGGCGCAAAAGCGGCGCTGAGGATATTTTTAAGGGTTTGGGAACGAACCCCACGGATGCGATTACTATGTTTTATACACAGGTTATCTTAAAAAAAGGCATGCCTTTCCCCGTTGACCTAGAAGAAGGGGATGAGCTTGGGAATTACACTGTTATCGAATCCGACGAACATCTTGAATCGGAATTGAATGTATGAAGGGCTCCCCGGAAGATATAGCGCCTACTGCAATCTTCCCATTTTTGCTGCAATTTGTTCAGAACTCCTTGTCGTATCGTGATCTGATACGTCGGCGTCGTTCTTCACAAATTTCGCTAAAAATGGATAAAATTTCGTGACGACGTTATATCTTCCGGAGAGCCCTGATTACACATCCATAAGGATGCGAGAAAAGCCTTGAGAAAAGCGCCGAAAAATATTCGTAAAAAGGCGTTTATTTGTTTAAAATATTTGAAAGACAATGGGCCTGGAGAGTGTCCTTATAAAGTCTCTGTGCTTAAGGGTAAGTTTAAGAAATTTAAATATTTGGAAGCTAAAATTGGCAGGGATTACAGAATTATATTTCGTGTCGAGAAGAAGAATGTGTTTGTGAGATGGGCAGGTACTCATAATGCTTTGGGGACAGGGTGATCCCAAGTTTTTATTTGACACTGGCGTCCTCTCTCCAGTACTTTCTTTTTTGTTAATCAGAAATCAGAAGCGTGGTGAGCGAATTGCATATTGTTAAGGTTTCTGCTATAATCTCTCGATAAAATTTAACTGACCACTTATGACTGCTAAAAAAAACCTTGTTATTGTTGAGTCGCCGGCGAAGGCTAAGATGATCAAGAAATTTCTTGGTAAGGATTACACTGTCAAAGCTTCGATGGGGCATGTTCGTGATTTGCCTAAATCTGTTATGGGGGTGAATACGGAGAAAGATTTTAAGCCAAAATATGTGATTTCACAGGATAAGAAGAAGGTTATTAAAGATTTGAAAACTGCGATTGGAGCGAAGACAACGGTTTGGATGGCGACTGATGAAGATCGCGAAGGAGAGGCGATTGCTTGGCATTTGAAGTCTGCGCTTAAGCTTGAAAAGACGCCGAAGCGAATTGTTTTTCATGAGATTACTAAGCCAGCGATTTTGAAGGCTGTGGAGAATCCGCGAGCGCTTGATAAGAAACTTGTTGATGCTCAGCAGGCTCGTCGAATTTTGGATCGCTTGGTCGGGTATGAGCTTTCGCCATTATTGTGGAAGAAGGTTCGGTATGGTCTCTCGGCTGGGCGTGTTCAGAGTGTTGCGGTTCGGTTGATTGTTGATCGTGAGCGTGAGATTGAGGCTTTTAAACCTGATGAGTTTTGGAAAGTTGCGGTACTTTGTGATCACAAGAAAGGTGATTTTGAAGCTTTTTTAGCGGAAAAAAATGGTAAGAAATACGAGCCAACTAAGGAAAAAGAAGCTAAAGATGTTGTTAAAGCGATCAAGAAGGCAGATTTGAAGATTGCGAAAGTAGAGAAGAAACAGCATAAGAAAAATCCGGCAGCACCTTTTACAACTTCTACATTACAACAGGAGGCTGCGCGCAAATTGCATATGTCGGTTAAGAGGACGATGATGGTAGCGCAACAATTATATGAAGGAGGGCATGGTGATCACGGTCTTATCACTTATATGAGAACGGATAGTGTGAATTTGGGGAATAGCGCGCTCAAGGCTGCTGCGCATGTTATTGAGGATGAGTTTGGGAAGGAGTATGTTTTGGATGAGCCGCGAAAATTCAAGAGTAAGAAGGGTGCGCAGGAGGCGCATGAGGCGATTCGACCGGTTGATTTGAAGATTAAGCCGGAGGATGTGAAGGATAAACTCGATAAAGATCAATATCGTTTGTATAAGTTGATTTGGGAAAGGACTCTTGCGTGTCAGATGGCGCAAGCTATTTTGGATCGTACGACTATTTCGGTTGAGGCTGGGAAATATACACTGAAGGCTCATGGGCAGACTGTGAAGTTTGATGGTTTTATGAAGGTTTATATCGAGGGACGAGACCACAAGAAGGATGAAGAGGAAGATCGCGAGAGGATTTTGCCTGAGGTTAGTGAGGGCGATGCAGTGAAGGCTAAGAAGATTGAGCCGACTCAGCATTTTACTAAGCCACCGCCTCGTTATACTGAGGCCTCGCTTGTTAAGAAGCTTGAGTCGCTTGAGATTGGGCGGCCGAGTACTTATGCTCCGACGATTGGGACGATTCAGAATCGTGGGTATATTGTGCGGAATGATAGTCGTCAATTGGTGCCTGAGATGATTGGGTGTGTTGTTACGGATCTGCTTGTGAAGCATTTTCCGGATATTGTGGATTATGATTTTACGGCTGAAATGGAGGATGATTTGGATAAAGTTGCTGAAGGGAAGCGTGAATGGGTTCCTCTTTTGAAAGCTTTTTATAAACCTTTCCATAAGTTGATTGAGGAGAAGATGGAGACGATTAAGAAGGAGGATGTTGTGGAAAAAACTGATGAGATTTGTGATGAATGCGGGGCGCCGATGGTGATAAAGTTTGGGCGGTATGGGAAGTTTATGTCTTGTTCGAAATATCCTGAATGTGACCATACCAAACCTTTGGGGAAGGATGAGCATGAGCAGGAGGAGATTGATGAGGCTGAGGAGAAGTTTAAGGGGAAAAAGTGTCCGAAGTGTAAGTCGCCAATGGAGGTGAAAACGGGTCGTTATGGACCATTCTTGGCGTGTAGTGCCTATCCGAAATGCAAGCATATTCAAAATATTGTTCAGTTGGCCGGTGTTAAGTGTCCTGAGTGCAAGGGGCAGCTGATTGAGAGACGTACACGGAAAGGTGGGAAAATCTTCTGGGGATGTAATAAATTCCCGAAGTGTAAGTTTGCTAGTTGGAATAAGCCGGTGCGGATTTGTAAGGAGTGCGGGGGATTGGTTGTGGAGAAGGGGAAGAAGGAAAAGTGTATGAAGTGTGATTATGAGAAGGAAATGAAGTAGGTATCAGGTATCAGGTATGTGGTATCAGGTATGTGGAGTTTTGCTTTGCAAAACGGTTAATAGTATTGATGCCTGTAGTGTTTTTGTGTTGCGAAAAACAGTTAAGATCAACCCTAGTATCCTAATGCCTAGAGCCTAAAACGAAGACGAGGTTAAAACTTACCCGGGTAGGTTTGAATTTGGAATGTCGGATTTCGAATATGGAATATGGAAATTCGGACTTCGAGAGGCGAAATCCGAACTTCTAAATTCCAAATTCAATCTTATTGACGAGCAGCTCGTGTTTTAGGGGTGTATTCGCTAGACGGTGGTTGACTGCCGCCATTACTAGTGCTGCCTCCGGTTTGGTTGCTCTCCACTCTTTCTTGCTGTGACTCCTCTTCTGCAGCTTCTTGTTCTAGCCTGCGTTCAGCCTGTCGTGCTTCTCTTTCTAATTCTCGCGTTGCCTTTCTGTATTCTTTTCTCGCTGTTCGTGCGTAAGCGTTCATTTCGTCGCTGAACAGTCCGGGACCGTCGTAAGGGCTTAGCATTTGTAAACCGACTGCGTATCCGATGACATCGAACATTTGATCGGCGGCTACAGTGGTGTAGTTTGTTGCTGGAACTGCCCAATGATCGCTTCTTCCTGCTGAGTAGTCGTAATATATGACAGCTGGGTCTGTGTGTGCGTACCCTGGTCTATTGCCGTTGAGTGTGGTTGCATCGTCCATTGCTTGGCATACACTATCGGCTATTCGTGTTACGACAAGGTTGTTGTCGTAAGCATCATTGTCTAGAATTGTTGTTCGGTTGTCTGAGGATGTTGGTGTGTCGGAGCACACTGTGTGTGATAGTGCGTCGTGAGTTGATAGTCCTTCCACTGCTGTCTGATTCATCGCGATTGAAAGGACTGCTTGTATCGTTGTTTCAGGGTCTTGGTCTATGTGTAAACCGTATGTTAAGGCGATCTGCTTTACTGCAGCGGGCATTAGTTGCGATTCTGTGTAAGCAGTTTCTTCACTTATTGGCTCGAATGGGTTTGTTGGTATTAAAACCAGGTCGCTGTCTCCGCCATAAGTTGCTTCCATTGTATCTAGGCCTCTGTGTAATGCTGTTAGGCCTGATATGTGGTCGACGTTTTGGGTGCTTTCTTTCTTGCCTTCTACTATTGCCCAGGCTAACACGCGTGATCCAAGGTGAGACATCATTGTTCTGGATGCGAGATCCATTCTTAGCTGCATCAAAGATGTTTGGTGCGGTAAAATTAGTGGGTTTTGCGGTCTGCCGCCTAATTGGAATCGGTCAAGCTCATCTCTTGCACCTCCGCTTATGATGGTCGCTGGAGTAGGATTTGGATCGTCGGTTTGGAGGCGCATATCAATACTACCGTTATCGCCGTTGTTTGACTCAAAAGCTGCGCCATTGTCTGCTGCTGCCATTCTTACCTGGTTAATATGTGCCATGTATTGACCTGTGTATTCAGTAGCGAGTCCTAAGTGGGCTACCTCTATATTATTAGCTTCCCATGTCAGGACTGATTCTTGTAATTTGCCCAAGTCTTCCGATAGCGATGGTACAGCGGCTTGAGATTCTCTTAGGGTGTCTTTCAGATGTGTGATTGCAGCTACTCGTTCTTGGTCGAAGCGCATTAATGCTTCTTCTTCTTCCTCTCCTGGAAGGAGAGTTTCGTCTCGTTGCTGGAATACTCCATCGAATGCTGCTGCCAGGACCATCAGAGCTTGTCTTTCTTCGTCATTATAGGAAACATTGTTAGCGAGGTCTCCTTGTATTTTTGATGCGGTTTGTGTCAGTGATGTTTCGAATATTAGCAGTTTTTCTGTTCTTTTCTGCATTTTTTTATACATTTTCTCCAAGCCCTCGTATTGGGTTTCTGGGAGTTTACCTTTGCGCCTTGCGTCCAAAAGGTATGCTTGTACTGCATCTAGATCAGGATTTGTTCCTGTCATGTGCTTGTTGGCCAATGTTATGGCGAGTCTTAAGTCTTCTATTTCAGTGACGGCAGATGACCTTTCTGCTCGGATTTCTCCAACTCTTGGTGCTACTTGACCAAGTGCTGTTTCAGATTCTTGGTCGAGCGCTACTATAGTGGCTTCCAATTCACCGATTTGTGTCTCGTAATCCCAAATTATTCCTGTCAATGCTGTGTATTGGTCTTGTGGTCGTGTTTCTTCATGGCTGGCATCTCTGACATATACGGCTACTGCGTATTGATGAGGGAATTGAGATTCGTCTATGGTGATTTCTGCAAGCTCTTCTTCCTCGTCAGGGCCAAGTTCTGCGCGCATCTCGGCTACTTTAACTAGCCTGTCGAGTGCTACTGCTGCCCTTCGTGCATATTCTTTTGTAGACAATTCTTTATCTTGTCTGATCAACTCTTCCCATTGTGGCATGCGGAAAGTGGCATCCAATCCTGCTACGAATGATGTATCGCCTTGGGCGATTGCTGTTTGAACCAAGGCTAGGTCACTCTGCATGGTTATGATTGTCGGTTCTAGATTTACAGCTGCTATAAACTCTGCGCTCCAACCATTTCCAATTGTGAAAGAATCTAGGCTGTCTTCGACTGCATCGATGTCTCCTTTACTGAGAGCGTCTCTTAATTGTTGGATTTGGAGTTGCATTGCCTTTGCTTTTTCTGCTTTGGCTTTAGCCGCTATGAATTCAGGGCTGGGTTGTCCTCCGTATCCATCAAGGCCTATACGGCTTGCCATGGTTGTATTTCCTTCGTGTTGTCGATATTCAAGGTTTTTATCTTCTCTGTCGAAGATTGCATGATTTTCGGCTGAGATTGCTGCGAGCCTGGTTTGTGCCTCTGCGAGCATGGCTACAAAACGTCCTAACTGCTCTTCCAGAACTAATTTGTTTGTGTCGAGGTGACCTTTTTCAAGGTTTACAACAAGTCTTTCTATTGCAGGTTCACCTGCAAAGATTGTTTCTAGGTTTCTTAGGATTGGCTCTAGACTTATGTGGTATAGGTAGTCTGCTTCTTGGTCTACTGATCTAGCACAAGGGTCTACCGGCACACTGCCACAATCATCGCCTTCTCTTTGTTCGACCGGGATTACATTGTCTCCATATAATGCCAAAACATCCGCCTGTATTGCCAGATGCCCACTCCCAAATGTTCTAAGCATGCGTTCTGCAGCTGAGTATGCTTCTTCACTGGTTCTCTCTGCACGTTCCGTTGTGAATCGCTCTAGTTGTTCGGGAAGTGCTTGTGTGCGCTGATCTTCTTTGCGCTTGCTGCTTGCGTCGGCAGAGTCTGGTAATGCGATTGCAAGTAATGCAGCGCCAGCAAGTGCCGTGATGGCTCGTCGTGGTTGCAGACAGTCGCATATGCGGCCAAGGGCTTTTAGTTTGGACATGGGATGTGTAATTTAAATGACATAATTAATAAGGTGTGTATTTATAGCCGAACTTGGCGGTCTTGTCAAGGGCTATTGTTAAAAAAAGTCGAAAGCGGAATTTTGTCGGAGGTAAAACACTTGTGAGTACTTGATGCCTGGCGGCATCTGTGGTATAATCATATGATTAAAATCTAAAATAAAAATCATTATGTCTAGATTAAACAGACCGCTTTATGCGCTATTAGTTACGGTTTTATTGGGGTCGTTGTTGTTCGTAGGCGGGACTTCGTCTGCGGAGGATGCGAGCTGTTATGCGATTACGGGAGCTGGTGTTGATATGGATAATACAGGGTCTTTGTCGCCTGATGATGGCTCTGTTCCTTGTGCTGATGATGCGGGAAGTTTGAGTGGTGTTTTGGTGAGCGATAATATTGGAAAAGTTATTTTGGATCATGGGAGTGGTGATTATGACGAGGCCAGGGTGGATGTTAGTACGGGTGAATTTAGTGGATACGCTTATGCGCCTTTGAATGCGTATGATTCGACATCTGAATATGGGATTTGGTTTGATTTGGAGGGGGTTGTTGTTGATCTTGCGACTGGGGATGTTTCAGGCGAGGCTTATAGTGAAAGTTTGGGGGATATGAGTTTTGAGGGGTTGAGTTTGGAGCTAACTCCTGTGGAGCTCTCTATTGATTTTGAAGTTGATGTAGGTGTTTCGGCTGATATACGTGATGATGGGTATCCTTTGGCGGATGGGACGAGTCCTCATGTGATTTATGTGTGGGTAGATTTTTCAGAGATAGAGGGGGTGACTAGAGATTATGTTGAGGATAATGTTTCTTTTGATGCGGATGTGAATGCTACTGGTGATGTTAGATTTGATCAGCTTTTTAATACTGGCTCAGCGAACGATGCTATTAATCCTATGGATGATTATTTTGAACTTTGGCAATTTGAAGATTTCACAAGCAAAGCGCTTTATGCTTATCGCATAGCCTCTTATGCTCCAACTTCGAATACAGGTTGTGCGTATGTTGATGACGGTGTTCTGGAATTCTGTGCTACCGGAGGTGATGAATATACTTATAATATTGATTCTTTGGATATAACTCTTGAGGTGCCGAGGAACTTTACTCTTACTGGTAGCGGGCTTGATGAGGAGTCAGAGTTAGTAGGTGCCGCATATCAGGTTGAGGCTAATTTAACGATTGATCAGCAGCTGTCTTGGGCTCCGTGGTATGAGGTTGATAATTTCACAATTGATACTCAGGTGGACGATTGGGGTGATGTTCCGGAATTAGCGTTAGATGAAAAGTATAAATTTGTTGGTGAGATTGTGAATAACAGCGGTTTCTCTTCTGATAATATGGGCTGGGGAGTTAATTTTACGGTTAGTGACGATTTTGATTATTGGTTTGGTGAGGCCGATTGTGTTGGGTCGACTATGTATCATGAAGTTCTTGGTGGGGATTTTGAAGGCGATATTAATACTAAGGGTGAACTTTGTGAGCAAATAGAAGGGATGTTTGCGGATATAGGTGATCTTATAGCTTATGGGTCTTCTTATTTTACTGTGGAACATGAGATGGGTGGTGTTGCAAAATACTACTCTGAGTATTTTGGGTTGGGAGCCTGGGCTGATGCCCGTGCTGACATGGCCGATCCGCGTATATGGGTGATTGGAACCGTTAGTGGTTTGGCTGAAGGTGATGATGTTACAGTTGTTGGTAATGTTGGCATAATGGAACTTCGAGATGTTGTGTTTGAGCAGGTGATGAAAATTATTCGCGGGATAAGTAGTAGTTATCTTGGATATGGCGGTGTTGTTGAGGACGATTGGACTATTTATTCTGGGGGAGAATATTTGGTTTCGGATTCAGTACTTTACTTTACTGGTGGCAGCGGTGATGTTGTGACGATTAAAGGAGGGGCGATTGACGATATCACGAAGACGATTTTGGTTGTTGGCGCGGATGTTTATGTAAAGAATAATATTTATAGGACAGGTGAGGATGGTGAGCTTGGCATTATTGTGCTTGCGGATGAAGGAGTTGGTGGAAATATGTATGTCGAAGATCAAGTTACAGACTTGCATGCAAATATTTTCTTGGACGGAAGCTTGTTTAGGGCGGATAGTGGAGGAAATATATATGGCGATGCTGAATTGCCGAATCAGTTCTATATTTGGGGATCTTTAATTAGTGAAAACACCATTGGTGGTGCTGATGAAGGTATTTGTGGAGACGGATCTGCTTGTGGCGATGCCGAAGCTTACGATCTTCAAATGATGAGTTCGTTTGTGACTTGTTATCCTTATGTGGATGGTTCATTTCCGCCTGAGGTTGATGATGCTGGGGACCTTGAAGAGTGCGAGGGATATAATGGGTCAGATTATCTTCTTATAAACCAACCTGATTACTGGACTACTCCGGTGTTGATTGAATACAGGCCTCCTTCGGATGAGTTGCCGGTGTTTAATGTCGAGTAGGTTTTTGTTATGTATTTCTCGCTAGGGCTTCGCGTCCTGATTCTTCGAATCATGTGGCTGCAGAGACGCTCGAAATAATAACAAAAACCTTAGTGAGGGATGATGTTTTCGCAAAATGAACAAAAAACTTTGCTGTGTGTTGAATGTGGAATGTTGAATGTGGAATTTGGAATATGGGGTTGGCGGTGGTGTTTTGTGATATGATTCGGGTTGTTAGTATTTAAATTCTTACTTATGGTTGGTGTATTGGGAGAAGAGCCTGCAGAGCCTACAGTATTTACTTATCAAGGTGCAGAATTAGAGCGTACTGAAGATGGAGGGCTGTGTTTGCCCGGGCAAGATGATGTTAGGTTTACAGGGGAGCAGGTTGTTAAGGCGTTGATGGCGAAAGCGTTGCTGGGTATTCAGTCACTTCAAGGGGATACAGTGACAACAGAAATAGAGGACCTGTTACGAGTTCCAGAAATATGGCGTGCTGTAGAAGCTGGTGAGGAGCCTGAAGATCGTCTTATACAGAAGGGAGATGCTTGGGAGCGTATTTCTGGTTTATGCGGTATCGATGGTGAAGGTTGAATGTGGAATATGGAAGTTCGAATTTTGAATTTTGAATGTTGAATTTCGATATTCTATATTCGAGATTCCAAATCCCAACATCGAGATTCAAAATTTAACCGTGAATGTGAAGACAATCGTTGCTATGAATAGGCAGGTTGAAATTCCGATATAAAGCCAAGTCAGGTTCTTGGTTCTGTTTGAGATGTGGCGGAATTTGAGGGCGTGTTGGACTGCCAGTATGCTGTAAACGAGGAATACGGTGAGGGCGATTGTGACTGCGATGTAGAGTAAGATTTGCATGGTAATTTGAATGTCGAATATGGAATGTCGGATTTCGCAGTTATCTTAGTGTTTTTCGATGGTTTCGTAAATGCTTGTGATCGCTACGCTTCGGGACTGTTGTACCATGACGTATCAATATCGTCGTAATCCACCAGGTGGTCGTACATGATTTTCTGGATTTCGCGGAGACGCTCTTCTGTTGGGGCTTCGAATCTGATAGTCATGCACGGAGTTGTGTTTGAGCAGCGGATTGCGCCCCAAGAATCGTCGTCGAAGTTGATGAAGGCGCCGTCCATTGTGAGGCAGTCGTAAAGGTCGTCGAAGTATTGGGCGATTTTTTCGATGTGTTCGAATTTCTTGTGGTCGGGGCAGTGGGCTTTGATTTCGGGGGTGTTTACGACTTGTGGGAGGTCTGTGAAAAATTCGGAGTATGGGTGGTCGGCTTCGGAGAGGATTCTGAGGATGATTGCTGCTGCGAACATGGCGTCGTCGAATCCGTACCAGTTGTAGTATGTTGGGCCGAAGAACATGTGGCCGGAGGTTTCGCCTGCGAGGGGAGCCTGGATATCTTTCATGGTTTTTTCGATGAAGGAGTGGCCGGTTTTTGAGCGGACAGGGTTGCCGCCGCGATCTGCGATATCGTTTTCGAGGACTTTTGAGCTTTTGATGTCGAAGACTATGTTTGCGTCGGGAGTGTATTTGAGAAGATCGCGGGCGATTGGGATGAGTGTTACGTCAGAGTGGTAATGATTTCCTTTTTCGTCGATTATTCCGATGCGGTCGCCGTCTCCGTCAAATCCGATTCCTAAGTCTGCGTTTTCTTCAAGGACGCGTGATGCTAATTCTGCGAGATTTTCGGCATCTTCGGGGTTGGCTTCATGGTTTGGGAAATTTCCATCAGGGGTGCAGTACATTTTGATGACTTTGCAGCCTAGTTTCTCTAATAATTCAGGTGCAAATAATCCTGCTACTCCATTTCCAGCGTCGATAACAACTTTTAAGGGGCGGGCGAGCTCGACTTTTTCAGCAACTTCATTTAAGTAGTCTACGAAAACGTCGTCTTTTGCGCGGGTTTGGCCTAAGCCTTCTTCGAAATCGCCGGCTTCGATGAGCGCGAGGACTTCTTGGAGTTCGTCGCCGCAGATTGAGTGGCCTTCGCGGGCGAGGAGTTTGAAACCGTTATATTCCTTGGGGTTGTGGCTGGCTGTGATGTTGCAACCTCCGTCGAATTCGTATTTGTGGACGGCGTAATACAGGAGTGGGGAGGTGCTTTCGCCCATGTCTGTGACGTTGCAGCCGGTTTCGGTGAGGCCTTGGATGAAAGCTTTTTGCAGGTCTGGGCCTGAGAGGCGGACGTCCATGCCGACTATTACTTCGGGGTCTTTTTTGTCATAAAGGCGGATTAGGTAAGTACCGAAACCTTTTCCGATGAGCTTGGCTGATTCAGGGCTGAGGTCTATGGGGTTGTCGTGGGCTGGTTTGTGGGCGAAGCCGCGGATGTCGTATGCGCGGAAGATGAGGGGGTTGATGTTAGCTTGCAACTTGCAACTTGCAGATGGCATATGATTTTGTGGTTATTTGTGAGGAGGTTGGGTGAGGATTAGAGTTGAGAGTTGGGATGGGTATCTATTTTGTGTTGGGAGAGTTTCGTCTTGCTGCCATTTGAGCTAGCCACGCTTGCATTTTTGTGCACAATTCAGCGTCCATGGCGGTTCGTCTTGCCATCTCGTTTGGTGGTAGGTGCGGACTTCCTCCGGGGAAAGCGCCTTCAAATTGTGGTCCCATAATTCTTGCGTATCTTTCTGGGTCTGTTGACCGAAGTGTGCTGATGCCTTGCATATTTATTTGTTTTTATTTGCGTGGAAGCTGTATATCCTTGAGCCTGTCGTGTGTTTTTTTGTCTTCCATGTACTGTGCGACTGGCGCGGGGACCATTTCTTTCCAGGTTTCGTCGTCGTCGAGGATTTTTTCGCGGATTTCGGTGGCGTTGACGTCGAGGTTAATTTTTAAATCTATGATTTCGATGTCTGGGGCGTGTTTTTCGAAAAGCTCTTTAACAATGTGGGATCCGGTATAAAGTTTTTGAAAAGTTGGGCAAAGAAGTTTTGTGTGGGATGCCCATAAGGAGAAATTGTCGATGTTGCGGACGGGGATGATGACGTATTTTTCGCAGGGGATTCCTTCTGCTTGCATAGTAGCTTCGATCATTTCGAACCTCTCTCCTGCTGTGAAAGGGTTTTCTTCGGTGTAGTTTTGTTCGGAGCTTCCGATGCCGATGATTATGCGGTCGTTTTCGGTCAGGGCTTGTTTGAGAGCGTCTAGGTGGCCGAGGTGGAAGGGTTGGAAGCGGCCGATGAAGAGGGCGGTTGTCATGTTAGTGAGAAATCAGAAAGCAGAAGTGAGAAGTGGAGTGAGAAATGGGATAGTGAGAAGAAGTGGTGTACTGCGGCGTTTATGGTAGCACTACTGATGTGGAGGTGCAACGTGCTTGACATATTCCGAGGAATGGGTATGCTTACGACTCTAGTTTGTAAAATTGTTTTATTATGGACGTTCCATCAGAAGGCATGAATGCTGAAGAAGTTTGTCGTGATCTGGAGACGTTGTTAGGTGGAGATCAGGAGGCTCTTGATGCGATTCGCACTATATGCAGTGCCGCTATAATGGATGGGATGTCGCTGGAAGTGGTGGTTTCTACTTTGTCGCAGAGTGGGTTGAAGCTGGTGGCTAAATTGCTTATGGATGCTGCTAATAGCGGTGTCACTATTAGAGAATTGAATGATGCGTTGTCTGCTAGAGTTAAGGCTGCCGGTGACGTGAATAAGGTTGTGTGGCAACATTATTGTAATGACGAAGTTGTTCGTGCGGATGAAGCGGGGAATGTTTTGGAACAAGCTGTGGCTGTGGTTTTTTATCGTGATGGTGAGGACGGACGCCAGGAGTTCAAAGTAGAAGTAACAGGCCCTGTGAGTGCAAGTGTTGTTGATTCAGATCCTCAAAAGGCCTTGGGGAGGATTAGTTTGTGCCTTCCTCATGGCTGGATGTTGGCGATAGAAGCCCAGGCTGTGCGTGAACAGCTAGCTGAATAACTGCTGCTGTCCCGGATGGGTGTTGTCTTCTTGTGGTAGTTTTTCGCTGGATTCCACTTCTTGTGGGATGGGGGTTTCTTCTTCCTCTTCTTCGAATTTTTCCTCAACAACTTCCGGTTCCTCTTCTTCTACAATCGGCGCGTCAATTTCGCTGTATTTGACGGGTTCGACTGTTAGGATTGGGGGCATTTCGCGTTTGTGCTCGTTTTCTTTGATGCGGCGGATGGTTTTGCGGGCGAGGGCTGAGTCGATGCCGCGTGAGATGATGTCTTCTTCGGTTCGGCCTTCGTCGTAGAGGCGGAGGATGATGTCGAGTTTGCTGTAGGGGGCGCCGAGTTCTTCTTCGTCTGTTTGGCCTGCTGCGAGTTCGGCGGAGGGTGTTTTTTCAATTAATTCTTCGGGGAGGCCCATGTGTTTTGCGAGTTCTTTGACGTCGGTTTTGAATAAGCTCCCGAGGACTTCGATGTCTGCTGCCAGGTCGCCGTGTTTTGTGCCGTAGCCGAGGAGGAGTTCGCTTTTGTTTGAGGTGCCTAGGACTAAAGCTCTTGCGGTGTTTGCGTAATGGTAGAGGAGGATCATTCTGACTCGTGCACGGAGGTTCATTTGGCTCAGTTGGGTTTGGCCCCAGGGTACGAAATTGAAACTGACTAGGCAGGAGTTGATTGGCTGTGAGTAGATGCGGACATTCAGGTGTTCTGCGAGGAGTTTGGCGTGTTCGGTGTTGGTTTGGCTTGTGAGTCCGATTTCCGGCATTATTAAAGCTGTGACGCTCTCTGGACCGAGTGCATCGACTGCGAGTTTTAATGTGACGGCTGAATCGAGGCCTCCTGAAACGCCGAGTACGACTTTTTCAAAGCCGCGTGCTTTGGCTTCGGATCGGAGGTTGTTGATTAATTGCTGATATAATTTTTTCATGATTGGTAGTTTGCAACTTGCAGTGATGGTATTTCGCTGCGCGAAATGTTTATTGTTATCGGTTGAGGTTTCTTAGCGTTTGGCGGATCTCTTTTTCATGAGCTCGTTTTTTGAGGTCGGTGCGTTTGTCGTGGAGCTTTTTTCCTCGGCAGATTCCAATTGTCATTTTTGCGAAGTTATTCTTCAAATGGATGTCGAGGGGGATGATTGTAACTCCTTTTTGGGACTCTTGGGAAGCTAATTTTGAGATTTCTTTTTTTGTGAGTAAAAGTTTGCGTGGGCGAGTGGGGTCGTAATCTGTTATTGAGGAGTGTTTGTAAAGGCTGATGTGGACGTTTTTGGTCCAAACTTCACCTTTTTGGATTGAAACATAACTACCCTTGAGATTGCATTGGCCGCTGCGGAGAGATTTGGCTTCATATCCGTGTAGCACGATTCCTGCTTCGAATTTCTCGAGGACTTCGTAATCATGGAATGCTTTCTTGTTTTTGGCTAAAATTTTCATAGTTGGCAGCTTGCAACTTGCAGTTTGCAGTGTGGAGTTTCGCCTGCGGCGAAACGGTTTATAGTAGTGGGGTGATTTTACCAGGAAAATCTTCTCCTGGAAAACAGATTGCCAAAACTGTTTACATGTTGTGACTTTTTAGATAAACTCGTTTCCGAATTACCCTTTAACTCTCGTAGTTATGAAAAAACTATTAGCTGTACTTTCCATCCTCGGGCTAATGGCGCTATTCGGATGCGTTGGCGGTGAGGCTGTCGAAGAAGTTGTCGAAGAGGCAGAAGAAGTTGTAGAAGAGGTCGTCGAAGAAGTTGTTGAGGAAGAAGTTGTCGAAGAGGAAGCTGAAGAAGAAGAGGTCGTTGAGGAAGAAGTTGTGGAGTAAAAGCTCCGAAATCCATTTGCCAAAAGTATAGCCGCTGATAAAGGCGGCTTTTTGGCGTGTTAGTGAGCAGACAGCAAGGAGCAGACAGCAGAGGTAACTGGCAACTTGCAACTTGCAGCTTGCAGAATGGAGTTTTCGCGAAGCGAAAACGGTTGATAATACTTGATGCCTGTCGGCATCTGTGGAGTTTTTGCTTCGCAAAAACGGGTTATAGCGTGGCGTCTGCTATTTGCGGATGTGGGCTTTTGCGGCTTGATTGATCCGATTTATCACAAAAAATGCAGGGCCCATTCCGAAGTACACTGCTTTCATCCAAAGAGGAGAGTGCATGCAGTCGCAGATGGGAAGACCCGGATTCCCGGCTGTTGCGATGTCGTGGATGTTGAACAGGTGATAGAATATAGTTTCAGCCGCTATGAGTAAGATCCAGTAGGGGATTGAGAATAGGAGAAAGTCTCTTGTGAATCCTTTGATTTTGATGGATTTTTTAAGTTTATGAAAAAGCATTTGCATCCCGAGGAGTCCTATTGCCCAGCCGAATAACGGCAATGTGCTTAGGTTTGCGATGGTCAGGTAGTCGTGATTATAGCTGTATAGATTTTGATTCAAATAAACCCAAACGATGCTCATTATCGATCCGAGTGCGAGGTAGTAGAGGAGGTGTGGGCGTTTTGTGAGGATGAAATAGGGGATTGTCAAAACATATATGCTTATGCAAGCGAGATCGGTTCTTAGGGTTAGGATGATGATGATGACTGCTAGGCTTGCTAATAGATCAGCTCTATTTCGTACAGATTTGGCCATTTTTTGCCCGTTATGAATAATCGGTCTTGTTCTTCGTCGTATGCGATGCCGTTTAGTACGTTCATGGCTGATGAATCATCTGGGCCGAGTCCTTCGAGGTTTATCCACTGTGTAACTTTGCCGGTTTCGGGGTCGATGATTGCGATTTTGTTGGTTGGCCAGGCGTTTGCGTAGATTTTTCCATCTATGTATTCGAGTTCGTTGAGGCCGGATACGGGTTCGCCTTGGTCTGTGACTTCCAAGGTGTATGCGTAGGTGTAATTGGTTGGGTTGAGGAAGTAGAGTGTGCTTGAGCCGTCACTCATTATGAGATATGGGCCGTTATGAGTGAGTCCCCATCCCTGTATTGGGTAGAGGAAGGCGTCTATTTTTTCTAAAGTTTCTTTATCGTATATGTAGCCTCTTTTGGATTCCCAAGTTAGTTGGATCAAGGTGTCTCCGCGGGCTGTTAATCCTTCTCCAAAATCTTCTTCTGAGAGAGGTATAGTTTCTAGGACTTCTCCTGTTTCGAGGTCGACTTTTCGGAGGGTGGATTCGCCATAAAGGCCGGTGCTTTCGTATAGGATTCCGTCTTCATAGACGAGGCCTTGGGTGAAAGCTTCTTCGTCGTGTGGGTATGTATTAATGACGTTGACGTTGTAGGTTGGGGTTTCTTTTGATGATGCGATAAAAGCTATTATCAATGAGATAATGATGACGGAAGAGATTGTGTAGAAGATTGCGCGTTTCATGGTTAGTGAGAAATCAGAAATTAGAAGTGAGAAGTGGAAGTGAGAAGTGATGGAGTTCTGCTTCGCAGGATGGATTAGTAATGTTGGGATGTGGGATATGGAATGTTGAATTTGGAATTTCGGAGTTCGAATGTGGAATTTGGAATGCTGAATGTGGAATGTCGGATTTTGAATCCCGAATATCGGATTTCGATGAGCATCTTATATGAAAAAGGTGTTTTGGGCTAGTGAGGATGGCGGTTTTATTATGTATTTCTCGCTAGGGCCCTGCCTGCCGGCAGGCAGGTTCGCGTCCTGATTCTTCGAATCATGTGGCTGCAGAGACGCTTGAAATAATAAGAAAACCTGTACCCGTGTCCACTTTTTGGGGTACAGATCATGGCGGAGAGAGGGGGATTTGAACCCCCGAGACCCTTGCGAGTCTACTCGCTTTCCAAGCGAGCGCAATAAGCCACTATGCGACCTCTCCGTGTTGCTGGGCTGTTATACCTTATTAGACTGGCTATTTCCAGCGTTTTCCGGTATAATTAATGGATAAAATATCGCAAAAATGATTAATTAATGAGACTACCAATGGTTAATTTTGTGTTTTGCTCCCGCAAAACGGCTAATAGTAGAGGGGACGTTCCGTCCCTGTTTGCAGAAAATAGATTGGTTTGGAAGAAAGGGGCGGCTGAGGCGGCGTCTGGTGATGCTGCGCAAGATCAGGAGGCGCAAGATCAGCCTGAAGATGCGCCTGATAAGCCGAAAGAGGCTGCTGAGAAGGAGCAGGAGTATGATATCCCGCCGAAGCTGGGATGGTTTGTTGATAGGGTTTTGATGAAAATGGATAGTAGCGGAAGTAAGGTGAGAATGCTTTCAGATGCGATGAAGACGTTTCTTGTGAAAGATAAGTCTGAGAAAGCTCTTTTGGATGAGGATGAATGGAATTTGCTCGGTAAAATTGATGAAAAAGATGTGCGGGCAGTTTTTGAGGAAGAGGTAACAGATGAGGATTTAGCACCTTTTAAGGAATTGAATGCGGGTGACGAGGAGGCTGTGGCTGCGGCGATGGCTAAATTAAAAGAAGGTTTGCTTACGAAGTTGCTTGATAAGATTGAAGCTAGGGTTTTGGAAGAGGATAGAGTTGCTAGGATTGAGATGGGTAGGAAATCTATTGAAGGATTAAAAAGCGGTGATTATGCTGAATTGGAGGATGATGCGCATGTTCCTGAGGTTTTGCGGCATAAGGTTTCGGCGGTTTTTGAAGAATTGGATAAATATTTAGAGGGGGATACTGATGATTTTGCTGAGCTGGAGAAGAAATTAGATGAGTTTAAAAAGAAACTTGAGGATATTTTTGTTGAGTTTAAGACGGCGAAGATTAAGGAGCTTAAAGATGGGAACAAAATTGATGCTGCTAAGGAGGCGGAGCTTGGAGGGATAGATAAGCCGAAAGGTTTTTTGGCGGCGTTGGTTGAGTTGGAAGCCCAGGAGGCTGAGACTGCTGAGGGGAGTGATGCTGGTGATGGTGGCGATGATGGAGATGGCGGTGATGGAAGTGGCGGAGATGGCGGTGCAGGTGGTGGCGGCGGCACGGAGGCTGTTAGTTCGGATAGTATTTTTAATACTTTTAAGGAATTTGGACTGAGTCCTTTTTGGGCATCGGTTGCGACGATGTTTGCGTATGTTATTGGGAAAGATACGATTTTGCAGTTTTTGGGGGGAGGGGGGGGCTCGGAAGAAGCTGAAGAAGCGCGTGAGGAATTGGATGCTAAACGCGAGGGATTAGTGACTAGTTTTAAAGGAGTTGTTGATGAGCTTCATACCGCGGGTACATTGCCGGGAAATATTACTGTAGACGAAACGGATGTTGGTTTGCTGCAGTCTCAAGGTATAGACAGTGCGGATAAACTGAAAACATCGTTGAAATCTAAACCTACACCTGCAGGCTGGAATGGGGGATCTTTGAGTGATTATATTGATGCTTTGAGTGCTCCTGCCGCTCCTCAACAAGAACAAGCTGAAGCGCCTGCTGTGGAGGATGAGGATGAAAATGAACCTGATACGGGTGATAGCGGAGAACCGGATGCAGCTCCTGCGCCGGCTGCTGAAGTCGAAAAGCCTAAACCATCGGTTACATTTAGTCCTCCAGAAGGTGTGGATATGAAGGAAAACACAGGTAGTATGTGTAAGATTAAACTTGATAGCGGAGAGTTTATTGTAGCTGATCGTGAATATATTCGTATTGGTAGTAGGAAATTTAAGATAGTAACAGAGCAGTCTGTGTTGGTTGGGTCGGTTCAGTTACCTGTTCAGGTTGATCGGATAATCCCTGATGCTAATGGTGGGTGTGTCTTAGGTATGAGTACTGTGACAGGTGGGCTTGCACAAGAAGCGCCCTTGACTCCAGCAAAGGTTTTAGAGTTGGTAAAGACTCTTGTTAGTCACAAAGATGAGGACGAGTTCTTGTATGATGCTCCAAAAAAAGATGGTGGGACGAGACCTTTGAAACTTATAGCAGTTGCCTAAACCTTCGCATTCTTCCGCATAGTTCTTAGGCAACGAGTGCAGACTTTCCGTTTGGTGAAGGTTTTCTTGATAGGGTCGTATATTTTCTTAACAACAAGATTTGGGAGGAATCTTCGCTTGGTTTTGCGGTTGGAATGGCTGACATTGTGGCCAGTGGTTGGGCGTTTTCCGCATTTTGTGCAGACTCGGGACATGGGAGTTGTAGTTAGCAACTTGCAACTTGCAGATTGCAGTTGGAAGTGGTTTTTAATCTGTACTCTTCTCGAGAGCGGTGGTAGTGTAATATGCGATTATCCTTTTGGCAAGCTGTTTTGTGACCAATTTCCTCTATTTCATCCCGGCGCTTGTGATTGTTCTGACTTTTCATGAGTTTGCGCATGCGTGGACTGCGAATTATTTGGGGGATCCGACGGCGAAGCATAATGGGCGAGTGAGTTTGAATCCTTTGAGGCATTTGGATCTTTTTGGGACTTTGCTTCTGTTTTTGGTTGGTTTGGGGTGGGGAAAGCCTGTACCTGTTGATCCGAGGAATTTCAAGAATCCGGTGCGTGATTCGGCGATTACTGCGGCGGCGGGGCCTCTTGCGAATTTGGTTTTGGCTTTTGCGGCGGCGTTGCCTTATAAATATCTGTCTTTTGCGACTGGGCAGGATCTTGCGGGGGCGATTTTTCAGCTTTCGATTGTGCTGATGATTTTTAATTTGTTGCCGTTTCCTCCTCTTGATGGGTCAAAAGTGCTTGCGTTGTTTGTGCCTGATCGATATCAGAGGGAGTATCGGAATTTTTTGCATAATGGGACGAAGTATTTCATGATTTTTGTGGTGGTGGATATCTTCTTTTTGAGTAAAGTTATGGGGATGTCGGTTTTGTGGTACGTGATTTCGTATTTGTTTATGGTGGTGAGCTCGGGGATATTAGCCATTACGTAGACTGGGAGACTGGGAGACATGGAGACTGGGAGACATGGAGACTGGGAGACATGGAGACTGGGAGACTAGGAGACATGGAGACTAGGAGACTGGGAGACTAGGAGACATGAAGACTGGGGCTTGCCAGGCTTGCCGTTTTGTGCTATAACTAAGGCATGAGTGAAGATATGCCTGGGCCAGAATCGAAATGTGAAGCTTCTGCTTGTATTGAGCAGGGGGAAGTTTTTGCAAAATTTTTAGTTAGGGAGGCGCTTGAGGAAGTGAATACGGCTCGGGAGTTAGCAGTCATTGAAAATTGGATCAGTGCTACAGGGAGGATGTTGCAAGAAATTGGTCGTGGTGATGACGCTGGGCGTGTTTTGGGAGAGGTTAATCAGGCTGTACAGGCAAAGAGGAGGGAATTGTTTAAGGCTGAAGTTCGTCGGTTGGGGGGTGAGATAAAGGGGCTTACTGTGGATACATCGAGTATGGTTCATCAGGCGATTGGTGATTTGGCAGGTTTAAGGGGCGGGCTTCCTCCGGGGAAAGAAGAACAATTGTTGGGTATTCTTAAGGATGGTTTTGATAGGAGAATGGAGCAACTGCTTACGCTTGAGCAACGGGGAGCTCTTGCAGGGTATGAAGCTCAGTATGAGTTATTAGGGGGACGAAATTGGCAGTTGGTACAAGAGAGGTTGCTTACTAATAATTGTGCCAAACTTAAAATGGCGATGGCTTTTGAGGAGACGGTTATATTTAGGGTTACTGAAACCGGTGGGGTGTTGTTTGCAGATGGTGTAAATAACCGAGGTGTTGAAGGGGGTGATTATTTTGAAGTTAGAAAGGAGATTTATGGTAGTGGTCATAAAATGTTTGATGAGCGCTTGAAAGGTGCTTGGTGTCGTGCAACAGGTGAGCCTTTTTGTGCAAAGATGTCATTTATCTTGACTCCGAGACATTATTTGTCGGATGATCAGGTGCTTGCTGCTTATTGCGCTCATAGTGATGGGCGTATTACAGTGAATCCTATCCCTAATAGAAGGCTCCACGGAGATGCTCTTACTCGGTATTATTTGTGGGTCTAGTAGTTGGCAACTTGCGATGTAGTGTTTTGCTTTGCAAAACGGATTGATAGTACTTGAGCTGGCCCTGCCTGCCGGCAGGCAGGCTTCGGCCGCTCTGCTTGCAGATTGCAGTGATGGTGTTTTCGCGTTGCGAAAACAGGTTATAGTGCTTGGTACCTGGCGGTGTCTGTGGAGTTTTACTGGCGCAAAGCAAGTCTATAACAGGGGGATTTTCTACCGACCTGATTTGACAAAGCGCCTGGTCCGGGGTTTAATTCCATAAAAGTGCTTAATATATTAACTAAAAAATTATGACTATAGGAACTCCAGATCCAAATGGGCAGATGAAAGCCCTGTATCTACTCCTGAGGGATTAGGCTCTGAACGTAATCAACAGATTGTAAAATCTTTGACAGCAGGTGACTTTCAAAAATTAGTACATATTATTGCAGAAGAGCCTGATAAGGATAAGGCGTGCGAAGTTGTTCTTAGAAGTATGTTTGATTTTCATCATGTTGATAGAGCAACTGATGTGCAACAACTAGCTAGGGTTGCATTGAAGCAAAGTCCAGAGGTAATGGCGGCTTTGATCCGTTATTCATATCATCACAACAAGACAACTGAAAGATTTTGGCAAGATCCAAATGACTCATCTCGAATGCTCAACTTGGATAGGCATGGAAATATTATTTCTCATCCAATGTCTATTGCCACAGTTCCGAAGGGACTTCAAGGTGCTGGCGAGAGGTATGTGAGAGAATTGCGTTCATACACTGTTCTTACTGGGCCTGATAAAGGAAAAACATTTAATAACGAAGGTGATAGAGGTATTCCAATCCCTGAGCCAAATACAAGAAATTAAATTGCCTTATCTTGAGGAATGCTGCGTGATTTGCTTTCTTTCGGATTTTCGCGTATAGTCAGAATTACTTTCTGTAATGTTTGCGTGATTTTTGAAACACAAACTCGACCCCATTCGTCAAGGGATTCCAACATTTCTCCCCGCTGAGGCGGAGAGATGCGGTAACCCACCTGGTTACCAGGATTATGTGTGATGGATTAGCGGCATTATGGAAAGGCCTCGGTTCTTTATCTCTTGTTGTGTCCTCGGGATAAAGCCCGAGGCCTTTTTGTTGTAATTTTGTGTAAAAATGAGTGTGGTATAATGAGCTCCTTTATTTATTATTTAATATTAATTTTATGGCTGTGCCACCTGTTTCTGAGGCTGTGCGGGATGTTCAAATTACCGTTCCCGATGTGCCAGCGTTACTTCGGCGTCTGCATGATCATTTGCCGGGCTATAATCAGTATGTAGAAGTTGCTTCTTTTGCTCAGACTTGGGCTGAGGCCATTGTGATGGTTGCTGGTCAGAATGGTGGTAATCTTTCCGCGGAGGGGTATTTTGATGCATGGACTGCGGCGGCTAATGGTCATAGGTGGGGTCCGGGGCATGCGGGGAATGGGAGGCGTTACGTGGTTAGCGAGACTCATAGATTTCTGGCTGCTGTTGCGGATGGGGATGAGGGTTTTGATGAAGCTGCTAAGGCGGTTTTGGCGAGGGCGACTTTTGAAGTTGCTTTTGAGGGGCGGGAGTGAAAAATTTGACATATAACCCATAGATAGCTAAACTGCGAATACAATCAGGTTATCACGAGTGGTGGAGGGAACGGCCCTATGAAACCACGGCAACCCTTTGGCCCTAAGCAGGCTAGAGAAGGTGCTAAATCCGTCCCGCAAGGGAAAGATAAAAAGGCTTATCAAAACTCTTTCTCTCACGGAAAGAGATTTTTATTTCTTAACTCAAAATATATTGCTGACATTCCTGAATGATAAACACTGTACGTATGCCTGATTGAAAAATATTTTTTAACCTAAAAATGACATGGTGAATGTATTAACTTTTGAAAAACGCGATGGCAAGGGAAGATTGATTGGAAGGGAAGCTCATATTGATGCGGGACAAGAGGTTGTGACGCAAGAAATTGCTTCGGACGGGAGGACTGCGAGTGTTCAAAGGAGGCCTTATACTCCAGCTCCGATTATAGAGGGTGTTGCGCAAAGGGCTGCAGAAGCTACGCAGGTGCCAGAATAGTATTTCAGGCTCTTTCCTGCGTGCGAAATTGCATTTCGCAATAAAATACGTGGATTGTCACGAAAACCAATGTTGGTTTTCGTGACAATTCTTGGCAAATGTGGTGTAGTCGTGGTTTTGTCACGTGCCAGGGTAATTGTATGGTAGAATTCTTCTCGATGCTCAGACACTTCCTCCTCAAATTCCGTACCAAACGCCAAGAGTCTGGAGGCCTCAAGAACCTCCTTCTTCATACTTCGTTTGCTTTGATGCTGACGTCGGGGCTTTCGTATGCATTTGGGCTCCTTCGGGATAAGATTTTTGCTTACAGGTTTGGGGCGGGGTCGGAGTTGGATGTTTATAATGCGTCTTTTACAGTGCCGGATTTGTTTCTTGCGGTTTTTGTGACGGGGGCTTTGCTCGCGGCTTTTGTGCCGATTTTTACGGAGCTTGATGAGAAGTCGCTCAAGCGTGCGAATCGGTATATGAGTCAGATTCTTTCGTATGGGATTTCGATTTTGCTTGTGGTTGGTGTGGTTTTTGCGATCGCGCTTCCGTGGCTTGCTCCTTGGTTGGTTCCGGGGTTCTCGGCGGAGCAGCAGGCGGAGTATGTGCTTCTGACGAGGCTTATGTTGATTTCGCCACTGCTTTTCACGATTAGCAATACTTTTGGGAGCGTTTTGATCAGTATTCGAGGGTTTCTTTGGTATGGGTTG
Organism: uncultured Candidatus Peribacteria bacterium; assembly: GCA_964538865.1. Taxonomy (GTDB): domain Bacteria; phylum Patescibacteriota; class Gracilibacteria; order UBA1369; family UBA12470; genus CAZIHU01. The sequence goes on from CAZIHU010000004.1 coordinate 83,451, forward strand.
GCGCCGGTTTTTTATAATATTGGGATAATTTTTGGGGCGCTTGTGTTGGTGCCGGAGCTTGGGCTTGCGGGGCTGGTTTTGGGGACTCTTCTCGGGGTGGGGATGCATATGTTGGTGCGGCTTGTGCCTGTTTGGAAGGCTGGGTATAGGTTTTCATTAAATTTTAAAGTGGATGAAAAGCTTGTGGAGACGGCGAAGTTGATGTTGCCGAAGATGGGGCAGCTTGCGATGTGGCAAATTCTGCTGATTTGGTTTGTGCGGCTGGCTTCCGGGCTGCCGGAGGGGAGTGTGACTATTTATAGTTTTTCTAGGAATTTTCAAAGTGTTCCAGTTTCGCTTTTGGGGATTGCGATTGCGCTGGCGGCTTTTTCTAAATTGTCGCATCTTGCGGCGGGGAAGGAGTTTGTGGAGTTTCGAAGGGTTGTTGTGCAGAAGGGATTGCGGATTGTTGTGGCGACGGGAGTTGCGGCGATTGCTTTGGCGATTGTGTCGAAATTTGTGATCTCTGTGCTCTTGGGAGGAGGGGCTTTTGATGAGGCTGCGGTGGCGCTGACGGCTTCGATGTTGGCGATTTATTGTATTTCTGTTCCTTTGGAAAGCCTCATGCATCTTTTGGCGAGGGCGCATTATGCTTTAAAAAACACTTGGCGGCCGTCGCTGATTCATGTGCTTTCGATTGCTGTGATTATGGAGGTTTCGTATTTTTTGGTTGGGGAAATAGGAATCTATGCGATTCCGGTTAGTTTTGCGGTTGGGCTAGGGGTGCAGATTGGATTGTTGCTGGTGTCTCTTAGGGGGTTGGTCTAAGTTCAGGGTGTGCTGTGAGGATTTCTTCGATTCTGTCATAAGCTTCGTGGATTTGTTGTCGGAGTTTTTCTTTTTTTGCACGGGGTCTCTCTAATTGGTATTCCCAGGTGGCAATGTTTTGACGGAGAGCTTCCAGTTCGAATTGGTTACGTTGTTTTTCTGCGTCTTCTCTGAGTTCGGGGTGTTTGTCGAGGATGGTTTCGATGTGTCGTTGGAGTTCCTCTCTTGGTGTGTCTATTAGGTCGAGTCCTCTTTCCTGTCTTACGAGGTCTCGTATGGATGATATCAAGGTGAAGTATGCGTCTGTTTCCCTGGGGGTTTCTTCGGGTTCTTCCGGAGCCGGTGGTCGTCTTGGAGGTTCTCTTTCTTCTTCGTCATCGTCGCCAAAATCGACTTCATATTTATGGTCTGTTTCGTCTGCAAGCTGTTTGAATCTTGGTTGTCTTACCAGGATTTCGGCTATTTTTTTGCGGTTGGTTGCGATTCTGGTTCTGTACTCTTTCCTTAATTCGTCTGAGACATCTCTGGAATTGGATGCTATGCGTCTTTTGTAACGAGTGATGTCGCCTCTTAGCCTTTCCAATCTTTCGTAATCTTCTATTCTTTGTTTTTCGTCTTCTGGGATGTCGCTGGGGTCTTGGCCTGGTTCTAGTCGTATCATTACTGGATAGCCCCATTTGTCGATTGATTGTCGGGTTGTTGGAGTAGGTTTTGGGCGTCCTAGATCCCTTAGGGTTCTCTGAAGCCTTCTATCTCGTAGTAATTCGATGGCGTCGTCGACATGGCTTTTGACGCTTGTTCCGGTTATCCCCATTTTAACAGCAACTTTTCGGAAACTTGGTAGATTACCTGCTTCATCAAGCTCTATTTCGGTGCCTTCGAGCCCAAACGCATTTCGCAAAATTCTTTGTCTGTGTTTACGCAGGGTTCCTACTGCCTCGTAAAGTGCTTCATTTAATTGGGTTTGCCATATGCATTCGTCTGCCGGCTTGGCATCGGCTTCGAATGTGTCTAAGTCTCGGTCGGCTATCGGGTCAAGCTCTGCAAGCAGCTGTGTTAGTCTTCTGACCGGAACGTATGCAAGGTCCATGAACTGTGCTCGTATTTCCTTAAGGGTTTTGTGCGAGACGTGTCGTGGTGCGGGGATTGTTACGGTGTCTTCTGAGGCTCCTTCTAAAGCTTCTATGTATTCTCTGTGTGATAAGTTGGTGATGTGGTCGAAGACTAATGGTGTTAATTTGTGGGCTTTGCGGATTGCGACGAGTTCTTTGTCGCGTCCATTGATTGCTGCTGTGCCTGCCCACTCACTCAAAGGTGGCAAGGCGCTGATTTTCTTTTGTGCTTCTACAAAATCACTGCGTGGTACTTCTGCTACTCCTGGTATTGTGATGATTGGCTCTTTCATTAGGGCTAGGTATTCCTCGCTGGATAGGTCGCGTATATGTTCGTAGTGAGATTGTTCTAATTGATCTTTTTTCCCTGCTGCTCTGACTTTTTTCCAGTATGTTCCTACTGTTGTGCTTGATGGAGTTAGGCTTAGATCGGTTGCGTGTGCGAGCTCTGTGGCGAGAGTTTCCAGGCCTACATCGCCTTCATGTTCTCGCCAGAGAGCTTCTGCCATGTGTCCTTCTAGTACGCTTCTGGCGTGTAAGCATCTTCCTATGGCGAACCCCGATGCGGATTCGGTTCTGTTTGGTGGTGATTCTAGGTCCCATGCTGCTCGTTCTAATTTCCTGAATAAGCGTGGGAGTGCAAAATTAACTACCCTGGTTTTCCCGATGGATGGGTCGTATTCATGTAGTTTTCCATAAAATTCCAAGCTGGCGATTTGAACAAGATCGTCTATGTCTGCTGGTCTCGCTGCAAGTGTGCTGGCTAGAGCGTAGATAACGGGCATGTGTGCTTTTAATAATTTTTCGCCGGCTAATTGGCTTTTCCAGCGTGCATCGCGGTCTCCACTTTCGTGTCCTGCTCTGAATGTGGCTACCAATGCTTTTTCTTCGTCTACATTGATGTCGTCCTCGAATGCTAGTTGTGCAAAGTCTTCTCCAAGGTTGAATCCTACTGTGGATGTGTCGTCGTCTGTTGATGCTTCCCAATCTTGCAAATGCCCTGTTATTGCTCTGGCCTCTCGGAAGCGGTATTTTGTTAAGGCTTGTTGGATTCTGTGGAATGTTAGGCGTCTGTCGCGTCCGATTGTGCTTAAATATGCTGCTAGTGTGGTCGGTTTTCCTCGAAATCCCCAAGGTTTTCTTTGGTATTTTCTTACGATTTCGTCGACTTCTCGTGTTGATTTGATATGGCCTACTGCCTGTGATGAGATGCTAGCGTTTTGCGGTGGCGTGACTTGCCTTTGTGGTAGCGGTATTCCTTCTTGGTAATATTCTGGATCAAAAAATGCAGCACTACATAGCGGTCGTTCTTCCGGCTGGAGCAGTCTGCCGGTTCTTTTGTCTACGAGGTACCTAGGTGCTATCGTTATCGCCCATGTGATTTTGTCAGGATCTTGTGGGTTGAGGCGAAAACCGCGTCCTTTAGTTTGCCAGAAAAGTTGAGGTGAGTATGTCATCGTAACATCGTATACAACTTTCGCGCGTGGGAAGTCTGCTCCACGGCCAATTTTTGTGCTTCCGACCAAAAGTTCCAACTCTCCTCTGTTGAATGCATCTTGAATTTCGTCGGTTTTTTCTTGGCCGGTGTAGCGTGATGCTTTTATTCCCCTTGCTCGAGCTTGTCTGACTATGGTGTCAGCCAGGCTGTTGTCTCGGAATACCACTACGCCCGGTGCGAACCCGTCTCCTCTCCAAAATCTTGAACAATAGTCGTCCAGTATTGTTGCTGTCCATTGGGGGCTTCTCAAAAAATCTTTTATAACTTTTGGATCTATTTCTCCTCTTTGAAGTAGGTCTTCTGCGTCTACAGCCATAGGTATATCGACGTACAAGTCTTCGAAGCGTATTTCTGGGATTAGACCCAGTTCGTGGAGTCTTGGCAGAGAGTCTGGCATTGCCATACGTGTTATTTCGTCGGGGTACGCTTGTTCTAATTCCTTCCCTGATGCTTGTCTTTCCGTTGCACTCATCGCTACTACAGGGATGCCCCATTGTTGAGCCAGGAAATGTATGAGGCCTGTTCGTCTGTCACTCATGGCGTTTACGTCGGCTTCGTCGAGTATGATGAGTTTTATTTTTTCGGGGTTTGGCAGTCTGCCGATCCAGTTGCCTGATGATTCAAAATTGCCAACTATGAAGTCCGCGTCTGTTTGAACTACTCCTCCAAAACAAGTTCCAGCGGTTTTTCTATCTGCTGGTGACTTTGTTGCTTCGTGTGCCCGGAATTCTGCTAAGGTTTTTCTTCCTAAGCTATTGTTCCATGTGAAGAACAGTACTTGTCCATCGTCCCCCATCGCCATGTTGGCTAGAAGTACGGCCAGTAAGGTTTTCCCTGAACCCATCGGTAATATGATGCGTCCTCGTAAGTCAGATTCTTCCAGGCCACGTTTTATCCATGCTTCAAAGCCTAGCGCTGCCATGGCTTGGGTTTCGCGGAGCGGATTTCCTGCTACTTCGACTGAGCCTAGTCCGGCTGTGTGTGTTTCGCAAGACGCAAGTATGTCTTGGCGTTTTGCCGCGAGGTCTTCAGGGGAGAGGAATGGTTGTAGGGTGTCTGGGTTTGGTCCTTCTGGGGGCATGGGGAGGTGGGAGATTAGACTTGGAGACTTGGAGACTTGGAGACTGGAGATCAGGGTTGACTCCAGGCTGGTTATTCTTGCTTGGATTGTGTTGTTTGTCAATAGGTTAGAATTTTGAATATTGAATTTGGAATGTGGAATGTGGGATTTGGAATATGGAATGTGGAATTTCGGATCTTGAATGTTGGATTTGGAATATGGAATGTCGAAATCCGAGATTCGAACTTCCAAATTCGAACTTCGATATTCGAACACAATGTGATAGGGTGGAGTCCTTTAAAAATAACGAAATGGCATATTGCGAACTTAGATCTCAATGCGGGAAAGACGAATGTCCTTATGATGAGGACTTGATTCGGATAGTGAGGGAGTGTGTTGAGGAGTCTGATGATTTGAGTGCGGTGCAGGCGGCTGTTGCGGCAAGGTGTAGGGAAGAATTAGGAATACTTAAATGCGGTGACTATGTTGATCTTGTCTATTGGGAAAAAGCGGGTCCTTGGGCGCGGCTGGGGAGGGATGCTAAAGCGAAGTGGAATAAAGCACTAGGATCGCTTTTGTTCCGAGAGTGATGTCGGTGTCATGCCAGTTGTGGAGGGTGAGAAAAAGAGTCCCTGATAACTTCTGCCCTTGTTTGGAGTTGTCGACCGAGTTCCCCTATGTTTTCGCAGAATTGTTGTATGACTGGGTTGTCTGGGCAAGCTGCTAGGAGTTTTTGTATGTTTGTGACTGCTGATGCTAAAGCTAGTTCGATATGGGCAAGATAGCGTGTCGGATCTTGTGGAGGGTTTTGCTCCAGAGATGTTATATGTTCTTCTGCTATTCCCATTGCCGCGTCTATGTGTGCGATTGTTGCGATTTGGTCGTTAGGCACTGTTGCATCTCGTAGCTCAGGGTATTTTGCTGTAATAGCTGATTCTTCGATTAATGGAGGTTCACCGGGTTGTCGTGAGGGGTTCATAGAATTGTTGTTATATTGTTAGAAGGCGATTTTAATCCTCTTGATTTTGTTTTGTCAAGACCAAGATGGTTTTTTCTCCAAGAGTAATGTCCTCATCATGCCAATCATGGAGTGCATCCATGAGAACGTCGTAAGTATATTGATAGTTGTGGCCTAGGCGAGTGCCGACGTCGTTTGTGATGAAGTAGGTTTCGTCATAGCCCTTGATGACGAGCATGTGATAGTAGGGGCCTTCTCCTGTGAAATTTGGATTTCCGAGCATGCGGCCGGCGAAGGGTGCGACGATTGGGTTGCCTGCGGAGAGCTGCGATTTTAAGTCGTCTGCTACTGGGTCTTCTATGATTTCCCAATCTGTAAATCCGTAAAATTGCTCGAGCATTTCGGCGGTTTGTTCGATGGTGGTGTGTTCGTATGAGCCGAAGTATTCGGTTTCCCAGTCGATGAGGTCGAGTAATTCTTGGTTAAACTCTTCTTTACTCATTGTGATTCCGGCGACGTAATTGTAAGCGAGGATTAGGCTGGCTTCCTCGCATGCTTCTTGAAAAGGCATTCCCCAGTCGGCGTATGGGGCTTGGCTGAAGAAATCAACTTCCAGGTTGATTTCTGAGACTAGGAGACTAGGAGACGTGGAGACTTGAGTTTCCTCAACTTCGCTGTGAGTTTTTTTAAAAAGATAAAGATTATAAAGTTTGCGCGTACCGTAATAACCGGCTGGGACGACGGTAATTATAAAGATGGGGAGGACTATGTAGGTGAGAAATTTCTTGAATGTCATAATCGTTTGAAGTAAGCTGGTCGAGCTTGATTATAGAATGAGAAGTGAGAAATCAGAAAGCAGAAATGAGTGAGAAGTGAAAAAACTAGCCATCATAGCTCAGTGGTAGAGCACTCCCATGGTAAGGGAGGGGTCCGGGGTTCGACTCCCCGTGATGGCTCCATTTTGGAGTTGAGAGATTAGGGTTGTGAGTGACTGGTCGCCCCGCCCATTACGCTGCTTTTCTGTAATAATACCAATCGTTTTCTCCGCAACCTCCTCTTCTGTCGCGGACTATTTCGGGATGTCTTCTTAAGAAGTTTTCTAATGCTTGGGGGGTGAAACCATAGAAATATGCGCATTCTAGAAAATCTTGTACGGATCGACCTACTGTATGTGCTTGTTGCAGGTAAATCACAAGGCATTCTTCGCGTAACTCAGGTGTTCGTTCGTTTTCGGGTGTTGTTGTTGGTGCTGTTTTCATGATGATTGATTAATGATTGGAGGTCAGCTTATCTTGTTTTTGTATTGCATGCAATATCGCTATCTCCAGTGCTTCTGGTTCATCTGTTCCGATGCGGTAGGTTTTCCCGTTTTTTAGTTTAATTTCGACTGCATCGAAGCCGGAAACATTGTAAATTACCATGCGGGGCCAGAACCAGATTCGGATGCCCCAGCCGTAGTACCAGTGGTTTTTTACGGTTTTGGCGGAGGTGATTTCGTGAAGCTTGAAATTTTTTCTATAAATTCCATAACCAAACTTGATTCGGAGATTATTTCCATCAATCATCACGGTCAGCGACGAAAAAGAACCAATGATCCAGAGGACAATCAGTACGATTGTGATAAGACCGGGATCGTAGTCGGTTAGCATTATGATGAATGCGAAGTAGAGGATCATAATGGCCAGGATCACGATCATTAGGGTGCCGATTTGGGTGTGTTTGTAGGGCATGGAATTTCGAATTTGGAATTTCGGATTTCGAATGTTGGATGCGGGGTGTAGGTGGTGTTTGTGTGTTGTTATTAAGTGATGCGCTAGCTTTGAATTTTGAAGTTTTTATTATCGAGTTCTTTTAGCAGTTCTAAAGTTGCTTTAACAGAAGGGTTTTTTGTGTTTAGTAATACAAGTTTTTTGCCGTATTTTTCTAGCAAAGGGCTTAAAAATTCATCTCCCCATGATGGGGAAAATGTGGTTACTCCTTCGAAATCGACTTCTACGATTTCATCCTCGGCTACTTCGGCTAAAGTTGGCTTAAATGCATCGAGTGATTCTTTTCCTGATTGACGAGAAGTGAGTACTGTTCCGAATTTTTTTAAAGAAATGATCATTAGAATTTGATTAAGACTAGGCAGCCGCGAAGATTTTCGTCGGCTTCAGTGATATTTAAAGCATTTGCGTGTGCGGGGAGGTCGAGTCGGGCATTTCCGGTTTGGAAATCTAAGCTCATTGCTCCCTGCATAACATTCATTTTTACATATTTTAATCCGTTGCCTCGGTTTTCGGCGCGTCCGGATATTCTTTCTGTAAAAGCTACTTTTAGTGCTTCGGCATGATTGCTTAACTTGGGCCTTACTTGTTGTAATGTTTTTAGTATGCCTCGTCCTCTGTCCGCTAGAACGATGATTTTTTTTGATAGATCGTATCCGAAGAAGATGCCTGGTATATCTGGCCAATTGCCTAAGTTGTGATCGAAAGAATTGTTTCCGATTTCTCCTGCACTGGATGCGATTAGGGAAAAAGTTTCTTTGAGGGAAGGGTCTTGTTGGAGGGCGCCTTCCATTCTGTCAAATCTGGCTTTGAATATAGAGCTGTTTTGGCAATAAAAATCTTTTATTGGCTCCTCGGGTGTGCTGCTCTGAATCCATTTTTTTGCTGAGAAGAAGAGGTTTGTTGTTAATAGAAGGATATCGCTTTCTTTGTACTTCCTGTGTCCACGTTCCTCGATTCTAATTGAGGGTAATTTCCCGGATTTGTCCCATCGCCTTAGGGTCATTATTGATACCCCTAAGATTTCAGCAGTTTCCTTGATGGTGATGAGTTTGTCTGACATAGCTTTATTTTAGCAAAACTATACAAAAATGTCAAAACTATACAAAACTATGCAGAATGTGGAGTTTCGAATGTCGAATGTGGAATGTGGAATGTCGGATTTTGAATGTCGAATGTGGAATTTTGAATGTCGAGATCCGGAATTCACAGGCTAAGGGGTGATTATAGCCGGTCTTGGGGAATTTTCAAAATTCCGCCTTGGGTTGGTTATTCAGAGATGGTAACAAGTTGCCATCTGGGGATTCCTCCTCTGCCGGGTACTTGGATAATTTGTTGTCCTTGGCGTGGTCTTGTTCGGAAATAACGGAGTGCTGTGACAACTTTGGAGTGAGGTTCGCCGGTTATTTTCTTTATTTCTGCGGTTGAAAAGGCTTGGTTTGGCTCCTCGTCTTCGAAAAGGTCTAGTAGAAATTCATATCGAATGGGGATGGTCTCTGGTTTCGGTGGAGGCGGCGGTGCTGGGGTGGGTGTAATTATTTTGACAGGGCCCGGTCTCCTTCTCTGTGATGTTCTGCGAGGACGGCTTGAAAGGCCTCTTGCTGCTAATTCATTGGCTGGTTCGCGATGGATGCCGTCCCATACTCCACGTCCAAAACTTCTTACTCTTGGGGGTGCTGATCCGGCGTGGATGGCTGCTGCTCGTCTGGTTAATATGCTAGTCATGTAGGCTGCTGATTTTGTGTCTAATGGTTCCATATGGGTGCGCATAATTCGTGCGATTTCTTCCTCACCGCATTTTAGTGCTAGGTGAAAAGCTCTTAATATCAATGGTTCTAGGGGTAAGTTTGTTCCCGTTCTGAGTGCTCGAGCTCTTATGAGTAGATCAGGGAGTCTGGCTATGCCTGTTTGGGAACCACGGTTTAAGATGGCGCATATTCTGTTGATTACTTGGTTTTCTGTGCTTGCTCGTGGGCTTGTGCTTCCTCCTGGAGCGTGTTGTGCAGTTCTCATGTGTTCTAATTCTGCTATGTGTTCCTCGTGTGTGGCTGGCGGTATCTGTCCTCGTCTATGGTCGGTAATTCTTTGAGCCATTTCCAAGTCTCCTCGGAGTGTTGCTGCATTGAATGCTTGTTGCCAGCGGCAGTCTAAGGTGGTTTTGGGTACTACTCCGGCGTTTTCAACTTCTTCAAGGATGGCTAGAGCTTTTTCAAATCGACTGAATTGTAGTTCGGTTGATGACATGTCGAGCATTACGTTGCCGAGTCTTTTTAGGCGCTGGGTTCTTTTTATGGGATCTTCTGTGTGGCCTACTATTTGTCGGGCTAGTGGAATGGCCCTTTGTTTTATTGCGGCGTTGAATAATACTCCCCAGAAATTTGCGAGTGTTTTCTCTCTTTTCTGTTCTACGATTAATAGGATTTCTAAAGCTTTTTTGAGACGATCTGCTCTGATGAGATCATGGACTAGCTGATCTTCTTGTCTTGGGGTTAGCTTGCCTGAGTGGAGGGCTTCAATGGGGTTGTCCGGGATTGAACCTTCTGCAGTTCGCCTTCTTATGGTTTCCGGATCGAAATCTGGAAAGAATTCTTGTAGTAAAGCTTCGCATGTTTGTCTTTCTGCTTCTAGGCCTTGTCGTGTCAAGAATACGGAAAGTGTATATAATTGCTGTCCTTTGTGTGCCGGTGATTCGGATTGGTCTCGTTCGACGCGTTTTCGAATTTTGGTTAAAGTTTTTTCGGCGTCTGGATCGGTTGCTAGGATTTGGTCGTGGATAGCTTGAGCTCTTGATGGGTCTCCTTGGGAAAGGTGATATTTGTAAGTTTGGAAAAGAGCATTTTCTAATTCTCCAGAATGGCTTTCCATTAAGGCTGCGTATTCATCTTCTAAACCCGAATCCAGTACTGCCAAAATTCCGTGGCCAACAATGTCGCCTAGTTGAGTTGGGTTCGTTATAGATGCGGTGTCAAATCTTCTTATTGCATCTCCTATTTCATTGCAACGTCCTGAGGTGGATAGTGCTACAAGTAAAGCTTTGATTACGTCTGCATGGCGATCTCTTTCTTCAGTGGCTTCGCCGCTTTCTTTGAGTTGTGTGTATTGGGCTATTAGTTGGTTTGCGGTTTCTAATACTGCGGATTGTTTTGGGTTCATGGGGAGTAATTACAGAGAGAGGGAGTTTAGTGCCTTTTTTATGATTGGTCAAGTGGCGGGGTGTCGAAATTCGAGATCCGAGATCCACAGGTTACAACAGCTTGCCATGCTGGCTTTTTCATGGTATTTTCCTGCTCCATCAAAAGAATATGATGCGGAATCCTGTTACCCAAATGCTGAAGAACTCCTGGAAATATGCCAAAGGGCATAGAGGTGTGATGATCCTGTTTTTGGGGCTTTCGATTGTTGCGAATGCTGTGATTCTGTTTGAACCGTATGTTTTTGGGCAGCTTTTGGAGGAGCTTCAGGTTGATCCGCAGTTGGATCGTGCGATTATGTATCTCGTGATTCTTGCGGTGATTCCGGCGATTTTTTGGGCTTTTCATGGGGTTGCGCGGGTGCTTGAGCAGACTACGGCGTATCGGATTCAGATTAAGTATGATGAGTCGGCTTTGAAGGCGCTTTTTGGGCTTCCGGTTGAGTGGCATCGAGCGAATCATTCGGGTAAGAATATTGATAAGTTCAAGAGGGCGAGCCGCGGGCTTTATGCTTTTGCGAGTGATATTTTTATTCTTATTGAAATTAGTGTGACGCTTGTGGGGTCTTTTGTACTTCTTTTCTTTATAAAACCTTATATCGGGCTGGTGGCTGCGATTACTGCGGTCATTGCTTTTACGGCGACTATTCTTTTTGATGTTGTTCTTTATAAGCAATACAAGAAACTGAATACTGCTTATAACAAGATTACGGCGGTTGCTTTTGATTATATTTCAAATGTTTTTACGGTGTTGACGATGCGATTCGAGAAGAGTGCGGTTAAGGAGTATCTCAAGAGGTCTTTTGAGCCTTTTCCTCTCTATCGCAAGAACCGGATTCTTAATGAATGTAAGTGGGCTAATGTGACTTTTCTTATCACGGTTATGACTGTGGGAATTGTGGCGTGGGAGGTTCTTGGGGCGCTTTCGGTTGGTGATGCGATTGTGCTGGGGACGCTTTATACGATTTATGCTTATATGGATCGGATTGGGCATAATTTTTATCAGTTTGCTTGGAGGTATAGTCAAATTGTTGAGCAAGATGCGGCTGTGGCTTCGTCTGAGAATATTTTTGAGGATTATGAAAAATTGCGGAGCGATGTTGAGGCTCAGGCTCCTCGAGATTGGAAGGAAATTCGGATTGAGGGGCTGCACTTTACTTATGAGGATGAGAAGAAGGTGAAGCATCAGATTAAAGATGTTTCGTTGACTATTCCGAAGGGGGCGAGGATTGCTTTTGTTGGGGAAAGTGGTTGTGGGAAAAGTACGGTTCTTGGGCTACTTCGGGGGATTTTTAAGGCGGGTCGGGGTGATGTTTGGGTTGACTCCCAAAAGCTTGAGCATGGTGTGGCGCATTTGGCTGAGATGACAACTTTGATGCCGCAGGATCCTGAGATTTTTGAAAATACTATCCGATATAATGTTGCGATGGGGGTGTCTGTTGCTCGGAAAAAAGTGATGGAGATGTTGCGTCTTGCGAGGTTTGAGAGAGTTTTAAAGAAGCTGCCTGATGGGCTCAAGACGAATATTGCCGAAAAAGGTGTGAATTTGAGTGGTGGCGAGAAGCAGCGTCTGGCGCTAGCTCGTGGTCTGTTGGCTGGCGAGAAGAGTGATATTTTGCTGATGGATGAGCCGACAAGTAGTGTAGATATGCGGAATGAGCGAGCGATTTATGAGGCTGTTTTTGCTAAGTACAAGGATAAGGCGATTATCGCGTCGGTGCATCGATTGGGGCTTCTTCCGATGTTTGATCGGGTGGTTTATTTTAAAGAAGGAAGAATTGAAGACTTGAAGAGTTGAAGACTTGAGAAAGTCGGTTTTGTTATTTATTTCTCGTTAGGGCTTCGCAGATTTCTTACATAAAAAGTTGTCAACAAAGTTGTCTAGGCGGCTTGTCCAAATATTCCGCTGAGAGCTTGTGTGAATCGTTCTCTCAGTGAGGTCTGTGGTTGGTCTAACTTTGCTTGTTCTCGGCTCAGTTTTGCGTTTGTCGCCATCATTTTGAGGTTGAGTGCTCCGTTGACGGTGTGGATGACTGCGGCTTGTTTCTCTGGTGCGCGGGTTGCTGCGGCTCTGAGCGGGATCCAGTAACCGGTTACTTGTTTTCCTTTTGGGACTACGACTTTTGCTGAAGCTGTTCCGCTCGCTCCTACTCTTTCAAAAAGGATGTTTGGGGGTTCGACATTTGCGATGAGCCTCCCGGTTCCCGGTTCTACAACCGATGAAGTTCCTTCGGTTTGTACGAAGAAATAGCCGTGCCTCGGTTGTATTTCAGTCGGTCCTTGTCCTGCAATTATTGTTTCTTCCTCAAATGTTTCATCAGGGAGTAATTGGCGGAAATAATCTTTCAAGTTTGGTATCGCCTCGGAGCGGATTGGCCAATAGGTCACTTCTAGGTCTGCGAGTTGTTCGTTGGTGGCTTGCAGGTAGGTTGTCGCGAGTGCATTCAGCTTGACGGTGTTTTCTACTTCTAGTGATAGGTCTAGATCGCTGAGTTTGAATTTGATTACTATGAGGCGGCCTTTTGTTCCTGAGCTTACTGCTGTAGCGCGTTCGTGACCTAAAACGTCTCTTTCGCCGATTGAGGCACCTTTGGCTACAGGTATGCCTGAGGGTGATAGAGGTGTTGTTATCTCGAAGTTGTCGCAGTCTACGATGATGACGCCGTCTTCACCGATTAAGCCTGGTTGAGCTGGGTCGGTGTTGATCAGGAGTGTTCCTTCGTGTACGAAACGGCGAATGGCTAGAGGTGCGATTTGCCCTTCTATTATTTCTTCGGAGACGCCTCTGAATAGTTGGCTTGCTTTTAGGCTTGTGACGATTTTTTGTTGTATCTCAAGGAGTCTGTCGGCTTGTTGTTGGTGGTCTAGGGGGTCTGATGTTAGGGTCATGTTTGTTTTTGGTTAGGGGGTTAGTCGCGTTCTAAATGTTCGGCAGCGGTTTGAAAGACTGCTGCTAGTAATTTTCGGAATTCGAAGCGTTTAGGTTCAGGTGTCTCTGCAGGCTGTGATTCTACGGGTGCAGGGAGAGGAGTGGGCGGCGGCGGCAAGGACTCTGTCGGTGCAGGTGGTGGTGGCGCGAGTTCTGGTAGAGATCTGACTTTGGCAAGAGTTTCGTTGGCGTCGTAGGTTGTGCTATGTATGGATTTTGCGAGGTGGAGCAGTATGGTTTGTTGTTTTTCTGTTGAATAGACTCCTAGATTGATTTGCCCGATGAAAGCTTCGGTGCTTGTTGCTACGATTTGTGTTGTGGAGCCGGCTGGTTTATAGAGAAAGCATGGTGCGGTAAGGGTTGCTACTGTTTCCCCATTTTTTCTTATTTCAAAAGTTGAGCTTGGAAAATTTGAGAAATAAATTTCTCCTCCTTCTGGGCCAACCTCTGTCCCTTGTGGGATGGTTTTTATGCCTGTGGTTGCATCACCGATTTCTAGAGGTAGTTGTTGTGATTCGTGTTGTGGTGGGTCGAATGGAACTGTGGTTTCTGCCAAGGCTTGATAAGCAGCTTCGGTATAGCCGGTGTAATGCGTGATGATGTTGGTTATGATTTGGCAAATATCTTCATTGCTGAGGCCCAGGTCACCGAGGCCTTCAGAGATCTGGAATATTAGAGGGGTTTCATTGGTCTCGAGTTCTACTCCTGGAGGAAAATTTATATTGGGGTCTAAACCGTTGAGTAGTTGCATTTCGCCTAGCGGGAATCCTGGTTTTATTTCGATTGGATCTGCGCCAGGGATTTTTGCGTAGAAGGCTTGACCGGCTATTATGAATGGTTGTTTCTCTTTTTTGCCAGGATCAAAAATGCTTTCGAAGTCATCAGCGCTGGAAGGTTTGGCTGCTGCTCTTAACTTCTCTATGCCGTCGTCGCTTACTCCTTCGAATAAAATGCTTCTGCTGTTTATGTGTCTTTCTTTTAGTTCTTCAAATTTTGCTGAGTGGCTTGGGTGTTCTGTTGCCATGATCTGGTTCGTTAAAAAGATAGGGGGTCATCGTAGGAAAATTTGACTTGTAAGTCAAATTTAGCTTGCAGCTTGCGATGTGGTGTTTTGCTTTGCAAAACGAATTGATAGTACTTGAGCTGGCCTTCGGCCGCTCTGCTTGCAGTTGGCAGTGGTGGAGCCTGCCTGCCGGCAGGCAGGTTTCCGCTGTGCGAAAACGGATTAAGATGATTTTTTGTCTATCTTTTTGATAGCATCGATTAGGATTTGTGGGTCGATACCGTCTTCGAAGCTTAGACTTATTTCGTCATCAGTTTCTTTGTAGTGAATTTTGCTTTCGTCTGTTTTGGTCATAGTACTAGTTTTGATGGATCAAAGATAAAGAAGTATCCCAGAATCAACATGATCGTTCCGCCGATGGCGAGGCAGTAGCGGGTGTATTTGGTTGTGAGGTGGAGGTATTGGAAGCTCCAGAGCGCTATGCCGAAGACGATGAAGTCGTCGATCATGTAGAAGGCGGTGTAGATCAGGACGTATATTTGCCTAACGACCCAGGTGAGTTCGTTTAGGTCGAGGATTTTTGTGAAAGCTTGTGGGATGCCGATTGAGCAGGCGAATTCAACGATGTTCACTGAGAGGGCGAGGCCGAGTGTTGCGAAGAATATTCCGATTGAGAATGGCGAGTCGACCAGTTCTTTGTTGCGGGCTGAGATTCTTTGTTTTTGTTTTGTTGAAGTGACTTTGCATTGATTGTCTTTGTTTGTAAAAAACTCATAAAGGAAGTAGCAGCCGGCTCCGATGGAGACGACTCCGATTAGTGGGGTGATTACTGTGTCGAGTTTGACGAAGTCCCATGTTTGGTACCAGACGTTGAGAATCAAGTAATACATTATGGTTTCTGCGAGGATGAAAATCCCTGCGAGTTCAAACATTTTGCGCTTGTTTCCTGCTTGAAGGAGAAGGGTCATAAACATGATGAGGACCCACATGGCGCAGGGATTGAATCCATCAACGAAGCCGAGTACGACTGCAAGAATCCCAAGTGAATAGTCCTTGAGATCTACTGTGCCCAGGATTGGAAGATGGACGATGACTTCGTCTTCTCCGGTTAATTCGCCGCCGTTTTCGTAATCTTCGAAATAGCTGCTCTCGGTCATTTCGGATGCGAGCTGAATGATATAGGCTCCCGTTGTTTCGGCGCTCTCGAAGCCTTGCATGACATGGTCTCCTATCAGGAGAGTTGGAGTGGCGCGGACCAGGCCGTTTTCATCACAAAAATCTTCGAAATATTCGTAAGTTTGTTCATCTTCAAGGTGATAGAGTTTGGGTTGTACGTTAGGCAAGGCCTCTTGGTATTCATTTGATTCTAGGAATTCCTCGAGTGATTGGCAGTGGCCGCATGTGTCGCGAGTGAAGACGGAGAATTCGAGGACGTCTGCTTGTGCAGCCGCAGAGGGGAGACTGGAAGACGTGGAGACTTGGAGAAGGAGAATTGCGGACAGGCAGAATATGGTAAATTTTTTCATGTTTGTGTTTTAGGATTGCTCTGTGAGTTTAGCTGGATTTTTTGAGAATTCAAGAGCTTATTGATAGTCATTATCATTATTCCTGATGCTTGCATAGTTCTTTCCCTTTGACATAAATGGGTTTTCCGCTAGAATCACCAGGCTTTTGTAGTACTTAGTACTTAGTACGTAGTACCTAGTGTGTGAATTTTTTTTAACTTTAACTTAAGTATTATGGCTCGAGGAAAAAGCACATTTTGCTCATGGTATTGCGGCGATTGCAATAAGATGAATTATGTTACGACTTACAATAAGCGTGGACAGGAGGAGGCGATGAAAACGAAGAAGAAATATTGCGATAAATGTCGCAAGCATACTGAGCATAAGAGGAAGGATATTAAGAAAGCGAATTAGCTTGCAACTTGCAACTTGCAGCTTGCAGAGTGGATTTTCTTAAGAATATTATTATGGATAGTGTTGAAAAAAAACCGTATTTCGATCAGGGTGATGCAGATGTGAAGGCGTTTATCGGGACGATTCGCAGGAAGTGGGCTTTGAATTGTGATGCTTTTCCTGGGAAGTGTGGGGTGATTAGACGTTTTTTGTGTGAACTTAAGGATGTTTGTAAGCCTGCGGAGGAGGAAGAGTAGGATTTGCGGTAGCGGTTTCTGTGACGAGCTCTTATAATGTGCGTACTTTGCTTTTAACAAACACCAATATGAAATTCGTACGTTACACTATTTTGCTTCTTGCTGTCTGCTCCTTGCTCCTTGTCTCCGGTTGTTCCGACTTTGATGATCTCAATGCGAGCGATAGCGGGATTCTTATCGAGCAGCTTTTGCCGAGTGATTCTTGGCTTGTTATTTCTGTTACGACTAAGGATGCTGAGCAGAGGGAGCAGTTTAATGAGTTTGCGTCGAAGTTTTCTGATGGGGAGGATTTTTGGGCGCAGGTTGAGGTTGGATTTGCTGAGATGGGGATGGATTATGAGGAGGATATAAAGCCGATTTTGGGTGAGGAAGGTTTTCGGTTTGTGATGGCTTATGCGACTAGTGGGAATTTTGTTGCGATGACGGTTGCTGATGTGGAAAAGACGCAGGGTTGGCTTGATTCGATGGCTGATTTGGGTGAGGTTGAGGTTTTGGCGCTTGGGGATGAGGATATGTATGTGACGACTGTGACGGAAGAGGAGGAGAGTTATACGATGCTTATTGAGGATGTTTTGATGGTTGCGGGAGATAGTGCGTCGCTTTTGAATGCAAAAGGGCAGCTTGCTGCTGATGGTGCGGAAAGTTTGCTTAAGAATAAGCAGTATATGGACTCGGTTGAGGAGATTGAGACGCCTTATGTGGGATATGCTTATGTTGATTTTGATAAATTTGAGGAGCTTTCAGGTGGTGAGTTTGGACTTGGGTCTGTTTTGGGGTTAAGTAGTTATTTGATGGATTCGCAGATTTGGGCGATGGCGTTTGATGAAGGGGATGTGGTTTTGAGTGGATTTGGGGATGGAGATCGTGAGCTGATTGATGATTTGGATTTGGGATTCTCGGATTTGGAAGGGGATGGTATTTATTTGGCTGAAAGTGTGCCGGGGGATGGGCTGATTTTTTATAGTGAATCAGGATCTTTTGCCAGTATGTTAAAGCTTTGGATTACTAGGAATGGAGGCAATGTTGAGGAGGCTTATGCGAGTATTGACGAGTATACGACGGGTTATTTGAGCTTGGATTTTGAGGATAAAGTTTTGAATTTTCTTGATAAAGGATATGCGTTTGCGGTTCATGATAACGGTAGTGCGGAGATTCCGGGGATGTCTGTGATTATTGATGTTTCTTCGGATACGGAAAGTGCGAATGAGTTGATTACGATGCTTGATGCGCAGATTGGGTCGCTTGTTTTGATGATGCAGTATGATGGGACTGGGAGTTGGGATTCTTTGGTAAAAACTGATACGGAGATTTTGGGTGGTGAGTTCCATGTTGTTTCTGTGGGGTTGAGTGCTTTTGGGGGGGCGCTGGATACTTATATGGGTGTGGCTGAATCGGGTTCGGGCTCGGTTGCTTCCGATGAGGTTTTGACTGTTTTGTATGGGATTACGGATGATGATGTGCTTGTGATTTCGACTTATGATGCGTGGGAAGTGTTTGATGGAGAGGAAAGTATTATGGATTTGCCTGATTTTGAGGGGATGTTTGAGGAGGTGAAAAGCCATGATGATACGTTGATGTATGTGGATTTTTCAGGGGTTGTTGGTTATTTGGATTTGCTTGAGATGGGTGCCGGTGAAGAAAGTGTTTTGGTTGAGCAGGCTGAGGGGATGGGACTTGAGGATTATTTGGAAATGCTTGACGGGGCGATGTTTGGGGTTAAGGCGGGTAGGTATAAGGTGTGGATGAGGGGAGTTGTGAGGTAGCTTGCAACTTGCAACTTGCAGTTTGCAGTGATGGTGTTTTTCGCGTTGCGAAAAACGGGTGGCCTTTCTCTTCTTCTTGGTTTCCAACTTGCAGATTGGAATATTGAGTTTGGGATGTCGAATTTCGAAATTCAATATTCAAAATTCCACATCCGAACGGCTTGACAGATCTGGCGATCGTCCTGTACGGTTTTGCTCCTAGATTTTTAACCGAAATTAATTATGGGTATTAAGCGGCCGCCTAGTGTGTCTCAAGGGCTGATGGATGATTTTGCGCAAGGGGCAGAATTGCCTGAAGTGCCGGTGGAGGAGCCGGTGGAGGAGGAACTGCCTGTGCAGGAAACACCGCTTGAGAGAGAATACAGCTTGTTTTTTGAATACATGAATGGGGTGAATGCGGCTTTTGAAGAGATGCTTCGGACGTGTCCTTCTATTGAGCAGATTTGTAGGTTTGTTGCCGAGGTGCATGCGGTTGTGAAGGTTACGAATGTGGCTGTTTTGGAGATGTATGCTGGGGATCCGGATACCCGTGATCCGATTGCTGCGATTGAGTATCGGCGTTTGGGGGCGAGTCTTGCTGGTTTTGCGCAGAATCATAAGCTTAATGATGCGGGGATTGTTACTACTTTTACTTCTGTTGAGTTGGAGCAAATGATTGATAGTATTGCGGGGGCTAAGAAACTGGAGGATGGATTTGATAGATGGGTTAGTAGGGAGCTTGTTGATGAGCTTATGAGGGAGCATTTTGAAGAGTTTTTTGAGGCGGTTTTTGGGTTGGGGATTGATGATGTGATTATAGCGGATTGGGAAAGCGGTAGATGGCTTGGTGCTTTATGGGCGACTTTGAAGGGGGAAGACGGGCGTAGAGAAATTATTGAAGGGTCGAATTTGAGGGAAAAGCTTAGGCCTAAGGTTAGAGCGCTTGTTGAACATTATGTGGATGTTGCTCCTGAGGGGGATTTGGAGGATCTGTTGCGGGCGGTTATGAGGGAAAGTTATTGTTTGCGTAGGCGTGTGGATTTGACCGGGGCTGATGATCGGTTTGCTGCTTTGATGGGGAAGGTTGTGTCTGTTAGGGATGTTGAGGAGAGGCGAGATCGGTATCGCGAATCTTGTGGGGCTGATGTTCATAATGAGGTTGTTGATGGGTTGGAGGCAGGGCTTGTGAAGTTTGGGAGGGTTTATGTTCAGGTGGAAGATACTGAGGATGTTCGGGAGCGACTTAGGGTGCTTGCTGAAGAGAATGAAAATGTGGGGGAGACTGTGGTGATTGAGCCTAGCTTAGAGCTGTTTAGGTGTGTAGAGGCGTGATGCAAAGTACATTTTGGCATGCGTCAACGCGGAAAGTGCGATGAGACACTTACCCATGCGAATTGTCCAGTCAGACTCCTGTTAATCGGGGTGGTTTTATGGTATATAATTAATACTTTAACCCCTGAAAATCATGACTGATAAAGAACTATACAAATTATGCTGTGAATGCGGCGCTAAAGCTCGGATGTGGAGCAAGAAATTCGCTAGTTTGTTGCCAGAAGTTGAGAAGAGAAAGCTGTGGAAGAAAAGAGGCTTCTATTCAATCGAACATTTTGCAGCAGAGCTTGCTGGGATGAGCCATTCAACAGTAGAAGCAATATTCGAAGTTAGTAAGAAAGTTGAGGACAAACCTAATCTCAAATCACGGATGGCTACAGAAGGCTGGAGTAAGGTAAGAGTAGTAGCCCAAATCGCAACTAAAGAAACGGATAAGTTTTGGGCAGAACAAGTAGAAAAATTACCTAAAAGAGCTCTTGAGACACTTGTACGTGAGAAGCGGGCTATTGACACACCCGTCGAATGTCCCAAAGCAATCCCCGGGGATAAGGAGTGGAGTCGACTTAGTTTCACAGTCAAGCCAGAAGTCGAACTCAAGCTCAGAAAATTTCGCCAGAAACTCGAGAAAGAAAAAAAAGAAGCCATCGGCTTGGGAGAAGCACTTGAAGAGCTTCTCAAACTTGCAGAAGAACCACCCAAGCAAACTCGAAAATCCTCAGGAACAACAGGTCGCAACATCTCAGCTCAGAAGAAGCGCGAAACAGATAACAACGGCAAATGCACATTCCCAGGATGCAACAAACCACACACCTGTTACCACCATCCAGACAGATATGCTGTCACTCAGAACCATGATCGGATAGTTGCACTCTGTGATGAACATCATCAGCTAGCTCATGCCGGCTATATCGAAAACGAATATGATCCGCCGCATCTCTGGCGGGTACGAGAGCAACCGGAGCCGAGTGTGATCGACCTGAAGTATCAACAACATGCGCGGTCGCCGTGATTCGTGCTCCCACGAATTTCCTACACATCAACCCTTGCAATTCCATCGCAAATGTGGTATTATTTAATGATTTGTATTTATAAAATCGTGCTGCGGTGGAAGACAAAAATAAAAAACTACAAAACAAGGTAAAACGTGCTTTGGCTTCGGCGCTTGAGTCGGGAGCTATTGGGATTCAGCAGCTTTATACGGCTCTTTTTATGCTGAGTGCATGTCGGACTTATGATGATCAGGTTGAGGCTTTGCGGTTTTTGTCTTATGAATCTCCGGATCTTAACAAGGTTTTTGTTGAGGCCAGAGCGATGTCGATAGCAATTTAAAATTTCACATATATATATTTTTAAAAAATAAATAACAAACAAAAATATGGCTACTACACCACAAACGCCTGAGTCGGCAGATTCGCAATTGGATCTTGAGCGGCTTGAGGACATGGCCCGGAAATATAATCCAGAGGATGTTGTTATGGCAGCTGGGCACCGCGATGACATGGTATTTGCTGATTTGCCTTTGGATGAAGGTGATGAGGATTTTATCGGAGATGCTCTTATGCGGACTGAAGAGTTGATGGAGCAGGTTAAGCAGGATAGGACTTATCAAGTTTATGTGACTTTGTTTGATCAGCTTGAGGAGATGAATGGGATTCCTCCGGTTGTCGCGCTTGGGAAAGGAGAATATGCGAGTGATAACGTTCAGCATGGAACTTATCATGGCAAAGATTGTATTTTGGTTCCGGAGTGGATTTTTAGGGGAGTTTATGGGAGTCATGTGACTGACGAAGGAGTGCTTGATGTGATGGATATTGTAACCGCTCCTGCGAAAGATGGTTGGCCGGTAAAAGAGCTTGGTCGAGGCCTTAGGGCTATGTCTGAGTTTCTTAAGTATGCGGGGCCGCATATTGAAGGAGTAGATGAGACAGCAGACAGTGAGGAGCAAGGAGCAGAGCAGACAGCAGACATCGAGGAGCAAGCAGCAGAGCAAGATGCATCAGTCGAGGCGACGACAGAAGACCAAGATGCAAAAGTAGATGCGAAT
>CAZIHU010000005.1:0-27580 GCA_964538865.1 uncultured Candidatus Peribacteria bacterium
TAGCTCAGTTGGTTAGAGCGTCTGGTTTACACCCAGAAGGTCATAGGTTCGACTCCTATTGCGCCCACCATTGCGGTTTTTGTTGCTGTTTCTCGTTAGGGCTTCGGCTCTTTGAGCCTGCAGAGTCACTCGAAACACAACAAAAACCTTGTGGGCGTAATGCAGCGAAGCGAAGGGGCCTTTTAAAAATAAATCGTTTCGTGGACGAAAAACTTCTTATTGAAAAAGCAAAAAAAGCCATATAAACCCTTTAAAATAAGTCCTAATTCTGCTAAAATAACGCTAGATAAACAAGAACCACATGAAGTTTCATATTGCCAAATTTTCAGCTCTAAAAGCGAAGAAAACTGTAGTTAATTCGTCTAAAATCGAAGGTTATAAAGATACGAAAGATAGAAGTGTTAAGATGAAAGCACGCAAAATAGCTTCAAGCCTTTGCCAAGAAAATCGCATATTACATGTGTGAATTGATTGTATTACATCCTTTTAACGAACTTAACGGGAGAACTATCCGATTATTTTTTGATATGATAGCTGTGTATAACGGATACGAATATATAAATTATGGCAATATCAGTAACAGGAAAGACAACAAATTTATAACAGCTTCGAAACACTGTATGGGGCAGGATTGCAAGCCGATGGAGAAGATTGTTTTGGAAGGACTAAAGAAAGCGAAGGTGCTTGAATAAGTTGTGATTAACTTAGGCGAAGCCAGTTCTCAACTTATTCTGTTTCCGGATGCTGTGGGACAAAAGGAGGTCCATCTAAGACCCTTGCTGCTGATCCCGATACTGAGTCTTTGTGATCCCTCCACGTGAATGAACCAGATTCTCCTCCAAATAGTTCTCTTGACCATCTTGATATGTCGCTTTGTAGTGAAGGGGCTGGTGGTCGTATGGTATCAATTGGTGCTCTCTCTGTGTTGTCAGGTATTTCGTTTAGTGGCATGGTGGATTTGTTAGATATTTATGTGGTGATTGTATCAGTTTTGTTGAGTTTTGGCACGTAAGCCAATGCTGGATCAAATCTTTTAACTATCTTGTTCCAAGCGTTTTTCGTTTGACCAAAGGCAGATTTCCCTTTAGGATGCTCTCCTTAATTATTTTTATGGGAAAGCCTGAGAATAGTCCCGAAAGAAAGGTTATTACACCTGAGCAGATCAGGTTGGTGTATGCGTGGGTTTCTTTGGTGGATCGGGTTAGGTTTTTGACGGAAGATAGGCGGAGTGAGTCTAGATTTGAATTTTCTCCTTCGTTTGGGGGATTGAAAGTACGATATCCTGATATTCACAGTCTTGCGAATTATGTATTGGCAACTTATCTGAGGTATAGAGCAGGGAGGCTTCTTGATTCGGTGAGTTTTAGAAGTATTAGTGATTTGCGTGGAGCATCTAAGCTGGGGAGAAGTGTACCAGAGAAGGCTGCTGGTTTTCGACGTAGATTGATGATGGATTTTTTCCCTGGTGCTATTGCAGGAGGCAATTCTACTGGTGAGAATTTTAGAACTTCTGTTATTCCTGGAAATGAAAGTGATTTATTAATTGATAATCCTGCTGTTGCTGCTGTTATTGCTATGGCTATGCATAAGGTGCTTAATTTTAAGACAGCTAAGAAAATGAAGGCGGGGGAGAGAGTTATTTCGTCTATGGATGTTGCTGAGTATGATATTCCTGGTGAAGTGGAGATTTTAGGGCAGACGATAAATTTTGCTGATTTGGCAGGTGAGATTGAGGAAGCGAAAGCACTTCTGGATCTCAAGGTTGGTGGACCTATTAAGGATGTTGTGACTAAGCTTGCTGGGTTGACTCTTAGAGAGATGGTTTCTAATGATGAGGTTGCTGTGGGAAGTGTTTGCGTTTTGAATAGTTTGGGGATGCATAATCCTGAGCTTGTGAATTTGCAAGAATTGCAAGCGAGGAAAGGCGGATTTTTAGTTGTCGATCCTTCACAGTATGCTGGATTGCGTGGTGTTAGAGCTAATGCCTGGGAAAGAGTTGTAGCTGTAATGGATGGGCCTAGAGTTGCGAGGGTTGTTGTTGATGAAAGGTTTTTGGAACCAGCAGCGCCGGATGCTGATGTTGATTCTGGTGTTGTGGACCAGGCTTTGAGGCGACTTCCTTCTATGATGGGTATGCGTTTTAATGATTGGGGTCTTAATACTGATGGATCTGCTGTAAGAGATACTGGGAGTGCACAGAGGCCAAAAAAGAATTGATGGGTTTTTTTTACGGCTTTCCATTTGACATTTTCCCCTAACCTAGTATAAAATATCATTCGTTATCTTAATTGATCATGATGAATATCTCTCAAGTCTTAAAATTTAAGAAGGTTTACAAGACCAGCTCCTAAGCTGAGAGATAGATGTAGTTACCAGTTCTTAATCTCCCAGCGATCTAAGCTGGGATTTTTATATCTTTTAATCTAGAAAAATCATGCAAGCAAATTGTCCAGTATGTGATGCAGCGGTAACCGTCGCTGAAGATGCTGAAAAAAGTGAGCTCATTTTGTGTCCTGACTGTGGGGCTGAGCTGGAGGTGACAGCTATTGCTGACGGCAATGTTACTCTCGCTGAGGCTCCGGAAGAGGAGGAAGATTGGGGAGAATAGTGTGTTAGTGAGAAATCAGAAATCAGAAGTGAGAAGAAATTAAATTACTAATCTTATGTGTCGATTCATGCTTCATAACAGCAAGGAGAAAAAAAATGTTAACGCGCTTATGCGTGATTTTGCTGAAATGTGTAGGGATAGCAAGAATTACCAGGGTGATGGTTGGGGAGTTTTGTATAAGGGAGGAGAGGAGCTCCACTTGCACAGGAGTTTGAACCCGATTTGGGAGGATGAATTTGAGCTTCCTGAGACTGAGTTCGCATTAGTTCATGCTCGTTTTGCGCATGGGGATTGGACGAAGGGGGATATCAATAATAATCAGCCTTTTTGTGCTCAGGATTCGGTGTTTGTTTTTAATGGGAATTTAAAGAGGGTGGATATTGATGTTCCAGGTAAGATTGGGGCTGAGAAAGTGATGAATCTTGTGCTTCAGAAGGGTATTGCTGAGGCTGTTGCGGAGATGTGTGATAAGGCTGCGTTGGTGAAGGCTATCAATTTTTTGCTTATTCAGGGGGAGACTTGTCACGTAAACTGTTATTATACGATTGATCCGGAATATTTTGATCTGAGGATTTCTGAGGGAGACGATGAGATTATGATTGTGTCTTATGATTTGCCTGGTAGAAATTTTGAAAGAATTAAAAGTGGTGAGATTCGTGAAATTAAGTTGTACCAAAACATTACTTCTTTACCTATAAAATCATGAAAATTGGAATGCTTTCTTCGATAATTCGTGCGGAGGAAAAACTACTTCTCAAGGAGTTTGCGGTTAAGGGAGTGGATGTTGTTCGATTAGATGATCGGCAGCTTATTTTTGATTTGAAAGATCTTTCTAAATATCAGGATCTAGATTGTGTTCTCGAAAGGTGTGTTAATCATTCGAGGGCTCTTTATAGTCTTGGGGCTCTGGCCCAAGCTGGAGTTAGGACTGTGAATTCTTTTCATACGGCTCATATTTGTGGAGATAAACTGCTTACTAGCATGGCTTTAGAGACGGCAGGGGTGCCGCATGTTCGTGTTATGACTGCTTTTACTCCTGAGTCGGCTTTGCAAGCGATTGAAGAGATGGGTTATCCATGTGTTTTGAAACCTTGTGTTGGTTCTTGGGGGCGTTTGATTGCCAAAATTAATGATCGAGATGCTGCAGAAGCGGTTTTGGAACATAAGAAGATTTTGGGTTCATATCATCATTCAACTTTTTATATTCAGGAATATGTGGAGAAAAAAGGACGTGATATTCGTACTTTTGTTATTGGTGATAAATGTATTGCCGCGATTTATCGTGATAGTGAACACTGGATTACTAATACTGCGCGTGGTGGTAAGACGTCGAATTGTCCTGTTACACCTGAATTAGAAAAGATTAGCGTTGATGCTGCTAAGGCTGTTGAAGGGGATATTGTTGCGGTTGATTTGGTTGAAGTTGATGGCGGATATAGTGTGATTGAGGTGAATTATACGATGGAATTTCGGAATTCTATTGATGTTACGGGTGTTAATATTCCGGGGTTGATTGTTGATTACTTATTAAACCTTAAAGCATCATGAAAAATGCATCTATAATTGGTGGGTCCGGTTATGTTGGAGGTGAGGTTTTGCGTTTGCTTCTTGGGCATCCTGAGATTGAGGTGAAACAAGTGACGTCTGAGAGGCTTGCTGGGAAACCTGTTTCGCTTCTACATCCTAATTTACGTTCACATACTGATTTGGTTTTTTCTAAGGCTGATGAGGTTGAGGCTTGTGACATTTTGTTTTTGGCGCTTCCTCATGGGCTGGCGATGAAGAATTTTTCTCAATATCAAGAGATTGCACCTAAGATTATCGATCTTTCTGCTGATTTTCGCTTGAGGAATCCTCAAGATTACGTTGATTGGTATGGTCATGAGCATTCTGTTGCGGATCAGCTTGAAAATTTTGTTTATGGGATTGTAGAGTTGCATCGCGATGAGATGAAGAACGCGAATTATATTAGTGGGGCAGGTTGTAATGCTACTTGTACAATTTTGGGGCTATATCCTCTTTTCAAGAAGGGTCTTATTGATCTTGAGAGGCCTGTTACGGTTGAGGCTAAAGTTGGTTCTAGCGAGAGTGGTAACAAGGTGAATGATGCGTCTCATCATCCTGAGAGGAGTGGTGCAGTTCGTTCTTTTAAGGCTACCGGTCATCGGCATACTGCGGAGATGTTGCAGGAGCTTTCTGTGCCTGAGATTCATTTCTCTGGGACTGCGATTGAGATGGTTCGGGGGATTTTGACTACTGCTCAGGTTTTCTTGAAATCCGGTGTGACTGAGAAGGATGTGTGGAAAGCTTATAGGGAAGTTTATGGTGATGAACCCTTTATTCGTATTGTGAAGGCTAAGCAGGGAATTTATCGTTATCCTGAACCGAAGATTCTTGCTGGCTCGAATTTTTGTGATATTGGTTTTGAAAAGGATGAGCGGAGTGATCGGCTTGTTGTTATGACGGCTTTGGATAATCTTATGAAAGGTGCGGCGGGACAAGCTGTACATGGGATGAACGTGATGATGGGATTCCCGGAGACTGCTGGTCTCGAATTTTTAGGACTTCACCCTGTTTAATATGATCGTTGTCAAAATTGGTGGCGGTGCCACGTTAAATATAGATGCTATTTTGGATGATTTTGCTGGTTTGGAAGGGCAGAAGATTTTGGTGCATGGTGCGAACGTGAAGATGGCCGAGATTTCTGAGGCTTTGGGTAAGCCACCTGTCATGCTTGAATCGGTTTCTGGTCATGTGAGTCGAAGGACGGATCAGGAGACTTTGGATATTTTTATGATGGTTTATAGCGGTGTTGTGAATAAGCGGATTGTAGAGGCTTTGCAGAAGCGAGGTGTGAATGCTGTGGGACTTTCGGGTCTTGATGGGCGGATTTGGGAAGGGAAGAGAAAAATGGCTCTTAAGGTGCGAGATGGTGAGAAGGTGAAGATCGTTCGTGATGATTTTACGGGGAAAGTTATGCAGGTTAATACGGAATTGTTGGAGCTTCTTCTTGAAAATGGTTATGTGCCGGTTTTGACTCCTCCTGCGATTAGTTTTGAGTCTGAGGCGATAAATGTTGATAATGATCGTGCATCTGCTGTTTTGGGTGGTGCGCTTAGGGCTGAGGCGATTGTGCAGCTTTTTGAGGCGCCTGGGCTGCTTGAGGATCCTGATGATTCTGAATCTTTGATGAAAAATGTTTCAAAAGATGATATTGAGGATTATTACCAGTTTGCTGGTGGGCGGATGAAGAAAAAGTTGATGGGTGCGAAAGAGGCTCTTGAGGCTGGAGTTAAGAAGGTTTATTTTGGTGATGGACGGGTTGAGAATCCGATTCAGAGGGCTCTTTCAGGAGAAGGTACGATTATTTTTCAGTAACCCCTAACGTTTTGCGATGGATTTGATGCAGCTTGAAGATCAATTGATGATTCCCCTGTATAAAAAGAGGGGGTTGCAGCTTGTTCGTGGTGAGGGGGCTTATGTTTTTGGGCATGATGGGAAGAAATATCTGGATTTTGCCGGTCAGTATGGGACGGCGATTTTGGGGCATGGTCATAAGGGTTTTTTGAGTGTGATTAAGGGGCAGCTTGATGAAGTTATTAGTGTGCATAATAGTTTTTATTCTGAAGCCAGGGCTAAGTTGGCGGAGAGACTTGCTGAGCTTACATCTTTGGATAAGGTGTTTTTCTTTTCTACAGGTACAGAGTGTGTTGAAGCTGGATTAAAGTTTGCTCGAGTGTCGACTGGTCGGAATAAGTTTATTGCTACTAAGATGTCTTATCATGGGCGGACTATGGGGGCTTTGTCTGCGACAGGGCAACCGAAGTATCGCAAACCTTTTGAGCCGCTTGTTTCGGGGTTTGAACATGTGCCTTTTGATGATTTGGAGGCTATGGAGGAAGCGATGAGTGATGATGTTGCTGCGGTGATTTTGGAGCCTATTCAGGCGGAGAGTGGTGTGCATTTGCCTTCTGAAGGGTATTTGGCTGGGGTGCGCGAGATTTGCTGCCAGTATGGTGCGCTTTTGATTTTTGATGAAATTCAAGTTGGTACTTATCGGACTGGGAGTTTTTTGGCGAGTGAGCCTGTGCGGGCCGATATTGTTTGTGTTTCTAAGGGGCTTGGGAATGGTTTGCCGCTTGGTGCGGTGATTGTTACTGATAAGATTTCAGAAAGTTTGCCTTCTGGTGCTCATGGGACAACTTTTGGTGGAAATCCTTTATGTTGCAGTGCTGGATTGGAGGTTTTGGAGGTTGTTCCTGATTTGGTCGAAAATGTTAAGGAGATGGGTGAGCTTTTGATTCAGGGGATTGAGGATTTGAAAAGTAGTCGAATCCGTGAGGTTCGGGGTAAAGGGTTGATTATTGGTGTTGAGCTGAAGGAGAAGGTGGGGCCTATCATGAAAAAAATGCAAGCGCGAGGGGTACTTGTTTTATCTGCTGGTGCGAATGTTCTTAGGATTTTGCCACCTTATATTATTGGTGAGAGGGAGTGTCGTGAATTTTTGAGTGTGCTGGAAGAGGTTTTGGGGTAGAAATTTTGTTGTGTTCAGGCCAACTTAAAATGTTTCCATGTCCATCTGCAAATCCGTATTGCTAGTAAGATAACAATTAGCCAATATACAACAGGGGTGAGGAAAGCGAACCATTTCATGATTGTTTGATGAATTTCGGGGACTTCCCAGCTTTCCATTTTCCCAAAAGGACTTATGAATGTGCTGTAATATGTGTTTTTGGCTAAATTGTATGGGTCAAAAGCGGTTAGCATAATTTTTTGGGAAAATTTGGAAGAATTCCATGGGTTGAGAATCTGTAACAAAAAAAGCAAAATAAATATGCCGACAGAATCCAAGCAATCGATTAGAAAAGTTAAAATAGGACGTTTAACTTTTTTGATAGGCAAAATGATAGCAATAATCAGGAAAGTAGCAGCATAAAGAGTCATTATAATCAGAGAGTCTGTAAGCAAAATAAGAAGACTAGGGATGCTGAGCAAAAGAAATATCCCAATCGTTACTAGTGAGGCCTTCAAGTATTTTTTAACATTTAACATCAAAGCTAAGTATCGCATCTTTTTGTGATGAATACAATCAAGCACACTAAGTGGTTTTTGGAAATATTAAATGATATATTTCTCCCGTCTTTAAAAAACTTTTAAACAAAAACACCATGCCAATTATCGATCTAATGCGTGAGCGTCGCTCGGTACGTTCTTATAAGCCTGATCCTCTCTCTGAGGAGCAAATTAAGGCGATTATTGAGGCTGGTTGCCTTGCGCCGTCGGCTCATAATGGTCAGCCTTGGAATTTTGTGGTTATTACGAATCGGGAGGTGATTAATAGATTGAGTTTGTCGGCGCAGGGGTTTCTGAAGGAGAATGCTGAGACGGAAGAGCGGCGTAAGCAGCTTGAGGAGAGGTTTGCTGGGGGGAATGACGGTGTTTTTTATGGGGCGCCGTGCTTGATTTTGATATGTACTGAAAAAGGGAATGAATATGCGCCGATGGATGCGGGGATTGCTGCTCAAAATATGTGTCTTTATGCGCAGGAGCAGGGGATCGGGAGCTGTTATATAGGTTATGCGCGGCATTGTGAGCGTGAGGAGCTTCTGAAGGCTGGTATGAAGGAAAGTCAGGAGCTGCAGTTTGGGCTGGTTTTTGGGTACAGTGAGGATATGGAGGGAAAGGGGCTTGTGAGGGATTTTGATAAGGTGCAGGAGTGGATTCGGTAGACTTGGAGAGGGGAGACTTGGAGACTTGAAGAATGGAGTTTTGCTTCGCAAAACGTAATAATATGTTTATGCCAAATGCAATCATAATTCATGGCTACGGTGCAGATCCAAGTTCAAACTGGTTTCCTTGGCTTGCTTCGGAGTTGCGGGAGGAAGGTTGGCAGGTTAAAGTGCCGGATTTTGGGCAAGATATGGTTCCTTCGTATGAGGAGTGGAAGAAGAAGTTTCTTGAGGAGGTCAAGGGGCTACTGCCTTCAGAGACTGTTCTCATTGGGCATAGCCTTGGAGGGGCTTTGATTCCGCGGGTTCTTTCGGAGTGGAATAGCGAAGTTTTTCGGGCGAGTTTTCTTGTCGCTGCACCTGTTGAGAACATCGGTTGGGGGAATTTGCAGCCTTTTTTTGATGCTTCCCGTCTGGGGGATGCTGCGAAGATGGGGAAGGTGAAGCTTTTTTATTCTGATGATGATCCGTATGTTTCGCTTGAGCATGGGGAAAAGTATCGAGATTTGTTGGGTGGAGAATTGACGGTTGAGAAGGGGAAGGAGCATTTGTGGCAGAGTACGTATGAGGATTTGAAGGAAAGCATCTTGGAAATAGTTTGATTTTAAGGTAAGCTTGTCGACCTTAACTTTTTTATGATGTCTGAAGTTCCAAGTGGTTTGAGTGATGAACAAGAAGCTCTTTTTGAAAGAGATGGTGATTTGAGGAGGTTGCAAAGGGGATTAGATAGAGTGATTGGTATGTTTCCTTTGATGGATTGGCGTGTCGAAGCTTGTAGGAGATTTGAAGCGGCTGACCCTGCTGATAAATTTGTGGTACTTGATGGTGCTTGTGGCAGTGGATTGCTTTGTGAAGAGCTGATGCGTCATTTGCATGGGGAATATGGGGGTGTTGCTTTGAACAGATGTGTTGGTATCGGATTGGATACAAATCCTATACCTCAGCACATGCCTCCTGTAGAGGGAGAAGGAGCGTTGAAGACGCGATTTGTTGAGGGGAGCGTGGATGCATTGCCACTTCCTGATAATTCGGTTGATATGTATTTTTTGGTGGAAGGACTTTCTAGTGTTGGGGATGTGCTAAAGGCTTTAGAAGAAGCTTGGAGGGTTTTGAAGCCAGATGGGATTATGTTTTCAACTTGTCATAAAGCTTTCTTAACTAATCCATCGATATATGATATTTGGGAAAACACACCTGGTGCTAATGAAGTTTTGACTTTGATGGATATGCCGCAAAGAGGAGGTGCTTATCGATATACTGTTGTTGGTCTAGGGAAAGCTCCTGGGATATCTTTAAAATTTCCGTATAGGTTTGTTGAGGCCAAAAGGGTAGACAGAAGTGGCTTATGGGCTTTTGCGAGTAGGGCGTATTATGAATTTACTGGGTGATTTCGTTGACTTCTAAGCTGTGCAACAGGTATAGTGGGCACCTTTTAAACTTATTAAATAATGGATAGGGCGGCAGAGTTTTATACTGGGGCGATGTATGGCATTTTGGACGCTATACATGAAGGGAGCTTTAGTCATAAGGATGATATGGGCTATGAAGCGCCTTTGTTGCATTCTGATAATGTGGCAAAAGCTTTGATTGAGACGGGGCATCAGCCATTTCTGCAGCTAATTCTGGCGAAAGAAAGGGATAGTACGTTTTTTGCTGAAGCACTTGATACTTATTTGAAGGCGGGAAGGTTCGATATGGTGGTTGCTACTCTTAGGGCGCATCCCGTAAGGGGTGTTTCTCATTTGGATTTTTCCAAATTTGTTCAGTCGTTATTGGATGTGGGTAGTGGCGATCAGTTAATCCTGGATTTTGCTGAGTATCTTAAGTGGGGTGATGAGAATCAGGATCGTTTTAGCTCTTCTGATAATTCGTACTATTCTCAAGAATTGATTTATGGTCTTTTTGAGGTTGGGAGGGATGATTTGGCTCAGGCTGTTTTGGATAGATTTATACAACCGGGAGAGGTGCCGTTTTTCTTGTTGGTGAAAAGGCTCATGCGGGGTGGTGAGGTGATGCCTCAGGAGGTGGCGGAAACTTTTGATGTTTATTGTCCTCTTGCGGAGCAGAAGGGGCCTCGTGATTGGGAACAAGCTAGGCGGTTAGTTGGGATTGTTCAGTTTTTTGTCAGAAAATTGGTTGATATGGATGCTCCGATTCCGCTTTTGCAGACTACTTTTCTGGCGCATGTGGCGAGGAAGAAGACTGATCAAATGGGTTGGTTAGATAGTGGGATTGCTTCGGATCATGAGGGAAAAGTGTGGGGATGGTTGATTGCAGAAGAGGAGTTTGGGCAGGCTTGGGAATTTGTCGAGGTTATGGACTCTTATTCGGGTAAGAGGGATGTTAGTAGGGCGAGATTAAATTATGCTACTGCGTATGGTGATGAAGAGGAGCATAGGCAGGCTTTAGATATTTTGTTGAGGGTGAAAGATGAGGAAGTCGCTAGGCTGATAGAGCATGCAAGTAAGATAGATGATGAAGAATCGATTCCTACTCAGGCGGAGAAGTATGAACGTGTTCGTTATTACGCATTGCGTTCGGAGCAAGATGCGGAGCAGGCGATTTTTGAGTTAAAACATGGATCTGCTGAGGCAGCGCAGGTTTATATCGATAGAATGATTGCTACTGTGGAGCGAATTGGTGTTCCTCCGGTAGAGGATTGCCCAATCCAGCATAGAAAAACACTTAGAAAAGATAAACTGCATCAGAAGCGTGTTCTAAGGGAGCATTTTCTGCGGGCAGGATTTTTGGACAAACTTCCGTGTAAGGATGGTTGGAGTGATGCGATTCATGTTACGTTGGCGCAGAAATATGCAGTTCGAAAGAAAAAATGGGTGGTTCGAGAAGAACAACAAGGTCAGGCTAGGCAGGAGAAAGAGGCGAATGATGGTGTGTGGGAAAGGAAGAAGAATGAGGAGAGAAATGCTGCTATCCGGGAGGCTCTTGAGGTAGGGCCCGATGAGGCAATTGCTGTTTTGAAGGAGCAAATTGGGCATCGTTGCACTGATACTGGGGATTGGGCTAGGGGTGCGATGATTTTGGAGGCTGCTCCTGATAGATTTAAGGGATTGGTGAAAATTTTAAGCAAGGGGTATTTTAAACGGTCGTATATTGTTGAGTGGGAGAGGTATTCACACGATGGTTTGGCGGAGTTTTATATGGTTGGGCAGCGATTGGGAATTGTTGGTGATAATGATTGGGATCAGTTGATTAGGAATTGGTATCGAGCTAGATTTCTTCCGGATAATCGGAGACCGATGCCTCACAAAGGTGTTGTGGCGATGGTTGGAGCGTTTCTTAGGGAAGGAGCTTGGGATGAGGCGATAAAATATTTCGACAAAGCACAAGAAGGGCAAGATGGTGAAGGCGATATATTGCAGAGAAGAACGTATATGGAGTGCATGGCTCATTTTATTCGTCATGCTGCTGCTAATATGGAAGAAGGTGTTTCTGGGGCAGAGGCTGCTTTTAGAGCGGGAGATCTTCCGGAGCAGGCACCTCGCCAGCAACAGATTGAATATTGGAATAGCAGGGTTGAATGTGCTTTAGCTCAGAAGGATGATGGTGAGTATGGGCTTGCTTATGATGAGCTTTTGAGCCTTTTAGATGACCCTGCAAGTGTGCGGCTTTGGACCAGCCTGATGGCGCTGGGAAGTTTGCGTACACCTCATCAGAAGAAGGATGTTTGTCTTGGGGCTCACGCCCTTCATCGTGAATGTCAACAGGCTCGATGGAGGATTGTTTCTGCGATGATTGATCATGAAATTCCTGGTGCTGAGGCGATGGCTGATGTGAAGAGTAAAGAAACGCCTGATCGTGTGACGATTTTGTTTTTACGGAAATTAATCCAAAAAGGTGTGTTACATAAACACACGTCTGAGTATTTAACCAGCGAGTATCTACCGTATTTGCGTCGCATGCTTTCGCAGCATCAGAATCAATTCAATACGGCTATGGAGACGATTCAGAGGGATCTTGAGGAGAATAGTCCTCGTTATGGAGGTAAGGCGAGGTTAGATGTTGATCAATGGCCTGGTGTTGTGACGTTATTGGATAGTGTGCGGGTTATTACACCGGGTATTTATGCTGAGGCTAAGTCGCTTGATTTTGTTCCGAGAGATTTGGCGCAGCTTGGAGAGAAGATAGCTAAGCTTAAGAAGGGTATTTTCTCTAATACTCCACTTGGTTCGGATATTACGCCTGAATTGATGGCAGAATTGATTTGGATTGCCTATCAGCCAGCTAATATGGATCTTTCGACAGTTGAAAGGTTATGTAGAAGAGTTAGCGATTGTAGTCATCATTTGGATGGTTATAAATTCGCGACAGATGGTTATTCGTTGGATTTGCTTACTAACAGGACGATGTATTTGAGGGATGGGGCTAGATTGAGAACTCCTATGGTTATTTATAGAAGGCCTCAGGTGCCTGTTCCATTGTCGCCTGAGCTTCATAAACCTGTGCCGGCCGAGCAGCAAATGGTGAGGAACCTTTGTAATGTTGGTAAGTTGAGTATGGGTGATGTTAGCCTGGATGATGTTTTGGTTGTCTTGGAGGGAGATGAGTTTATGCAAAGTGCTTTTAGAGAGTGGAGAACGGCAAAAACTGATGATGATCGATATCGTGCTTTGCGAAAGAATCAAGAGGCTTTGGGTGTTTATATGGAGGATAATTTGGAGTCAGCAGTATTAGCTTTCTTGGAGAAGCACCAGAGTACTACTAGTCGGATGGTGAGTGCTTTGGTAAAAAACCTTAAAAAACCTGGTAAGAGAAGGGCGATACAGCAGCAACTAGGTGTTGAGATAGATGACTCGAAATCGGATAGGGAAGTGGCAGCTCAAGTTATTGCACAGGCAGCTTTGCAGAAGCTAAAGCTGTTACAAGAAATGCGTCGAGCTGTCAGGGATGATGTTAGGAATTTTGTTACAGATCAAGGTGAGGAGGTTGCTTCGGCTGATACCCAGTTGAGAGCAGTTATTTCTAAGAATAAGGCTTCTTTCTTTGCTAAGGCTAGTGCTGGGATTTGCACAGATCGTGATATAGATCTCTTTGAGCGTGAAGACCATTTTCATATAAATTTGATCGATGATCGTGAAGAGCGTTGTGTTGGAAATATTCAGGCTTATATTATGGAACATAACGGCCAGCCTCATCTGTTACTTCGAGGCTTGAATCCGAGCACAAAACTGCTAAAGGAGGTAGATGTGGACAGTTTGTGCGAAGCTATTATCGGCGTTGGTCAGAGATTTGCGCGTGAAAATGGATTGGCAGGAGTGTTGCTTAGTGAGCAGGGCTCATTCTTGGCACTATCTAATAGGCCTGAAGTGGTTTCTTATGTTCAGAGAGCGTATAAAGATAACGTTGTTGATTTGGATGATGGATTCAAAATAACAAGTGGCAGGGCGATACACAAAGTTTATCTTGTTGGTGGTCAGCCTCAGGAAGTGGCACTTAAGGATATAAGAAGGGCTTCTGTCCACGATTATCCTAGTGCGTCGATGGCGGCGTAGTAGTTTGCAACTTGCAGTTTGCAGATTGCAGAGGGAGGAGATTTGTCTTATGGCAAACGAAAATAATATAAGACCCTAACATCCTAGCTGCCTAGTGCCTAAACTCTCATGTTGGCTTGCTTGGAATAGGGTTTTGCTCAATTTTTTACGAAATTCCTCACCCACTCCAAAGTCGGGGTTCGGGATTTCTTAAAAATTGTCCTCCGCTCCCAGACCACTCGACGGAGCTCGTGGTCTTAGCGCTCCGGAGCGCAAATCTCGCTATTGCTTTTATCACTATATGTCACTATCATATAAGCGTACATTAACCACGTAACTATGTCTGATAGTGAATTTTTCTCAGCGCAGGAGGCGGCTCAACGCCTTGGTGTTCAGGTTAGAACGCTTTATCTTTACATTCGCCAAGGCAAGCTTGAAGCGCAGAAGACCGGTAAGTCCTTCAGGATTCCGAAACAGGAAGTTTTTGACTTTTTGTCACAAAATCGCACAAAAGGGGTTCTTGTTGTGAAAGTTGGGACGATGGTGCTTCTTGATGAGGATGGTGATCTCGATCTTGGCGTTCTCAAGCGGTATGCGCGGGATATTGCGGAGCTTTGGCGCGATGGTTGGAAGGTTGTTCTTGTTTCTTCGGGTGCGATGGGGGCGGGACTTGAGGTTTTTTCAGGTGAATCGATCAAGGATCGCGTTTTGAAGAAACAGGTTCTTGCGGCGGTCGGTCAAGCGAGGCTGATGCATTATTATTCTGATTTTTTTGGAAAGGAAGGGTTTAAGGTGGCGCAGGTTTTGCTTGAGCGGGATAATTTCTCGGATCGGAAGCGTTTTGTGTCGATGCGGGCGGTTATGACGGAGGCTTTGGCGAATGGGATTGTGCCTATTGTGAACGAGAATGATGTGATTGCGGATAAGGAATTGCGTTTTGGTGATAATGATGAGCTTGCGGCGCTTATTGCAGTGATGATGGGTGCGGATAGGCTTGTGATTTGCTCAGACGTTTCTGGGTTTTTTGATTGTGATCCTACAACGAATACTTGTGCGCAAGTTATGAAGGAAATTTCTGATATTGATGAGGAGGTTTTTAAGATGTGTGGAAAGTCCATTAGTGAGCATGGGATGGGCGGTATGTTTACAAAAATTCAATCGATGAAGATGGCGACTCAGGCCGGTATCGAGGCTTTTATTATTAATGGAAAGCGAAAAGGTAATCTGTTGGGGGCGGCTTTGGACGAGCATTTTGTTGGGACTCGATTTTTGGCTAAAAAAGGAGATATGAAAGGATTCAAGAAGTGGTTGCATGCTGGCGCACTTTCTTTTGGCAAGATCGTTATTGATGATGGAGCGGTAAAAGCTTTAAATAATAAAAAAAGTCTTCTCCTTGTGGGTGTGAAATCTATTGAAGGTGATTTCGAAAAGAGGGATACTGTGGATGTTTGTAATGAGAGAGGTGAGACTGTGGCGGTTGGATTGGTGAACTATTCGAGTGAGGAGATGACTGCAGCATTGAAAAATGGCGATAAGAAAAGAAAGAAAGAAGTCATTCACGTTGACAATATCTTATTGGTATAGACGTGGAGACGTGGAGACATGGAGACTGGAAGACTTGAAAAGTAGACTTGGAGAAGGGAGACTAGGAGACTTGGAAAATTTAAATCATTAATTAATTCTTATCATGGAACTCAACGAAATACTTAAAAACGCAGCATCGGCTGCGCAGAAACTCAAAAATGAACCTTTGAATAAGCGGGATGATTTTCTCATAACGTTAAAGGCGCAGCTTGAGGATAATGTTGAGTTGATTATGACCGGAAACGAGAAGGATCTTGCTAAGATGGACAAGGCTGATCCGATGTATGATCGGCTTAAGCTTGATGAAAAGCGGATTTTGGCGGTTGCGGGGAGTCTTTCGGAGATTCTCGATATGGAAGATCCTCTTGGGAGGGTTCTGGAGGAGAGTGACGTTGATTCGGGTTTGCATCTTAAGAAGGTTTCGGTTCCTCTCGGTGTGATTGGGATTGTTTATGAATCGCGTCCGAATGTGACCATTGATGTTGCAGCTCTTTGTATTAAATCGGGGAATGTTGCGGTTTTGCGAGGAGGGTCGGATGCTTATGAGACCAATAAGGTGCTTTATGAGCTTATAAACAAGGCTCTTTCGCAGGCTGATCTTGATGTGGATTGTGTGACGCTTCTTGAGACGGATCGGGCGCTTGTTAAGGAGCTTTTGCGCGGTGATGAGTATGTTGATGTTGTGATTCCTCGAGGTGGGCGAGGGCTGATCGATATGGTTCGGGAGAACTCTCGTGTACCTGTTATTGAGACGGGTGCGGGGGTTTGTCATACTTATGTTGATTCGGAGGTGGATCTTGAGCGCGCAGTAGATGTTGTTGTGAACGCTAAGACTGATCGTCCTTCTGTTTGCAATGCTCTAGATACCTTGATTGTGCATGAGGGGGTGATGGAGGAGTTTTTGGAAAAAGTTTTGCCGGGGCTTGAGGAGTTTGAGGTGAAAATTTATGCGGATGATGCTTCTTTGGAATTTATTTCAGGAAAATATAATCAAGAGTTGGTTGAGTCGGCGACTGCGGAGCATTTTGGGACGGAGTTTCTGTCGATGAAGATGTCGGTGAGGGTTGTTGCTGGGCTTGAGGAAGCGATTGAGCATATCACGCAGTATAGTTCAAAGCACTCTGAGGCGATTTTGACTTCGAATGAGGCGCATGCTCGTGAGTTTTTGGAAAGAATAGATGCGGCAGCAGTTTATGTTAACGCTTCGACGAGGTTTACGGATGGGGGAGTGTTTGGACTTGGTGCTGAGATTGGAATTAGTACGCAAAAATTGCATGCTCGTGGGCCAATGGGGATTCGTGAGTTGACGACTTATAAATGGCAGATTGAGTCGCAGTATGCGACTCGGTAGACTAGGAGAGGGGAGACTTGAAGACTTGGAGAAATTAATTAATTATTATTATGAAAAAACTTGGAATTATCGGTTGTGGGGTGATGGGGGGTGCGATTGTAGCTCGTGTTCTTATAGATGATTTTTTGAAGGAGAAAGATATTATTGGGTTTGATGTGAATCGGGAGAGAGTCGAACGATTTGAAATTTGTGTGGCTTCCAGTCTTGAGGAGTTGATTGAGGTATCTGATGTTATCGTTTTGGCCATTAAGCCTCAAACTTATAGGGGGATGAATGTTTCTTTTGGTAAAAAGCTTGTGATTTCGATTATGGCTGGGGTTCCATTATCAGATTTGCCGAAAAAAGCTATTCGAGTGATGCCTAATTTGGGGGTTAGAAATGGATTTGGCGCTATGTCGTGGGTTATCGGAGAAACTGTTAGCAAATCGGATAAACATTTTTTTGAGGGGTTGATGAATTGCTTGGGGTTTGGGATGGAAGTTAAAAGTGATGATGAGGTTGATAAAATGACGGCTTTGACAGGTAGTGGGCCGGCTTATTTGTATGCTTTTTTGAAAGCTCTTCAGGAGGCCGGGAGGGAGTTTGGATTTCAAGATGAAAACTTGAGGGATATGCTTCGAACCCTTGTCGAAGGGTCATTGATGGCTGTTGGGTTTGAAGAGAATTTTGAGGATGCTATCTCCCGCGTTGCTTCAAAAGGAGGAACGACTGAAGCTGCACTCGATGTTCTTGGTGATGAGTGGGGGGATAAGCTGAAAGAAGCAGTTAGGGCTGCTTATGAGAGGTCGAAGGAATTGTAAGTAGTACCTAGTGATGGTGTTTTTGCTTTGCAAAAACGTTTGATTACGCCAACGTATATGAATCTTTTCCAACCTTCCGGAACTGGTCTTTGTTCTTGAGGTTCAAGTAGATTGTGATTGTCTTCACTTGGCGTTGTTTGAGGACGGACTTGATGATTTCTTCGCGAGTCATGGTTTTGCCGCCTTCAAGGATTTTTTCGATAATATCCGAAACTGTTCCTGGGCTGTATCCCCAATTTGATAGCGCGTAAATTCCACGTCCGATCAAAATGAAGTCTTCGTTGCGAATCAGTTCGTTGTGTACGGCTTGGGTGTTGACTGTTTTGCTGTCGAATTGGGATTCGCTGATCAGGTTAGCGATTTTGACGAAATGGAGCGGCTTACCTTCTTGAGCGAGGATGAAGTTGATCTTGTCGCGAAGTGTTCGTGGATTGATGTGTCTCCAGGTTTTTAGGCCGATTCCTTTGTCTGTGAATTTGATTCTTTTGTCGATTCTCATTGTGTTGGCAACGAGTTCCGGCTGGATGTCTTCACCGATTTTTTCGAGGACTTGTTTTGCAAGTTTTGCAGGTTCGGTTACGTCGCCGTTTTCGTTCAATACTTTGATTCCGACTTGGGTGATTTCTTTTATGAGTTGGAATGGGATTGTCTTCAGTCTCCAGTTTGGTTCGTAGTTGATTGTGTTTGAAATCTTTTCCAGTTCTGTGTCGAGCGCTAGGGCCAGTTTGAGTTCGTTTACTTCTGTTGCGGAGATGTTTTTTAGCGAGTTCAGGATTGTTGCTACAAGTGCTTCCTCTGTTGCGATGCCGGCGTTTTTCTTGATGATGCTCTTTGCGTAATCGTTCAATGTTCTCAAATTCGTATTCTGTGCGTTGCGAGAAAGTTTCTTGAGTGCGTTCTTTTCAATTTGGCGAATTCGCTCTCTTGTCACGGAGAACTTTTGTCCAATTTGTTCCAGAGTTTGTTTCTTGTTCTGATTGAGTGCGAAACGTCTCTCGATGATGTGTTTCTCTTTCTCATTAAGAACGATTAACAGGTTCTTAATCAGTTCGCCCAGTTTGATGTCTGCGGCTGTTGCACCTAGGTTGATGGTAAAGTTTGGAGTGGTCATACCGATTTTGTTTTAAAGGTTAAATTCCAAGGTGTTCCAAATCTAACACACATGTTGCGGGCAAGTCAAAGAATTGTATTGTGTGCATTGTGAAATTAGCGAACTGTCGCTTGCGCCTGCTCCTCAGCAGAGCTGAGGACTCTG
The DNA here is from genome assembly GCA_964538865.1 of uncultured Candidatus Peribacteria bacterium. GTDB lineage: Bacteria > Patescibacteriota > Gracilibacteria > UBA1369 > UBA12470 > CAZIHU01. Next base: position 18,817 of record CAZIHU010000005.1, read on the forward strand.
CGCAAGCTCTTGTTCTTCGTAAATTTTTAAGCTCACCGTACTTTTTGTACGTCTCGCTTAAAGAATTTACTGCAGAACTTCGCATTTCATCTAATTTCGCAATGCACCATATTCTAATCCTCGTATCCAAGCTTGTATCCCACACATGGAATTGTGTGAATCAGTTTTCTGCTAAAATCTCTGTCGATTTTATTTCTGAGATTTGACATGTGCGCTTCCAGCGTGTTGCTGAGCATCATTGCATTTCTATCCCAAAGAGCTTCTGTAAATCGATCCCTTGGGATGATTGTTTCCGGGCTTTTCAACATGATTTCGAGGATGCCGAATTCTTTGTTGCGCAGTTTTTCGATTCGGTTTTTACGCTTTGCTATGCGTTTTTCGATGTCTAGCGTGATGTCCTTGTATTTTAGTTTTTGTCGGTTGTTTTTGTATTTTGGGCGCTTTAAAAATGAATGAATCGTTAGGGCGAGTTCGTTTGGGGTGATGTTTGCGGGGACGACGTATGAGTTTGCGGTTTCTTGTGGTGGCGGAGAGGGGATGAGGAGTGGTATGGACCAGTTTGATTTTTGAATTTTTTTGAGGATTTTTAAATATTTTCGTTTCGGTATGGAGGGATGGATGTAAATGAGGTGGAATTGCGTGAGCCAGATTTTGTTTACCTTGTCTGGCAAGATGTGCTTGGGGTTGATGCCGATCTCCTTGAGGTCATTTTTGAGTTGCCTGATTTTTGCGTTTGCAGACGCAATCAGAAGTACGTTCATGGTAGAGTGTTTAAATGGTGGTGGAGCATGGTAAGGGAATATTTTCCTACATAATCTTTTCGTTTTTCAAGGGTGGCGAGGGAAAAATGTGTGATACTTTTGTGACAATAATTGACGGCTTTGTTTATTAACGGGTTTGAGTTAAAATGCTTTTTGTCATAGCTTTGTGACAGCAAAATGAAAGATTTTGAAGATTTGAAGGATTTTTTTGCGGAGGAGGGGCATCCTCCTTTTCGTGCTGATCAGCTTTTGAGGGAGGTTTGTAAGAGAGGGGTGGCGGATTATGATGAAATGACGAATTTGCCGGTTTCGTTGCGTGAGATTTGTAAGGAAAAGTTACCGATTTTATCGATTGAGGAGAAAGAGGTTTCTCTTACGCCGGATGGGTCGGTTCGGAAGGTGCTTTTTCGGTGTAAGAAGGATGGGAAACGGATTGAGGCTGTTTTGATGAGGTTTGAGGATGGGCGGCGGACTGTTTGTGTGTCGAGTCAGGTTGGGTGCGCGATGGGTTGCAAGTTTTGTGCGACCGGGAAGATGGGTTTTAAGCGAAATCTGACTTATGAGGAGATTGTGGATCAGGTTCTATTTTTTGTTTTGGATCTGAAGGATTATGGAGAGGAAATTACGAATGTTGTGTTTATGGGGATGGGTGAGCCTTTTAATAATTATGAAAAAGTTATGCGGGCGGTTCGGGCCCTTAATGATCCTCGGGGGCTAGGTCTGGGTGCGCGAAATATGACTTTGTCGACTGCGGGGGTTGTTCCTGGGATTTTAAAGTTAGCTGATGAAGGCTTGCAGGTTAATTTAGCGGTTTCTTTGCATGCTCCTGAGCAGAAATTGCGTGAGAGACTGATGCCGATTGCGAAGAAATATCCGATTGAGGAATTGGTTGATGCGGTAGCGCAGTATACGCAAAAGACGCATCGTCGTGTTTCGTATGAATATGTGATGCTTGCGGGAGTGAACGATGATGTTGCGTTGGCTCATGAGCTTGGGAAATTGTGTAAGGGGCAGCTGGTTCATGTGAATCTCATACCTTATAATTTTACTAAGGGGACGCGGTTCAAGAGGTCTCATCAGGAGTCGATTGATGAATTCAAGAAGATCCTGGAGACGTATCGAGTTCCTGTTACTGTGCGTGTGAGTTTGGGGCAAAATGTTGATGCGGCGTGCGGACAGTTGGCTTCTTGAACTGTGCTTCACCCTGGCCTGGCATGTTGCTGATACCTGAGATCGATCGCATTGAGCTTGGGTGTTTCGCGGAGGCACCACTTCTCAGGCGGATCGTGTTCGTTCTCGATCAGGCCAGCGTGGGCTAGTTGATGATGCTCATCACAAAGAGCAACTATTCGGTTGTGATTCTGAGTGACAGCATATCTATCTGGATGGTGATAACAGGTGTGTGGCTTGTTGCAGCCTGGGAACGAGCATTGGCCATTGTTGTCAGCTTCTCGTTTTTTCTGGGCTGAAGGGTTGCGACCGGTTGTTCCCTTTGATTTTTGAGTCTTCTTTTCGGGTTCTTCTGTAAGTTTGAGAAGTTCTTCGAGTGCTTCTCCCAGACCGATCGCTTCTTTCCGCTCTTTTTCTAGCTTTTGGCGGAATTTTCTTAGCCTGAGCTCGACTTCCGGCTTGACTGTAAAACTCAATCTTACAGGTTCAGAGAGGGAGCCGGCTCCCTCTTGCTTGGCTGTTTTTGCATACTGCTGTAGCGCTCTTTTTGATAATGATTTAACTAACTGCACTTGTTTCTCTTCTGAAACAGGGATTGCTGCTGCAACTCTTACTTTTGCCCATCCTTCATTGACAATTTCTGCTTTGAGTTTAGGTTTGTCCTCAAGCCTCCTATGTAATCCTAGAATCTTCTTGGTTGTTTCATGATTCATCCCAGCAAGCTCTGCTGCAAAATGTTCGACTGAGTAGAAGCCATGTTTTTTCCACAACTTTCTCTTATAAACTTTCGGTAACAATTCGGCGAATTTCTTTGTCCATTTCCGAGCTTTCGCGCCACATTCGCAGCATAATTTGTATAGTTCTTTGTCTGTCATTTATTTTTGATGTTAAAGTATTAATTATATACCATAAGCAAGCCCCGATTAACAGGAGTCCAGCTGGACAATCCTGCCTCGTGATGGCGTGCTCACCTTTTCCGCGTTGACGCACCCAAAAATGTGCTTTGCGTCTTGCCATCTCTGGAGATTTTTTAAAATCCGTGCTTAAATAGGTGGCGTAATATTTTTTAACCTAAAAAAAATGGCTGATCCACAAGCTGCGCAAGGCGCGCAAGGTCAACAAGGCAAGGTAAAAGTTGTCGTTTCAGAAGAAGCACAAGCTGGAATCTATACAAATGCAGTCTCAGTGAATGTCTCTGGGAATGAGGTGGTTTTGGATTTTGGATATCTTGTACCAGGTGGGAAAGAGAAGGTTGTTAAGGTTTTGCAGCGAGTGAATATGACTCACATGACTGCAGAATCTTTCTTGAAAGTTTTCCAGAATGCGGTTCTTGATTTCAGGAACAAGGCGAAGGATGCTCAGCAGCAACAGCCGCCAGCGGCAGCTTAGCTTAGTGAGAAAGCAGAAAGCAGAAATGAGAAGTGAGTGAGAAATGGTGTGAATTTTAATTCTTATTTTATGAAAGCTGTTTTGCAACGTGTTAGTAAGGCTTCCGTTAAGGTTGACTCCGAGGTTGTTGGCTCGATTGATGGTGGTTTTTTGGTGTTTCTTGGGGTGGGGAAGGAGGATACGCGGGAGGATATTGATTTTTTGGTACGGAAAATTGTTGGGATGCGGGTTTTTTCGGATGAGGATGGGAAATTTAATCTGTCGGTGAAGGATACTGGTGGATCGCTTCTTGTGGTTTCGCAGTTTACGCTTTTTGCGAATACCAAGAAGGGGAATCGGCCTAGTTTTATTGATGCGGCGCCTCCTGAGATGGCGGAAAAGATGTATGAGGAGTTTTGTTCTGCATGTGAAGCGGAAGGTGTGAAGGTTGAAAAAGGAGTTTTTGCGGCGATGATGGAGGTTGAGCTTGTGAATGATGGGCCGGTGACTGTGTGTTTAGACAGCAAGGAGCGAGGAGTAGACAGCAGGATGTGATATTTAACCACTTAAATTATGGCGCTTATAGTTGATGGGGGTCCAAGTTTAGTTCTTGACAGAGAGACTGGGGAATTGGTTCCCTTTGGCAGTCGTCGTCATCTTAAAACTGTTGCTGGATTGGCTGGTGATAAATTAAGGGGGTTGAGGCAGCATGTTGATGGGAAGAAAGTTGTCCCTATTGAAGATGGGGAGAAACTACGAATATTGCGGGGAATTACAGATGCTTTTGAAGAAGCTGCAAATGATGTTGTTGAAGACGAGTAGCTATCAATTGATGGTGGACAGTATGAGATAGGATCGGTATATTTATCCTGAACTTTTTAAACAAAAACAATTATGCAAGACCTAATGGATAAAGTCGTTTCACTTTGTAAGAGGCGGGGATTTGTGTTTCCGGGATCGGAGATTTATGGGGGGCTAGCGAATACTTGGGATTATGGGCCGATGGGTTCGGAGCTTAAGAAGAATATTTCTGATGCTTGGTGGAAGTTTTTTGTGAGGGATCGGAATGATATGGTTGGGCTTGATGCGGCGATTCTCATGAATCCTAAGGTTTGGCAGGCTAGTGGGCATGTTGATTGTTTCAATGATGCTCTTGTGGATTGTAAGGAGTGTAAAGCTCGCTTGCGGGCGGATCACTTGATTGAGGATGCTGTCAAGGATGCCAAGGTCGAGGGGCTTTCGACTGGTGAGTTTGATGATTTGATTAAAAAGCACGAAATTAAGTGTCCGAAATGTGGCAAGCAGGATTTCACCGAGGCGAGAGTTTTTAATCTGTTATTTCAGACAAATATCGGGCCGGTTTCTAAGGATTCAGAGCCAGTTTATTTGAGAGGGGAGCTTGCGCAGTCGATGTTTGTGGATTTCAAGAATATTCTTGATACTGGTCGGAAGAAGGTGCCTTTTGGGATTGCGCAGATTGGGAAGTGTTTTCGCAACGAAATTACTCCTGGGAATTTCATTTTTAGGACTATTGAGTTTGATTTGATGGAGTTTGAGTATTTTATCAAGGAAGAGGAATGGGAGAAATCGTTTGATTATTGGCTTGATCAGATGAACAAGTGGCTGGATATTGTTGGTATTGATAAGAAGAAGACTCGGGTGCGTGAGCATACTGAGGATGAGCTTTCGCACTATTCTAAGAGGACTGTCGATATTGAGTTTGAGACGCCTTTTGGGTGGAAAGAGCTCTATGGATTGGCTTATAGAACGAATTTTGATCTGAAAAAGCATATGGAGGAAAGTGGTAAGGATCTTCAATATCGTGATCCTGTGACCAATGAGAAATATATTCCGCATGTTGTTGAGCCGACTTTCGGGCTGACGAGGTCTGTTTTGATGGTTCTGCTGTCGGCTTATGATGAGGAGGAGGTTGAGGGTGAAACTAGGGTTGTTTTGCGGTTGAAACCGGAGATTGCGCCTGTTAAGGTTGCAGTTTTGCCTCTTCAGAAGAAGCTGGAGGGTGATGCTGAGAAAGTTTATGATGAACTTAAGAAGGATTTTGTTACTGAGTTTGATGTGACTGGTTCGATCGGTAAGCGTTATCGTAGGCAGGATGAGATAGGGACGCCTTACTGCGTGACTTTTGATTTTGAATCACTTGAGGATAAATCTGTGACTGTGCGTGATCGGGATACGATGAAGCAGGAGAGGGTTAAGATTGAGGAGCTTTCGGAATATCTTAAGAAAAAATTATGAGTTTGAGTCAGGCACAAGAAGATTTGGGGCGATTGGTGGATGGTATGCCAGATGCGTGTAGGTTGCGTTTTGCGGAGGAAGATAGAAAACGTCCTGGTGGTTCTATATGGGTTGATCCTGATCAGTATCGGCGTGAATTGGAAGCTGCTAGGAAAGCTTTTGGTAGTGTGTGGACAAGGGTGGAGGAGCAAATGATGAGGGATATATTTGGACAATAAATTATCTATGATATGGATACTAGACGAGAATTTATTACAGAAAATGGTTTAACACTTAAAGAGGAAGCTGAAATTTTGGAAGCTTCAAAGGAGGCTGAGAAAGGGAAAAATGTTACCAAAACTGTGTCTTCCGAAGAAACAATGGCATATCTCGACAGCTTAAAATAGGCACACACAACCAGGTGTATTAGCCTTCAGCTGCGGTATACGTCAAGTGCACCTAGAAAACCCCCGACCCTAACCTGTTTACCAGGTTGGTCTTTTCTGTTATAATGTTAAGAATTAATTTGCGAAAAATTCCATGGAAATCTTGTCAACAATTTGGGAATTCGTAAAAGACCATCCGGTCTGGGTGCTAGTGATTCTTCTCGGTATCTATGTGGGTTGGAAGCTTTTTTGGAAAGGACTTCATTTTTGGTACCATTTTCGTCGCAAGAAATACATGAGGTTTCTCAAGGTGATTTTGCCGAGAGAGGAGTCACAGAAGGATAAGGAAAAGGCTACTGAGAAAGACTTCCGTGAGAAGATCGGAGTTATGGAACAGCTTTATCGGGGTCTTCATGAGATTCGCGAACTGACACTTAGTAATCGTATTAGGGTCTGGCTTTTCCATCATGCGTATGTTTCTTTTGAGTTGATTGTAGAGAAGAAGGAGCTGTCTTTTTATGTTGTTACGGATGAGCATTATACCGATATTGTGGAAAAGCAAGTCACTTCGTTTTATCCGTCAGCAGATATACAGGTTACTCCTGAGGCTCCTTATAAACTTGAAAATGACGATCCTAAGATCAAGAATACGATTCTTGGGTATTATATGTATCAATTTAAGAAGTTTTGGTACCCGATTAAGAGTTATAAAAATATTGAAAACGATCCTCTTAATGATGTGACGAATGTGATGTCGAAACTGGAGGAAGATGAGAAAGCGATGGTTCAAATTATGCTTAAACCTAAGAATAATAAGTGGCAGAAAAAAGCCAGGAAGTTCAGTACAGCTTTCTTTAAAGGGAAAAAAGGAAGAACAGGCGGATGGTTCAGTAAGATACCTGTTATCGGGCATATTAATTCGGCTCTTATAACTCTTGTTTGGGGATATGATCACGTGAAAGGGTCGGATGCACCAGGTGCCTCCGGAGGAGATGGTTATGTTCGTATGCTTCAAACTGAGGAGGAAGTTGCCAAAAGGATGGGTGAGAAGGCCGGTCAGACAGGTTTTGAAGCGGTTATTCGTATTTTTGCATCTTCACCTAATCCTGTTAAGGCAGAGCAGATGATTAGTAATTTGTTTGTTGCTTTTAATGTGTTTAAGGATGCGGCTTCGAACTGGTTTCAGGGGCGTCGCATGATCTTTATGAATGCGATCAATACACCTTGGATCAAGTGGAATTTTGATAATAGAATTTTTAAATTAGGGGAGAAATCTTCTCTTCTTGTGGCTGAAGAATTGGCATCGATGTATCACTTTCCGAATAGTCGTTACAACTACACACCGATTATCAAATGGCTTAAGTACAAAGTTGTGCCGGCTCCTGTTAATTTGCCGAAAGAGGGTATTGTTCTTGGTTACAACTTGTATCGTGGAGAGAAGCGGATGATTAGGTTTAAGAGGAAAGATAGAAGAAGGCATCATTACGTTATTGGGCAGACGGGTACTGGTAAATCTTCGTTTATCAGTTCGATTGTGAGGCAGGATATTGCGAATGGAGATGGTGTTTGTGTGGTTGATCCGCATGGTGATCTTATTGAAGATATTTTGCAATATATCCCGAAAGAGCGTGTTCGGGATGTGATTGTGTTTAGTCCGGCTGATCAGGAGCGTCCGATGGGGCTTAATCTTCTTGAGGCTGAGACTCCTGAGCAACAGGATATGGCGTCTTCGCAGGCTACCGAGATTTTTATTAAGATTTTTGGTGATGAAATCTTTGGGCCGCGTATCCAGCACTATTTTCGTAATGCGTGCTTGACTCTTATGGAGGATAAAGATGAGGGGGCGACGCTTATCGATGTGCCGAGGATGTTTACGGATGATGAGTTTATGAAATATAAGGTTTCCAAAGTTACGAATCCAGTTGTGAAATCGTTCTGGGATCATGAGTATGCGAATACGGGTGATCGTGAGAGGCAGGAGATGATTCCGTATTTCTCGAGTAAATTCGGGCCGTTTATTACGAATACGATAATGCGTAATACGATTGGGCAGACTAAGTCGGCTTTTGATGTTCGTAAATGTATGGATGAGAAGAAAATCCTGCTTATTAATCTGTCGAAAGGTAAGTTGGGGACTTTGAATACCCAGCTTCTTGGTCTTGTGATCGTTGCGCGAATTCAGATGGCGGCGATGAGTCGTGTTGATACTCCGGAGGACGAGAGGGCGGATTTTTATCTGTATGTGGATGAGTTTCAAAACTTTGCTACGGACAGTTTCTGCTCGATTCTATCTGAGGCTCGTAAATACCATTTGAATCTGATAATGGCTCACCAATATATCAATCAGCTGGTTGTTTCGAAAGGTGGTGGTACGACTTCCGAGATTAGAGATGCGGTTTTTGGTAACGTTGGTACGATGCAGTCTTTCAAGGTTGGTGCGGATGATGCTGAATATTTGGCAAAGGAGTATGCTCCTGTTCTTACTGAGCAAGATATTATTGGGATTGCGAATTATAAGGCTTATTTAAAGCTTAACATCGACAGTTCTGCTTCACGGCCATTTTCTTTGGAGACGATTTATGATACTAAAGGTGCTAGTGAGAAAATTCGTGAAATCGCCAAACAGTATTCAAGAATGAAACACGGTCGTAAAAAGATTTTTGTAGATCAGGAAATAACTTCTCGTATTGGCATAGATATTTCCGGTGGCGCCAAGAAAGAAAAACCTTTTAAAGAAAAATTGAAAGATAAAGGATTGGTAGACGAGGAAGAACCTCCGAAAAATGGTGAGAAGGATATTGGGAAGATCTTGCAGACAGCAAGGAGCAAGGAGCAAGGAGCAGA
>CAZIHU010000005.1:27680-87233 GCA_964538865.1 uncultured Candidatus Peribacteria bacterium
AGAAGGATATTGGGAAGATCTTGCAGACAGCAAGGAGCAAGGAGCAAGGAGCAGAGGAGACAGCAAGTAAGCAATTTCAGCCTGAGACACAAGCTCCGCCGACGTCTGATACTAGTCAGCAACCTAAGGCTGAGGCCGTCGCTGACGCTCCGGCTGTTGATGCGACTGCAACTGTGATTCAGACAGCAAAGAGCAAGGAGCAAGGAGCAGATGAAGCTGTGACCGATAACATGGCACCTCCTGCAGAAGAACCTGCCAAGCAAGATGCTAACAAGATTCCGCCTCCACCCAAAATGGGTTCGGCATTAGAATCTGATAAATCACCTTCAGAAAATGCAAAAACTGAGACATAAATTCAACGATAGGATTAATGACGTTCTTGATGGGACTCATTTAGGTCCCAAATTTAGTCTTATGGAAGCGTCTTTTGTTGCTGTGGTTATGGCGCTTATGGCTGTTTTTGGTGGGTTTCTTTATGTGCATAGTGTTTTTTCTACGGATTTGGATGCAAAAGCAGTTCAAGTTAACTCGTTGATTACCGAGGTTGGTGATCTTAAGGAGGAGAATTTGCTTTTATATCAACAAGTTCTTGCGGATCAAGGTGAGGTTAATGTGCTTACTGAGACTTTGGAGGTTCTTGAGCAAGAGATTGACGTACTTAGTGGTGAGGAAATTGATATCGAAGGGTTGCTTGAGGGGATGAGGGATCTCAATAGCCAACTGGAGGAGCAAAAGGATATAGTTGAAAGTGTTGTGGCGGAGGGCTCGGAGTTTGCAAAGGAAGCTTATGTGACTGCGGATGAGACTTTTGATGTTCTTATTTTGGGGACACATGGGACGCTGACTGACACGATTATGGTGGCGTCGGTTAATCCGGAGCTTGAGACGGTGAGTTTGATTTCGATTCCGCGTGATCTCTCGGTTGGAGGGCGGAAAATTAATGAATATTACAATTTGTATGGTGCGGAGCAGATGAAGCAGGCGATTTATGATATTCTGGGGATTTTGCCGGAAAAATATGTGGTTGTGGATATGCAAGCTTTCGTTGATATTGTGAATGCGATTGGTGGGATTGATATAAATGTTGAAGAGGAGCTTTGGGATAATCAATATCCGAATGGGTATGGAGGTTATACGACTGTTTATTTTGCTGCAGGGGAGCAGCATATGGATGGGTCTGATGCGCTTATGTACGCCAGGAGTCGTATGACTAGCTCGGATTTTGATCGTGCAGAGCGTCAGCAGCAGGTTATACAGGCTGTTCGTGATGAGGTGGGGGAGATGGATTTGATTGCTGACCCTTCGGCGGCTGTGACGATTTTTAGGTCAATTTTGGACAATATGGATACGGATATCGGTTTGTTTGAAGGGATTGGTTATTATACGGATTTTGGGGCGTATGAAATTGAGTCTGGAAATGTTTTGAGTACGGGAAATTACTTGTATTCGACGTACAATATTTATGGGCAGTATATCTTGATGCCGAATGGGGGGGATTATTCGGTGGTTAAGGAGTGGGTGAGTGGGATAGTTGGGAACTGAAGACTGGGAGACTGGAAGACTTGGAGAGTTAATGAGATTTGAGTTGAGAGTTGATGGTGTTTATGCGTTAAGCAGTGTATATTCTTTTCTCGTATCTTAAAGATTTTTTTTATGAATGATACTCTTAGTTGTGAAAATGGTACTAGTCAATGGATGTGCTTGACGGAGGCTGTGGTGCGATTGATGTGGAGGATTGAGAGAGTGCCTCCTTCTGAACAACAGGCTAGGGCTGCTGAAATCAAGGTTTTATTGGGAGGATTTCATTTTGAACAAAGACGACTTATGATTGCCGAGTTAAGTGAGAGGATGCCGATTGAGCATTCTTGTTGATAAGGAGAGTCAAGTGGTATAGTTTTGGTGATGGTTATAGTTTTATTACTTTATTATGAAACTTATATCTAAAAAAAGTGTCTTTTCTTTGTTTTTGGTTCTAGTTCTTGCAGGAGGGGCTTATGTTGGTCTCAATTGGGACATGGATTCAGAAACAATGCCAGATGAAGAGGTTGTTGACTTCGAAGAAGTTATCAACTCTGAAGAGGTTGTCAATTTCGAAGAATTACTGCCTCTTGAGAATTCACAACTTGTTGTACGAGAGGATGACTCAGGTGTTGGTCCTTACTCGCACTTTGTTCACGCAGCTTCAAGTGAAGATGGGCTTACTTTTACAGAGGATTTTGAAAATGCACTTGTTCGTTATGCTTCTGTGCCTGCGGCAATTGTGCGTGATGATGGAATGATTGTTGTTTACTTTGTTGATGGTTCTCAATTACTTGGTGGGCTAGGGTGCGTTATTTCTCAGGATGGTGGGCTTACATACACTTGGGGTGATTGTTTTGTTGATGGATACTTGGCAGAAACTATAGTTGATTTTTCTGTTGTGACCTTGCCCGATGGTCGTTATCGTATGTATTACTATGCGGTTGAGGGCAATGATGTACATAAAGAAGGTGATCATAGTGTGGAAAGTGCGATTAGTGATGATGGGATTAACTTTGTTTCAGAGGGGGCAGCATTCACTTATGAGGGGCTTGTTGATCCGGATGTGTTTTGGAATGGTGAAATGTGGATTATGCATGTTTATAATATCCAAGCTGAGGGAACAGTTGTTGCTACGAGTGTAGATGGCACGAGCTTTGAATATCGAGGGATGCTTGAGCCCGACGGGTATGGAGTAACCAAGCCAATTACCCTTGTAGACGGTACTTTTCGTATGTATGGATTCAATCAGCCAAGTTCAACAATTTTCGAAAGTTTTATTTCTGAAGACGGGCTAACTTGGGAGAAAGAGGAAGGGATCCGATTGGAATATGATGAAAAAGTGACAGATCCATTTGTTGTGGAACTTCAGGATGGGACTTATAAAATGTATTTTAAGACGGGTTGAGTTTAGACAACCGTCAACCACTTCCTGTATTTCGGGTTCTTTCCGTTGACGATGTCGAGGAAGGCTTCCTTGAGAGTCATTGTGATGGGTCCAGGAGCTCGTTTTATCTTCTTGCGGTCGATTTGGCCGATTGGGGTGACTTCGGCGGCTGTGCCGGTGAAAAATGCTTCGTGTGCTCTCTTCAGTTCGGCGGGTTTGATGCGTTTTTCGATGACTTTGTAGCCGAGGTCGCGAGCGAGAGTCATTATTGAGTCGCGGGTTATGCCTGGGAGAATGTTGCCTTCTGCGGGTGTGTAGATTTTTTTTCTTTTGACCATAAAAATGTTTTCGCCGGGGCCTTCTGCGACTAGGCCGTTTTCATCTAGGAGGAGGGCTTCGTGGTAGCCGTCGTTTTGTGCGTCGATGCTGGCCATGATGGAGTTTGTGTAGTGGCCGCAAATTTTTGCGTCGTGGACAGTTGAGCGAGGGTGAAGCCGCATTATTGGGCTGATTTTGACCTTAATTGAGGGGTCTTCGCTTAGGTATGCTCCCCAGGTCCAGGCGGCGATTGCCATTTCGATCGGTATATTTTTTGGGGAAAGTCCCATGCCATATCCGAAGTAGGCGATCGGGCGGATGTAACCTGATTTGAGGCGGTTTTTTTTGATGGTTTTTAAAATTGTTTCGCGGATTTCTTTCTTTGAATAGGGGAGCTTCATTTGAAGTGCTTTTGCTGAATAGAAAAGCCTGTCGATGTGTTCTTTTAATCGGAAAACTGCTGGACCTTTCGGAGTGTCGTAGAAGCGGATGCCTTCAAAAACACCTGCGCTGTAGTGGAGAGTGTGAGTGAGGATGTGGACTTTTGCGTCGTTCCATTTGACGAATTTACCGTTTTTCCAGATGTAGCGGGAGGGTTGCATTGGGGAGGGGTTAGTTTGCAACTTGCAACTTGCAGATTGCAGTGATTGGTGTTTCTGCTAGCGCAGAAACGAGTTATTTATATGTTTTGATTTTTCGAGTGAGATTTTAGCAGATAGGGAAACCGGGAGGAAGTTGACAGGGGTGCGGTCTTGCCGTATAGTTAAGGAGATTTATTATTAACCCAATTTGATTATGTCATTTGATGATGCACCTCTTGGTACTGTACCAGTGTCTTTGCAACAAAAAATGTCAATAGCTGACGCTCTTGTTGAAGTTGCTTCGCTTTTAGATGATGATGGTTATGAAGAAGTTTTAAGGCAAGCGCCTGGGATCCAGAATATCGAAGGAGAAATGTGGTTTGAGGAATATAACGACTCTCCTGAAGGTTTCCCTGATGGGACCATGGTCTTTTCTTTAGCTGTAGATGATGGAGGTCCTCTTAGACACCTGCTTGTTAGGGTCGATAGTCAGGGGGATGTTGATTATGTGCATTTTGGTTAGTAGATTTAAAAGGGCTACAGTTGTTGTTGCAGCCCTTTTTCTTTGTTTCTCTTAGAACCTCAAATCTGGCTTAATAAACTCTCCCTGTGTCTCTTGCTGAATCTTGTAGGCAGTTCTTTGCGGGAGCGTGTAGAGCTCGATGAAGCCGGCGGATGCGTTTTGGTTGAAGAGGTCGTTTTTCATGAATGTGGCCATGTTTTTGTCGAGCATCGAGTGGTTTGAGGTGACTGCTGTGATTGTGACTGTGCCTTTGTAAAGCTTTACGGTGACTTCGCCTGTAACTTTTTCATTCATCTTGTTGATGAAGGCGTTGAGGTTTTTCATGAGGGGTTCGTACCATTTGGCTCCATAGCAGAGGTAGGCCCATTTTTGGTCGATCATTTGCTTGAATTCGTTTTCGTCTCTTGTGGAAACAAGTTTTTCGAGGTTTTTGTGGGCTTCGATTATGATTGCAGCTCCAGGTTCTTCGTAGATTCCTCTGACTTTTAGGCCGATGAGCCTGTCCTCGATGAGATGGGTGATGCCGATGCCGTGTTTAGCTCCGATTTGGTTGAGTTTTTGGATTAAATCTTTTAGAGGCAAAGCTGATCCGTTGATTGCGGTTGGAATGCCTTGTTTGAAAGCTATCTTCAACGTTTCCGGCATGTTTGGAGCCTGCTGAGGAGTTTTGCAAATCTTCAGGATCTTGTTGAGTGGAGGTGTTTGATCGAGATCTTCGATTTCGCCTCCTTCAGCGCTGCAGCCCCAAAGATTGTCATCGTAGGAATATGGTTTGTCGACCGAGTGTGAGACAGGGATTCCGTGCTTTTCTGCATAGGCTAGCTCTTCATCTCGTCCCATGCCCCATTCTCTTACTGGAGCGATTACTTTGAGGGCGGGGTCGAGGGTGGTGATGTAGCCTTCAAACCTGACTTGGTCGTTGCCTTTTCCGGTACAGCCGTGAGCAATCACTTTGATTCCTTTTTCTTGAGCGATGTCGACTGCAACTTTGCTTATGATCGCTCTTCCGATTGGGCAAAACAGGTGATAGCTGCCTTGGTAAGAGGCGTTTGATTTGATGGCTTGTGTGATGTAGTTTTGGGCAAATTCTTCAGTTGCGTTGACGATCAAAGCTTCTTTTACTCCGAGGTCTTCGGCTTTCTTTTTGATCTTATCGAAATCTGCGATTTGACCGATATCTACAGTTAGAGTAGTGATTTCTGCGTCATACTCGTCTTGGATCCATTTGAGCATTACAGAAGTGTCGAGGCCTCCCGAGTAGAGGAGAAGTACGTGATCGACTTCCTCCTTTGAGGCTTCATGGGATGCGATTTTTTTGTAGGATGTCATGATAGTTAAATAGTTAAAGAGTTAAGTAGTTAAGGGGTCAAATGGTGTGCGACGGCGTTTCATAATATTTTGGGTTATATTAAAAAAACTCCACGGATGATCCAGTGGAGGGGTTATTTTAAATTCACATACAGCAAGACGTCTCCACTAGATCAGTGGAGTGCGGCGTGCTTGAGATGTGAAGTACGAAGTTTTCATAGCGGTTGTACTTTAGCATGAGGTGGCGATTTCGTCAAGTTTTCCTGATAAAAACTTTGCTATGCAGTTTGAAATGTGTTAAAAATACTGCGCAATCAACGCGGGGTAGAGCAGTGGCAGCTCGTCGGGCTCATAACCCGGAGGTCGTGGGTTCGAATCCCACCCCCGCAACCAAGAAGTTTTTAATGAGTTAGCTCCTTCACTTACGGAAGTACGTTCAGTCGCTAACTATTAAAAACTTTTATGACATTTTGGCAGGGTAGCTCAGTAGGTTAGAGCGCAGGACTCATAAGCCTGAGGTCGGCGGTTCGATCCCGCCCCCTGCTACCAAAGAGGATTTCTATAATCCTTTTTTGTTCGCGGGAAACTTTGCTGAAAGCAAAGGTTTCCAAGCTCACCAAAAGTTTATAGAAATCCTTAATGGAGGGGCGGCAGCGAAGCGAAGGGGTAAGTTTTATTATGCAAGTAGCTTTGGTGAAGCTAAAGGAATCGTAATCTGTAAATTTGATTTATTCTAATGCTGAGTGTAGGGTGTGGGCCTTGATTCTTAACTAAGATGATATGACAGCTTTAACTTCGAATCCTACTTTGCGTAGTTCTGCTTTTGCTGGGGCGATGTTTTTGGCGAGTGGATGTCTTGGTGAGAGAGAGGTTATGACTACTCCGGAGTTGATGGATGGCTTAGTAACGTTTTGTGAGGGGTTTGCTGATCAAGATCCTAAAGATTTGCATTTTGGTGATTCTGTTTATCAGGAAGGCGTTGAACGTGTGGCGGTTCGTGGTAATTGGGGTACTTGTGAATATTCAATATCTGAAGATGGAGTTGTGCATGTGGTTGTGGATGGTTTGGCTTTATGGCCTGCGGGAGGAACTGTGCATAGTGTGTACCATTCATGTTTTGTGTCAGATGATTATGCCTCTTGTGATCATGCGAGTGCTGCAGGGTCCCTTGAGGAAATTCAATCTGCACAGGAGTCTGCGGATCGGATCAGAGCTGCTATTGAGGAGGTTATGGGCAGGTGATGATTTTGTCACGTGACAGAATCTCAACCTGTAAAATCGCAAAAAATCATCCTTTCTGCAAACTGCTAGTTGCAAGCCGCAAGCTAGTATTTAAACGGATTCTCATTCAAGAAAAACTCCACCCATTTTCGTGCGTTTGACCAGGAGTTGCGCATGACTAGGGTTTGGGTTTCTTCATACTCGGCTTCGAGGATTGTGTCGTTGTCGTCTTCTGTTATAACGATGACTTGTTCGCCGGGGTTGATCAGGCCGAGGTTCTGTTTGGCGATTTTTTCGATATATTGGCCTGAGGTGTAGTATTGGTAGCTTTCGATTTTTTCTAAATTTTCTTCTTCCAGCTCGGTATTTTTCTCCTCAAAACCTTGGATATGGGCGTCGATTTGGTAATTCTCATAGATAGAAACCGTCAGATTGTAAAGCATGTATGCGACGATGACGAAGCCGACGATTATGATTCCTCGAGCGACGTTGAAAGGTGAGTTTTCCTGTAACGGATTCGGCATGATTTTGTTTTTACGTGGAAAATTTACCATATCTAGTGGTATTCTAAAAGCCATGAACGAGCTTTTGGATCAAATCAAGTACTCAGATATCAAGAAGGCCTTCTTCGTAGGAGTAGGTGGGCGTGGTGTGAGTGCGATCGCTAGAATTCTCAATACCCGTGGGGTGGAATGTGTAGGCAGTGACAGTGAAGATTCAGCTTATTTGAAGGAGCTGAGAGGTGAGGGGATTGAATGTCTTGTGGGTCATAAGGCGGAGTATGTACCGGATGATATTGATTTGATGGTTGTTACGCCTGCTGTGACTGAGGATAATCCTGAATGGGCCCGTGCGCGTGAGCTTGGGATCCCTGTTTTGAATTATCCCGAATCTCTTGGGGTTTTGTCGCGGGAATATAAGACGATTGCGATTACGGGAGCGCATGGGAAGACTACGACGACTATTATGACTGCTCTGGGGATGATGCAAGGAGGTTTGGATCCTTCTTGTGTTCTGGGGGCACCTGTGAAAGAATTTAGGAGGCCGTCTCAGAATAACTTTACCAATCTAGCGTCCAGTGAGTACCAATCTGGAGCTTCTGCTCATGTGCGAAATCCTCAACGTAGCGATGCTACGTCTGCGGTTTCGCGTAATCGCAGCAACTCCATCTCGGTACCCTCTGAGACGCTATCTTGTGCAAAGGATTCTGAGACGGTCTCTCATGATTGGAATTGCCGTTTGGGTGAGTCTGATTTTTGTATTATTGAGGCTTGTGAGTATCGGAGAGGTTTTTTAAATTTAAAGTCTGAGATTGTTGTGATTACGAATGTGGATTGGGAGCATATGGATTATTTCAAAACTGAGGCGGATTTTGTGGAGGCTTTTCGGGAGCTTGTGAGGGCTGTTCCGAAAAATGGGTTGATTGTGGCTTTTGCAGATGACAAATGGACTCCAGAGGTTGTTAAGGAGGCTACTTGTGCGGTTATTACTTATGGTGAAAATCAGGATGCGGATTATGTTTTAAAGGGTAATGATCTTTGGGCTGACGGTCGGAATTTGGGTGAAATTAAAGTTGGAGTTCCGGGTAAGCACAATAGGTTGAATGCGATGGCTGCTTTTGCTGTTTGCAGGGCTCTTGGGGTTGATGCGGGTGTGCTTTTGCGGACTTTTGAAGCTTTTCAGGGGACTTATAGAAGATTTCAATATATGGGCAAATCGGATTCAGGAGCGCTGATTTACAATGATTATGCGCATCATCCGAACGAGGTGATTGCGACGCTGGATGCGGCTCGTGAGAAGTATCCTGATAAGCATATTGTGATGGCGATTCAACCTCATCAGTATAATCGGACTTGGCAGCTTTTGGATCAGTATGCGGTGGCTTTTAAAGATGCGGATTTGGTGATTGTGCCGAGTATTTATGAGGCGCGAGATACGGATGAGGATAAAGCTGCGGTTTCGCCGGCTTCGCTTGCTGAGGCGATTGAAAAGGGGAGCTCCTGTCAGGCTATGGATGGGGAGGGTTATGAAAATACAGCTCGTTTGATCAATAAGTTAACGGATGAGAATAGTATTGTTTTTTGTACGGGGAGTGGGGATGTGGATAAGTTGGCGGGGCTTTTGGTATAAATCCCAAGATTAGCGAGCTGTCGCCTGCACCTGCTTTCTGGCAGAGCCAGAAACTCTGTGCAGTCGACCCTTCGGGCTTGTTCTTCGCAAATTTTGATAACTCATCGTACAAAATAAGTACGTCTCGTTACCAAAATTTGCTGTGAACGGCGCATCTCCTCTAATCTTGGGATTTACATGAAAAAAGAGCCACGAACTTTAAGTTGTGACTCTTTTAAGGTGTTTTGTCGTTTTTTAATAGTCGTTGTTAGAATCTGGAACACCGGTTGTAACTGTGACTTCGAGGCTGATTATTGACTCGCCAGATGAATCTTGGGTGTATCTGACGTTTACGGTGTGCTTAGTATTTGTTGAATCAGGAACCGCTTCTATAGCCTCTTTTATCTCTTCCCATGCTGTTGGAGGAACGTTGATGAAAGTGAGCTGAGGAGCTTCTACTGTTGGCGTAGGTAGTCTAAGGCTGGGTTCTATTTCTTTTGCCGCTTCCCAAATTGCTAACAACCGATCTCTTACAAGAGGATCGTCAAATCTTTCTACTTCTGATGCATCAAGTCCAACAAGTGGCGATGTTGCCAATCTTGTTTCTCGGATATCGTCTATCATTGGCCCTGTTACGCTTGCTACTAATTCGTCGCTGGTTGTAGGCTCTGCGGCACGAAAACATCTTCCTGAAGCTTGACTTTTGAGGCATCCAGAAAGTGTTGCCATAGCAAGTATTACTGGTGCAATGCTTGCAGTTGATGGTAATGGTGGTGGTGCTTTTCTCATGGTTTTTATGGGTTAATAAAATTTAGTGTATGTGTCGGTCTATCTTAGAGCGGGTATGATCTCTTAATTGTTTTAAGACTCTGTTTGCTACAGTGAAAATTAATGCGTCTGATAGGTTGTTTGTGTCTCTTTCTCTGGGGAGGTGTGTTATAGCTTTTCCTCTGATATCGTCGATTGTTAATGCTCCCGGTCGTGCTGCTAACAGTATAGATTCTTTTACATCTTCAAAAACTAACGGATTGTCTGAATCATCGCTTGTTTGGATACTAAAATTTCCAGGATGGCTCATTAGCATCATGAATACTTCGCGTACGACGTGGTCTACTATGGCTAGGTATGCTTTTACTTGGGGAGAATCTGCTTGTTGAGGTCGGTTAAGTCGTTGGTTTAAGATTCTTGCGAGTCCAGCTACAGTTTCATCTTGTGGCATACGGAATTCTCCTAGGTTTTCTCTGCCTACGCTAACCGTTGTTGCGCTACGATCGACAATGCATTTTACTGCGAGAGCTTCAACACCTGCTTTTACTGCTTTTGGGGTTAGTATGAATTTTAGATGGTTGTAGGGTTTCATGGGGTTTTATTGGTTAAAGTATATCTGCGAATATTAAATCAAGCATTTGGTTTGCGAGTTCCTCGGGTGAATCTGCTGTTACTGGTCCGTTGTAGTGTCCGTTGTACACTGTGTATCCTTCTGCGTCGTCTCGAGCTCCAAGGACTAGTGCTGTTTTTTTTGTGGAAAAAGCATCTTGTAATACCTTGATCAATGCGTCTTCTTCACCAAGTTCCTCGGCTAAATCGTCGTCTAAATCCTCGGTCAAATCATTGGCTAAATCTTCATCTGTTTCTGAGCATTGAAAGTCTACGGCGATTAATCTTTCTGGATCAAGAGTGACTTTACATCCTTGAGCCTCTAAAGCTTCTACGATTATAGAGCGTGTTAGTTCAATTGCTTCGAGATTGGCATCTATTTCATCGTTGTCTGCTGCGTCTTCGTTGCCACATACTATTTTCATTGCGTTGAATGTGTTGTCCCAAACTCGTTGTGCGGTAGCATCTTGCATATCTTTAAGTTCTTGTAGGTATGCGAGGACTTCGTCGTTACCAAAATGGCATCCGGGTGTGTCCATGATTGCGGGCCTTTTTGGCAGTTGGACTTGGACAACTTCTGTTGCTGGTTCTGGTGGGGTGACTTTTGCTAGTGTATCGTAATAACCTGTGTCTACGGTTGCCTGTGTGTCTCCGATGTCAACGGGGGTTGTCGATCGGGTTCCCGGGCGAACTATCGCAACTGCGAGTGCCATTGCGGCTACGGCAGCTGCAACGCATCCCACTTTTTTGGATCTTTCCATAAAATTGGATGATAAAGAATAGAGGGTTATTTTAACACCTATGCCGAAAATGTCAAGGGCTTTTCCCGAGAATAAGCTGATGAGATCTACGATCTACGGTGCCTTTTTCCAAATCGTTCCATCAGGAGTATCTTCGAGTACAATGCCTTTTGCTGCAAGTTCATCGCGAATCTTGTCTGAGCGGGCGAAATCCTTGTTTTTGCGGGCTTGGTTACGTTCTTCTATGAGTTTTTCGATTTCTTCATCTACTTCGCCATTTACTTCTGGGAGGATGCTGAGGACTGAGTCCATCTTCTCGAGGGTTTCTTCGATTTTTTCAACGTCTTTTTCTGCGATTTTCTTCTCTTTCATCAGGATATTGACGTCTTTGATCAGGTTGTAGAGTGCGCCAAGTGCCCCTGCTGTATCGAAATCGTTGTCCATGTGTTCTTCGAACTTTTGAATTGCGTTTCCGAGTGCGGGGTTGAGGGCTGTGTCGCTTTCCATTGCATCGGATTTGTAGTTTTTGAGGTTGACTAGGAAGTCTCGGATGCGGGCGAGTCCGTTTTCGGCTTGGTCGAGGATTTTATCTGAAAAATTGATCGGGCTTCTGTAGTGTGTGCCTAGGAATAGGTATCTGACTGCGAGTGGGTCGTATTTTGCAAAGATCTCTTTCAATGTGAAGAAATTCCCGAGGCTTTTGGACATTTTTTCGTTGTCGATATTGATGAAGCCGTTGTGGAGCCAGTATTTAACGTATGGTTTGTCTGTTGCACCTTCAGATTGTGCGATTTCGCATTCGTGGTGGGGGAAAGTTAAGTCCATTCCTCCGCCGTGGATGTCGAAGGTTTCTCCGAGTAAATGCATACCCATTGCGCTACATTCGATGTGCCATCCTGGTCGGCCTTCTCCCCATGGACTGGGCCATGAGGGTTCGCCTGGTTTGGCTTTTTTCCAAAGCACGAAATCGTGTGGATGGCGCTTCTTGTCATCTGCTTCGACGCGCGAGCCTGCGCGGAGTTCTTCCTGTTTTTGGTGGCTTAATTTGCCGTAATCGGGAAATTTTTCTATTTCAAAATAAACACCATCGTCAAGTTCATATGCAAACCCTTTCTCAACGAGTGTTTCGACGAGAGCGACCATTTGAGGGATATATTCGGTGGCTTTTGGCTGAATATCCGGTTTATCGATGCGTAAGCGTCCGTAATCTTCTTCATATTCCGGGATGATGCGGTCTGCCAGTTCCTTGACTGTGATTTTTTCCTCGTTTGCGCGGTTAATCATCTTGTCGTCGATGTCTGTGTAGTTTGAGACATAAGTAACGTCGTAGCCTTTATATATTAAGTATTTGCGAATTATGTCGAAAGCTGCTGCCGATCTGCCGTGTCCGAGGTGCCCGTTGTCATAAACTGTGGGGCCGCAGATATAGAGGCCAACTTTGTTTCCGTTTAAAGGTTTGAATTCTTCTGTCTTGCCTGTGAGTGTGTTTTTTATAACTAAAGTCATACGTAAGTTAGTAGGTAAAGCAATATGTCCCTAATTACGGTGAGTGCTATTACAGCAACGATAGGGGAGAGATCGATCATCCCCAGTTTGGGCGTGATCCTCCTTGCGGGTTTAAGGAATGGTTCGGTTGATTCTATTATGAACCTTTGGAATCCGCTGTTCATTGGGCCCCTAAACCAACTTAGAACGATTCGAATAATGATCAGAACTATTATGATCTGAATCAGATACTGAATGAAGATTGCTACGAAATACATCCGACTTGGTTATATGTCGGATGGTATTTTAACATACCGAACTTTTTTTTGGTATTTTGCTTCGCAAAATGAGCTTATAGTATTGGTCCGTGGATCGCTTATGCTTCCTCGGACTGTTCAGCGATTTTTTTCTTTGTAGAAAAGTAAACTTGAGAGAACACTAGTGTGAATAGAAGTATCCATGCGACTTCAGGGCCGCTTTCTGGTGTTTCTTCGACTTCATCAAG
Organism: uncultured Candidatus Peribacteria bacterium; assembly: GCA_964538865.1. Taxonomy (GTDB): domain Bacteria; phylum Patescibacteriota; class Gracilibacteria; order UBA1369; family UBA12470; genus CAZIHU01. Next base: position 40,753 of record CAZIHU010000005.1, read on the forward strand.
GTTAACTTCTTCTTCCTCGGCACTGTCATGTAGTTTCCCGAGAGTATATTCATCTTCTACTTCTTCAGCTTCTGGTACCCCTGAGACTACAGAGCTTTTTTCCAAGCTTTCCAATCCATTTGAATCGATTGCTGTGACTGCGAAATAGTATGTTTCGTCGTTTTGAAGGCTTGGGATGTACCAGGTTGTACTCGAATCGTAAGTTTCGGCTGTACTGTAAAGAAGGTTTTCAGCATATCCGTAATAAATCTTGTAGTGATCGATAAATGCTGTTTCATCGCTTGCTATGGCTGATTCCCAAGTTAATGTTATGCGAGAGTCTCCAGTTGTCGTTTCAACTCCGGAAACGGTTGCTGGGTAAGCTGGTTCTTCTTCTACCTCTTCTTCGGCAGCTTCCTCTTCAGTGGCTTCATCATCAGCAGTGGTCTCTTCATCAGCACCTTCAGTTTCTTCTTCCTCGGCTTCCTCTTCAGCCTCGGCTTCTTCTGCAACTACATTGATCGTTTCCATGTCACTGTATTGGATTTCATTTGCAAGAGAATCTACAAGAATTACATCTAACGAGTATGTTCCAGCGTCATCCGGTGTGACAAGGATTCCAACATAAGTTCCATCTGTTCCGAGAGATTCAGTTAGTTCATATATTTTATCGTCAAGCAGGATTCCAACTTGGTGTAAGTCTGGTTCAGAGTACACATAGACTGTGAATGTATCACCTGCAGTTAAATCTCCTTCCGGATCGATTTCCATATAATCTAGTGCTGCGGATTCTGTGTCGATGGTTAAGTCAACGGTGCTTGATGTTCCGTATTCAGTGTCGTCAGAGTCTTTTGCGACCACATATATTGAGTGGTCACCGTTATCCAACTCTAGTTCTGTCGAGAATGTGTCGTCTGATTCTGTAAAAATAGTGTCCGCAAGGCTGCCGTTATCGTAAATATCGATATAGTATCCGTAAGGTGCAGATCCGCTTACTTCGACAGTTGTTGAGCTGTATGTGCCTTCTTGAGGACTTGTAAGCGCTAGGTCCGAGTCTTCGTCTGAGTCACTGTCTGAGTCTCCAGTTGTAGTTGATGCTCCGCTTCCTTCTGAGACTACTTCTATTTCGATACTTCCTTCCAAATCTCTGTCGTCAGTATCGGTTATTGTTACTTCCTGGTTTCCTGTTGTTGTAAATCTTAGCGATAAGCTGAAAGTGTGAGTTCCTTGGTCTTCAGCTTCAAATGTGTAATCTTCCGGCAGGTCTGCATTATCGTCTGTACAAGAGAATCTGATGGTGCCTGTGTAATCTTCGACGATGTTTTCGTCGACGTCGTATGCTGTTACTGTGAAGTTAAGCAGTTCGTTTACTTCTACTTGTTCGTCGAGGTCTTCGACTTCAAAATGGTCGATTGTTCCGGCAGTGCCATCTGTAGATGCGAGCAATACGGATGTGAACAAGTTGTTTCCTCCTATTTCTTCAAGAGTTGTTACCGGGCTGAAATATGCGACTTTTGCTCTTTGATCCAAGCTTAGGTCGCTTGTTGTATCGTAGGCTGTGTATGTTGATACACCGATTTCTTCTGAATATGCATAAAACACTACTTCACCTTTTTCATCTGTTTTGGTCGAGTCGTATGGGGTGACAAAATCTTCGCTTCTGCTCGAAATTATACTTATAGAATGTCCTGTTATTGGGTTTCCGTAACGATCTTTTAATGAAACGGTAAGTTGTACCGGATCGTATCCTGAGGCTTCTGCGGTCACGCTGTCAGAGTCGAGAGTCGATTTGTTTAGCGAAACGCTGTCTTCATAAACTTTGAATGAGTCGACTTGTCCGTAATCTTGTTTTAAGTCTATGTACTTTGCGGATATTTCGTATATGCCAGCCTTTTTCAGATGGTATCCGTCTATGTCGGTTTTTGCATCTCCATCTTTATCTGTTTCTGTTTCAATCAAAATTTCGCTTCCGTTTGGTTTTGTTAGCAAAATTTCGACTTCAGCGTTTGAGAGTCCGTCGTCAATTGTGGTGACGGTAGCGTATCCTGCAATTGTGTCGTAAGCCTCTACTTCGAGAGTGCTTTGTTCGAGAGCTGTTGCATAGGGGATTTGCAGGATTAGTAGCAACCCTATGACCAATGATGACAGTAACGTTTTTCTATTCATGGTGATTATTGTTAAATATCGGTTAATTATACCAAAAAAAAGCAATTTTTGCAATCCTACGATGGCAAATCCTGTTCTTATGCTATTTCACTTTCTTGTTCTTCCGGAGAAATAGAGCTTTTTATTGCTAATGCGACTGATGGATTGGTCCCTATACTGTCGATATTGTCGACCCCTGTGATTATGTCTTGAAATTCTTCAAATTCTGATTCGCCCATCTCGCCTATATCTGTTACCAGCTTTATGAAAAGGTCTTCAGGTGTGCTTGATCTAGGATCTGTGGTTAGCAAGAAAGAAAGTTGTTGTGCCGTTTCGAAAAGTTTTGATGCTACTCTTGTGTTTTGCACCCATTCGAGTCTTTCAGGATTCATTGCTAGTACTGTTTCTACACCTGCTTCTTTTTGCAGTGTTTCTACCGCGTGTATGCCGTCGATAGCCTCTTTGAGTTCATGGAATGGGAATACTGTAGTTTTTCCTCCTATTTTTGTTGCAAATCCTTCTGGGGTGATCTGTATGTCAGCGAAAGCTGGGCTGTAAGCTCCAGGGGCATCAAAACTTAATTGACCATCTTTTATTTCGCAATCTGAGATGCTGACATTTGCATGGCTTCTTAAGGCTATCGCGATCTCTAATTGCGTAGCATGTGATGGTAGAGTCTCTTCGAGAACTTCACTTCTTCCATCTTGTGTTGATGCTAACTGTGTTAGATCTTCTTCCGCTTGTTGCTGAGCTTGTTGCTCTGCTTGTGCTTCTGCATTTATTGCAACGGTAATTGTTTCTATCCTTTCCAGTTCTTGTGCTAATTCAGGGTCTTCTTGCGCTCTTTCTTGTGCGACTCTTTCAACTTCTTCATCTGTTAAAGTTCCTTCTCCGAACATTGCTTGTATTTCTTCGTCTGAGAAAAGTCTGTCTGCAACTCTTCTCTGCCTGTGATTTCTTTCGATTAATCTAAAGTTCCTACGAAATTGTCTTCGTTGTGCATGGGTGAAATTTTCGGTTATTCCAGAAAGGAATTCTTGTTGTTGGATTTCCGATAATGCATCGTAATTTGTAAAAAACACACCCCAATCAACGGTGTGCAGGCTGCCTTGATCGTCAACTTCTAGTTCTAGCCCAAGTTGTCGAAAGCTTTCGATAAAATCTTCCGGATTTCCTTGGTCGCTTTCTACTGCATGTGCATATACCAATACCTCGAAATCAGCCCTGCTTTCGGTTTGAAGCACATCCTCTTCTCGTTCTCGTCCAGAAAACATCCTTTGTAGAACGTCGCTTGTTCCTGATTTTCGTATTTCTGCTCTTGGCCTTGGTCGATCATCTAGTCTTCCCAGCCCAAATTGTTTTAGTAGATTTGAAGATAGTTCTTGGTAGAATTCTTGGTTGACCGGGTCGATTTCTCTGCGTGTTGGGATAACTGAAGGATCTTCATCAGTCTCTGTTTGTCGCTGAGGTTCTTCCAGGTTATCTGTAGGGCCTTTTGAAATTCTTCTTAGAGTCATAATTGTTTTAAATAAATCTTAGAATTATACCATTTTTTAGGTGATTTTTCAATCTGTTGAGTTTCAGTTTTTATTTTGCTACTATTTTTTAGAGCTTTTTAAGAAGAATTTATGAAAAAATTTATATCTACATTCTTGTGCGTGTTTTTATGTCTGTGCCTCTTGGGCTTGCCGATGGCTGTGGCCCAGGATGAAGCTGAGGAAGAGAGTGATGTTGCTGAAGAGGAGGTTGTTCAAGAAGATTTGTATGCGGTTATTGATGGTGATTCGGAGGTTATGATTAACAGGAGTATTATTTTTGATGCTTCCGAGAGTTATCATGTAGATGAGGCTGAGTTAACTTATGAATGGCATCTTGGTGATGGGAATAGACAGCAAGGAGTGGAGATAGTTCATTCATATGCAGAGGCTGGGGAGTATCAGGTTACGTTGGTGGTTAGGGATGATGATGAGGAGCAGGATGTTGCTACTCATACGATTTTTGTTTACGAGAGTACGTTTTTGTTGATTACGGATAATACTGAGGAGGCTGAGAGGCTTGAGAGTCTTGTTGAATATGCCAAAGAACAGGGTGTGTATGTGAATATGGTGGGTAGTTTTGATGAAAGTAGTGAGTTTTTGTCGGAAGAGGCGCTTTTGCAGCAATTATCGGAGTCTTTGTCGACTATCGAGAAGTATGACACTGTTGTGCTTTGGACTGTTGGTAGCAGTGGTTTGACTATTTTGTCGCAATTGTCACAGACTTCCGAGGATGCTTTCGATGGGTCCGATATTATTGTGATTTCAGATCAAAGTATAGGAACGCTTGAGAACATTGCTGGTGGTACTTTTAAGACAGTTAATCCGAATCAAATTATATTGACTCGTGCTGAGGCACTTTGGCCGCTTGTTGATTCCGAGGATATGGAGGGGTTTCTAGCTGCTCTGGATAATAGGGGAGTGACTTATCGGATTGTGGATAGTGCTGTGAACATTGGGATTACTAATTTTATGTCGTATTTCGTGAACTATATGCTTGAGAAGGGTGTGCCGAGTAACTCGCTTAAACTTGTTTTGATGTTGCCGATCATTGTGACGATGGTGGCTTTCTTTAAGCAGGTGGTTGGGTTTGAGACTCTTGGTGTTTATACTCCTTCGATTATTACACTTTCGTTTATTGCTCTTGGTTTGGATTTCGGGCTTTTTATCCTGTTTGTGATTCTGCTTTTTGGGACTTTGTCGAGGATAGTTTTGAAAAAATATAGGCTTCTATATATTCCGCGTATGGCGATTGTACTGACGATTGTGAGTATTACGATACTTGTGATGCTTTTGATGGGGGCTTATCTGGATGTTTCGCAACTTGTCGCTATTTCGATCTTCCCGATGCTGATGATGAGTACGTTGGTTGAGAAATTTGTTGGTATTCAGACAGGTAAGGGGCTTAAGTCGGCGTTTATGATTATTTGTGAGTCGGTTTTGGTTTCGATTATGTGTTATTTTGTAGTGGAATGGACTTTTTTAAAGACTTTGATGCTTGGTCATCCCGAATTGATCTTTTTGTTTTTGGCGGCGAATGTCGTTTTGGGCCGTTGGACCGGGCTAAGGTTGATGGAGTATGTGAGGTTTAGGGAGATTTTTAGGTATTCGGAAGAGGAATAGACACCGTAGCGAACCTGCCTATACCGGCAGGTAGGGCGAAGGTGTCAAGTAATATAAACCGTTTTGCGAAGCAAAACACAAAACTTCTACGGTCTACAGTCTACAAACTACAATCTAAACAATGGTCAATCTAAACATTTCAAAAGGTATCTTAGGCATCAATGCGCGGAATTTGCTTTATATCAGGCCTTATAATAAGAAAAGGGCCATTAAGTTGGCGGATAGCAAGCTCAAGACGAAGCATTTTCTCTCTGCGCGTGGGATCCCGGTGCCGAAACTCCATGGTGTCATAAGGAATCGTGAAGAGCTTGAGAAGTTTGATTTTAATTCTTTGCCGTCGAATTTCGTTGTGAAACCCAATTATGGTTATGGAGGAGAAGGAATTATTCCAGTGGTGGGGAAGGAGGGAGATGATTTTATTTCTGCTTCCGGCAAGAAGATTTCCTTGGAGGTTATGGTTGAACATATAGGTGATATTCTTGATGGTCGATATTCGATTACGGGTTCGAGTGACCTTGCTTTTTTTGAGCAGTTGATTATTTGTGATGATAGGTTGGCTGAATTTGCTTACAAGGGACTTCCTGATATTCGGGTGGTTGTTCATAATTTGATCCCTGTGATGGCGATGCTTAGGCTTCCTACTAGATCTTCGGATGGGAAGGCTAATCTTCACCTTGGGGCGATTGCGGCGGGGATTGATATTGCCAAAGGAGTTGCGACGCATGTTGTTGCGAACAAGAAGATTGTTGAAGGACCGAAAGGTCTTCGTGGTCTTGAGATCCCGTATTGGGATGAGATTTTGTTGATTTCGTCGAAGGTTCAGATCATTACGAATATTGGTTATCTTGCTGTGGATATTGCTCTTGATAAGACCAGTGGGCCTGTTCTTTTGGAGGTTAATGCGCGTGCTGGGCTTGGTGTGCAGGTTGCTAATTTGGCGCCTTTGCGTAAGAGGCTTGAGAGGATTCGCGGGGTGAAGGTTACGAGTCCCGAGAAGGGTGTGCGGATTGCGCAGGATATGTTTGGGAATAAGGTGGAAAAAGATATTCAGAATATTTCGGGAAAGACTGTTGTTGGTCAGAAGGAGATGGTGGATGTAATAGGGAAGAAAGGGCCTGTAAAGGTTATGGCTTCGATTAATCCTGTTGTTGGAAGATCGGTCGTTGATCAAGGTCTTGCGGAGAAAATAGGGCTTGTTAAAGACGAGGAATCGTCGGAGGAGGGCAAAGTTAAACTTAAGTTCACACTTTCTGATATTCGGGTACAGACTATTGCCGGTCTTGAGGATTTATCCGGGAAGAAGTTCAAGATTGTGATAGGCAAGCGCGATTTGGCCAATTTTTTGGTTGATCCCTCTAAAAAATATAAAGAAAAAGGCAAGATCCCTGAGTTTAAGGGATCTACTGATGATATGGATGCTCAGCCGAAGACAAACTATTCGCATATCGATGCCCAACTTGCCGATATAGATCGTCAGGTTAAGCTTCTTTATCATTTGCGGCCGCTTAATTTGGAGGATGAACGTGTTAACTTTTTCAAAAGCAAGAAAAGCAATCCTCAATTTATTTATCCAGAACTTAAATTTGATCCATTCAGGTTACGCGAGAAGCTTAAGAGAATTGAATGCGATGATTCGTTTTTGGGGCAGATTTTTAAAGCTAAGAAGGAGGAGGTACTCAAGAAGTTATCGTTAGTTGAACATATCGCGACAGATGCTTTTACAGATAAGTCGATTGCTTTGTTTGGACAACCTGATCAGGAAATTTTGGATGCGGCGAAAGATTATTTGGATTCTAAGCCCAAAGCTTTCCCTTATGAAGATTTGGATGTCGATCATGAGAAGGCGGCCAAAAGGTTCGAAAAAGTTTTTGAGGAGTATGGCCTTACCGATTGGAAGGTGAAAATCAAGGAAAGTATGGTTGCGGATTGTATGGCGGGTAAGCGGGGGGCTTTGTTTGTGCGGAAGGGTGCTCTTTTTTCCGAGACGCGGATTAAGATGCTTATTGCTCACGAGATCGAAACGCATATTTTGACTGCTGAGAATGGTTCTAGGCAGCCGTATAAGATATTTAATCGGGGGCTTGCGGGGTATTTGGAGACGCAGGAGGGTCTTGCTGTTCGAAATCAGATGTTGGCTACTGAGTATGATGTTGAGAAAAACTACTGGGCGGCTTTGTCGGTTTTGGCGGTGGATTATGCGCTTGGGCATTCTTTCCGTGAGGTTTTTGATTATGTGAAAGATTTGGGATTCAGTGAAGAAAGGGCTTTTCAGGTTGCGGTAAAGGTTAAGCGTGGGCTTGAGGATACTTCGTTTTCAGGGGTGTTTACTAAGGATTTTATTTATTTTAAAGGTTTTCACGATATTAAGCAGTTCGAGAGTGAGGGAGGGGATGTTAAGGATTTGTATTTAGGGAAATTCAACCTTGTGGATATTGAGTTGGTGAGGAAGGTTTCGGGGTTGAAAGAGGCTAAATACGTTCCGGAGTGGTTATAAGATAAGCATTGAATCGCCGAATGAATAGAACCGGTATTTTTCGTTGATTGCTTCTTGGTAAGCTCGATCGACGAGGTCTTTTCCTGCGAAAGAGCTGATGAGCATGAGGAGGGTGCTTTTTGGGAGGTGGAAATTGGTTAGTATTGCGCCTGTGAATTTCCATTTGTAGCCGGGGTGGATGAAAATATCGGTTTCGCCTGACCGTGGTTGCAAGAGGCCGTCATGACAGCAGCTTTCCAGGACGCGGACTGAGGTTGTGCCGACTGCTACGATCTTTTTGCCATCTTTTTTGGCTTGATTGAGGGCTTGGGCGGTTTCTTTGCTTAAAGTGAACCATTCGGAGTGCATTTTGTGGTCTTGGATTGAATCGGTTTTTACAGGTTCGAAAGTGCCTCGGCCGACGTGGAGAGTTACGAAGTGGGTTTCGATTCTGCGCTCCTTGAGGGCGTCGAATATGCGGTTTGTAAAGTGGAGGCCTGCGGTTGGTGCTGCGACACTGCCTTTTGGCTTGGCGTAGATTGTTTGGTATTGGTCGTGTGTTGCTTTTGAGCCTTTTAAATATGGGGGTAGGGGAGTTTCGCCAACTTCTTCGAGGTTTTTTCCTGAGAATTTGATGATTTTGCTGCCATCTTCGTTTGTTTTGATGACTTCTCCAGTTAAATCGTTGCCGAATTTGATTTCCGAGCCGGCTCGGAATTTTTTGCCGGGTTTTGCGAGGCATTCCCAGGTTAAGGGTGAGAGTTCTTTTGTTAATAATATTTCGCCGATATCTCCGTGCAAGCGTGCTTTCAAGACTTTTGAGTTGTTGAAAACCAGCACGCAATTCTTGGGCAAAGCGTCAGGTAAGTCTAAGAAGCGTCGATGCTTAATCTCACCGCTGGCGCGGTCGATCACCATCAGCCTTGAGGTGTCTCTGGGGACGGCGGGCTCGGTGGCGATGAGGGCTCCGGGGAGGTTGTAGTCGAAGTCGGTTGTTCGCATGGGTGGTAGATAGTAGAGAGCAAGGAGCAAAGAGCAGAATGGTGTTTTGCCTGTGGCAAAACGGATTGATAGTAGCTTGAGCTGGCCTTTGGCCGCTCTGTGGTGTTTTCGCTTTGCGAAAACGGTTGATAATACTTGATGCCTGCGCTGTTGCTTCGGCATCTGTGGTGTTTTGCTGTCGCAAAACGTTCTTATGCTACTGTGTCTGTAGAGCTTTCTGCAACTTTATTTTCTGCAACTTCTTTTGTTGTCTCTGCTGTCTGCTCCTTGCTGTCTGCTGTCTGATTCTCAGGCAAGGGCTCCTTTTTGTCGTCTTCCCAGTCAGTTGTCTCTTGTGCGGCCGGTGCAACTTGTCCGGCAGTGTGTTTTGCCACGATCAGGGTCATATCATCTTCTTGGACATGTTCTTCGACGAATACTGTTACTTCTTGTGCGACGTGATCGAATAATTCCTTGGTTGAAGTTGCTGAAGGCGCTTTGGTTTCAACGCTCTTGGTTAATCTTTCGAGGCCGAACTGTTCGCCGTTCATGTTCTTACATTCTGTTATTCCATCTGAATATAGTATGAGGAAGTCTCCTTCTTGGAATGCTAATTCTTGTTCTTTTACTACTGCTGATGAGTCGGGAAGCATGCCTACTGCGATTCCTCCTGACATAATTGCTTCACATTTTCCTTCGCTGGCTTTGTAATGGAGGATGTGTTCGTGTCCGCCTCCTGCAAAGTGCATTTTTTTCTCTTCGTGCTGCCATCTGAGCATGACCATTGTCATGAACATGTTCGGTTGGAGTTTCGGTTTTAGGAATTTGTTTACGTTTACGATGAGGTCTTTCGCGTTTTCGCTCATGCCGGCAAATGTACTGATGAGGGTGTCTACCATGATCATCACGAGGCCTGCTGGTATGCCGTGTCCTGTTACGTCTCCTATGTAGAAGAAGGTTTGCTTCTCTTGTGGCATGAAGTCGAAGCTGTCTCCGCCGATTTCTGCGGCGGATTTGGTTTTCGCTGTTATTTCGAGGTTTGGGATGGCGGGTGCTTCGCGAGGGATTAAGTCACGTTGGATTTTTTGTGCGAGGTTGAGTTCTTCTGAGATTCTTTGGTGTTCTTTGAGGTCGTGTGAGATTTTTTCTAGGTTTGCTGTGATTTCGTTAAAGAAATGGCCGAGAATCCCTATTTCATCTGTTCTTTTTGTGTATATGCGGTGAAAGCTTTTGCCTGTGAGAAGTAATTTCATTTCGATCAAAATGGTTCTGAGAGGGGCATGTAGTATTTGTCTTAGTGCGATTAGCGATAGAATGAAAAACAAAGCCAATGCGCCGTAAGGTGAATACTCGAGGTATGGCAAGTCGGAGAAGAATTGATTGATTACAAAGTATGCTCCAGCTACTAGTGCTAGGATGGCTAGGTTTGCGAGAATTAGTTTGAGTTTTAGGCTTTTTTTGATCATTTTCTGTGTGAGTCGAGAAGTTTTTTTAGTTTATTTTTAATTCTTACTTCATGGATCAGATCGTAAAGTTGTACGAGTTCGGTTAAGGTTTTTTTGTCGTATTCTTCCGGTTTCAAATGGCTGTGAGCCTTTAGGGTCTTATGGATTTTATCGGATACCTCGTGGTATAGGTATTGCTTCAATTTGCTTAAGAATTTTTTGGGGAGCGTGTTTATCTTTTTTTGCATTTCTTTCCAATCTTTCTTGTTATCCAATATGTGATCGATGAGTCTTATGATCGCTGATGGTTCCGATAATCGGCCCAGTGCGAAAAGTATATCAGGAGTTTCTTTATCTTTTAGCATTTTATATAAACTCCTTTTTCTTTCTTTCAGCTTGAGTTCTGCGATTACATATACTCCGGCAACTTGGTGCTCTTTTTTACTACTATCCATGAGTTGGTCGAGGTAATGGTTTAGTTTTGGTCTTAATTTTTTAAATTGCCATAAGGCGATGATTGAGTTTGCACGGATTTTTGGGTCTTTGCTGTCGAGGTGTTTTTCCAGGTAGAAAATTGAGTTTGGATCTTTGAAAAGTCCGCAGATGCGTATGCAATCCGCTACTATTTTTTCGTCTTTTGAATGCAGTTTCTTTAGTAGGAATGGGATTATGTCTTTCGCATTGAGTTTGGCCAGTACTTTGATGATTGCTGAGCGGATTTCTTCTTCTTCCTCTTTTTCGAAAAGCTTTTTCAGAGTTGTTTGTATTCTGTATTCACCGAATCCTGATTTGAAAAGATATTGTTTGTGTAAATTATCGAATTCTCCTAGGGTTTCGATGACTGCCAGTTTTATATTTGGGTTGTCGCAATCGAGGCAGGTTAATAGGTGAGGGATGGTTTCTGGTTCTTTAATTTCTTTCAATGTTTCCACCGCTTTTAGTTGAATTTCTTCCTCTTCGTTTTTTCTCTGAATTAATTTGATTAGTTTTGCGTAGTCTGTTTTGTGTCCTTTTTGTCCCAGGATTTCTACAGCGTTTATTCTTGTGTGGAGGCTGTTACCTTTCTCGATATTTTTTTGTGAAAGTTCTGTGTATCTTGTTTGAATGCTGGATATTAGTACTGTGCTGATGATTGCGATTATCGCTAGTATGATGTTTATGGTTAGGGTCAGTTGCATTCCGAATACAAAGTTTTCAAGCAAAACTATCAAACTCATGCCCAATATTGCTCCGACAGGCTTGATTATTCCTTCGAGGAGTTCCTTCATTTGATTTCTTATTTTTTCTCCAAATGCGTAATACGATGAATGATAGGCGTTTTGGAAAAGTATTCCACTCATTTCCGATATACCTTTTGTCATCGATGTTGTGAAGATGTTGAATTTGAGCGCCATTCCCGTCAGAGAAAGTAATGATACCAACGGGTGTATCGCCATACTTTTTATGATACCGAGTCGCTTAAGTATCCTACTTGATAGCAGAAGTTGCATCAGAAGGGTTGCTGTACCAAAGATAATTTGGAGCAGTCCCAGTTTTGCTGTTAGTTCTCCTTCCATAATGTCTTCGCTCTCGTGTTTTATCTTGTCATTCTTGTTTTCCAAAACTATTTCTTCTGCGATGGCATCTTCTATATTCAAGGTGTTTGCCTGGAAACGTTTTAAATTGGCGTTTTCATATGCCAACGTCGTCTCGGTCTCATTGTATACGTTTTGTTGGACCGATTTTGTGTATTGAAATTCGAGTAGGTTTATGAACATCCATTGCAGGATGATTACTACTATTAGGCCTTTTAAGAATGGTGATTTTTGAGCTTTTTTAAAGTTATCTCTTATCTTTTTAAAGCTGCTTTCATGCTTTTCTTTCTGTTCAAGAGAAGGTACATCCGTACTTAAATTTTTAAAATTGAGAATAATCGGTATTACCAACATAATCATCAAAACCCATATATACAGGAATTTATATGAAGGGATACTGTGTGCGAGGGTGCTTATGATAACTCCTCCTACGATTGCCCCGATTGTCTCGGATGATTCAACTATCGGAAAGGTGCGTTGGCTTTCCAAAGGAGTAAACAATTCCTCTACGAATAGCGCGATTAAAATGTTGACCTGAGCCAGCATGATGGATTCCGCCAGTAAGACGAGTCCGAAAAACAACCAGTTTGAATAAAGAACGAACATGGTTGCCGATACCAGAAGGATTGCTCCTAGTAAGATATTGATGATTATCAGGATTTCCCTCCTGATCTTCTCGATTATTGCGGAGAAAAACACTGTTCCAAAGATAACCAGAAGTGCGTTTATGATAAACAGGAGTGGCAGTTGCTCAATGCCCATTCTGTGTACGAACATGGCTATCAAAACTGTCCATCCAACAATGAATCCAACTCGTAAAAACAACGTCAAAACCCAAGACACAAACACACGTGGCCATTCGTGCTCACTTACGTTTAGCAACTTGCTTATGAAGCTTATCCTCATTCTCCTCGGTTATTTAGATATAATTATTTCTAGTAATTATACCATAACAGGAGGTAGATGTGAAGGGCAGTGTGTGTGTTGGTTATGATTTGACAGATGGGGGCTATGTATTGCTGGGGGGAGCCGGCTCCCTCTTCACGCTAATCGGTTAGTGTGACATGGTTATCAAGGTATCTTTACCGATTTTTGATGTTTTTGTGATTTTTAGGTGCTGTAAGCTGCTTGGCATGATTGCTTCCAGTCCTGTTTTGCCGAGCTTCTTATCCGAGATGAAAAGGAGTACTTCGTTTGCGAGGTTTTCTCGGAGGAATGAGCTTGAGATTTGTTGGCCGCCTTCGACGAGGATTTTTTCGTAACTCAAGGATGTGAGGCGCGTGAGGACTGGTTTGAGGTTATGGAGGTTGGGGAAGGTGAGAATTTTCGTTCCGAGTTTCTCGAGGTGGGTGCGTTTTTGTGAAGATTTCACTGTTGTGCAGATTATTACTTCTCCTTCTTGGAGGATTTTTGCCTTGAGAGGGATGCGGAGCTTGCTGTCGAGGACGATTTTTGTTGGGTTGGGGCCTTGTGAGAGGCGAACATTGAGTTGGGGGTTATCTGTGAGGATTGTATTGATGCCGACGAGGATTGCGTCTGCTTTTGCGCGGAGCTTGTGGACGTATTTTTGGGACGTTTTCCCTGTTATTTTTGTGCAGGTAGGTGACCATATTTTGAAATCTATGCTTGAAGCGATTTTCAAGGTTATGTGAGGGAGTAATATGCGCGTTTTGATGCCGGCTTTTCGGAGTTTTTTTGCGCCTTCTTGGCTTGGGTCGCGCCTTCCGCAAATGACTTTCTCGATGCCTTTTTTTATGATGAGGTCTGTGCAGGGAGGGGTTTTTCCATAGCGTGAACAGGGTTCGAGTGTGACGTAGAGGGTTGCTCCTTTTGGATCTGTTTTGCAATTGTGGAAAGCCTCGACTTCGGCGTGGGGGCCGCCGAATTTTTTATGCATGCCTTGGCCGATTATTTTTCCATCTTTCACTAAAATTGCGCCTACTTGTGGGTTAGGGTAGGGGTTCGCTTTTTGGGCGAGATCGAGAGCTTTCTTAATGTATTTAGACATTCTTTAATATATGACCGAGCTTTGTTTTCTTGGTCTTTAAATATTTATGATTTCTTTTGGTTGGTTTGCTTTCGATTCTTATTCTTTCTGTGATTTTGAGGCCGTGGCCTTCGAGGCCGATGATTTTTTTTGGATTGTTGGTGAGGAGCTTTATTTCTTTTAAACCTAAATCTGCGAGAATTTGTGCGCCGATTCCATAGTCGCGTAGATCTGCGTTGAATCCTAATATCTCATTTGCCTGCACTGTATCGAGCCCTTTTTTTTGGAGGTTGTAGGCTTTCAATTTGTTTATAAGGCCGATGCCGCGTCCTTCCTGGCGCATGTAGAGCAATACGCCGCCTTTTTTGCTGATGATCTTTAGGCTTTCGTCTAGTTGTGAGCCGCAGTCGCAATGTAGTGATCCCAGTAGGTCGCCGGTTAAGCATTCGGAGTGGACGCGTACAAAATTTCCTTTACCTTTTACCAAGGCGATATGTTCTTTTTCGTCTATCAAGTTCTTATAAACGATCATTCGCATCTTGCCATGTTCGGTTTCGAGGTCGGTTTCGACAACTTTTTTGATGAGTTTTTCGTTTTGTGTGCGGTATGCGATTAAATCTTTTATTGAAATGATTGTGAGTCCGTGTTTTTTTGCAAATTTCTTCAAATAGGGGAGTCGTGCCATTTCGCCGTCTTCTTTTGTGATTTCGCAAAGCACTCCGGCCGGTTTTAAACCTGCTAATCTAGCTAAATCGCACGATGCTTCGGTATGTCCTGCGCGTACGAGTACGCCGCCTTCCTGGGCGATTATTGGGAAAATATGGCCGGGTCTGACAAGGTCTTTTGGCTTGGACTTGGGGCTTACGATGGTTTTTATTGTTTTGGTTCGATCTGAAGCCGAAATACCTGTTGTTGTGCCTCTCCGAGCGTCTACCGATACGGTAAAGTTGCATTTTGTTGCTTCTTCGTTGTCTTCGACCATTGGTCTTAAATCCAGTTTTTCTGCGATTTCTTTTGAAATTGGTACGCAAATCAAGCCGCGTCCTTCTCGCATCATGAAGTTTATCTTTTCTGCAGACACTTTTTCTGCTGCAAAAATTAAATCTCCTTCGTTTTCACGATCTTCATCGTCGACAACAATTACCATCTTGCCTGACCTAATGTCGGCTATGGCTTTTTTTACGCTTGATGACAGGGGACTCATAATGAGAATCTTTCAAATGATTCGATAACAACCTCCTCGAGCAGTTGTTCGATTGTTTTCTCAGGATCTTTTACGAAATCTTGTTTCAAAAGGGCGTTTTCATTACGGAATTTCTTCTCTTTTCCTTCCATGATTTTATCCCAAATGTTCTCGGGCTTACCTTCTTGTTGCAATTGGTCGCGCCAGATCTCTTTTTCTTTCTCGATATCTTCTGCAGGTACTTCTTCAGGAGAAATATACATTGGGTTCATTGCTGCGATGTGCATTGCAACATCTTTTGCAAGTTCGTTGTCTTCTCCAGAGAGAACTACGGCTACTCCGATCTTATTGTTTGAGTGTACGTAAGTTCCGATGTTTGTTCCTTCAACGATTGTTTGTGCTGGTACATCGATTTTTTCACCTAGCTTGATTGTGAGTTCGCTTACTGTCCCGCTTAAATCTGTTTCTTCGCCTTCTGCGAGTACTTTGTCTGCTAAAGCTTTTGCTTCGGCGATGAAATCTTCATTTTTTGCAACAAAATCTGTTTCACATGCGAGTGTAACCATTGCTGCTTTTCCGTCTTCTTCAGCGATAGCGACGACGCCTTGGGAAGTTGATCTATCTGCGCGATCTGCTGCTTTTGCTTCACCTTTTTTTCGCAAAAGTTCGATGGCTTTTCCGTGGTCGCCATCAGCTTCTTCTAGGGCTTTTTTACATGCCATAGTTGAGACTCCTGTTTCGTTGCGGAGTTTCTTGATTTGATCGAGAGTGACTGTCATGAGTAGTTGAGAGATTAGAGATTTGAGTTGAGAGTGTGGGATTATGCTGCTGGGGGAGTTTCTTCTTTTGGTTCTTCTGCAGGTGGTTCGGTTGGAGCTGGTGGAGCTTCTGGAGCCGCTTCCTCTGCTGGAGCTGGTGCCTCTTCTGCGGGTGCTTCTTCCTCTTTTGGCTTCTCTTCGGCTGGAGGTGCTTCCTCAGCAGGTTTCTCTTCAGCTGGTTTTTCCTCTCCTGGTTTCGCTCCTTCAGCAGGTTTTTCCTCACCTTCTTTCTTAGGTGCTGCTGGTGCGGTAGCAAAAGCTTTGCTCAAGTCAATTTTTTCTACAAAATCTCCCAGAACAGGTATTTTCCATTGTTCTCCGTCGGCTGCTTTTACCATCGCTAAGACCATAAGGCCGAAATAACATAAGAATAGCATTGAACCTAGCATTGGGATGATTGCAAGCGTGAAGAGAACTACGATGACGACTGCGAACATGGCGAGTCCTTGTTTTGCGTGGAACAAGCATGGCTTGCTCTTCGGTTTCAGGAGTAGTGGTAATATGAATCCAGCAGGAATGTATGCGGCTACAGATAGCCATTTTTCGTCGCTGGGGAGGCTGGCTTTTTTCTTTTTCTCATCGGGCTTTTTTTCTGCAGCAGCAGGAGCTTCTTCTGCAGGTTTTTCTGCAGCAGCGGGAGCTTCTTCTGTAGGTTTTTCTTCGGCCGGAGGTGCTTCTGCAGCTGGTGCAGGAGTTTCAGTAGGTGTTGGGTTTTTGTTTTCTTCTTCCATGGTAAATTTTGGTAAAAGGATGAAAGGTTTTATCGGACTTATTTGGAAGTTAAAGCTTCTTTGAATTTGGCGATCAGATAGGTGAGTGATTTGACGGCATCGTCGTTTGCGGGGATTGGATAGTCGATGCCTGTGGGGTCAGCATTTGAATCTGTTATTCCGACTATTTTCACTCCTTTTCGCTGAGCTTCTTTTACTGCGATTTGGTCGCGGTGTACATCCATTACTATTAGGATGTCGGGAGTTTTGTTTAAATTCTGGACTCCTCCCAGTGCTGTTTCCAGCTTGTTGATGGTTTTTTCCAGCTTTACGACTTCTTTTTTTGTGTATTTTTCGAATTCGCCGGTTGCTTTTTCGTCTTTGAGCTTCTTCAGGTACTTGATTCTTTGTTTGATTGTTTTGAAGTTTGTAAAGAGGCCGGGTACCCATTTCTGTGTTACATATGGGCATCTGCATTCTTTTGCTGCGGTTTTAACAATTTCTGTTGCCTGCTGTTTTGTGC
The DNA here is from genome assembly GCA_964538865.1 of uncultured Candidatus Peribacteria bacterium. GTDB lineage: Bacteria > Patescibacteriota > Gracilibacteria > UBA1369 > UBA12470 > CAZIHU01. Next base: position 57,729 of record CAZIHU010000005.1, read on the forward strand.
TGACGAACATAATTGTTTTGCCTTCTTTTGCGGAAGCTTTTAGAAATTTCAAAGCTGCTGCGAGGGCTTTTGCGGTTTTGTTGAGATCGAAGACGTGGATACCCTGTTTCTCTCCATAAATGTAGGGTTTCATCTTCGGGTCCCATTTCCTTGTTGCATGCCCAAAATGAACCGCATTTTTGAGCATTTCTTTGAGTTCTTTTTCGGTTGTCATGAGTCCTTGGGGTTAGTGCCTGGGCATCGTCATTTTCTATCGAGGATCCCTTTTGTGTGGGACAGGACAATAGAATCGGATGTCAGACTTAGATACAATCGCCTGGTATTCTAATATAACGGCTTTCCAAAGGCAAATAATTTTGGTATAACTTTAAAAAATTTATAAAAAAACAACCATGTTTGAAGATTTAAGACAAAAAATTGATCAAGTTGATAAACAGCTTATGTCCTTGATTAGTGAGAGGTTTGCTCTTGCTCAGGAGATAGGGGAGATCAAGAAGGAGAAAGGGATGAAGGTTTTTGATCCGGATAGAGAAAAGCTTATAAAAGAGCGGCTTTTTAAGATTGCGGAGGAACAAAAACTCAATAAGGAGTTTATTTCTGAGCTTTATGAGCTCATTTTTCAGGAATCTCGTAGATTACAGGGTTGACGTAGGGTTGGAAATTTGGTACAATATATTGAAATGTAAGTGATTTTTATGACAGATCAAAACCAAGTTCCAGCTGCACAACCTCAACCGCAACAGGCTCAACCTGCTGCTGCGGCACCTCAGGCAGCACCGGCACCGGCGCCAGTTGCTCCAGCCAAGGATGAGTCTAAAGAACCTGTTGAAGTAACAATCATTTTGCCTACAAGTGCATATTTTCTTTCTGGAATTCGTGATTTTACTCTAACGATGACGAAGAATATGACAGGGTTTTCTGAACAGTGGGCTTATCGTTTTCAATCGGTTGTAGATGAGCTTTGTAATAATGCGATTGAGCATGGTTCGGCCAAAGGCGAGAATGTGACTATTACTTTTGTTAATGTCCCTGATGAAAGTTTGGAAGTTATTATTGAAGATACCGGCACAGGTTCGAGTAAATATTCTGCTGAACAGATGAATAATTTGGTTAAAGAAAGGATTTCGATGATGCATGGACAATATCTTGGTCTTCGTGGCCGAGGTCTTCCGAAGATCGTTGCGGAATGGACGGACGAGCTTTTATTTGAAGATAAAAAAGAAGGTGGACTTCGAGTTCGTGTAAAGAAGTATTTACGTGGGAAAGAAGATAAAGTATCATCTGGCAAGGATGATCCGACCCATGTCCAGTTATAGAATATGGAATGTGGAATATCGGATTTCGAAAAAATATTAAATAAATTATAAATAACAAATAAAAATTATGACTCAAGCAACAATAACGTTCGAAGACGTCCAAGCGGATGGTGACAAGAAAGTCAAAATTGTCAAAATCACCGGCCAACTTGATGAAAGCAATGTTGATGAAGAAGCTAAGAAGATTTATGCGGTTATCGAAGAAGCAGGTACGGGATTGAATTTGATTTTTGATCTCGGTGAACTAGAATACATGAACAGTAAATCTATCGGTTATTTGACTGATTGGTACAGCAAGATCTCAGCTGATGGTGGTAAGGTTGTTGTGGCGCAAGCCAAGAGTAATATTGTGGATATTTTGCAAGTTGTCGGTTTGACACAGTTGATTACGACTTATCCGAGCATTGAGGAGGCGAAATTGGCGGTGATGTAGTTTGCAACTTGCAACTTGCAGTTTGCAGTTATGGAGTTTTTCGCTGTCGCGAAAAACGTTTTATTAGTAGGTTACTATCAACCCTAAATGCCTAGCGCCTAAAACGTTAACGTTTGCTTTTTGACGATATGCGTGGTTATAATTTCACCCTGACTTTTTAACAAAATTTATTATGAGTAATGTAAGTAGAATGGCTGCGACGGGGGCGTTTTTGCTTGGTGTGGGGTGTGGAGGAGAGGAGGTTGGGCTTGAGGATAATGGAGACGTGGTTCCTCCTGAAGGGACTGTGCAAATTGAGGATGGTGTTGAGGAGGATTTTTGTGATATGCCTTATGTGCTCGAGGCCGCCGCAACTGCGGAGGCTTTTAGTTTGAGGTATGATACGTCGTGTGCCCCTCCAAATGATCCTGTTTGGCTGAATAGTCCGCATGAGATAAAGTGTCGTGACCTCGGATTTGCAATTGAGGCAATGGAGAGTGTGCGTGATATTGCTGAGATAATTTGTCCCTTAGATGTTCAAGTGGCTGCTGAAGATGCTGCTGAGGTAGGTCCTCCAACTTGTGGGGAAGTTATCGATGCTTTTATGGGGTTTGCACTGGAATCACAGGCGTCAAATATCCCGTATAGCTGTGCAGAGTCGTCCAGTGCAAGGGCCGATTGTCTTCGATCTCAGAGTAGTAGTGAAAATATTGTGGGTAGTATGCTAGATGTTGCCACGAAATGTTCTCAGGATGTTCATGCACGAGCTGTGAGAGCTGGCACACAATTTGTGGATATGAAATTGCCTTGTGATTTAGATGAGGCGGAAGGAGCTTTGGGCTTGGCCGAGAGTTTTAGGGAGTCATGGGATACGCTGGGTTGTCCAGATATTGGTGAGGGTCATTATGAAGGTACTTGTGCAAGTTTAGAGACGCAGATGACGGGCATACGGAGAGATACGCTTATGTGTGTGGTCGGATGTGATGATGAGACTTGGGATAGTTTTGAGGGTAGATTGGATGAAGTGCTTGCGATTTCGGATGGTGAACAAGACAATATGCCATGCACACGTCTGGACATATTACAGGCGGGGGAAACGATCGGGATAATCAAAGCTACAAGGGCTGAATTACATGAGGCCGGATGTGGGTTGCGTCCTGGAGATATGGAATGCAATATTTATCGCAATGCTGCAGATGGATTGGAAGATTCTGTTTTATTGAGAACTCAGGATTGTCCTGAAGATATACAGGTTGCGATTAGGGCTACTTTGTTAGAATAGATCCATTGTCAAACTCCCTTCTATCCTGCTAATATATCCACGCAGTTTTTCACCAAAAACAAAAACAAATGGACGGTCTCAAGATAGCGCTAGTGGCAGATTGGCTTACTGATCCGGGGGGAGCGGAGAAGGTTGTTCATGCTTTTTCGAGGATGTTTCCGGATGCGCCGATTTTTACTTCTGTTTATGATAAGAATCGGCTGCCGATGTTTGCGGATTGTGATGTGAGGACTTCTTTTATCCAGAAATTTCCTGGGGCGAAGAAGCATCATCAGTGGTATCTCAAGTGGATGCCGGTGGCTTTTGAGCAGTTTGATTTGTCGGAGTTTGATATTGTGCTTTCGAGTGCGCATTCGTGTGCGAAGGGGGTGATTACCAAGCCTGAGACGATGCATGTTTCGTATTGTCATACGCCGATGAGGTATGTTTGGGATGATTGTCATCGATATTTGCGGGATTATCCGTGGCCTTCTGTTGTTAAGAGGGTGGCGCCGTATCTTTTGCATGAAATTCGGCTTTGGGATCGGCTGGCTGCTGATCGTGTTGATTATTTTATTTCCAATTCTGATTATATTGGTGAGAGAATTTCTAAATATTATAAAGCTAAGTCCGAGACGATTTATCCGATTGTTGAGACTGAGGATTTTTATTTGTCGAGCGAGAGGGAAAATTTTTATTTGGCTGTGGGGCGATTGATTCCTTATAAACGTTTTGATCTGATTGTGGAGGCGTTTAATCATCTGGGGCGACCGCTTAAGATTGTTGGGCGTGGGCCGGAGATGAAGCGACTTAAGAGGATGGCGAAGGGGAATGTTGAGTTTCTTGATTTTGTTTCGGATGAGGAGCTGAGGAGGTTATATTCGGCCTGTCGGGCTTTTATTTTCCCTCAAATTGAGGATTTTGGGATTGCGCCGGTTGAAGCGATGGCTTCTGGTCGGCCTGTTATTGCTTATGCTGAGGGTGGTGCTTTGGAGACGGTTAAGGATGGTAAAAGCGGAATTTTCTTCAGAACCCAAAGTGCGGATGCACTTCTCAAGGCGGTTTTGAGGTTTGAGAAGAAGCGATTTAGTGGTAAAAAGATTGTTGAGAGTGTTGCGGATTTTGGGAGGGATAGGTTTGAGAGGGAGATTAAGGGGTTTTTGCGACGAAAATGGCGAAGCTTTGCTAGAAGGTAGGGGTGTGCTAGAATTGTACCTCGTTATTTTTTGAGCAAAGATATTATGACTTCGGAATCCAGTCGTACAGTTTGGGGACTAGAGGTGCCTGTGGTAGAGACTCTTCCAGAAGGAGCGAGAGTTCTTGAGGTAGGCAAGGCTGAGGAAGTCCTTCCTGTTGAGGGTTTGGGTGAGTTGGTGGATTTAGTCATTGAGGCTTATTCAAAAGATTCAGAATAAGAAGCATACTTGCGGTTGGACTGCAAATCGGTTATTTTTTGTGCAGTAGGACTTCCTAATCCCTAAAACCTAAAGAATTATGGACGTACGTAACTATTTTTACTTTTTGTGGCGTGTTAAATGGAAAGCTCTGATCGTGGGTGTGATTTTTGCGATTTGTGGTGCTGTTTATAGTGTTGCGGTGACAGGTGTGACTTATGAAGGGGTTGTGTTTCTGACAGTGGGCTTGGAGCAGGAGGCTTATGTCCATCTTGAAAATGCTGAGGAGTATGGAACTAAGGGTTCTACAGAGGATGATTATTATTTTGCGCAAACTGTTCAAGGGTGGACGATGGATCCGTCTTTTCAGGAGCAGGCTAATTTGCGGATGACGAGTGGGTCTTTTACAGTTACGGCTAGGCAGCAGGAGAGGCAGAACATCATTTTTCAGGTTTTTGCTAGTGATGCGAGCTTGATCGAGGAGGCGGCTTGGGTGACTGTTGATGAGCTTGAGGAACGTCTTGATTCTTATAATGAGACGATGCAGACCTCTTATAAAATTGCGAATCCGGAGGTGACTAGTTATTTAAAGGATCCTCCTTATAAAGTGAATGCAGTTGCTGGATTGCTACTGGGGCTACTTTTGGTGATTTTTGTGCAGCTTTGTTATGAATTTTTTGCCGGGATTGTAAGTTTTCCTTTTCAGGTGGAGAAAATTTTGGGTAAAGGTTCTATTGATCCAAGTTATCTTGGGAAGGATGGTTATGTGCTTGGTGTGGGTTGTAATGTGAAGAAAAAGTATGGGCGCGAGCTAGCTCATAAGGACGATCTTAAAAAGGGGGACTATCTGTTGGTGGTTGGGATTGGGTGTGCGCGAGAGAAGGAGCTTGAGACTTTGAAGAGAATGGTGGGGGATTGTGAGTGGATTACTTGTTAGTCCCTAGTGGATGGAGTTTTTGCTATTGCAAAAACGGGTTGATAGTACTTGATGCCTGGTGGCGTCTGTGGGGTTTTGCTTCGCAAAACGTGATGCTTTGATATACTGTTATCTGATAGCTATTGCGTAACTTATGAAAATTGGAATCGATCTTCGGCCGCTTCTAAACGAGAAAGTCTCGGGGGTTTCGGTTTATACGCGTGCCCTTGTTGAGGAGATGATTAAGCATAAGGAACATGAGTTTGTTTTGTTTTTGAGTGGAAGGAAGACTGAGTATGAGAGAATTCTTGATGAGTTTGAGGGGGATAATGTGAAGAAGGTTTTTTGGCAGGTTGCGAATAGGGCGCTTAATTTTGCGTTTTGGTTTCTGCCGTTTCCTCGGGTGGATCTGGGGGTTGATGTGATGTTTTTGCCTGATATGAGGCCGATTCGTTTGCCTCGCGGGGTTAAGAAGGTTGTGACTTGTCATGACCTATCTTTTTTGCGGTTCCCGGAGTTTTTTTCATGGAAAAGTAAGCTTTGGTATTTTTTGAATAAGCCGAAAAAGTATTTTAATAATGCGGATAAGGTGATTTCTGTTTCGAAGTTTACTCAGAAGGAGCTGAAGAAGTTGTGTGGGGTGAAGAGTGAGGTGGTTGGCGAAGGGGTTTATATGCCTGAGGGCGATGAGGAGTATGATTTGCCGGAGAAGTATTTGTTATCTTTGTCGACTTTGGAGCCGAGGAAGAACTTGAAAAGGGTGATCGAGGCTTATTTGAAGGCTGATTTGGAGGAGGTGCTGATTGTGGCGGGGGATTTTGATAAGAAAATTTTTGCTGATTTAAAGCTGCCGCGCAGTCGTAAGGTGCATTTTATTGGTGCGGTTCCGTCTGAGGATAAGAAGATGCTGTATGAGGGGGCTGCGGGGCTTGTGTACGTTTCTTTGTATGAAGGGTTTGGATTGCCGCCGCTTGAGGCTTTGAGTTGTGGTACTCCTGTTCTGACTAGTAAAAATAGCCCGATGGAGGAGGTTTGCGGGAAGCAGGCTATTTATGTTGATCCGAAAGATGTTGGAGCGATTGTGGCGGGGATGAAGAAGTTGGTTTCGCGAAAGTGGGATAAGGAAAAATTGACTGCGAGGGCAGGGAAGTTTTCGTGGGAGAAGTGTGCTTCTGAGGTTATTTGTCTTTGTTCAAATAATCCGCAATAAAGATCGAAGCTGTGGTTGCGACTGGAACTGCGAGGAGTATTCCAAGAATTCCAAGCATTTGATAACCGATTAAGACGGAAAGGATGACGATTACGGGTTTGAGGCCGACAGCTTTTTTCATAATCAGAGGTATCAGCACATTGCCTTCAAGTTGTTGAGCAATGATGACGATACCCAGTACCCAGAATATTAGCCATGGTGATTCGTTGAATGCGATCAGGAAGGCTGGAACACCTGCGAGAATCGGGCCGATAACAGGGAATAATTCTGCGATTCCGCCCATCATTGCGAGTGTGACTGCGTAATCTAGTCCTAGAAGTGAGAATCCAATGAGGTAAAGAACGAACATGCAGAACATGAGGGTCATTATGCCGCGGACCCATTGGCCGATTTTGGTTTTGATTTTCTCGGATTTTTCGACGATGTAGCTGCTGTAGCGTGAAGGGAAGAGGGCTTTTATGAATTTGTCGACGCTGCCTTGGTCTGTAACCAGGAAAAATGTGATGATGAGGACCAAGATTGCGTTGAAAATGCCGTTGAATATGACTTTTACTGCGACGAATGTGTTGCCTGCAATGTTTTGGAGTTGTTCGCCGACTGATTGGAGGGCGCCTTGTATGTTGCTGATTACTGTTTGTTGGTCGATTGATTCGAGTGCGGATTGGATGTATGGAACTAGGCGGTCTGAGAGTGGGAAGTTTTCGAGCGATTTTCCTTCTGTTAAGTTGGTGATGATGTCGCCGGCTTTTGTTGCGAGTTCGAGGAGTTGTTCGGCTACGATCGGTATTAAGTTTGAGATGAAGAAAGCTATGATTGCCAGTATTACCAGGTAAATTCCCAGGACGCTGAGTGCGCGTGGAACTTTCTTCTTTTGAAGTTTGTCTACTACTGGGTCGATTGCTGCATAAAGGAGTAGTGATACGAATAGGATTACGATGATGTTTCTGATTTCGTATGCAAATTGGGCGAGTAGGTAGAGTAGCATGATTACCAGTGTTGCTTTTGCGACGCTGGCAAGGGAGAGGTTGACGGTGATTTTTTCGGGTTGTTTTTGTTTTGGAAGTTTTGCTTTTTCCTCGTAATGTTTTTTCTCGTATTCCTCCATTTTGTGGAGTTCTTCTAGGTGCTTTTTGATTTTATTAATCTTGCGTTGGGATTTTTTGAAAAGTTTTTTGATTTTTGAAGGCATGGTGGAGGGAGATTAGAAATTAGAGATTATGATGTGAGTTGAGTCTGAACGATGTTGACGATTACCCATGCCATTGTTGCGAGGGCAAGGCCGATGAGGGCATACATGACTGTTTTTTTGCCTTTTTCCTTGTCTTCGGTAAGGCCACCCCATGCATAAAAATATCCACCGATAATCACGAAACCGACACTAACAATTCCAACGATACCGATAAGGAACTCAACGATGTGAGTTATGTAGTAGGGGAGCATCCAGAGGTGGATATCTCCTGTTTTGATGCCGCAGGAAAATAATTCTTCACTACATGGAGTTACTGTATTTGATGTGCACTCTTCGTTTGACAGTATGGTAGATCTGGCATCTGCTGCGTTGATATGTGCGCTATTTATTATTTCCAAGCATTCGTCGTCTGTAAATCCTTCTGCTCCTTGTGGGAGGATTGTTTCTTGCGCTGAAGCAATAGGAATAGCGCTTAACATGATAGTAAGCGTTATGAGCAGGGTGATGAGTTTTTTCATTTTGGTTTTTGTTATGTAGTTGGCAACTTGCAACTTGCAGATTGCAGTAGGGATGCTGTTGCTTTCTCGGGTTATTGTAGCTTATGGTGTTTTGCTTCGCAAAACGATTTATTTGTAGAGGCCCTTCGCTATGCTGCGGGCTGCTCATCAAATAGCGCTCTGCCAAGTCGGATTATGGTAGCTCCACATTCGATTGCGAGCTTATAGTCTTGGCTCATGCCCATTGAAAGTTCTGGGAGGTCGTATTTTTCTTTGAATTTATGCATGTGCATGAATTGATCGCGGAGTTTTTCTTGATCTTGGGTGTTTTCTGCGATTGTCATGAGTCCACGGAGCTTAAGGTGAGGAAGCGATTGGATGGTTTGGACGAGTTTGTCTAGGTTTTCTGCGAGGATCCCTCCTTTTTGAGGTTCGCGACTGATGTTGATTTGGATGAAAACCAGCATGCATTTCCCGAGTTTCTCAGCTTCTTTGTTGATAGCGCTTGCTAGTTTTTCGGAATCGACGGTTTCGATGACGTCGCAGAGTTGTATTGCATCGCGAGCTTTGTTGGTTTGGAGGTGGCCGATGAAGTGTTTTTCGACTCCTTCTAGGTGAGGGAATTTATCTCGAGCTTCTTGGATTCGGTTTTCGCCGATAATCTCGATTCCATGCTTTTCGATGACCTTAAGGATTTCGTCTAGTGAGCGATTTTTGATTACGGCCATTGTTTTTACCATCTTTTTTCGATATGATATTTTTCGCACTTTTAATATAACAAATTTTCACAAATGTTGCCGATAGTGGCGATAGTAGGGAAGCCGAATACTGGGAAATCAACGATTTTCAACAGGTTGCTTGGGATGAGAAAGGCGATAGAGTCGGATGTTGCTGGTACCACGCGGGACAAACTGATGTGTAAGGCGAAGATGCATGATAGGCAGGTTTATTTGGTGGATACCGGTGGGATTCGGCAGGTGAATGAGGATGATATTGAAGAGGATATGCGGGCGCAAGCGAGGATTGCGATTGATGGTGCTGATGTGATTTTGTTTGTTGTTGATGGGCAGAAAATGCTCAGCAGCGAGGATTTCCATGTTGCGGATATTTTGCGTAAAAGCGGGAAGCATACGATTCTTGTGGCGAATAAGTGTGACAATCTTGATATTGAGAACAGGAAATATAATCTTTATGAGCTTGGTTTTGGTGATGCGGTTGCGGTTAGTGCGCTGCATAAAGTGGGGCTGGATGAGGTCAGGGAGCTTGTTGAAGAGGAATTGGATAGACAGGGGATTGAGGTTGATGATGGGGAAGCTGATGAGGATGTGATTCGAGTGAGTTTTCTTGGGAGGCCAAATGTTGGTAAGTCTTCTTTGCTGAATGCGATTTTGGGGAAGGAGGAGGCGATTGTTTCTGATACCCCTGGGACTACTCGCGATAGCGTTGAGGCTTATTACGAGGACGAGGGTCAGCAGTTTTGTTTTGTTGATACGGCTGGGGTGCGTCGTCGTGGGAAGGTGCAGAAGGGGATTGAGAAGTTCAGTGTTTTGAGGAGTTTGCAGTCGATTGAGGAGTCGGATGTTTCGGCTCTTGTTTTGGATTATAAAGGTGGGATAACGAGTCAGGATATGCATGTGGCTTCTTATATTCTTGAACAGGGGAATGGGCTTGTGCTTGCGGTGAATAAGGTGGATTTGATGGAAAATATTGAGGAGGATCGGGAGCGTTTTATTAATCATACTCGGCATAAATTTGATTTCTTGCCGTGGGCACCACTTGTTTTTGTTAGTGCTTTGGAAGGAAAGGGGATTGGTGGTTTGCTCGATGTGATTCGAGATTGTGATAAGGAAAGAAAAAAGCGGATTTCGGAGACGGATCTGGCGATCTGGCTGGAGCAGACTGTGATGAAGCACACGCCGAAGGGCATGAAGTATGGTAAAACTAATAAAATTATGTCGATTACGCAGAATGGGACTGAGCCGCCGAGTTTTACGATTAAGACGCGGTTTCCTGATAAAGTGCATTTTTCGTATCGTCGGTATCTGGAGAACAGGTTGAGAGAGGAGTTTGGGTTTGGGGGGACGAGTGTGAGGTTGCGATTTAAGTAATTTATAAGTCATTTGGAAGCTACCTTTGAAAAAATTTGTGCAAAATGTAAAGGCCATTGTTGCAGATCCAAGGTGTTTTTGGTGGAAGATGATGTAAAACGTCTGAAAAGAAAAGTTTATGACAAGATCCCTGGTTATATGATTCAAGATGATCAGAAGAAATGTCCATTTTTAGATCTAAAGATAGGTTGTACTCTTAAGCATGAGGATAAGCCTCTTGATTGTCGAATGTTTCCTATAGCTTTTAAGTACAAGGATGGTAAAGCCACTTTTTATCTCAATAAGAGGTGTAAATATTGGAAAGAGATTCCACGTGAGTGGGTGCTTGCGACAAAAAAATGGGCCGGGAAAGCTATTGCAGAACTGACAGAGGAAGAAAAAATCGAGTTTAGTAAGATGGCTGAGGGGTATCCTGAGTCAAAATTGATGTCGTTATAGTTTTTAACCTTTATTCATATGCGTGATCCTGAATTAGCACAAGCAGCTCTTGAACGTTGGCGTGAGTTTGCGGGGCCTGAGACGCATCCTCAGTATGATGTTATTGGTGATTGTCCTGCTCCTGTTGTGCCTGAGAAGGTTGCGGAGGTGCGACGAGACACAGGTATGCCGGCTATGGATACGATTGGGGATTGTCCGGCGCCTGATGTTGATTAAATACTTTATCTTGGCGACACCTTTTTGTAGGTTGGTTGTCTTGCAATATGACTGTTTTATTTGGAAATCAGTTTTATTTCATGGTATGATTAGTTCTAATTTTTTAATTATAAAAAAATGATACTGGATAGAATTTTTGTGCCTAAGGATAATGTAGAGAGGACTTGTGAATCTTTTGAGGTGGCTTTGGGGGAAAGTCGTCATCCTAAATTTGTTATGCGAGACAAAGCCAGGGCGTGGTTTCGGAAACTTGAGAGGAGACTTGCTCTTCTGGCGGTGATTGGTTGTACGCAAGTTGATGCTTGTCAGGAACGCTTGATGACAGATCGGGTGGATTTTGTTGATGTTGGTATCGTTGATAAGAAGTTGGATCTTAGGTTCGGGGCTGATGCTCGGGATGATTAAATCACTTCCTTTACGCGTTTTATCCACCTCTTCTTATAATATTCTCTCCGATCGATATTGTGGAACTTCAGCATTTTGTCGCTGATGATGATTGAGGCTTCTTTTTCTTCTTGCTCGGTCATGCCGTCCAGTTTCTTTTGCATGCGGGTCATTTGCCACTCGCGCAGTTTTTCTTCGAGCCAGTCGCCGAATTTTTTGCGCAAGAGGCTCTCTTTGAAGCGACGGATTGTTCTGACCCAGCCGCGGTTGGCGCGGTAGTGGCGTTTTTGATAATTTAGTGGTGTTGCGAAGAAATCTTCTATGAATTTTCGGTTGTGATCCATCAGGTCGATGTAGGTTTGGTAATCGCCGCAGACTGGCTGGAGGGTTTTTAGCCAATAGGCGAGATAAATGTCTTCATTGATTGCGATTGATTCGAGGCTGAGGTTGTCTTCTGTCAGGTAAAAACTTAAGCAGAAGCGGCCTTGAATGCGTTTGCCGTGGCGACGCATGCGAAATAAGTGAGTCCAGAAGGTGAGTAGTAAGCGGGCTGTGAAGAGGCGTCCCGGTTTGGTGACGACGACGAGGTCGATATCTGATCTTTTGGTTGGGTTGTCGTAGGCAAGGTTGTTTGCGATGGCGACGAGTCTGATGAATGGGATCATATTGAAGATTTTTCGGAATTTTCCGATCTTTTGCCAATATTTTTTCGCCATAGCCCTCCGCTCATGCATTTTGAAAAAAGCTTCTTCATTACCTTTTAAGCAATAAAGTCCGTCAGAATAGCTCAATGCTGCACTATTTTTTAAATAAAGATCAATCTGATGCTCATCGAGAGGCATCTGAAATAGATACTCCTCGACCTCTTCCTGCGAGAGGGGATAGTCGAACATATCGAAGAACGCAAAAGTGCTCAGAATTGCTTGTTTGAAATTTATCTTGGTATTGAGTACCATGTGAGTGATCATTATTGGAAACTATGGTAACAAATTTGGATCCAAAAATACAGAAGATACTAAAAAAACTCCCCGCAAAGCCGGGAGTTTATAAAATGCTTGGTAAAGATGGCACGGTTCTTTATATCGGCAAGGCTAAGAATCTCAAGAAACGTGTGCAGACTTATTTTCGTGATAGCGCTAAGCTGACGGTGCGCATGGCAAAGATGATTTCACGCACTCGTGATTTGCAGTATACGATTGTTGATTCTGAACTTGAGGCGTTGATTCTTGAGTCGAATCTGATTAAGGAGCTTGGGCCTAGGTACAATGTGATGCTTAAGGATGATAAGAATTTTGTGTATATCAAGGTTACGGATGAGGATTTTTCGCGAGTTAAAATCGTTCGCAAGGTTGAGAAGGACGGAGCGCGATATTATGGGCCCAAAACTTCTGCCAAGAAGGCCCGTAAGACTCTTGAGGTGTTGCGTGCGCTGTTTCCGGTTAGGGATTGTGAATTGGGGATTAAGCTTGTTAAGGATGGGGGATCCAGTTGTGAGGTTGAGGTGACCCGCAAGACGATTAAGTATCCTTGCCTTCAACATCATATCAATACTTGCAGTGCTCCTTGTATCGGTGCTCTTCCGCATGAGAATTATGCTTGGATGATTGGGCAGATTTGCAATTTTCTTGAGGGGAAATCGGGTCATCTTCTTAAGATGCTGCGTAATGATATGGAGATTGCTGTGAATGAGAAGCGTTTTGAGGATGCGGCTCGTGTTCGGGATAAGATTCAGTCGATTGAGAGTGTTCTTGAGAAACAGAAGATTAGTGAGGTTGAGGATGTGAATCAGGATGTTGTTGGATATTATATGGGAATTGGGAAAGTTTTTGTGAACCTGTTTGTGGTGCGGTCGGGGAAGCTTATTGATAGTGAAAATTTTGTGCTTGATGTGTCTGATGTTGCTCAGGATGATCTTTCGGAGGTTTTTGAGGGGTTTTTGCGGGATTATTATGGGCGGTGTGCTTTGAAGCCTGAGTCGATTTTGCTTCCTTTTGCTCTTGATGGGGAAAAGCTTTTATCGAAAATGCTTGGGATTAAGATTTTTTCTCCTAAAGTTGGGCAGAAGCATAAGCTTGTTGAGATGTCTAACAAGAATGCTGAACACTATTATAAACAGATGATGGTGAAGTGGGAGTCAGACAAGGCTTATGATCCGTTGAAGGCGCTTGCGTCATTGCAGAAGGAGTTGGGAGTTAAGAAAAAGGTTAAGCGCATTGAGGGGTACGATATTTCTCATCTCTCGGGGGATTTTACGGTTGGGGCGATGGTTGTTTTGGACAAGGGTGAGCCTAAGAATTCGGATTATCGGCATTTTAAGCTTCGGGGGGTGAAGGGTGGTGATGATTATGGGGCTCTCTCGGAGGTTCTGGGGAGGAGGCTTAAGTATGTTTTGACCGCTGTGCCGAAGGGGGTGAAGGTGCGGAGGGGGCTTAAGAAGGATATCCCTGAGGTTGAGAAGATAATTAAACGTGAAAATTTGTTTAGTGGGGAGATTGTGATGAAGGATTTTGTTTTGGTTGAAAAAGGGAAGAAGATTGTTGGGATGGGGCGGTTGATGCATCATGGTGATAAAGATGTGATTAATTCTCTTTGGGTTTCTCCTAAGATGCGGGGGACAGGTTTGGGGCATCTGCTTCTGTGGAAACTTGTCGAGAAATCGAAGGCTAAGAGGATTTATATTGGGTGCTTTATGAAGAATGCTCCTTTCTATGAAAAATTTGGGTTTCGGCATGTGAGAAAGACGCCAGGGTTTTTTAATAAAGTGATGCCAGATGTTGATTGGAAAAGTGATTTGATTGGCATTTTTGTTTATGAGAACAAGAATGATAAAGCTTTCAAGACAGTTCCTGACCTAGTGGTTCTCGATGGAGGAAAGGGGCAGCTTGGGAAAATTGCTAAAGTATGGAAGCGGTTCGATGCGAAAATTCCGCTTGTTGCGATGGACAAGGGTGGGAAGAAGCTTTGGCAGCTCAGGGGTGGAAAAGTGAAGGATTCGGGCTTGAAATCGGATTCACAGCCTTTTTATCTTTTGCAGAGGGTGATTGATGAGGCGCATAGGTTCTCGAATAAGTTGCGGGAGGATTTACATACTAAAAAGACTTTAACCAAATAAAACCATGCTACGAACCAAAATTGTTTCAGATCTCAAGGATGCGATGCTTGCGAAGGACGAAGTGCGAGTTTCGACTCTTCGTATGCTTAAGGCAGCGATTATGAAATTCGAAGTTTCGGGTGAGAAGAAGGAGGCGACTGATGAAGATGTTCTTGCTTTGGTCAAGAAAGAGCTCAAGGCACGGAAGGATGCGGCAGAGCAGTTTCGTGATGGTGATCGGGAGGAGTTGGCGGCTAAGGAAGATGCTGAGGCGGCGATTCTTGAGGAATATATGCCTGAGCAGATGAGTGAGGAAGAGGTTAGGAAAGTTGTGGAAGCAGTTGTTGCGGAAGTTGGCGGTGATAATTTTGGCCAAGTTATGGGTGCTTGCATGGGAAAATTGAAAGGGCAGGCTGATGGGGGAATGGTGAATAAGATTGTAAAAGAGGTACTTAATTAGTGAGAAAGAAAAAAGGCTTCTTTCGAAGCCTTTTTTGAATGATTTTTTGTAATATTATCGTGTGGTTGAAATTGTCTCGGAGAGTTCTGCGTGTGGTGCGCTTACTGTTATACGTCCGTCTGAGCTTTCATAGATGCTATATTCTGTGCTGTAATCAGTGCAGTCTGTGTAATGTGCGCCACCTTCTGTCGGGTCGAAAGGCATTTCGGTTAGGTAGTCAGGTACTAGTAACCTGCAGAGGTCAACCAAAATGTCGGCACTGCCTATTTCTGTTTCCACATCAGTAATAGCAGAAGGAGGATCACCTCTGTTTGCCATGGTGTATTCATATACTGCGTCCATGATTGCACGAATGTTGTTTTCTCGTTGCAGATTATTGGCTTGAGAAATCTGTCTTGCCGGGTTAACAGCAATGATCACGATTCCAGCCAGAATCGCAATGATTACGATGACAAGGAGTACCTCGATAAGGGTAAATCCTTTTTTGTTCATGTTTACCGTGTGATCGAAATTGTTTCTGATAGCTCTGCATTTGGTGCGGTTACCGTGAGGCGACCATCATCGTCTTTTGAGATGTTGTAACCTGTAGCGTAACTTGCGCAGTCTGTGTAGGATGCGTCATCATCTGTCGGATCAACAGGCATTTCGGTCAAGTATGTAGGGACGAGGATGCTGCAAATATCGATTTGAATATCAGCACTACCGACTTCTGTTGCTGTGGTTGTGATTTCTGAAGGCAGTACGCCGCTATTATCGATTGCGTATTCTTGTGTTGCATCTAGAAGTGCGCGTACGTCGTTGTCTCTCTGAGTGTTGTTTGATTGAGAGATTTGGCGTGCTGGGTTGATGGCGACAATTACAATCCCGGCTAGAATTGCAATGATTACCATAACCAAGAGGACTTCGATTAGAGTGAATCCTTTTTTGTTCATGATTCTGGGGTTATGTTTTTATTTTAAAGGTACTGGGCGTACTTTAACTTATTTAAGTGAAAAAAAAAGAGGCCTCCGAGTGGAAGCCTCTTTGAAAATATTTTCTATTTATCGCGTAATCGAAATGGTTTCCGATAGTTCTGCACTTGGAGCAGCAACTGTCACACGTCCGTCTGAGTCTTTTGAAATATTGTAGCCTGTAGCGTAAGAGGTACAGTCTGTGTAAGCTGCGTCATCATCTGTTGGATCGACAGGCATTTCAGTCAAGTATGTAGGAACAAGAATGCTGCAAATGTCGATTTCTGTATCAGCATCACCCATTTCGGTTGCTGTTGTTGTGATGTCTGAAGGCAATACACCTCTGTTGTCGATTGCGTATTCTTGTACTGCGTCTAGGATTGCGCGGATGTCGCTATCTCTCTGGGTGTTGTTTGATTGAGAGATTTGTCTTGCTGGGTTAACAGCGATGATCACGATTCCTGCTAGGATTGCGATGATCACGATGACAAGAAGAACCTCAATCAGGGTGAAACCTTTTTTGTTCATGATGGTTTGGTTAGATTTTTATTTTTATATTTGAAGTCTTTAAAAAGCCTGCTAACTACTGCAAAATGAATAACTTGGCTGCAAATCCTTTAAAGCTCCTAGCCGTATCGATTCTGATACGCCGTTGTCGCTTTGTAGGATTTTCGCTTAAGTTATTCATTTTTCGTTGCGTTACCGGACTTTTTAAAGACTTCATTTAAAGCGTTGCAAAAGGAGCGCGAACGCTATTTTTCAATATCGCGTTATACTTTAACCTACTCTGGTTGCTTTGACAAGTTTAAATATTTGTTTTGGCGCGAGGGGGAACGGCTGGTTCCCCCTCACGAGCTCCCCCTCCGAGCTGTTGTTCCCAAAAATAGCCCTCGCGAAGCTCGTAAAACTTTACTTTGGGGCCCACGAGACCCAAAGTAAAGTTTTACTACGCGGGCTCGGAGCTATTTTTGCTCACGTTAATTTAGGATACCCTGAAAAATGCACTTCCGACTGCGCAACCTACTCTGGCTGCTTTGACAAGTTTAAATATTTGTTCCAGTCGATTACTGGCAAATTGATTTCGACATCGCTTTCGGCTTCTTCGATTTCTTTATCCCATCCGATATAAATAACAGAAGTATATCCGATTATTATCACGAACAGTACAAGCGAAGTTATGAAGTAAATGTGGTTTTTATTTAACATAAAGTCGGATTTTAATTTTTATATTATGAGACAACTTGTCATCATCTTCATCGAGATAGTCAAGATCGGTGTAGTCTATGGTGTAGATTTTTATGTAGTACGGGAGACCTTCCATGATTTCTAGAAATTCGTTTATATCATCTCGATCTTCATAGAAGCTTAGTTGGTAGTCCAGTGTTGCCCCTTTGTTGTCGGGTTCGGGTTCTCCAATTTCGATTGATTTCAGGCTTAAATCCAAATCGAGATCTTCCGCAGTGTCTTCTACTCGTGAAATGAAGTCGATATATTCTGATTCGCTCTCTGGTCTTAGTGCATGGGTATGTTCAATTGCCTCTTCTGTTCCCTCCGTGTATAGCTGTAGGCTTTGCTCGAAGTTAGACTGTAGATCGCTTGTGGCCGTTATGAATGAGCTCAATTCTTTGATGTCTTTGTTTATGGAGGTTAAAGCGTTACCTATGAAGACAACAATGAATGTACTTATGAAGATAAGTATAAGGCTAAGCTTGAAAGCTCTTTTTGCGAATTCAGAGGGTTGATTCTGTGTCATATTCCGGGAGTAATGAGAAATTTAAATAAATGTTCATCTGGAATGGGATTTCTGTTTTTTTATCATAACTGGAGAGGGGGATCTCCACTTGTTCTACGAAGTCGGAGTTGTCGAAGGTTTTTTGCAAATTTAGTAATTCTTCTCTTCTCTCGGCTATGCCGGTGATTTCTATTGATAGCTCCTCGTCGTTGAATTCCAAGGCAGTGATGGTTATTTCTTCCGGTATTAGATCGTAGATGTTCTCTAATGCAGTAGGTACTGAGACTAATCCGTTGTCGATGTTGCTTAATATTGTTACTTCTGAATTGAAATCTTCTAACTCTTGTTTGATTTCTTGATATCGGGTGCCATAAAGCGTCATTTCTACGTTGGACTTTTTGATTTCCAGGTTTAATCTCTCGTAAGAAAGCGTTTGATGTTTGAAAACGATAACCCCAGCTATGACAAGACTTATAGCAGCCATTGCTATTGAGGCTCCGACTATGATCATTTCTGCTTTCTTGCTGGAAAATTTCCTCTTTAACCAGGCAGGGATTAGGTTTACTGCTCCTTCTTTTTTCTTTTTGATGCCGTTTAGGGCGACGCCTATAGGGTTTGTGAAATAAATCGAGTAGGGGACTTGGAGTCCTTTTTTCTGTATGTGGCTTGCGAATTTTTCATCCTCTATTTTTAGGCTGCTTTTCGGATCTCCTATCATGATTTTTTTATCCGGGAATTGTTTTTTTGCCAGTTCTTGGAAATTCGGCAGGTTCGAAAACTCTCCTGTAAGTATTATATTCTGGATTATTTCTGCATCTTTTTCTTGTTTACTGATTATGATGTCGGTGGCCATTCTGTATTTCGACTTGATGAAATTGCTGATTTTTTCTTGGTATTGTGGGTCGGATTTATGTCGTTCCCAATTTTCGGATAGGTCATCTCGGTCTGTTTTAAATTCTTCACTAAGTTCCTGCATGAGTTGTGAAGTTCCTTCGTTTGAACTTAAAAAATGCTTGATGACACCTCCTTGTACTGTGAGATAATTTGTGGAAAGTGCCCCAACTCCGATTATCAAGCTTGTCTCATCCGGTGGTATTTGCTTTTCGAGTGCGTATTTCAGAGCTTCGACATGCGTTCCGTATAAGAAAGGAGTGATGCCTATTGACCCTAGTATTTTTGTGTATTTATCTGCCACTTCTTTCTGTACGGCTGCAAAAAGTATTTGTTGGTAGCCTTTTCCTTTTTTCTTGGGGTCTTCTGTTTTTTCTAGTTTTGCAACATCCCAATACAAGTCCTTCATAGGGAAAGGGATGACCATTTCGGCTTCGTATGGGATAGCTTTTCTTACTTCTTTTTTGCTTAATGCAGCGGGGAAACTGAAGATGTGTACGAATGTTGTTCTTGCCGGGAGAAGAATTGCTATATTTTTCATTTCTATAGGCCTTGGGTTTGCCTTGATGAACAACTCTTGCAGAATGCCCTTGAATCCGTCTTCATCCTTTATTTCTCCTTCTTCGATGACTCCTGAGGGGATGGTCATACGATTGTAAGCTTCGAGGGAAACTTGGTCGTCACTGATTTGCCTCAGCTCTACTAGCTGGACTAGGTGGTCGTGGAGGTCTATTCCTACTACTTTTTGGCCTATGAGTTTCATTTTTGTTTTTGATGGTTGCGCCCTTAGGCGCGTTTTCTTGGGCTGCTTTTTAGATTGTAAACGCGCTTTCCTTAAGACGCAACTTCTTCCCAATTTGCTAGGCTTCCATTGTTCACGGTTCCTTCTACGCGTAGTAATAAAGTGCCTTGATAGTTTTGGACATAATCTGAATATTCAACTGTAATTGAGATTATTTTTAGTCTGTTGCCGCTACTGCCGCTGCCTATTCCTGCTAGGCTTTGGATTTCGAATCCGTTTCCATTTATGGTTAGGTCATGATCTGCCCATAAATATCCCTCCATGAAGGATCCGTCGCTGCCGTTGATTTCAAGTTGGTATCCTGTGGCGATAACTCCACCGATGCTTAGATTTGAACCATTGATGTCTATTTTCGAATCTGATGTGTACATGAGGAGGTCGCCATATGCAGGAGTTAATGTGACATTGCTTGCGTTTACGTTTATCCTGCCTCCTATGTTTACTATTGTGAGGATTGCGTTGAATCCATCCTCGTTTATTGTGACTGTTTCATCGTCAACATAGATCGTGCTTCCATTTGGGATGGTTATGGAATCGTTGACCAGTATGTCATCTCCGGTATTGGTTAAAGTTATATCGTCATCAAAGAAAGTACCCGCTGTTATGGCAGCGCTATAGTATGTGTCTATTTCTTCTGGCAGTGATGGCATTTCTTGTTCTTCTGCTACTTCTTCCACGGTTACGTCAATATTACTTCCGCTTATCGAGTCATTGTCTACGTAGGTAATAGTATCGGTTGCTGTAATATAATCGCCATTAATTACCACGTTGTCGTTGGCATGACCTCCAGGTACTGTGATGTCGCTTCCGTTGATCCTTAAATCATACCCTGCGAATAGTGGCGTGCTTACGGGTATTGTCCCGTCAGCCACGGATATTGTACATTCCAGATCACTATCAAAAGTTATAGATCCTTCGGTGTAATCGTAGTCGCTTTCCAGTTGTAATATTGCTTCGTCTAGGCATGCTTCAGCTGCATAGTACGAGGTTTGGCTGGAGGTGTTATTTAAGTACTGATATGAAGTAGAAATGCTGTTTTCAGACGCCATTAGCATTAGCAGTAGTGTGAAGCTTGAGATTACTAGTAAGCTTATTAATGCTATTGATGCGTTTTTGGGTTTTTTTAAAAACTTTGTCATGAGCTTCTTAATGAAATTGTCAGATGTAAAGGTAACGTGTGTTGAAGATGTGCTAGGTCAGTCGATACTGGAGAGAACTGCATGTCTACAATTATTTGATCTGGTGCTTTGTCGGATACTACTCTGTGGAAAGTTAGATAGTCGATTTTGATGTCGTAAGTGTTGAGTTGAACCGGGTCTGCTGTACCCTCTTTGAAATAAAGACCGTTTGCTTCGAAGTAAATTTTTGTCGGCGAATCCGATGATTCCGGCATTATGAGAGATAAGACTCCTTCCTCGCTATCAAAGACACTGTTGTCGACGTCGACACTTGTTGCTCCGTATATGCTGTCGCTGATTTTTTGCAAAATTAATTCTTGGTTTGTTTGGAATTCTTCAATTGACCCCGAAAGACTGGCTGCGCCTAATATTTGTATTGCAAATGTCATTGCTACGAGGAGGAATACTGTCAGTAGAACAGAATAGAATATTGCTTCGATGATGGTGTGCGCCTTTTGCATTATGGAATATAGTTGATGTTAATGCTTTCTATGGTTGGGGTTTCTATGCCATCTGAAGTTATAAAAGCTTTTATTTGTAGATATCTTGTGCCGTTAGCACTAGGGTCTAAGGTTATTTCTGTCATAGATGTTTCATAGTATGTTGCGTTTGTGCCGTCACTTCCTACCCATGTTGCCAGAGCTAGATTTGAAACACTGTCCGCTGTTCTGATTTGGAATTTTACTGAGCCTCCGGGGGTGTCAGTGTGTTCCCATTCGATGAAATTGTAGATAGTTTCTGTGCTGGTTGTATCCAGGATATCGGTTATGAATGTTCCACTAGTTGGTAGGCTAGTAACTAGAGCTCTGTTTATTACAAGTCCTTTGTTGCTAACGTCTAGACCCATGTATATGTATTCTCCATTTATGTCTATTCCATTTCCTTTGCCGTCTAGGTCTACTGTTGATATTACAGATGGTATTAATGGATTTGATACGTTGATTATGATTACGCTTTGATCATTTTGATTAGTAGATGCATATAGATAATCTCCGTCGAGCGCTAGTCCTCGTATTTTGCCGTCAATGTCTAATGTTGTGAGCAAGCTGGGGTTTTCTGGGTCTGCAATATTTAACACCTGTAAGGATGCGTCACTTTCACTAACTCCTGCGTAAGCAAATACACCATCTAATGCCAGGGCATCTATATCGTCTTCTAGTGAAAGGCCACCGACTTCGTTTGGGTTTGCGGGGTTGGATATGTCTATTACTTTGAAATTTGTTGATGCGTAATCATCTGCTCCTACATAGGCATAACTTCCATCTAAACTTATCACATTGGTATCGTCGCCGAAGTCTATACTAGCTATAACTTCGGGGCTTGATGGAGTGCTGATGTCTATTACTTGAAAACTGTCATCGTCATCATCGATTGTCATATATAAATAATCTCCTGCCGCTGCTGATTGGTTTCCGTAATCTTCTATGTCTAAGTTTAGTAATAGATCTGGGTTTTCTGGGTCGGATATGTCAAGAATTGCCAATCCGTCATTTGAATCTGTTACCCCCATGTATAGATAATCTCCATGCTTTGTTACTGTTCTTCCTTTGCCATCTACATCTACAGTCGTTATTACATCTGGGTTTAGAGGGTCGGATACGTCCACAACGGTTAAGCCATCGCTACTATCATATGTTGCAACAAATGCATAATTGCCATCTACTACGACATCGTCACCGTGATGTCCAATATTTGAGCTTGCAAAGTCAGATGTTATTTCTTCTGCTACTTGTATTTGCAGAGCACAGTTGTTTTCTGGTGGGGAAGCGGTACTTGCCGCTTCTACGTCTTCGAATACTCCTTCGTTAAGCTCTGCACATGTTGTTTGTGTCCAATCATCACTTCTCCAGTTTGCTAGGTATGTTGTTAACGAACTAGATTTGCTTACAACTTCTTGCCACATCCAGGTCACTTCTGCGGTTATTTTTTTCATTTCGGGGTCGACTGTACCTGTTTCGGCGATATTGCCTTCTGCGTCCCTATATGCATCCTTGATTGTTATAGTTCGTGAATAAAAGTCGTTAATTATTTCTGGCGGACTATCTGTCAGACTCCAAACGTCGTCCTCGAAATTTAGTCCATATTCACCGTTGACTAATGCCAGGTAGTCGCGGTCTCTGATGTTTCTTACTACTTCTAGCCCTTCGCGAGCGTACAAAAGCGAATCGTTACTTATTTCAATTTTTGAGTCTCTTTGGAGTGTGTCTACTGATAGATAAACTATCGACGTTGAAAAAATTGTAAAAAGCACCATTGCTAGTAGGATTTCTACTAGTGAGAAAGCTTTTTTCATTCGAATTTTAGTAAGTAATGATCCCAAGTTGATTTATGGTTATTTGTGCTGACTTATCGAGTTCTTCTGAGTAAAGATCTACCGTGCCGTAAGTTGTTGTTTCACCTTTTGGTGGAGAGAAAATTATGTCATCGCCGCCACCGTTTAAGCTGATGTTTTGGAATTGTAGTGAGACAGGAAGATCTATTACGAAATTCCCATCTGCACCTTCGCTGTAGGTTCCTGTGAAAGTTGTGTATGAATCGGTTTCGATATGTATGCCGTGATCTTCAGAATCTTTTCCGGTCATTGCGTTGCTTTGAGCGAGTCTTAAGTACGAGATGAAGCCGTCCCTCTCTGTATTCAAATCGGTTCTTACTTGCGCGGTTCGTGCATTGAGCACAATAAGCCCTGTTAAGGTTGCAAAAATTGCGATTACTACTAGGGCTTCTACAAATGTGAATGCTTTTTTTATCATGCTGCTGATTGGAGTAGGTTAGGTAATTGATAGATAGGTAGGATTACGGAAACTGCAACTCCTCCGACAAGCATACCCATGAATACGAGCAGTATTGGTTCCAATAATGTTGATAGGTTCTTGGTTAGATCATTGACATTTTTTTCGTACATGTTTGCTAGATGTGCAGTCGTTTGTTCGAGGCTTCCTGTTTTTTCCCCGATTAAGATCATTTTTGTGACAAGGATGGGGAAGAGCTTGTCGTTAGGGAAGGCTTCACCGAGTGCACCTCCTTTTTCTACCTTCTTTTTTGCATCTGCTACTGCTTCTTTATATGGAAGGCTTGTGAGCATTTTGCTTGTAATTTGCAATGATTTTGTGATAGGTACACCAGCTTGCATCAAGGAGTTCAACATCCGAGAGAATCTTGCCAGATTCACATATTTTGCTAGTTTGCCGAAGATTGGGATGTAGAGAATTCCATTGTCTCGGGCGCTTTTTAAATGTTTGGTTTTTATCAAAAAAGTCATCAGTCCTCCGAAAGCAATTGTCAATATGGTGCTTATGATGGGATGACCTGTTACAAATTCACTTGTTCCCATCAGTATTCTTGTTGGTAAAGGCAGATCGACATCGAACGAACTGAAGATTTTTGTAATCTTTGGCAAAACAAAGATGATAATTCCTGCTGTCAAGAGTAGGGTTAGGGATACTATGAATATCGGATATACAAAAGCTGAGATCACACGTTTTCGGAGTTCATAATCTTTTTCGAGTTGTAAATTCAGGTGATCCATTGTTTTTTCGAGTGTTCCGCTTTCTTCTCCGATCGAAATCATGCTTATGAATACTTCCGAGAAAATTTTGTCATATTCACTCAGGCTTTTTGCAAGGGTTTGTCCCGATCTAATCATCTGCACGATGTTCTCGAACATCCTTTTGTTGTTTTCTCTCTTGGTTTGTTGCTTGAGAATATCCATTGCCTCGGTTACGGTCACTCCCACTCTCATCATTGTTGCTAGGTGCTCAGTGAACGCCATTTTTTCTACAAAACTAAGGCTTGGTCTTTGCCAAAACCAATCACGAACTTTGGCTGTTTCTTCCAGAGATATGATTACTTTTTTTTCTTTGCGTAGTTTCTCAGCAGCATCTTCCTTGGTTGCAGCATGTACCGATCCTTTTTCGGTTGCTCCATCTTCTGTACTTGTAACGTATTTGAATTTTTTCATTTTTTTGTTTTTGGTGTTTCGCTGGCGCGAAACGGGTTGATGGTATTGCGCTCTTCGAGCGCTGCTTGCACCTTCGCCCTGCTAAGGTGCCTGTTAATCGTGCATTACCCTCAAAACTTCTTCCAGGGTCGTAACTCCTTTCATTACCTTATCGATCCCATCCATGAACATATTTGTCAGTCCTTCTTTTTTTGCAATTTCCAAGAGAGTGTCTATAGGCGTGTTTTCCGAAATGTTCTTTTTGATTTCATCAGAAACATCTAGAACTTCTGCGATACAAATTCGCCCTTTGAATCCGCTGTTATTGCAGTGCTCGCATCCTTCTCCTTTGTAGAATGTGAGAACTTCAGTACCTTCTTTTTTAATTTTTCCAAGCATTAATTGTAGCTCCTCATCCTCAAGAGTTTGCCCAAAATCAGTCAGCTGCTTGATCGACATCTCATAAGGCTTTTTGCAATGTTTACAAATAGTTCTGACAAGGCGCTGCGCTATTACCATCTGCATTGTTGCGGCGAGCAGGAAGCTTTCCACATCCAACTCCATGATACGAGGGAGACTGGAAATAGCATCGTTCGTGTGAAGTGTGGCCAATACAAGGTGACCTGTCAGTGCTGCATTGATTGCGACTCCTGCGGTTTCCTCATCACGAATCTCTCCGACCATGATTATGTCGGGATCTTGTCTCACTAAGGATCTCAGTCCGTTTGCGAATATCAGATCTGTTTTCTTGTTAACTTGAGTTTGATTCACTCCGTCCAGGCGGTACTCAATTGGATCTTCGATGGTCGCGATGTTTACTTCTGTGGAGTTAAGCATCTTCAGGATTGTGTACAGGGTTGTTGTTTTTCCGGATCCGGTCGGCCCTGTTACGAGAAGGATGCCGTGTGTTTTTTTGATATTCTCTTTTATGATTTTTAAATTTTGCTCCGAGTAGCCGAGGGCTTCGAGCTTGAGTGTTTGATTGTCGGCGGTCAATAGACGCATTACGACTTTTTCTCCGTCGTAGGTTGGGAGTATTGAAACACGGAGTGTGATTTCGTTCTTTTCCAGGACGATTTTGAAACGTCCGTCTTGGGCGGCTCTGTGTTCGTCGGTTCTGAGCTTGGCGAGAACTTTGATTCTTGTTACGAGGAGGTCCAGGATTTCTATTGGAAGTTCTGTTACGACGCCCAATATGCCGTCGACGCGGTATCTAATTACGATTGAGCGTTTGTGTGGCTCCATGTGGATATCTGATGCTCCGTTTTGGTATGCGAATAGGATGATTGTGTCGACTATTTTTGAGGCGTCTTCGAGTGATTCTATCTTTTTTGAGTCGCTCATTGCGCCTTCGAGGAGCTTGTTGAATTTTTCGTTTACGTTTTTGTTGTAGGCTTTTAAAGCTAATTGAATGTCTTTTTGTGTTGCGTAAAATGGTTCGATTTTTAATCCTGTTTTGTTTTCGAGAAAATTTATAATCTCGATGTTTCTCGGATCATTCAGAGCTATGCTGATCTTGTTGCCTTCCTGGTCGAAAGGCATTATGTGCTGATGAGAAGCAAGTTTGTAAGGTACTATCGGGAGAAGTGTTTCGTTGATTGTGTGGTCGGATAGTTTTGCATAAGGAACGCCGTACATTTCTGCTATGACTTCTCCCATTTTTTCGTTGGAGATTGAGCCTTTTTCGATAATCAAAGTTTCTAACGGAAGATTTTTTCTTTTGCCAAGTTCAAGCAGACTTTTTAAAGCTTCCTCATCAAGTAAGCCTTTTTCCAGGAGAACTTTTGCTAGATCTTCATCTCTGATTGGCATTTTGCTTTTTTAGTTATAATTATCTTATTATTTTAACACATTTTCTCGGGTTTGGGAAGGGGACGTGAACCCCAAAATTAGTGAACTGCCGCTTGAGCCTGCTTCTTAGCGGAATAGGAGCCAGCTTGATCCTCTACGAAAAATGTAAATCATTTTTCTTGAGGATCCTCCTTCGCTTCGAGCTCCCGCGGTGGCGAGATCTCTACGCTACGGACCGCTGGCTTCGCTACTTAATGAGCTAAGAACTGCCGCTTGAGCTCTTGTTCTTCGTAAATTTTTAAGCTCATCGTACTTCTGTACGCCTCGCTTAAAGAATTTACTGCAGAACTGCGCATTTCATTTAATTTTGGGATTCACGCGGATAGTAGTTGCGAGAATTTCCATGCATGGTAAGATGGTGATTGTTCTTAACTTTATTTATTATGGGGTGTGATGGAAATTCAGATGGGCTTAGGAGAACTTATGAAAGGACAACTGGACTTGAAGATCCAAGTGGAGATGATGAGTCTCCAGCAAAGGTGGAAGCTAGTTTAGATGTTCTTCTTGCGGAGAATGACAGGTTAGGGGCGGAGCTTACTAGGCAGCTTCAACCGACTATTGAAGATGCTGGGCTTCAAGGGCTACCGAATGTTTTGAAATAATGTATACATGTGAAGAAAGTCTTTGTTGTCTACAATCCGGTTTCAGGTCGCAAAAAAATGCGAAATCTTGAGAGTCTTATCAAGAAGAGGCTTGAGAAGTTTAAGTGTAAATATACTTGGTATGAGACGTGCAAGGAAGGGAATGATTTTTCGAAGATGCGTACGGGTTATGATCTTATCTTGGCGATTGGTGGTGACGGGACTGTTTCTGAGGTTGCGACTTACATGGTGAAGAATAAGGTCAAGGCGGCCTTGGGTGTTGTTGGCACAGGTTCGACTAATCTGCTGGCGCTTTCTTTGCGAATTCCTGTTGTGGATAGTTTGCGCGCTGTTAATTTTGCTTTGAAAAAAGAACCTCGGGCGATTGATGTTGGGATTGCTAATGATCGGACGTTCTTGATTGCGGCGGGGAAGGGGTATGACAATGTTTTTATGCTGGGTGCGACACGTGAGCTTAAGAGGAAGATGGGATTTTTTGCTTATGTTTGGAGTTTTATCACTACTTATTTTGCGCATCCGAGTTGTGAGTATAAGATTGAGATTGATGGAAAAACTCATAAAGTTCAGGCCAAAACTGTCCTTGTTTTTAATTTTTTCCGTTTGAGTGGAGGAAAATTTATGCCGGATGATGGTGTTTTTGAAGTTGTGGCGGTGAATCCAAGAGGCGTTTTGGATATTTTGGTGATGTTGTGGCGGCGGAAGAAGCATCCTAAGGCGCAGTTTTTCACAGGAAAAAAGATCAAGATCCACTCGGCGAAGGATCGAGGTTATCAGCTTGATGGCGATGTTTTTGAAGGTGGAGAAGATCTTGAGATTGAGATTGTGGAGAGGGGAGTGAGGGTCATCTATTAGGATTCAACCTCCTCCAAATAACACTTCTCGCAGTATACGATCTCAGGTTTTTCGGGATTGTAGGTGCTTTGGATATCTGCAGAGCATTTATCGCATTTTCTTGCGAATAAAACTTTTGGATTCTTTTTTGCCATCCTTCTTTTGTGGCGGCAGCGCCAACATTCGCGGGGGAGAGCGATGCCCATTTGGCGGTAGAATTCGAGTTCCGGTTTGATGATTTTGTGGCTTTGGCCGCAGGTCGGGCAGATAATGACTTGGTCGATGATGTCGTCTTTGACTTCTTTGATGTCATCGGGCAATTGATCCACGGTCATAGCATTCTCGGCAGTAGGTTTATCCTCCTCATCGTGCCATTTGAATCCTCTTGCTAGGGTATCTTCTTTTGACATTGGCACATATTCAAAAGCCACACTCTCATTGTACGCGAAAGGGGAGAGGGAGGCTGGGAAGAACTGACCGTATTCGCCGGTTTTTTTCATGTGCTCAATGATGCGAGGCACCAATTTGTCATATTCTTCTTTTGAATATTGTTTATTTAGGATGCAATGATGTTTTCCTCGAAGCGCAATGCATCCGAACAAGTCTTTGCTGTTTAAGCATAGTTCGGAATATTGCAAATCATAAGCTCCTTCCCAAACGTTCATGCAGAATTTGCAGTTTTGAACTTTGTATGCGCTGGAAACCATTTCGTAACACAATTCCGATCCGGCTCCGACGAAATCCCAGTCGTGTGAATCCGTCACGTCGAATAGCTGGCTTCCGTATTTGACGTCTTGAAGATGATGACTATCAAAGCAATATTGTGCGTTTTTTGAGTTTTGCAAATAGTCACCTAAGCAGTTTTCGCAATTAGTAGTTTCGAGCGGTTTTCGGGGGAATTTTAACAATTCTTTTTGGCATTTTTTCATTGCTGCTTGTAATCCTGTGTATGATCCCAGATTCATTTCGTCTTTTACTTTTTCAAACTCTTCTTTTGAAGCTTTTTTATTAAAAATATAATTCTCCTTGTTTCGCAAATTAGCGCAGCCGATACAGTTATGACAGTTGCGCATGTTGTAGCAGAAGTATAATTCGCTTGAAGCTGCACATTTCTGTGAGAAGAAGCACTTGGTTCCTTTTTTCACATCCAATGCCTCGTAACATTCTGCAGAGTCTTCTGTTAGATCGAAGTCTGTGCAGTGGAAATTTCTGACGCTGAATCGGCCGTAATAACAGTCTTCGTTGTAGTCGGCAGTGAATAGTAGGTATGAGCCCTTATTCCTAAATGAGTAGTTGGTATAGTCTGAGTTCTCATTCCCGATTGAGTTCAGTGCCATTCGAGGGACTCTTGCTTGGAGCTCTGCGAATTGTTCGAAGAATGGGCGTGAAAAGTCAAATTCCTTGCCGTAGTCCAGTGGATCCCATTTGTCGCTCCACCATTCGTCGGGGGTGTAGATTTGATACGGTTTGTCGGGGGAGTACATTGAGATTGTCTCTTCGCCAGAGAGGTCGGATTTTCGTTTGTAGAGGTTGAGCTCGTTGCGGAAAGCCAGTCTTCTCATCTGGCGGCAAAGTGGGCACCAGGTGGGTGAGGGGACGTCGATTTTTTTATAAAATTTGGTGTCTTCTGGCTCTATTTGGAAATCTTGGGAGCAGTTTTGGCAGGAAGGCATAGGGCGGGAGTTAAAAACTGGTTTTATATTAGCATAGTTGAAGACTAGTTTCCGCCTAACTTTGCGTATTATCCAACATAAAACTTGACCCTTCGCTTTGCTACGGGTCTGTGGCGGAACGGACGGGACTCGAACCCGCGACCTCCTGCGTGACAGGCAGGCGTTC
>CAZIHU010000006.1:0-72996 GCA_964538865.1 uncultured Candidatus Peribacteria bacterium
CAAACCGGCGCCCCTCTCAACTACACCAAAACAACTCAAACCTACTACATCGAATACCGCATCGGAGACGCCGATATTTGGCTCGAAGAACCCCAAACATACGTCATCACATATGAAGTCGAAAACGGACTCTCATATTTCGACGACCACAACGAGATCTATTGGAACGCCATCGGAGATGCTTGGGAGGCCGAAATTCTCACAGCAACAGCAACCGTCGTCCTCCCCGATTCCATCACAATTAACGACGAAATCAACGCAATTTGCTACACAGGAGCCGTAGGAAGCACCGATCAAGACTGCACTTACACTCAAACCAACACAAACCAAGTTGATTTCGAAATAACAGACCCATTGAGTCCATACGAAGCCTTCACAATCGCAGTTTCCTTCCCCCTCGGCCACACAACTCCACCCTCAGAAGTCTTCTGGATCTTGCAAGACATTTGGCCGATAGGAATAGTCCCCCTAGTTTTCATATTCCTCTTCTCTAGATGGAAAACTTATGGAAAAGATAAAAAAGTTCACACCGTCGTACCCGAATACAAACCACCGAAAGGCCTCACTATCATCGAAGCATCAATGCTTCTCAATCAACAAGCTGACATGTGCGACCTCTCAGCAACTTTAATCAATCTGGCGATAAAAGGCTTTATCAAAATCGAAGAACTCGAAGAAGAACAACTATTCGGTCTCCTCAAATCAAAAGATTTCAAACTCCACCGCCTCAAAAAATCCGAAGAAGGCACCCTCCACAAATTCGAACAACTCCTCCTCAAAAAGATCTTCGGAAACAACAAAACTAAAAAGTTTTCCGACCTCAAAAACAAATTTTACAAACACATCACCGTACTCAAAAACGAACTCGAACAAGCCGCAATGGACCGAAAACTCTTCGAGAAAAAACCGGGATCCGTCATGGGCACCTACGGACTCATCGGCGGACTAATGTTAATCGCAGGCTTCCCAACATTAGGAATCCTGGGGCACTCAACACAAGGACTTTTACTCGGGTTCTCATTGTTAATATCAGGCGTCATCACAATAGTTTTCAGTTCATATATGCCCAAGAAAACCACTGAAGGCCAGGAGCTTTACGAAAAAATCCTCGGCCTAAAACTTTACATAAAAACAGCCGAAAAAGAACGCCTCGAATTCCATGGAAAAGAACACCACTTCGAAGACCTACTCCCATACGCAATGATATTCGGCCTCACGCAACACTGGTCAAAACAGTTCGCAGACCTATACACTAAACCGCCCGATTGGTACGCATCACCAGATTGGCACCGAGGATCGACATTTTCGATGAACGACTTCGCACAAACCCTCGACAACACAACCAACGCCATGCGAACCACCATGTCCTCATCCCCCGGTGGGAAGGGCGGCAGCGGATTCGGTGGAGGTGGAAGTTCCGGTGGTGGGGGTGGTGGAGGCGGGGGTGGTGGCTGGTAGCGAGAATCACGTTTGGGAGCAGAGTGAAGGCGAGTTCCGCCGAGCCTTCACGTAGCGGACAAGCATTTTCAAGAAATTAAGAGCATTTTTACAAAGTAAACAATGCGAGTAATTTCATAGAAAATGAAGCGATTCCCTATCTGGGGTGGTAAAAAGCCTCTTGCACTAACAACGTTAGTGCGCTATAATATTAATGCAAATAATCAACAAGCAATGACTACATTAACAATCCGCATCGAAGAAGAACTCAAGAAAAAAGCCGCGCAACAAGCAGCTAAACTTGGGATACCGATAACCTACGTTGTTAAAAGTGCCCTCATAAACTTCGTAGAATCCCCGAAAATCGTCATTGGAGAGCCAGAAGAAATCATCGTAACGCCCAATCTCCAAGAGAAAATGAATAAAATCGGAACACTATTATCTAAAAAATAAATAGAAGTGAAACTTATTATCACAGCTTCCATCAAGGGAGCTGAATTTGAACCACTACAAAACATCTTCAGCCTAAATGTAATTAAAGCTGCCGCTAAAAAAGCTTCAACAGGCTTAGGCAAAACAATCAAAAGCTCTTCAAAAATCCCGGCAACTTGCTTAAAAAAAATCCCTCTAACCAGTTCCAAAGGAGCAGGCAGAACCGTTTTTCTGCTACAACTGAAAAACAAAAAAACAGTTTTGGTAATGATAAGACTCAAAAACGATAAGAAAATCGGAAGAAACATGACTATACAAAACCCAAAATTCAAAAAAGCTTTAAACAAAAATATAAATCTCATCCTAAAAGACCTATCAAAAGGAAATTACGAAGAATTCGAGCTGGATTAAATAGCCAATCTCATCACGCAACAAAACCTCACAAGACAACAATCTCCCCACCTTGTCACGTTTTTCTGCGTTGGTTTTCATGACAACTCACGAAAAACATGGTGAAATCACGCCTTTCGGGTCGACCCGAAACTCATCTTCCTTGAAAACCCAAGCACTTACGGACAACAGGAACACCTATCAAGACTTCGTAACTCAGCATAAACCCTATCTCGAACCTCATGCATATAATCAGAAGCCTCAACACCTCCATACCCACAATCGACCATCCACCTATTCGAATGAAAACAATCAGGATAAAATTGGCACTCAGCCCATAACGCTCCATCCATCACCAACATCAAACGATCACCATCAGTAGTAGGAATATCCCTGACAGGACCACCTGGCCCAAACTCAAAATCCCACATGTGCTCACGAACGTTGCATTCAACCTCGACCCCCTCAGCATTCTTATATATAAAACCTTGCAACGCTGGAGTAACCAACTCTGGCACCTCATCAACACAGTGATGCTCTATTGCTTGAAAAACTTTAGCCGTTGGAGAACATCTGCCCGCCATACAAGAAACTGCTGCCAGCACCATAGTCATTCCCTTCATTCGATCTACAGAAAGCATAAAATTTAGGTTTAAAATTGGAAGTCAATGTAGCAAAAATATCTTAAAACAACAAACAAAATCACATCTCCCATCCCCCTGCCCTACCGGACTGCACAACACTTAAGGTTCTAGAAAGTTCTTCCCGCAATTCAGCCACGACTTGCCGCCCAAAATCAACAACTTCCGGATTTTCAACCTCCCCCACCCCACAATCTATAGAACCCCCTGAAACAGCACATTGGATACTATCGTCTTCCGAACCTCCTAAACTTTCTACAGTCACCAAATCAGAACCATCAAGTCTACTACTCAAGCTACAAGACAAACCCACCGCACTTTCTCGATTATGTGTAATCGTCATATTCCCTGACGTACCCTCTGCATCAATCAAATTGGCATCAGGAATATACAAACAATTTTCTCTGACACCTCTCAAATTCACCATCGTCAATTCTCTTTTTGCAAAATCACACCCGCCCATCATCGAACCAACAACTAAAAGCAACAAGCTTCTTCGACAAAATTTATCAACAATCCTCATAAAAAATTTATTTAACTACAAAATCAACAGCTCCATTAATTTTCCCAACAGTTTCCGCATCTTCAAACTGAGCATAAGCACCATTATCCTGAACAAAAGTTAAACCGATGGAAGATCTCGAAGCAACCGCCGTCAAATCACCACGTTCGTTAAGAATCAACGTCCAATCATCTCCCTCGCCATCAACAAAGCTACAAACACTTAATCCATCATCACTAGAAACCATAAAACCATTACCACCTGACAAACGCACACTATCAGAAGACTGCATATCTAAAAGTGCATTACATACAGCATTAACACGAACTACCCGCATAAACATCGCTCTTGCAATCGCTTTATGTAAAGCATCACAAATACCCTGAACCTCTGATGTCAATTCTCTTGAATCATCACCTTCCAAAACAACTCGAGGCTCATGCAATACAACAGTTTTTTCATCAGAATCGGCTACAAGTCGCTCATCAACACCGTACTCACCCCCCAAAACAACAGTCTGCTTCGCACCATCAACATGACACGTACAGGAGGACTTACCACCTTCTGAATCATCTAAATAAAACCCGATCGCTTTGCCTGTAAGATCCGTGCTCATACCATCATTACTCCTAGTGATAGACGAACATCTGGTTTGCATATCATCTGCAACAGCACTTACTTGCCCAAGTTCATCACTACACCCGCCATTCATCAAACAAGTAAAAGCTAGCATAAAAACCTTTGCTCTCCTGCTCGATGTAATTTCACACGAACTCATAAATAAGATTATTAAAGTGTCATATTATATGCAAGGTATCCCGGTTCTGTCAACACCAAGCCCCTAAAAAGACCCTGAATGGCGAAATCACATCTCGAAATCCGAAATTCTACATTCCCCATTCCAAATTCCACACTCAACCTCTCACTCAATCACTTCTCACTCTCACTTCTGATTTCTGCTTTCTGCTTTCTCACTACAACGACCACTCCTCCTGCAGCCGATCAATCTCATCCCTTATCTCAGCCGCTTTCTCAAACTCCATATTCTGCGCCGCAATATCCATCTCCGCTTCAAGTCCAGCAAGCAACCTCTCACGCTCCTCTCGAGGAACTTTCTTCCCATCATAATGCTTAACCTGCTTCTTAGCTTTCGCCTTTTCGTGCTCCTGCAAATCATGAACCTTCTTAATAATCGTCTGCGGCGTGATTCCATGCTCCTTGTTATACGCCTCCTGTTTCGCACGACGCCTCTCCGTCTCATCGAGAGCTCCCTCCATCGCTGGAGTCATGGCATCCGCATACATCACAACATGCCCATTTACATTTCTAGCACATCGGCCAATAGTTTGAATTAAAGCACTTTCCGACCTAAGAAATCCTCGCTTATCCGCATCAAGAATCCCTATAAAAGACACCTCCGGCAGGTCAAGCCCCTCACGCAAAAGATTTATCCCAACCAAAATATCAAACTCGCCAAGCCGCAGATCCCTCAAAATCTCAACCCTCTCCATCGTATCAACATCCGAATGCAAATACTGCACTCGATAACCTTTATCAACCAGAAATTTGGTCAAATCCTCCGCCATTTTCTTCGTCAAAGTCGTCAAAAGCACCCTCTCTCCATTCTTCACAGTCTCATCAATTTCCTTACAAATATCCTTGATCTGACCCTCGGTCGGACGAACATCAACCTTCGGATCCAAAAGCCCCGTCGGACGAATCACCGCCTCCGCAATATCACCCTTTTTAGTATTCGCAGCCTCGTACTTCCCAGGAGTAGCCGAAACAAAAACACAACGATCGACATGCTCCTCAAACTCCTCAAAAGTAAGCGGCCGATTGTCATTAGCCGACGGCAAACGGAACCCATGTTCGATAAGAGATTTCTTTCGCGACACATTCCCCCCATGCATCGCACCAATTTGAGGAACAGTCATGTGCGACTCATCAATAATCATCAAAAAGTCATCCGGAAAATAGTCGAGCAAAGTCGCCGGCTGCTGCCCAGCCTCACGATCATGCAAATAACGCACATAATTCTCAATTCCAGTGCAATAACCTGTCTCCAACATAATCTCGAGATCATACTCAGTCTTTGTCCTCAAACGATGCGCCTCAAGATTTTTCCCAATCTTCTCAAGCTGCTTCACCCTCGCCTCAAGATCAGGCCTCACAAGCTCTACAGCTTTCTTGATCTTATCCTCAGTCGTCACATCATGTTTAGCAGGGAAAATCGTAACCTCCTCGAGCTCCTGAACCAACTCACCAGTAAAATGCTCAACCTCCTGTATCGCCTCAATCTCATCCCCAAAGAAATCAATCCGATAAACCGTATCCATCCCCGGCGGAAAAATTTCCACAACATCCCCCAAAACATGAAACATCCCATTCTTAAACTGCATATTGCTCCTCGTATACTGCAAATCCGTCAAATGCCGCAGCAACTTATCACGCTGACGCTGCTCACCAACCTTGATAACAATCTTTAAATCTTTATAATCCCCCGGATCCCCAAGCCCATAAATACAAGAAACCGACGAAACAATCAGCGTATCCGGCCGAGTCAGCAAATTCATAGTCGCCTTATGCCGATACTTCGCAATCGTCTCATTAATCTGCGCATCCTTCTCGATATAAGTATCCGAATGCGCAATATAAGCCTCAGGTTGATAATAATCGTAATAAGAAACAAAATATGAGACCGCATTCTCCGGAAAAAACTCCTGAAACTCGCTGAAAAGTTGCGCCGCAAGCGTCTTGTTATGAGCCAAAACGAGCGTAGGCCTCTGAAGCTGCTCAATAAGCTGCGCCATCACATAAGTTTTCCCGGTACCCGTCGCTCCCAGAAGCGTCTGAAAACGTTTCTTAGCCTCAAGCCCCTTCATGAGTTGCGCAATGGCCGTAGGTTGATCTCCCATTGGGGTGAAGTCTGATACAAGCTTGAATTTATTCGACATAGTCTAGTAATTAATAATCCATTAGAGGTTTTATTTTTGATTTGAACGACCTTGGAAATCGAAGATTTCCCGGGAGTGAAAAGCAAAAGATAAAACCGACCGGTTGGTCGCCCATCGGAGTGAAATCTGAAATAAGTTTGAATTTTGACATAAGACCAGATTTTTCAATGATAAAAATGATCGGGTCCCTCTCCATCAAGCAAAGCCGCCAAATCAATCCGCACAGGAGGATTTTCACAAAACCTTCTAAGTGCGTCTTCCCGAAGTCTTGCAAGAGTCTCTAAATATTCTGCCGACACCCCTGAATCATCTACATCGCCCCCTGCTTCTAATCGTTCAGACATAATAAATAAGTTAAAAGTTAGCCAAAAAATAATACCACGACAACAGAAGAGTTAAAAGCAAAAGGCCGAATTGAACCCACTTTGGATTTATGCTACTTTTGCAACTCAGTAACCCCTTCACAATGAAGAAATTTATAATTCTGCTGATCGTTCTGATTGTATTCATATCAGCTTTGGTGGTTTTCTCTGCGGCACCTTCTGAAGCACCTTCCGAGGAACTCACCGAGGAACTGGCTGAGCCCTCGGACAACCCTTTTGGGTTTTTGATGGGCGGATCAGCTATGGAACTGCAGATGACAGGCTCACAAATTAAAGAAATGGGGGCTCAATGGATACGTCCTCATCCCGGAGAATTTGTTTGGGGATATATGCAAGACGGACCGGATGCTTCAATTGATTTCAGTAGAACCGATGAGATTGCTAAAGGTGTAGCAGAGACTGGATTTTCTCTCTTGGTGACCTTGTGGCCCTATGCTGAATGGGATCAAGAAAACCGTCCCGACGCGGCTGATTGTCAGACTGACGGCGAATTTACTGAGGAATTTGGTATTTATCGCTGTGCGCCCCATGACTGGGATGCTTATGAGGAGTGGGTGCGAGCTGTGGTAGAACGTTACGATGGCGACGGACAAGACGACATGCCCGGTTTGGCCGTGAAAATTAAGCACTGGGAGGTTTGGAATGAGCCTGATATTAAACCGGAAGGAGATAGTAATTTAACTTTTTTCATAGGCGAGCCTGAAGAGTACGCGGGACTTCTTAAACGTACTTCAAATGCTATCAGGTCTGCTGATCCGGAAGCACAAATTCTTATTGCCGGAGCCGCGGGAGGTAAAGAAAATTTTCTTGATTTTTATCGAGGAGTTTTTGCTGACCCGGAGACCCATGAGGCTTTTGACATAGCCAATGTTCACTGTCTTTCAAGTGGATATTATGATTCTCTCAATGTGGAACCTTATTTAGCTCTTCTCACAGAATTTGGCCTTGAGGATAAGCCAATTTGGGTCACTGAAGCAGAAACATTTATATCTGATGACCCGGATATCAACGCTGCTCAACTCAAAGAAAGCACAAAAAAGGCTTTTGAACTCGGCGCAGAGCGCATTTTTTACACAAGTTCAGATTTTCATCTTGAATCCGGTTTGGATGAAGCCATTGAAATTTATCAATGGATTTTCGATGACCAGAAAAAAAACTGAAGCAAACAGAGCGACCAAAGGCCGGCAGACTCCACAACTGCAATCTGCAAGTTGCAAGTTGCAAACTACCTCACCCTCTCAGCAAAATTTTGAATTATCAAATCAATCTCACCCTGCTCCAAATTTCCCGCACCAGCCTGCGTCAAGAACGTATCAACATCAACAGTTGAAAAAACACCTGTCTTTTCAACCTCATAAAGCTCCGCAAAAGTCGAAATATCACTTGGCGGCACCCAATAACCATGACTGGCAACCATATCCCTAAGCTGACCAAATTTAACAGAATTATTTTCCATCCTATCAATCGCTCCCTCAAGAACATCCGAACTATGAGCAAGTATTTTATGAGTAGCGGCAGCAGTCCCCGATATACCACCATCCTCCGCAACATCAGAAGCTGCACTCCAAATATTTCCATAATGTCCAGGTTGAGTATTTAAATTTAAATCCGCAGCAACAGCCAATTCCAACCCATCTTCACCCCCCTCGCTA
Organism: uncultured Candidatus Peribacteria bacterium; assembly: GCA_964538865.1. Lineage (GTDB taxonomy): Bacteria > Patescibacteriota > Gracilibacteria > UBA1369 > UBA12470 > CAZIHU01. Next base: position 8,395 of record CAZIHU010000006.1, read on the forward strand.
CTCGCTACTCGCTCCTCACCACTTTCCCCGCTACTCACTACTCCCTCCTCGCTACTCTCTTCTATCGTATCCCATATCGACGAAAACGCATCTACAACTGACGCAGCAGCAACGCCACTACTAAGTTCCTCAAAATCCCCTTCACCCAACTCCGGAAGATCTTCTTCTTCAACCTCTGCACTTGCAACACTAGCACGCCCTTCTTCTCCACCATCCTGAGTCGCTCTCTCAGAAGATGTCGGCCCATCATCAGCATCTTCTCCCGTCAAAGAATCAACAACAGTATCAACAGCGACTACAGCTACTGCCGCTGCTGCCAATACCGCCACACTACGCTTAATTCGCCCGAACAATCCTCTCTTCTTAGGCTTCTTCTTTGCAACCTTCTGCCGCTCAGCCTCCGCCTGAAGCCTAGCTACCGAATCATCACTAGTCTCCGCTGGCAAGAACGTCGCAATATCCACAAGCAACACCTCTTCCGTCGGAGCTTCATCACTAACAAGCTGCACCGCAACCTCCCCACTCGCTCCTCCTCCCTCCTCGCTTCTCCCCTCACTACTCGCTTCCATCGGAACCGTTAACATACCACTGCATTCAGCCTCTTCTTCATCAACCAACGGCGCAACCAACTGAGCCTGCATTCGCTCAGCAAACTCCTCACTAAGTGGACTACGCCCCATCATAGTCACAAAATTCCTCCTAGCACTTCCATGATAAGTAAGCGCAAGCCTAACTGCCTGCCCTGCAGCACCATGATTTTCTGCAACCATATCAGCCACATCTTCAAGCCTCATACTTCGCCGATCATCACCCAAAGCAGCATTAACCCCATTACAAATATTTGAAATACTTAAAACCAACTGCCGCTCTATAGCCTGATCAGCCAAAGGCCTACTCGAAGCCCCAGAAACATTCACATTTAATTCGCGAAATGCTCGAATCGCATCACCACACAACTCAGGATCAATACTTTCTATAGCAATAATCAACTGCTCAACCACACCAATAACATAAGTCCACCAGGTTTGCTGCATATAACGCGATCCTCCATTTTCAGCCAAATCTCGAACATGCTCAGCAACACATGCTACCGCACAAAGCATGCTGGGCCTCTCAAATTCAGGCAAAACATCTTCCTCAAGCATCTGGTAAGCATTTTCAACAAAACTCACTTCATTCTCCCATCCCGGATACCCTTCCCTAACCTCACCCAATCCTTTTCTAATAGCTCCGCGTACTCTCGAATCGAATAAATGTCCCGGCGTCACAAGCTCGGTTTTTACCGGAAACAACCCTGTCAAATATTCTCTCATACCTCTAGCTTCTGGCTCATTATCAAAATCCAACGACTCAATAGGCTCAAATATCTTATCTCCACCACTATTAAGAACTGCACAAGCTTTATTTAACAACTCCAAATTACCAAAAACTGAAGAATCTCTTCTAAAGACCTCGTTCATAACATACAAAGCAGCATTCAATACCGGCGTCCTATATAGCTCCACAGGATCACCAACAGCAGTCCACTGATCCGGCACATAAGCCTCAGGCAACCCACTCAAAACCTCTCTTTCAAACGCCGTTCTCAAATGGCGCGACATTCCCGTCGCCGCACTCATCCAACCAAGCCTACGAATCAACTCAATAACAGGCCCGAACCCAGCTTTAAAATCTTCCGCAGAAAACTGGCCACCATCAGCAGCATCAATTAACGACCGACATTCATTCATACGAGCAACCAACGGCCTTGCAAGCTGACCAACACATCGATTTGTAGACCAATTCTGTATAACCATCCCGAAAGCCTGCCACGAACGACTTACAACTGCCGCCGATACCGTATCCGGCCCCGCCTCTACCGCCACATCATCACGAACAGAAGTAACGGCATCATTATCCTCATCACTAACCGTATCCGCCTCCTCATCACTCTCCACAACACGAACAACATCAATCTCCTTGGCCGGCTCAGAAAGCCCTTCTGGGGGAGACAATTCTTCAATATATGCATCAGGTAAATCAAAAATTTCACCTTCACCATCGTCAAGGTCACGAACTGGAAGCAAATCATCACCGGTATACTCATGCGTAGAGCCCTTAACCAGTGCCGGCGGATCAGCTGTTGTAGCATCCTCCTCATGAACAAGCAACGCTTCGTGCTCAGTCTCTTCAGGAGGCAATCCCAATCTCTCCCTAATTTCCTTATGCATCTGCTTAAGATTCCCTAATTTATCCGTAATAACTGTCATGCCATCCTTCTGCCCCAACGTATTCACCACCGAATCCAGCATAAGCGGCTGAACTTCATCAAAAAAACCATTCATCATCTCTTGAGCCACCCTATCAACATATTTCGGCATTTTCATCGCCTTAGGCTCAGTCTTGCTGTAATACTTGCGAACCCCAACAAAAAAATTCGTCAAAGTCGCAAAAGCAAGCTCATTAAGCTCATTGACTTCCTCAAAAACACTCATTGGATCAGTTTCCCAACCTTGCTGAACCTTTTCTTTCCCTGCTCGAACCCTCGCCAGCACTTCTCCCACCTTATTCGTCATAAGCCGACTATTGTGAGAAGGTTTCCCGCCCTCAACTCGATAACGCCTCGGAATTCTGTCCAAAGCCCCTTCCAGCTTCCTCTCAAAAGCATCCAACCTGTTCGTCATAGCCTCAGCCGTCATAGGCACATCCGAAACCGTATCCGAATCTTCAATACTTTCTCCTTCTAGTTCGGGACCAGTCGATATTCCAGCAACACTCATGATTAATGATAAATTAACTTTATAAGGGGCCTTTTATAAGCCAAAAACGGGCAAAAGTCAAGGGGTAACGGGAGGAATGAGGACTTTTCTTGTGATTTCACAGCTTTTCCCTTAAAATCGCCCTGCTCTACACAAAATGCGCCCGTAGTTCAGTGGATAGAACGCCAGATTGCGGATCTGGAAGTCGTAGGTTCAAATCCTGCCGGGCGCGCCAAGATAGTAGCGAGTTCGACGTTCCGAAGCGAAGGTGCCAAGTTTTTATGTTACTCAGACAACGTATCATCAACCGCTCCCCCTGTCTCACGCCTTGCAGTCTCAACCCTCACAGCCTCTCTGATTTCAGCATATCGATCAGAATAAAGCTTAAGCAACAAGATAATTGCATATCTCAAAGCCGAATAGGTATGAAAAAGACTATCAGCATCCTCAGGATCATAAGGCTGTCCAACTTTCGCTCTTTGAAGTACATTAGCTTGCGCAAATAAATCTCTGGCGATCTGACGAGCACTATCAGCTTCCCTGAGTCTAGGATTTCCAGCAAAAGCTCCTTCAAGTTGATCTTCCGTAACCCTATGACATAATATGTCAGCTTCCTGAGTAAAAACTCCTAGAACAGGAACAAATTCACCATCATCACTCTCAGCAGCCTCTACTCTAACAGTATGACCACTTTCTGGATCTACCATGACAACAGCCTCAAACGGAGGTTTATTCCCATCCGATATAGCCATCCCCCTCAACCCTTGCCTGACACTAGACAAAGTCTTAGGAGTAGTAAGAGCAGTTGATTTAATTACTTGACGTCTCCCATCAGCAGCACGAAAAGCTTCATCCAAACTAGAAAGTCTAGAAGTAATTTGTGAAAGAGCAATCTTCCTTCGTTTACCTCCTCCAGCAAAGAATTCACTTAGAATCCTTCCTAACTCTCTTTTTACACGATCTCTAGCCCTCTCTCCATGAGTATACCGAGTAACAGCAGTAGCTTCCGTAGCATCCCCACTCAAACCTAACTGCGCAATCCCGGTTAAAACATCCTCTAACTGATCCTCATCAATTTCAGGATCACCATGAGCCAATAAATACTCCTCGTGGGTAAGTCTTTGAGCAGAACTAGCAGCCGCAGCCAAATCTTGCCTAGCAAACATAGTCAACCAACGATCTAAACTGTGCCTACGAACCGGCTCTCTATCAGTATTTCTATAATCAATCATTCTCTGAACAATAGCCGGATTAACAGCCAAAAGCATCAACTCCTCAACCCAAACACGCGGCAAAGCGTTCCAATAACCTTTGGCATGAGTCGTCATAATTTGCTCGGCAAGCTCATCAACAGACCCAGTAAGAAGATCGTCAGCAGCAAGATATCTCATATAAGCCCGTCCCATTCTTTGTCTCAAAATCTCATATTTATCCGGCCCAATCAAAAGCATCATATCCCTAGCCACACTCAAGCAAGTTCCCAAAATAAGTTTAATCTGTTCAGCCCCCTCAACCGCATGAGTTTCTCTAGTTAACAAACGAGTATCCTCAAGCCCTGCTTCCCGTGCTGTCTCTTCCATTTTCGCAACATAATGACCCAAAATAGGATGCGCCGAATCAACTCTATCAGCGATACTGTCACGGGTTATTCTCCCCATCTGTGTATAATGAGGATCCTGCTGACCATTAACTGAAAAAGTCAATCTATCAACATACCCAGCCTCAAACACACCATCAGCAGCAAGATGCGCTGAAGCACTCAAAAAAGCCCGTAAATCTGCCTCCAATTTCCTCAACTCTCTAGCATCAGCTGGCAAACCAGCTTCATCCAAATTCTCTGTAACTTCCGCGGCTTTTTGCTGCACAAGCCTTAGTGCCATTTCCTCATGAGTACCTCCATCCGAACCAAGTTTTGCAAAAAATCGTACCAAATCCTGCCATTGCGTAAGCATCGTATACCTACTAGGGGTCTCTTTAACTCCATTCATAGTTTTTTTAGGTTAAAAATTCAGGACAGGAATAATACGCCACCTGATGGTTTTTGTCAAGCCTCAGGGAGTGTTTTTTAAGATTTTAAACTCTCAACCGCTTTCCCCCGATCCTCCGCCCCAAAAATATAACTCCCCGCAACCAAAACACTGGCTCCCGCCTCACGACACAACTTCCCAGTCTCCGCATTCACTCCCCCATCAACAGAAATTTCACCTTTAAATCCAGCATCACGCAACCATTTAATTTTATCCAAAGCCGACTCAATAAACTCCTGCCCCCCAAACCCAGGCTCCACACTCATAACAAGCACAAGATCAAGACCCCCAAGATAAGGTTCAAGCACCTCAACCGCCGTCCCCGGTTTCACCGAAACCCCACACTTCACACCTGCAATTTTAATATCGGAAAGAACTCCCTCAAGATCCTCACAAGCCTCCTGATGCACGGTAATCCAGTCCGCCCCAGCCTCAACAAAATCCGAAATATACTTCTCCGGATTCTCAATCATCAAATGCACATCCAATGGCAAATCCGTCTTAATACACTTAACAACCGGTGCCCCAAAAGTCAGATTCGGCACAAAATGCCCATCCATAACGTCAACATGAACCCAATCCGCACCCGCCTCCTTAACAGAAGCGATCTCCTCATTCAACCGCCCGAAATCTGCCGATAATATTGATGGTGCAATTTTCATGAGTAGACTAGGAGATTAGGAGACTTGAGAACATGAACCAGAAGCAACGAAATACTACCAAAAACTCTCCAAGTCTCCAAGTCTTCACTCTCCCAGTCTAACCTTCTATTTTAGAAATTCGACGCTTATGACGATCCTCCCCCGAAAAATCCGTCTTCAAAAACATCGACAACATTTTCCTAGAAGTCTCCTCATCCGAAACCCTCCCCCCCATACAAATCACCTGCGCATTGTTATGTTCCCGCGCCATCTGCGCCATAAACTCATTCGTACACATCGCCGCTCGAACCCCTTTGAACTTATTCGCCACCATCGACATCCCAAGCCCTGTCCCACAAACCAAAACCCCTCGCGAAGCTGGATCCGAATTCACTTTTTCACAAACCTCATGAGCAATCTCCGGATAATCCACACTCTCCTCCGAAAAACACCCCAAATCCGTGAATTCCAAGCCTTCAGACTCCATCCAATTCTTCAGAACTTCCTTTAATTTAAATCCGCCATGGTCTGAACCGATGTAAACGTGCATGTCAGTTAAATAGTTAAGTAGTTAATTCGAGATTCGAATTTTGAATTTCGGATTTCGACATTCCATATTCCACTCTCCACATTCGACATTCGAGATCCGACATTCCACATTCCACTCTCCACCACTTCTCACTCACTTCTCATTTCTGATTTCTGCTTTCTCACTAACCTCGGTACACCGAGGTCACACTCTTCCCCTCATGAACATTCTTAATCACCGCCGCAAGCATCGGCGCCACTGAAATCACCTCAAGATTCTTCACTTTTTTATTCACAGGAATCGAATCTGTCACAATCACACCTTTGAATCCGGTTTTATTCAACCTCTTAATCGCAGGCCCCGACAAAATCGCATGAGTCGCCGCAACATACACATCCTTCGCTCCGTGCTTTTTCAAATAATCATAAGCCGCACAAATACTCCCCGCCGTATCAATCATATCATCGAAGATCACACAATTTTTCCCCTCAACATCACCCACAAGCGACGTAATCTCAGCCTCATTATGCGTCGGCCGAACCTTACTCATCACCGCAATCGTCGTATCCAGATGCCGCGCCAAACGATCCGCATCTTTCGCCGCACCCGCATCAGGCGCAACCACAACTAAGTCCTTGATTTTTTTCTTCTTAAGATGCTTTGCAAAAAGCTTCCTCGCATTCATATGATCGATCGGAAAATCGAAAAACCCTTGCTGCTGCTCCGAGTGAATCTGAACCGTAATCACATGATCCGCACCTGCAGCTCCAATCAAAGTCGCAACCACCTTCGCAGAAATCGGTTCACGCGGAGACGCCACACGATCCTGTCGCGCATAAGGGAAATGCGGAATCACAACATGCACATTTTTTGCAAAAGACCTCTTCATCGAATCCAAAATCACAAAAAGCTCCATCAGCTCCTCATTCACATTCGAAGTTGCCGTCTGAATAATAAAAACATCATCCCCTCTCACCGTCGAAGCCGGTTTCGCATAAATCTCCCCGCACGCGAATCTGGAGGTCTCAAGCTCCGAAAGCTTAGTCCCCAGTTTTTTACAAATAGCTTTCGCCAGCTCTGGATGCGAGCTTCCAGCGAAAATTCTTATGTTTGATGCCATGATGTGGTAGTTAGAAGTCTCTGAGTTTTAAATTTACCACAAAAACGAGCTAAGAAGAAACTGATTGCGCAACTACTTGCGGAACAAGGATAAAACTATGTCGCCCCTGCTGCATCCCTCCACCCGGATCAAGAATCTGCCTCTTCTCCTCCGGAATCTCTGTTTCAGTAACAAAAACTCCTCTTAGATTCCCGGTACCATCAAGCACGCCATAAACAAACCCTCGATCACCTCTCAACTCAGACAGAGCTTCTTCTCCCAGCAAATCTTCTAAATGACTCGCTATAAAAGGCTCCAAAGAACTTATCACGCCTCCACCAGTAACGTCTGTAGCACTCTGCTTACGCTGTTCCATACCTCTAGGCTCTTTAAACTCCAAACTACCATAAAGACCTTCAGGAACATCTGTCCTCTCAGTCCTACCCGTCTTCCAAGGAGGAGTCCTCCCTTCTGTAAACAACATATAAAAAGGATGCTCTATATGCGAATCTGTACTCGTAGCCGCGGAGAGCGCCCGCACTCGAGTACGCAACCTATCATGCAACGGACCACTCGCCAAAGCCGCCAAACCGGATGCCCTCAATTCATCTAACTGATCTTGCCAAGTCTCACCAGCCGCACCAGCCAAGTGCAATACTGGTTTGGCATGCTCATTTAAAACTTTTTCTCTCCCCTGCATTAAAGCTACAAGAGTTCCGGGTGAAATAGGCTCCCCCTCTTGGAGAAGAACAACATCCTCTGGACGATGCCCTTCCGGCCCTGGATTTTCACGAACATCAGAGGCCAGAAACCCCTGAGGCAAATCACCTTCTACCTTTGGTCTTTCCATTTCATTCATAATAAAAAATTTAAACTTTACAAAGGCAATAACTATAGCAAGTCTTGATCGTTTGTCAAAAAGTTGACCAGGAAAAGATATTTATATAAACTTTCCCTCCTAATGGAAACTCCAACAACATCACCAGAAAAACAATTGCAAGAAGCTACTTCGCTACCAGAAGTAACCAAAATTCTGGTAGAAAATCCTGGTTTTGAGATAGGAACACTAAATACAGAGATGATGTTGCAAATAATATCAGCTATAGAAATATTTTTTATCCCTAATTTTTCAGACCAAAACCTTCTACTCTGGGTAATACAAGGTGCAAAACACATATTAATCCCCGGCACACATCATATCGACAACACAGATATAGAAACATTTTTCAATCTAATAAGTAATGCTTTAGAAAAACACATAGAAACCTGCTCCCAATTCCAATTACTTTATAAAGACACACAAAGTATTCCGGGATATAGACCCCCATGCTAATGGAAGAAATACCCACATCACCTCTGCAAGAATTACAAGAAGCTCGTAACTTCTCCCAACTACGAGAAGTCCTATCCAGAAACCCAGACCTACAAATAGGCACACTGGACACTCAAGCAATACTCGCAATACTGGATATGATCGAAGAAGTACAAAACCAACTTCCAGTAATTCACCATCTATGCACATTCATAATAAACATGCACCAATGGGAAAGGCTCAACCCCGGAAAACCCATAACACCACAAAACATAAAACAATTCTTCTTAACCATAGACACAGCTCTAAGAAACCAACTAGGACTACCACCAAGACCACCGCTCCCCCCTATACCACGGACGTATCCGGAAGGACATATCCCGGGACTTGACACACCTGGACGAAAACCATAAGATCCATCCCCTATGACTCCAAACAAATTACCACAAAACGATGCCGACACAGCTGAGTTCATTGCATGGCTGCAAAATCTAAATCCTGACCTTCCGTCATACCCATATCCACGAGCAGCAGCCGTAACACGAACCATATCCTGCAACCCAATCCAGGACTCAGCAGAGCGTATGTTAGCATTCAACTCAAGGGTACAGGAATTACAATCGGCACTAGAACAAGACGGCATGCCACCTGGCGAAATAGCAGCACAATTCGCCATACAAACAGTAATAACACTAATGCAAGCAGAACAAAATCGATCCAGATAAAATTTTAACCTTAAAACACATGAGAACTCCCCGCACCGGACCAACCACTCCAAATGACCACGCAGAAGAACAAGCACGGAATGTGCTAAGACAAGCACAATCCTTAGACCAAGTGCGAGAAATCCTCGACCACAGCCAAGAACATAACAGACTAGAAAAACTATTCGGCATCCCAGTTGATACTTTGAAAACACTAACCTATCAGGCTTATCACGCCACACGGCAACTCGCCGCAGCAGCCAAAATAACACTAGAAGGATGGCAAAGGCCAGAACCAAAAGACGTAACACCGCAAGCATACCACATCACACGCATCAAAGCACCAGAAACCGGCATCACACAGTTCCTCGACTTAATCAGGCCAGCATTAACAAAGGAAGCTGCACGCGCACTAGCCTCAATAGAAAGACTTGGAAACTCCCCAACACTGGAAGCGTTCACCGAAAGGAGCGGAACATATGCTTCAAGGGTCATAGATCACAACGTAATCCACCCTATGGCCTGGACGGTAGCCGCAGTCACACAACGACAATACAGTGAAGGCGCCACCATAAACCCTGAAACCGCCCCAGACTTAGCAAGACAAGCCCTAGCGGAAGCCATCGACCCATTCATAGAATCATCAAAACCACGCATGAAAAACGCACTGGCCCGACTAAAAATCCTAATGCAAGGAGTCACCCAAAACCACCTTCTCCACAGAACCAAAGAAACAAGAGAAGCTACACTCCACAGTCTAGGCAGAGAATTAGAACAAGTATTAGGACAAATCGCAAGAGCCCACAGAACAAGTTCGGAAGACCCATGGGGACTTTACGACCAAGCTGTCAAACTACACTTAAAACTCGCTAAGCTCTGGGAGCTGGACGGAGCACCCGTCTTCGGAAATCCCCCTGAAGAACATGCTACAGCCGCAGCACGACATCGAGCCCAAGCCACCGAAGCAAAAATAGGTGGAATGGTAAGTCATTCCCAAAGCACATTGAGTCATGCCGAAAAAAGAGCCAAACAAGAATTAAGAGCAGCAACCAGCTTACATCAAGCAATCACATCTGGAGACATCACAGAGAGAGACCTACAAGCCATCCTCGCAGGAAACATCGTAGAACTCGCCGACGCAGGCAGCTTAACCGCAGACGACCTTCGCGACCCAGCCACAATAAAACTGTCAGAATGTCTGGACGCAAGAGCCATAAGAATCGACATCGGCGAACCCGAAAATCCAATAGAGCCATTAATCGACATGGACGATGCCGAACTGACAGAATTGCGAGAAAGCCCAGCCGTAGCACGATTAGTAGATCTTATAAAAAGGTACAAAATCTCAGCAAACACACTACTCCCAGTTTCCAGAGAACATTTGCTGGAAATTCTGGAGAACCTGGATGAATTCAGAGCCGGAAGCAACCCACTAGAAAACGGGCATATCGATCCACGAGATCACCTTGCAGCAAAAAGTCTAATATCATTAGCCCTCACGAGGACAAGTGGAAGCTCACCTACTGGATTTGCAACAAGCCCCCTTACGACAAATTTAACAAGCAATGTTCGAGAATGGCTACTCCGAAGAATGCGCCAAATCCCTAACGAACTAAAGGCAGAACAAGGACGATGGCAACCACACATCAAAGCACTCACAAGCCTGCAACTAGACCGGGAAACAATGGCAGCACTCGGAAGAGATACTGGCGACCTTGGAGGCAATATTTCAAAAATCGCCAATGCCCCCGCAGAAGAACGACCACAAGTCATACAGCAAGTTCTAGCCAAGATAGAGAGGTCACGTGCAGACGCAGACAGACTATTCGCAGGACTTTACTAAATGTATCGGAATTTCAATAATTCCAATACTATTATAAACTTCACGAAAACAGGTTGAGCACACGACGAGCTTTCAAACATTTGGGTCTCGTGGGTCCCAAATGTGCGAAAGCGGAGTTAAGCGAGACCTGTTTTCGTGAAAACATTGTGGGGGAGCTCGTGAGGGGGATACCTCCCCCTCACGCTAATCCCGCGTAGGATCAAGTAAAAGCGAAATCTCCAACCAAATCCGCATCCGAACTTGGGCCCAAACATCCCCCAACCCCCTGCGTAATTTGCTTTGCCCCAGAAGCTGCAAAACAGCTTTCATCTGAATCTCAATCGCCTCCTCCACCATACAAACCAACTCCGGCGACAAATCATCCAGAGAAAGATTTTGATAAAGCTTGTCACCCTTTTTAATCACATTAATAACCAAACCACCCTCCCCAACAGTAAAATTCACATTCGATCCCCCGCCAACAACAATAGAATTATAAGAACCGTTAGCAGCAAAAGGCAAAAAAACAACATATCCATCCACAAACCTCGTCCTTCCCTCATTTCCCTCCATCACTACACGATCCACCTCCTCTTTAAGCAAAGCATAAAAAGCCATCGCTTGATTCTCAAGATCCATAATCTCCGGCCTGCGCTGCGCAACATCCATGCTCATGAATTGTGGTTAAGAAACCTTTTTACCATAATTCTGTGTGAATTTCGAATGTCGAATATTGAATCTCGGATTCCGAAGCTCGACATTTGACATTCCAAATTCGACATTCGACATTCCATATTCGAAAATTGACATACCGCAATTCATAAAATAAAATCACGTACACTATGGAAACATCCGGACATCACAGCTGGTCACAAATTATATTCAATAGGAGAACCGACCCCCCTCCAACACCAGGAGAAAGTCACCTTCAATTTCCTCAAGACGTCGCAACATTAACAAGAGCCCTCGAAAAAGACGGATACAGCCGAGTAACTTCACTTCAGCTGGCTACCGGCATCATGTTTAGGATTTTGACACAGGAAATGCTTGAATCTTGAATATGGAATTTCGAAATTCGAAATTCGAAATTCTACATTTCATCTAATGAACACCGTGGCTCACGACAATGAGCTACCGCATCCCTAAAATAATCTGCCCATAACCCAATAGTCCTCCTTAACTTAGACTGGCCATGCAAGCGCTTAACCATACGTGCCTCCAAATCCAAAATTCTTTCGACATGTTCACATACAAATGACTGATCCCGGAAATCCTCCAAAGTACAAGTATATCTATTAGCCCCCAAATACCCATACCTTGTAAAAGTAACTTCGAGACTTAATTCGCCATCTTCTGTTTCTGATATAGAAACTTCGTTAATACGAGAAAAAATCGGCCCCTTAAAACCTGTACGCAACAAGTCAGCAAACCTACGCTCCTGTACTACAAAACGCGACGACCTGCCAGATTCACTAGTTTCACAAGTCGGAAGATAAACCAAATTACTGCCAACACGCCTAGGTTCATTTCTTTCCTCTTGCAAGACACCATCCGCCATTGTTTCAGTGACCAATTCCAAAAAAGCCCGAGCCTTATCGCAAAGACTTTTAAATTCCGAGGATTCTTTTACTGATTCCATAATTAAACCATTTAAAGGAGACCACCTTACACCAATCAAGCAACCCTTGTCAAAACCTTAGCAACTATCCCTTCCGCATCCAACCCATACTTCCGCCACAAATCCCCTCCCTTCCCACTTTCCCCAAACTTTTCCATTCCAATTCGCTTCAAAGGAACACCACAGCCAGCTTCAGCCAGCACTTCAGCAAGCGCACCGCCAAGCCCGCCATCGATTTGATGATCCTCAGCTGTAAATAATCGCTTCGTCTTCCGAGCTGACTCAAGAATCAACTCTTTATCAATCGGCTTAATACTGCACATATTACAAACTCGCACCGAAACACCCTTTTCCGAAAGCTTCTCCGCAGCCTCAAGCGACTGCCCAACCATCGATCCAACTGCAAAAATCGTCACGTCATCCCCATCCCTCACAACACTCCCTTTCCCCACGCGAAACTTATAATTTTCATCATAAATAACAGGGACGGAGCTGCGCCCAAGCCGCAAATACACAGGCCCAAAATCCTCACACATCGACGCAACAACAGCCTTCGTCTCCCAATAATCCGCCGGACAAAAAACCCGCATATTCGGAATCGCACGCATCACAGCCAGATCCTCAAGAGCCTGATGCGTCGCACCATCCTCCCCCGTCATAATCCCACCGTGCGAACCGACAATCTTTACATTCAAATTCGGATACGCAACACTGTTTCTAATCTGTTCCCATGCCCGCCCAGCAGCAAAAACAGCAAACGTACAAGCAAAAGGAATCTTCCCCTTCAGTGACATCCCAGCCGCAACCCCAACCATATTACATTCCGCAATCCCCAGGTTGAAATGGCGATCTGAAAAAGCTTGTGAAAATTTCCCCGTCTTCGTACTCCCAGCCAAATCCGCATCCAAAGCCACAATATTACGATACTTAGCACCTAGCTCCGCCAGTGCTTCTCCGAACGCCACTCTTGTTGCAATTTTATCCATGGTATTTAGTTTGCAGCTTGCAACTTGCAGCTTGCAGTTAAATTATAAATCTTCTCATTCCATCACTTCTCACTCTCTCTTCTCACTTCTGATTTCTGCTTTCTCACTAAGAAGCGGTATCGCTTCCCTCATCTCCGCCTCCGAAAGCGCCACCCCATGATACGAAGCCTTATTTTCCGCAAAAGGCACACCCTTTCCCTTCACCGTCGGCGCCACAATAACAGTAGGTTGCCGAGCAATATTTTTCGCTTTCTCTAAAGCAAAAACGAGCTCCTCAATATCATGACCCGAAACCAACGGAATAACTTTCCATCCAAAAGCCTCAAATTTATCCGCAATAGGCTCAACATTCATAACCCCACTACAAGGCCCATCAATCTGCAATTTGTTCCAGTCCACAATCGCCACCAAATTCTCCAAACGATAGTGCGCTGCCGACATCACAGCTTCCCAAACCTGTCCTTCCTGCAATTCCCCATCCCCAAGCAAAACAAAAACATCCCGCTCCTCCCGATCCGCCTTAATTGCCATCGCAAGCCCAACCGCAACCGAAATCCCTTGACCAAGCGAACCTGTCGTCGCCTCCACACCTGGGATCTTAACAACCGGATGCCCCTGCAGAAGCGCACCTGTCTGCCTAAGATGATCGAGTTCATCCTTAGGGAAAAACCCCAAATCCGCCAAAACCGCATACAAAGCCGGCGCAGCATGCCCTTTCGACATCACAAAAAAATCACGCTTATCCCAACCCGGATTCTTCGGATCAAACCTCATCACTCCCCCATAATAAAGCGCTACCAAAATATCCATGCACGACATCGACCCACCAGTATGCCCGGAATTAGCCTTGTGAATCGCTGTCAAAGCATCAATTCGCAAGGAAGCAGCTTTTTTTTCAAGTTGAACAAAATCCATAGTAAACCGAATATATCATCATCTATGACTGCAAAGCTATATCAGATTTATCTGTACAACTCTCCAAAAGCTCGAAAATAGTTTTATTAAAAACTGGATGAACCGCATCACCTGCAATCTCGCTCAAAGGTTTAAGAGCAAATCTCCTCTCATGAAGCCATCGATGCGGAATCGTACAAGTTTCCTTCTCAACAACCCGATCTTCATAAAAAAGCACATCAACATCAATAATCCTCGGCCCCCATTTCATACTCTCAACTCTGCCCAGCTGCCTCTCCACCTCCTTACAAATACAAACAAGCGACTCCGGACTCAAATCCGTCTCCACCTTAACAGCCTGATTCAAAAACTTCGCCTGCTCCGTAACCCCCCAGGGCTCAGTCTCATAAATATTACTCTTTTCAAGAACCTTTACTTCGAGATTAGAAATAATCTCACAAGCACACTCCAAATTCCCCCCCCTATTCCCCATATTCGAACTGAGACAAAGAAAAGCAATCGCCATTTACATCAAATTTAATAGAATACTAAGATACCATAAAGCTCCCTATGAAGAAAAGGGGAATATTGACAAAAAAACACTTTATCCTAATCCGAAAAACAGGTATAATATATAGAAAGTAAACTTTAATATAAAAATAGGATCAAAAATAAAAATTTAACCTAATGGGAAACATGAACCCAAAGACCATTCTGTCTCCTAGAAACATCATAGGAGCGCTTCTTATTGCTGTAACCGCAGCAGTACTGTTCTCAGGAACTTGGATCGTTTACAACGAATTTGTAAAAGCAGCCCCAGGAGATGGGGAGTATACCGCAGATGACGGTGGTGGTGCATCAATGGTACTTTTAGAATTCGCATCAGATCCAAACGAAGCAGATAACGTAACCTCATGCCCAGGAGGATTGCCTGGAGGAGCAGTTTGCTACAACACTTCCGTGATAACAAATATTACCCCTGCCCAAAGAACAGGAGTAAACATAGGAATAGTAGCAAAAGGAAGCACTTTAGGCGCTCCACCAAACACAGCAATTGTAATTTTTGATGATATAAACGCATTAGATCAAGATTTAGGCAATTATTCGATCAGCGTCACAAACCTAGGAGGAATCACAGCGACAATTAACAATGTTGTAGCAGGTGGAGGCGGAGGTGGAGCAACAATAGAATATTTCCAGCAAAACCCTGACTTCGCAAACGTAACAACATTCCACACGTCACCACTAACAGCAGGCCAAGCAGAGGCCATCGTAACTACAAATGAAACAGCTCCATGTCCAGAAGGACCCGCTTATAACGGCCTAACATGTATGAAAACAAGCTTGGCATCCTTCACAAACGATACTGGTCTCGCAGGAGGAGCAGCAATATCAGCGATCGTAATAGCCGGCCCAGATAATAGTGATTTCCTAATCGTAATGAACAATCCTGATCTCATAGTAGACAATCAAGCTCTTGAATTAACAGTTTCTGCATTCAACAATGTAGCAGAACTGATAACTGCCGATTTCCAGCCAGATGCAGGAGGTGGAGGAGGTCCCGTAGTAGAATACGCCCAACAAGACCCAAATTACAGTGACGTAACAACTGTACAATCAGGACCATTGACAGGACAGGAAGAGCCACCTATCACCACTACAGATCAAACAGTCGCATGTCCAGGAGGTGGAGACTATGACGGCAAAACATGTTTGGACACTAGTTTGGTATCTTTCACAAACGACACAGGACTTGCAGGAGGAGCAGCAATATCAGCACTCGTAGTAAGCGGCCCCAATGATAATGAGTTAACAGTCGTGATGAACAACCCAGACCTCGTAGTGGACAATCAGGATCTTGAAATAACATTCTCTACATTTAACAATGTAACAGAGTTGGTAGTCACCAATTTTCAACCACCTCCAGGTGGTGGTGACCCAGAAGTCGGAAGTTATGTACAAGCCGAACCTACTTTTTCCGCAACAACCTTCAACACAATATCATTATCACTTACATCCGGAAGCACAATTACTACGGATGGTAATACAGTCGCTTGCCCAGGAGGACCAGAATACACAGACCTGGTATGTTTGGACCTCAGTTTATTCAGTTTCACCAACGACCAAGGAATCGCAGGTGGAGGAGCCATAACAGCAGTTTTTGTAGCAAAAGGTACAGAACTGGTAGTGGTTATGAATGGGCCAGATCTAGTAGAAGATAACACAGAAATCGAATTCACTATAAACACATTCAATAACGTAAAACCACACTCATTCAGCGATTGGGAACTTGACGAAGAAGATTCACCAGAATTCGTAACCTATATCAGTAATGCCCCCGAATATGGAGGCTCTGTGCTGATGTCACCAGAATTAAGTGACGGAACATTCAGTGGAGCAGGTGGAGCAGCATGTCCGGGAGGAGACGCTTATACTGATCAAGTATGTTTCAACGTCGCAGGAGTTACAAATCTTTCTGGGACTAGCCTGGCAGGAGGTATAGACGCAAATGACGTAGTAGCCATAGTGGAAAATCAAGATGCCAGATCTGTAAAAGTCGTCATGAACGCACCAGATGTCATCACAGATCTTGGCGACCTTTCGATCACATTTAACAACTTTGGAGGCATAGCAGAACCACTAGAATACACCGATTTCTCAGTCGGAGTCGCAGCAGACTACACAGCCAAAAACTCAGACTTTGGAAACAATTCAACACTCGGAATTTGGATGCCAATAGCTCTCGACGCCGGCAATACAATTGATTGTAATTCAATTGGCATCGCCGAGGGAGGAGCAGTCTGTTACAACGCCGATTCTGTAACAGCAAAATCCGGAATAACAGGAAATATAACCGGTCTAGTAAGAGGAGACTTATCAGACATAGACTTTGGTCTAAACTATGTAGTAGCAATTTTGGATACCGACGACGCTGTAGCCGATACCAACAACGCATCAATAACACTTAATAACTTCGGCGGGGTCGCAGAACCACAAGAGAGAACAACATTCGTTACAATTGGAGGAGGAGACCCCCCATCACCACCGTCAGGCACGGGAACTTATATGCAAGCTAGCCCTGCTTTTTCGGCAACAGTCCTAACAACACCGATATTAGATTTTACATCAGGCTCAACAATAACAAGCGCTGGGGAAGAAGTTTCTTGTCCAGGAGGAGCAGGATATGACCAAAAAGTATGCTTGGACACTAATTTGGTCAGCTTCACAAACGATACAGACCTCGCAGGAGGTGGGGCAATCACAGCAGTATTTATAGGAGAAAACAGCGACCACCTAGTAATAGTATTAAACGATGTAGACCTAATAGAAGGTCCAAATATCGAAATAACTGTAAGTGCATTCAACAATGTATCTGAGAAAGTAATGAGCACTTGGGCAGAAGAAGTCGGAGGTGGCGGCCAACCAACAAACATACTTTTTAATCCGCACTTGTCTTTCCAAACAGCAATATTAACAGTAGAAACAAGCACAATAGCAAATAAGACAGATAATACAGTCGCATGTGACATACAAGTCATTAAGGCCGCACTAAATGGCAGTCCTACATGTTACGACACTTCAACAGCAACAGTAAACGGACTCGCAGGAGGCATCACTGTAGATTTTATATTGCAGGGAGACTCAACTATAGGAAATTTTGGATACACTGATGGAAATTTAATCATAGGTCTTAGCGACACAAATCCGGTAACTACAAGCCTAGACAATCTATCGGTAGACCTAGCAAACACAGGAAGCGTCACTGAATCTTTCAATGATTTCCAACAAAACGGAATTAATTACGCACAATATAAAAACACCGATGCCGACTGGTCCGACATGACAACAGCAATTACCGCACCATTAACAGCAGGTGCAGGAATAGATACGAGCGGCCTAACAACTGCATGTCCGGTAGACGCAATGTTTGACGGAAAAACCTGTCTAAATCAAACAGGATTTGATTTCACAGGAGGAGATATAAAACAAACAGCCTCACTAGACGCAATCGTCGTAGGCAATACAGGCAACCAATTGATACTTGTATGGGACGATAACAACGTAATTATAGATAAATTCGGATTAAGCTTAGAGGTACCACAACTCGACATCGCAAAACCAGCGACGCTGGGCAACTTCATCGACATTGGAGGTGGTGGCGGAGGAGGCGGCGAAAACAAATACCAACCATTCCACGAATTTACCGGGACATCAGTGATGTTACTTGGGGGAGCAAGTATTGACGCAGGGAAACAAACCGCTTGTAACCAAGAAATACAAGACATACTTGGATTTTTCGCAGGAGGAGAACTGGTCTGTTATCAAAACTCTCTTGTAACCAACGTATCTGGAGACTCACTACAAGGACACATATCAGCAAACAACGTATGGGCATTGGTAGACCAAAACACGATCATGCCAGGAGAAAGCGGCATAGCGGTGATATTTTCAATGCCGGACATCGCATTCGGAACAGACAGCCTATCCATCACAGTTGACGGAACAGCGTACAGCACTTGGGGCTGGGACGATGGGATGACAGAAGATGACTGGGACCCTGTAATGATGGGGTCAGACGACAACGTTTGGTTCCAGGGATCTTTCATACCTTGGGAAGTCGGAACAAACCTGAAAACAGCAACTATGATGTGGTCAGGACCTTTGAATACAGCAACAGTCAATACAAGCGTCTTCAAGCTTTATGACTCTGACTGGAACTCCAAAACAATTTCCGTAACTTCAACAACACTCGAAAGCGGCGAAACAGTAGTGGATATTGCATTACCTCCTGTACTATCAGACGACACCGAATATATGATAGTAGTCGACGGCTTAAAAGATGCAAAAGGTAACGATTTAAATTACGAACAACTTAACTTCTGGACAAATTCAGCCTTCAACACAGACTCAGGCTCGCAAATGATGTACAGCTGGCCTGGAGACAACGAATCAGGAATAGACCCTCTTATGCCAGAGATAGGAATCGGCTTCGATTACAGTAAGCCAATAACTTCAACCGGGACAGGAACTATCACGCCTTCAGTATCAGGAACAACATACGAAATAGATCCAATGTATAACGAAATTTTAGTTTACCTAGGTGAAGCTTTAGCAAACAACACTGAGTACACAGTAAGCTTCCCTAACGTAACAGATGCGTATGGATTCACTTCGAGCGCCGAAATAACATTCACAACTGGCCAAGCAAGCACAGACGCACCTCAAATAAACTGGGTAGACTTCTATACAGGAACAGATTCAGGAGGAACAATAATGGGAGGGGAAGTAACGATGGGCTTCAACATGGCTTTAAATTCAGCAGCAAAAGAAGGAGAAAACTGGACCTTGGTATGTGATGGCGGAGCCACACTCCCTTCAACCACTTTGGAAGGGAAAGCGGTCGAATACAATTCAAACGAATGGATGGTAACAATCTTCGACCCAGGTATCCCAGAAAACGCCAACAACTGTACCATCACAGCAGGAGCTGCAATAAAAGGACTTAATAACGTAGCATTTTCAACTAACGAATCGACAGGACCTCCAATGCAGGAATTCTCGTACTTCGACGAAACATGGGCAGGAGATTTCGGCAACATGATGGATTTTGGATGTATGGGAGACTGTGGACTTGATGACAAATTCATGGACGCAGGATTCATGGCATTCGGAGGAATGATTGAATTTGAACCAAGTACAACAATAGCAGGGAAAGTTGCTGAAGAAATTTGGTTTAGCACCTCAATAAGTCAGGAATTGAAAACAGGATATATATTAGAAATAACACTGCCATCAGGAGCAACTCTTGACGACAGCAAACTAGAAATTCATGGGCAATACAACATAAACGGCAAAGTAATTTGGTTCGACTCTGACAATGCAACATATTCATCTACAACCAAAAAAATCAAAATCCCTATAAAAATCGATTCTGACGGAGACGGAAATGCAGACACAGGAGACAGCGGAGGTAAACTTAGCAATTTCCAATTAGACGGAATTATCGGAGGTTCATGCTTTACAAACCCTGCAACCGCATCAGAATACGACTGGGAAACAGGTAACGGAGGTGGATATGCAGTCTTTGGCATAACAGACTCCCTTGGTAAAACCACAGAAAGCATCGGGAACTCGACACCTTACTCAGTAGGAGCAACCGGAGACGGAACAATCAGTGGTAAAGTAATAAATTCAGCAACAAGCGAAGGAGTCGAAGGAGTACCAGTATTCGTAGAAAGCTGGAAAACAGGTGAATTCGAAACTACAACAGCCTCAGACGGTACATACAGCTTTACAGGACTACCTACAGCAGAATCAGTAGGCTCATCTTATGGAGTTGATTACTTCGTCGGGATAGATCCAAAAGAAGGATATGTTGTAACAACAGCCGACAACTTCATTTATCTAGATTCAAGCAACAAAACCGAAACAAACTTGGATTTCAACGTGAACCCTGCGGATGTAACCGCAAGTGTTACATTCACAACCCCTGATCACCCTGTAAAAAACGATTTAGTAGTAGAAGCTTTCAACTGGATGAACAACCAATTTGCGATGAAGGAAATAACAATCCCAGCAAACCAAACAGAAACAGTAGTTGAAATAGGAATATCAAACGGTGATTGGGAAATATGTGCACACCCCGACCAAGGAGTAGAAATGAAAGGAGGAGGAGGTATGGATATGGGTACAGGAATGGCAATGCACATGATGATCCCATGTGTAAATATATATGTAGGTGAAGGAGAAAGCACAACTACTGCATCAATCGGAGTAGAGCAATCAGACGGAACAATAAACGTCACAGCAACCGACACTTCGGGTAGTGCAATATCCAACACAACGGTATTCGCATACAATCCATGGAGTGGCATGGGTGGAGGAGACTGTACAACCAACGACCAAGGGACATGTTCTATAAACGTTGTCTCAAACGAACAATATACAGTTCTCATGGACAGAAACGGATCGATGCAAGAAAAAAGTGTGTACGTACCTAGCGGAGATCCCGTATCAGTCACATTCCAAGGTAAAAGCCAAGGAATAGTAATAAGTGGTAATGTACTAGCAGAAGGTAGTAGTTCAGCATGGATTCAAACATGGGACGACTGGGGTTTCTACGCAGGAACCGAAGCAAATACAGAAACAGGAGCATGGGCTTTATCAGTACCTGACAACACAACACTATACGTTGAAGCATGGGGCGACTGGGGTCAGTTAACAGGTTCAGGTGTATACGTAACAAACGGACAGCATGAGATAACAATATCAGGTGACAACGTAAGTAGTATTAACTTCGTCAAAGACAGTGCCAACTCAGTAACACTCTCAGGAAGCACAAGTCCTGCTATAGAGGGAATGACAATATGTGCTGACGAGAGATACATAAGCACAGGCGAATATGGATACAACTTCAATTGTACTTCAACCAACTCAAGCGGAGAATTCTCATTGGTTGTCGCAAAAACGACAGGAACCACTGCATACGAAATCATTGGATACAGCATGAACTACGGAGATCTCTATTACGATTCTTGGGTAGAAGCTACTACAGATGTAAGCAACATTGTAATGTCAGCCGGCGATATGAATGAAGTAACAATCAACATAACCGGCAACCCAGGACTAAATGAAGCATTCTTAGATATTTTCGATCCCAATACAGGAAGATGGGCAGGACAACAGGTTATGCTAAGTAACTTAAGCAGCAAAACCGTAACATTATACGTAGACGACGGGACATACGACGTATGGCTTTGGACTCAACTCGGTGGATTCAACCCATCAGACTCAAACGGCAATCCAAAGCTAACTATTAACGAAGATACAACAATTAACTTCACACTGGGAGAAATAAGCAACGATCTTATCGAAATGACTGTGACGGTAGTCGACCCTGGCGGAGACCCTGTAGAAAACGCATGGGTAGAAGCTTTTGACTACGAAACAAACACATTCATAGGTGGTGAAACCGACTCAAGCGGAGAATTTACAGATTGGGTAGCACCAGGATCAAACCTAAAAATCAGAGCAGATCACTGGAATTATTCGTCCAAAAAGATCTCTGTAACAAAAGAAGAGCTAGAAACAAACCCTAATGTAGCATTAACACTCGGTGGACAGAAAAGCAGCACCATCACCATCAACGTAACAACCGGCTCAGGCTCAAGCGTCACGGATTTCTGGGGAGACGTCACAGACGGCGAATTCTGGAACGGTGCACCTCTCATCGGAGCAACACAAATCGCTGTACCTGATCTAGACGGAGAATTAACTGTTTTCATCAACGCAATCAACGGAGATTATCTCGAAACAACAGCTAGTGTAGGAGACACAGTATCTGTCACCTACCCAACTGACTTTACAACAGGAGCAGACTGGCTAGGAACAGATGCCGAGCCAGCAATTCAAAGCGGCGACGAAAACGGAGTATCCCTAAAAGATACCGACAACGGAATAGAACTGGATGCATCAACAGGACTTCTTAATGGAGACTTTACAATCACAGCTCAAACCGTAGGAAATCTCCCAGGTAAAACAGGAGGAGAAGTAACACCTCTATTAGGTAAACAAATCATCCTGAAAGACGCCAACGGAACAGTTACAACCGACACCTCGGCAACATACAACACGACTTTCACTATGGACGATAATCAGCTGGAGGGAATGATCGCAAACAACGAATTAACAATAGATGGTTTCGCTGGACTCAATATAGGATATTGGAGCGCCAATAACACATGGGTAGTAGAAACAACAAGTAGAACTGCAGAGGTAAAACTAACATCTGGTGACTCATGGACAGCAGAAGAAATGACAACATTAATCACAAATCTGAAAGCAAACACAGATTACTACTACGACTACCGAATCAAACTCACAGCGATCGGACTAGATCACTTCACAATCTTCTCACCAATAACAGGAAGTGATTCAACTCCACCAAGCGCACCGACAGGCCTAAGTGGATCTGCGACATCTTCAGCAGTCACACTCGACTGGAACGACAACTCTGAAGGAGACCTACTTGAATACGAAATCTACAGAAGCACAACAACACCAGTACCTCTAGAAGACGCAAACCAAGTCAACACAAGCGCAGTTACATCAAGCACTTTCACCGACTCAACAGTTACAGCAGGCACAACTTACTACTACGCAATAACCGCAGTAGACACATCTCACAACGAATCAACATCCCTAGAAGCAAATGTGGCTGTACCAGCAGAAGATGATGACACCCCAGTCGTGATAGTCATAACCCCATCAGCAACTGGAGGAGGCACAGCAAGCACAGTAACATCCGATGATGACGATGAAGAAGTTGAAGAAGCCGAAGAAGGTGAAGGTGAAGGTGAAGAAACCAGCGACGAATCCGGATGGACATCATCAGAACACGATGAAATAGATGAGGATGAGGATGAAGAAGAAATAACAACCGACTATGAAGACCACTGGGCAAAGAGCTACATCGAAACAATTATCGAAGCCGGCATTGCATCAGGCCTAGACGAATACACATTCATGCCTGACAACGCCTTAACTCGCGCAGAAATGACGAAGATGATTGTACTCGCATTCGAATACAACATCCAAGAGGACCTCATCTCAACCGTCTTCCCTGACGTAGACCCTGAAGAGTGGTATGCACCTTATGTAGAAGCAGCTTACGTCAACGGACTTGTCAGCGGATATCCTGACGGAACATTCCAGCCAGGCAACAACATCAACAGGGCTGAAGCGATGAAAATCATCGTCGAAGCTTATCTCACAGATGAAGAAGTCGACGCCATCGTAACCGCCACACTACCATTCCCTGACGTAGAACCGGATGCATGGTATACACCTTACATCACCTACGGATATTTGGAACATATAGTAAGCGGATATGAAGACGGCACTTACGGTCCTGCAAACAATGTTACTCGCGCCGAATTCAGTAAGATAATTTCAAACTTACTGCAGTTATAAAATTGTTCAAAAAAAGACCTTCCCCATTTCGGGGGAGGTCTTTTAAATGTATCTCAAATTACTCAAGCTCAACCTTAATCCCTCCAACTTTCCCCGCAACAATATTATAGATGAAAGCTCCAAGCGCACCTGCGATATAACCAATAATAAATCCTACGATTGCCCCTACAATCATCGCTCCAAGAGCCACAATCACCCCAAATCCAGTACCTTCAAAGCCCAAAAGCGGCCCAATCAAGGAAAATACAAGCGTCAAAGCTCCCCCTAGAGCATACATAGCCGCAAAAATTGTAGCCTGAATCTTCGCGACCGACCCCACATCGAGACTTTTTACAGTTTTCATTTCTGCCATGTTTGTTTTTGTTAAATTTTACAAACTAAGAAAAATCATACCACAAAACATCGATGTTCGATACTTGAATGTGGAATTTGGAGGTTGGAAGCTCGAATATGGAATCTGGAATTTGGAATCTCGAAGCTCGAATCTGGGATCTCGATGTTCGAATCTCGAAGCTCGAAGCTCGAATCTCGAATCTGGGATCTCGATGTTCGAATCTCGAAGCTCGAAGCTCGAATCTCGAATCTGGGATCTCGATGTTCGAATCTCGACATTCGACATTCCAAATTCCAAATTCCACATTCGACATTCAACATTCCACATTCGACATTCCAAATTCCATATTCAGCATTCAAAACCACCGCAGAGGTTTTTGTTCATTTTGCGAAAACATCTGCAGGCTTCTGTTAATCGGATCTCGATTAACAGAAACGAAGCCGTTTGAGCAAAATAACAAAAACCGACATTCAACATTCGAACTTCAAATTACAAATATCAACCTCTGGCCACCTCTGCGCAAACAGCCGAAAAGCAGTTTCACAACTAATCTCATAATCCCCTAGCCCAAGCTTTTCCACCATCCCATACACCTCATCCTCGGAAGCCCCCTCAATCTCTGCATAACAAATCCCTCCCGGATATTCATCAATATCAATATGCACGCCATCAACATCATACGAAGTTCGCTTTTTTTCACAATACAAGGTCTCGACCAATCCAACCTCTTTCAAAATCGCACAAGCAACTTCCGCATCATCCACCAACGTCTGAACTTCCGAACGAACCTTGCATCGACCACTTTCCTCCTTCGGCCCCTTGTAGGCAAACTCAACAATCGTTTCTCCAATCGACCTCACTCGAATAAGTTTACCATCCGCACGAAGCCGCTTATCCGGATAATCAAAATGCCGAACAATCATCAGCCCATCCGGCAGTCTCTTTCCGCCAACATCAATTACCGCTTTTTCAAGCGATTCTTTTTCAATACCGAGGACTTTGATTTCAATTTCTTTGTTAGGCATTAGGCATTAGGGTTGATAATAGTTTACTACAAACGTTTTGCGAAGCAAAACTTCACAGACGCCGAATAGGCGTCAAGCATAATATCAACCGTTTCTGCGAAGCAGAAACACCAATCACTGCAATCTGCAAGTTGCAAGTTGCAAACTAAAAATCATTCATCATCTTCAAGCTTGTGCAACATTTTCCCAAACCACGACGAACGTTTTTTCAAATAATCCGACTCAAAACACGGCAGCTTACTCAAGTAGATAAACGGTGTATCGATAGCCGCAACAACGATCTTTATTATCCAAGTAAACAAAATAATCGACCAAATCGCCTCGAATCCGGGCACCCCATAAAACGCCAGCATCGTAAACACAGTGCTATCAATAAACTGTGAAATAAAAGTCGAACCATTATTCCTAAGCCACAGCATCTTGCCCTTCGTCTTCTGCTTAATTTTATCAAAAAGATAAATATCCAAATTCTGCGAAATCAAATAAGCAATCATACTCGCTCCAACAATCCTCGGTGAAAGCGTAAATAAAGTCTCAAAAGCACCCTGCGCAAAATCCCAATCATTCGGCGCATACTTGAGCATAAATTGAGTCATAATCAAAAAGAAAACCGACGCAAAAAACCCAATCAACACCGCCTTAAAAGCCTGCTTTTTCCCATAATGCTCAGCAAGCAAGTCAGTACACAAGAAAACCGACGCATAAAGCACATTTCCTCCCGTTGCAGCCAGCCCAAAAAGATCAACTTGCTTCATTACAAAAACATTCATCAGCACAACATTCACAGCAATCAAAGCCATAAGCCACTTCCGCCCCATCCGAAACGCAAAAAGCGCCATCGTAAGCCCTACAAGAGCCTGCAGAATAAAAAGAGTTTCGTTCGACATGTTTGTTTTTGGTTAAAAATATTCGAGTGAGATTTTACCATCACCTACCGATTTAATGAAACTTTTCAGTAGTAATCTGCCTCGCGACCGTGTGACATCATCGCTTATAGATAACCCCTATCATACCAACAGCTGTAACCATATCCAATTCCGGCGACTGCAAAACCCACTCCTCAAAATCACATCCTTGAGCAAGTCCAACCCGAATCTCCTTCAGAAATTTATCAAAATGCAAATAAACATAACTGCAAACCTCCAAAAAAAATAAAATCTCTTCATCCACAACAGAAGCAGGACATTGCCGCCTCATAGCCTGATAAAAACCCTCCACCACCTCGCTTGTAAGATAATTCGCCATATCAAAAAACTTAAACATTTTTCCAGCATCCCCATCAAGCAACAGAAACAACCCCTCAGCCAATTTCTTGGAATAAGGAAGCATGCGTTCTTCATCAAATTCTGGAGGATCAAGAGTATCAGTCATAACAATATTCGTTACGGGCACGTAATTTATCACAATTTTAGCGAAAACAGCAAAGCACTTGTCCCGCGAAGCGGGGAAAACACCACAGATGCCGCCAGACATCAAGCAGCGCTCGAAGAGCCCGCCTGCCGGCAGGCAGGCGCAATACTAATAACCCGTTTTGCGATAGCAAAACTCCACCCACTAGGGACTAGGTACTAAGTACTAAGTACTAGGTACTACCCCAGTCTATCAATCATCCCCTTCTCCACCTCATGCTGCTTTCGTGCTTTCTTGTAGAGAATGAACGCACCTGCAAGCACGAGTAGAGAAACTCCAATCAACGGTAAATATGGAAATTTGTCTTCTTCTTCGGCTTCAGCCGCAACCGGATGTGTGCCTTCAACATCCGCCACACTGGTCAGCCCCTCAGCACCAACTGTGAAGTTCACCATCATCGTTTCACCTTTTACACCTTCTTCATCTTCTGGATACATATAAACAACGTGTTCCCCCGGCTCATCATAAAGCTCGCCCGGCGCCTCAACGATGAACTCACCGGTCTCAATATCAGCAACAAGCACAGACGACAACGTCATACTTTGCCACGTCGCATAAACTATCGATCCCGGCTCCGTCTTACCAGCAACAGATTCCGAATTTACAAACTCCTCAACCTCAACCTTCGCAGCTTCAATCTCCTTATCAACTTTAAAAGTACTAACAGTCGATATATCAGTAGCATTTCCATCCTCATCAGCCACAACTATCATCATCTGATATTCTCCACTTTCCAGAAGCTCCTCATCAATATTCGCAGCAACTTTACCTTGAGCATCAGCAGTAGTTTCTACAGTAGCCACAGGATTTCCATCCGCATCCAAAACCATAATCACAGCAGTCGAATCAGGCTCCGCCACCGCTTTTACAAAAACATCAGATGTATAAACCTCATCTTCCTTCATATTCGTAACACTAGCCTTAATTTCCTCAACATAATCCACGCTATTCGGATCCATACCATACTCAATCTCCTCAATATCCGTAAACCCATCTCCATCCGAGTCAGCACTAGCAGGATCAGTCCCGTTCTTTATCTCCATATAGTCACTCACCCCATCGCCATCGCTATCGGCTGATTCCGCATACACATCCGTATCAACTTCCACAATATTATCCTTTTCTGTCGGAGAAGTACCCGCCGCTAATTCATCCACATCCGCAATACCATCACCATCCGTATCATAACTCAATGGATCCGTACCAAGATATTGCTCCATTGTATCGCTCACACCATCACCATCCGAATCCGAATCGGTAGGATCCGTACCGCTCACATACTCATCGTAATCGCTCACACCATCCTCATCTGTATCAAGTGCCTTCGCAGTTTCAGCATCGATATCCATATCAACCTCCAATATATCTAGCATCCCGTCACCATCGCTATCAGAAAAAGCCTGCTCTATCACCTCTGCTACTTCTTTTTCTACAAAATCTTGTACCGCTTCTATAGTTTCTTCTGATTCAAAAATCACTGCCGCACTTTTTTGTAAAACAAGAGGTTCTTGCGTGTCTATTTCGACCTCTATCACAATTTCCTCCTCACCCTCAACTATAGTTAAAGTTGCCAAACCTTGCGCCAAATCTATCATCTCTGCTGCTTTTTCAACAACCACTTCAGTCTCCTCTTCGACCACCTCCTCCTCCGGAGCAGCCTCATATGCCTCCACTACCGGCTGATAATATATAACTTCAGCAGGTTCTTCTTCGACAATCTCTTCGTAAACCTCCTCGGAAACCTCTATCTCCACTCCTGTTGGAAGCCAGACTGTCTCCTCCTCTTCCTCAGAATCATCCGCGACCGTCTCAACAACTTCGTCACTCTCTTCAGTTGATTCTTCCTCGCCTGCCAAAACCGTGTCAGATTCCTCTTCAGAAGAAGATTCCGTCGTTGATGTGTCGCTTGTGAATTCGCTTGATTCTGTCGAAGTTGATGTCGAAGAATCCCCACCTCCGCCTCCTCCGCCTCCCCCACCTGTCGCAGCTCCAAAATAAGGATCATCCGTATCCTCGGTAGTAAATGTAGAAGTACTGCTCGTCAAACTATTCCCAAAATCATCAACAGCTTTTACATAAAAATCATAACCGGTCCCTTCAGAAAGGCCCGTAATAACCATGCTGGTTGTTGTCATCGTTGTATCTTCACCATACAGAGCGTAAGAAGCAGCACTGGAAAGCTTGTAATAAACCTGATATTTATTCCAATTGGTCTCGGTTGTTATAGCATCCCAGCCTAGTGTGAATGAATCGTAAGTCATTCCTGCACTTGAGAGGGTTGTGAGCCCCCCTGAAGGCGCCACATTATCAAGTGTGAATGTTGTTCCGGTGCCTGTTGTTCCCGTCCCTGTACCATCATAAATAAGTACTCTGAACTGGGCCGTCGAAAGATCTGCAGTTGCTTCATCAGTAGCGCTAGCCCAAGTTGCTGTTATCGTATTTACTCCTGATGATGTTGTGATATATCCATTGCTATTTCCCAGCTGATGGACATTGTCGTTTTCGACATTGAAATTGCCATATGTTGCTGACGTTCCACTCGTCTCGGACATCGTAGCTTTGGTCCAACTACCTCCTGCGTAATACTCAACATAAGCCTGCAGAGTATCGTCGTCGTCTGCATCGTCCACCACCATAGAAATCGTCACCTGTCCACTCCCATCGGTTGCCCCTGTACCCGTTACACCCGAGATTGTCGGCACCGTATTAAAACTCCAGTTCGTATTAAACCCACCATCATTCGAGTTATCCCCGGGATCTATCGCACTACCGCCACTCGCATCGGAATACCAAACATCCACCCAATCTATACTCGTCGATCCATTAACAATCAAATTCCACACGGAAGCAGCAGTACTATTAAGCTCTATTAAATTGCCATCAGCACCTGTTAACGTAAACGTACCACCCACACCCATAGTTTGCGTTGATCCTGCGGTAAAATTTATATTTTTATCCGCTGTAGTACATGTGAAATCATAAAAAGTTGTGTTTCCGGCAATAGTTGATTGCTGAGTTGCATCATTAAAAGTAACCGTCCCTTGTTGAGCCGTAAAAGTATCACTATTTGTAAAATTATGACCGATTGTGAGGTCATAATGCGAACCGGTCACATCTAGCGTCCCTGCCGTAATGGTCAAATCATTTGCTATCACAAGATTCGAACCAGCACTAACAGTATTACCGGATGAATTAATAACAACATTATAAAGAGTATCCGTTATTTCCAAATTAGCAGTACCCGTCAAAGTAATCGTGCCATCATTATGCGTAAAAGTTCCCCCATACTGCGCAAAATTAGCTGCCACAGTCGTTATACTGGAAGTAGCCGTATACACCCCACTATCTAGCCTAAAACTACCATTGATTGGACGAGAACCACTATCCGAAAGCGTATCCACAGCATCAGTCATATTCACCTTTAACCCAAAATACGTCCAATCTTTAAGCGTATAATCAGTCTGCGACGCATCCCCATTCCCAACATACTCAACAGTCCCACTATTCGTATCATTAGTTAAATTAATCGTTTCATTCCCTAGAATCCGCAACGTACCGTTATTACTAAAAGTACCACCTGTCGCAGAAAGCGTATTACCGGCAGTAGCAAGAATCCCTGCAGTAATAGTGAGATCCTGACTCGCCGCATCCATATTCAAATCAGATGCAAGAATAACCGATCCACCAGCTTTATTAACCGATATCACAACATCCAAATTATCCGACGCATCACCATCAACGTTCAAATCAAAAGTTTGATTCGCACTAGGATGTGTGAAATTAAGAAGTGCACTACCACCGGCATCAGCACCCATCAATACACTCACATTACCTTGTGCATTTAAGGTCCCATTATTGGCAATACCATTATCAAATATCAAAGTCCCCAAAACATTTATCGTGTCTCCACTAAAAGCAAGTGTCCCGTTTTTCTTAATAGTCAAATTATAAAACGTTTCCGATGAATCAACATCCCATGTCGCACTATTACCATCCGCATAAACAGAACCGTTATTATGATTAAAAGTGCCACCAGCCGTATGCGTAAAAGCACCCTCAATATCCATTATGCCTGAAGTTGAAGTAAAAACACCTCCACTTAAAGTCCAAGTACCATTAATAGAAAACCACGTATTACCACCAACAAAATTTCCATCTGCTTGATCATAACCACTGGCACCTAACAAAACCTCTACGCCAGTCGCCTGCGTAATAGTTTGGGTATAACCGGAATTAATATCAATCCCACCAACATTGATATTCGCATCAATCGTACAATTAACATCCCCGGTCCCATCAAACGTCGCCACATCACCAGTCCCTGGCGCTGTCCCACCAGCCCAATTCCCATCTGTACTCCAATCATTATCAACATCTCCTTCCCAAACTATAGCCGCAGCCCACGCTGTCTGAGCAGAAAACAAAACCACGCTCGAAATAGCGATCAATAACGTTGCTTTCAAAATTCGGCACAAGTTTTTCATGAAAAAATGTATAATTATTTCTAGTAATTATACCACATTTACGGGTTTGGATCAAGGGTGCTGTAATGCACAAAGAGGCCTAAAGATTCTTTAAGGGCATTGACACATCGCAGTAACTAGGTATAATAAGGTCTCGAAATAATCTAACCCAAAAACTATGCGTACTTCAGATCAACCAAGCTACGATGACCTTGAATACCCTCTGGAAGTAACTATCGAAGGCATCGATCAACAAAATGCCCAAGCAGCATGGGCCAAACTAGCAGAAGAAACTCATTATATAGACCAAACACTGCGAGGCCCCAAGCACACATTTTATTGCACCAATGACTCCCCAGATCCAAGTAAAGCTGGCTATTTTATTGGGATTTTTGCTCCAGGTAGTGACCCAAACAAAGACGCTAGTTTAGTTGACTTATTTCTTGTACAAAACGAGGATGGAACACTCAGCGTAATCCAGCCAAATGTAAACGCCGAACTCGGAGAAACCAGCTTATTAGCCCAGGAAATAGATCCCTTCCTGGATCAAATTGCAAACAGCACCCGGAAACATTCGGAAGAAGGATAGAGACAGAGAACGAAGCGATCCCCGAGCCCAACGCTCGAAGAGCCCGCCTGCCGGCAGGCAGGGCGAAAAACAATCATATCCCACATTCCACATTCAAAATTCAACATTCGACATTCCACATTCAAGATTCGAAATCCGAAATCCGATATTCCAAATTCCAACTACAGTTTATCAATCATCCCCTTCTCCACCTCATGCTGCTTTCGTGCTTTCTTGTAGAGAATGAATGCACCTGCGATTACTAAGAGAGAAACTCCTATCAATGGTAAATATGGGAACTTATCTTCTTCTTCAGCTGCTGGATGTGTACCATCCGCTTCCATCGCACTGGTCAATCCTTCCGCACTCACCATAAAATTAACCTGCATCGTTTCTCCTTTCACACCTTCTTCATCTTCGGGATAGAAATATGCCGTATGTTCTCCAGGTTCATCGTAAAGTTCTTCCGGTGCTTCAACTACAAATTCACCGGTCTCCATATCAGAAACAAGTACTGACGATAACGTCATACTTTGCCATGTTACATAAACTATCGATCCTGGCTCTGTTTTACCTGCTACTGCATCTTCTTCGACTTCAACTTCTTCTACTGTTGCAGCTTCGATCGTCTTATCCACTGTAAACGATGTCATTGTTGAGACGTCGGTTGCGTTACCGTCTTCGTCTGCAACTACTATCATCATTTGATATTCCCCGCTTTCAAGCAGTTCTTCATCGATGTTTGCAGCTACTTTACCATTGGCATCTGCGGTTGTTTCTATTACCGCTACAGGGTTGCCTTCTGCGTCTACCACTGTAATAAGGGCTGTTGAATTAGGCTGAGCAGTCGCTTTCACAAACACATCTGAAGTGTATGTTTCGTCCGCTTTCATGTTTGTTACGCCCGTCTTCATTTCTTCGATGTAATCTACCTGATTTGGGTTAGTTCCGTATTCAAGCTCTTCTATGTCTGAAAGTCCATCTCCATCTGAGTCTGTACTGTTTGGATCTGTTCCGTTTCTTGTTTCCATTGCGTCACTCATTCCGTCTCCATCACTATCTTTGTATTCGTCTCCTTTTTTTTCTATAACTATCGGGTTGTCTTTCTCTGTTGGTGAAGTTCCTGCGGCTAGCTCATCTACGTCCGCGATACCATCTCCATCTGTATCGCTGCTTGATGCGTCTGTACCGAGAAGTTGTTCCATTGCGTCTGTCATTCCGTCTCCATCGCTATCGGAATCTGTTGGGTCTGTTCCGTTCATATACTCTGTGTAATCGTCCACACCATCACCGTCTGTATCGGTCTCTTTTGCCGTTTCTGCATCCATATCTGTATCAAGCTCGAGGATGTCGAACATCCCATCTCCATCTTCATCTGCGAATGCTTGTTCTAGTACCTCTACCACGTCTACTGTTGGTTCTGTACTCATTTCCGCGATTTCTTCTGCTGCTTTGGCAAATTCTTCTACTATCTCTTTTTGTTCTTCCATGTCGCGTGGCTCAAACAACGTTGCTGCGCTTTGCTTCTCAAGCTCTATCTCTTGCTCTAAATCGATTTCTATCTCGATTGTAATATCTTCTCTTCCTTCTTCGGTTAGTGTCAAAGTTGCCAAGCCTTCTGCCAAATCTATTACTTCGATTGCTTGTACTGGTACTTGGATCTCTTCAACTTCTTCGGGGGTTTCTTCTTCAGCAGGAACCTCTTCGATCACTTCCAGAGCAGGCTCTTCATATGTCACAACCGTTGGTTCGTAATACACAGGTTCTTCTTCAGCAACTTCCTCATAGACTTCCTCGGGGACTTCTACTTCTACTCCTGTTGGGAGCCAGACAGACTCTTCTTCAGAATCGTCTGCTTCTTCAGCAGCTTCGTGACTCTCCTCACCGGATTCTTCTTCACCTGCCAAACTCGTATCAGAAGAAGATTCCGTCGTTGATGTGTCGCTCGTGGACGTGTCGCTTGTGGAATCGCTCGTGGACGTATCGCTCGTGGATGTCGAAGTCGATGAATCTCCTCCACCACCGCCGCCTCCTCCACCTCCACCGGTCACAGCTCCAAAGTAAGGATCATCCGTGTCCTCGGTTGTGAATGTAGAAGTACTACTCGTCAAACTATTTCCAAAATCATCTACTGCTTTTACATAAAAATCGTATGCAATTCCTTCACTCAATCCAGTTATAGCCATACTGGTTGTTGTCATCGTTGTATCCTCTCCGTACAAAGCATAAGAAGCATCGCTGGATACTTTGTAATAAACCTGATATTTGTTCCAATTGGTCTCGGTTGTTATAGCATCCCAGCCTAGTGTGAATGAATCATAAGTCATACCTGCGCTTGAGAGGGTTGTGAGTCCTCCCGATGGTGCAACATTATCAAGTGTGAATGTTGTACCGGTACCTGTCGTTCCCGTACCTGTCCCGTCATAAATAAACACTCTGAACTGCGCTGTCGAAAGGTCGGCAGTCGCTTCATCTGTTGCACTAGCCCAAGTTGCCGTTACTGTATTTGGCGTGACTGACGTCGTGATATATCCATTACTGTTACCAAGTTGATAGACGTTATCGTTTTCGACATTGAAATTGCCGTACGTAGCGCTCGTTCCGCTTGTTTCTGACATCGTAGCTTTCGTCCAGCTACCACCTGCGTAATACTCAACTACAGCCTGCAGAGTATTGTCACCATCTGCATCGTCTACCGCCATCGAAACCGTCACTCCTCCAGTTCCATCGGTAGACTGAGCACCTGTTACTGTTGTAATCGTCGGGACCTGGTTTGTGCTGACAATAATCGCTTTGTTTGCACTGAGTGAGTTTGTTTCTCCGGGAGTTGCAAGTGTCAGTGTGGCTGTGTTGCCTGCCAAATCTGTTATTGTCCCAGAATTCAAGGTCAAAGCACCTGTACTTGTATATGCTAAATCCGAAACGTTATCTCCGTTTACCGTTGTATATGTGAATGAAAGTGTGTCTGTACTTACGCTAGCATAATTTGCTTGTCTATCTGTTCCATCAAAGTCTAATTCTATTTGTGGTGTTCCGGTCACAGCCATATTCTCATCGAACTGTACTGTCACCGTAAGCTCAATAGCTACTCCATAAGTATCATTTGCATTTGTTGCTGTGACATCACTAACACTCGGTGCACTTACATCGTACGTTGTTGTATCGTTTGTTGTAGAAGATTCTACTGCACTGCCATCCTTAATCTTAGCTGTTATTGTTTTGAGCTCCTCCGTGGTTGTACAGCCAGTCGCCCCGGTTGTCATATCCCAAGCTGGACCGTCCCCGTCATTTACGACATCGTCATCCGGGTATGTTATCCAGCTACTCCAGTTACTACCAGCATCACAAGAAAACGCCACATCTGTTGCTGTAGAACCGCTCGTAACAAGCGTGATTTGCGGTGTTGTGTCGTTTGTAAATCCACTAGCGTTGTTGTCGTTGATTGTTACAGATGTAAGGAATGGATATAAGGTTTTCGAAAGAGTACCAGCTGACCCAGCTACTGCACTACCATCAGCTGCACCACCTGCAGCTACTCCTCCTGCAGTGAGATTTGTTACAAGCGAATCTGTATCCGCACCATATTGAATAGCAATTCGTCCTCCTCCTCCTCCTCCACCATCATTCGTTGATCCATTACCTCCAGCACCACCATCTGCAGAGAATGTCCCCGTTGCACCACCATCTTCAATAACTGACCCAGCAGTGACATAAATCGATCCTCCAGATCCTCCTCCACCAGCCTGATTACTACCATTTGTAGCCCCAACCCCACCATCTGCAATAATAGCTCCGTTATGAGTCAAAACTCCATTAATTACTAACCTTAGATATCCTCCACCATTACCCCCTCTAAAACTAGTAGTAGAATTACCTCCAGATGATCCAAACAACACTGGTGCCGTAGAAGATCCATACGTTGCACCACCACTAACCACGCCTGTATGAGAACCATCTCCACCTTCACCTCCATGACCACCTCCTTGATATCCCTGACCAGAATTATTACCGTCTCCCCAACCAGCAGTATCCATCGCACAAACATTTGAGCTATCTGGCCCATATCCATTATGAGAACCAACATTTACACATCCTTTACCAGTCGCATCAATTGATGCACCCGACTCAATAGCAAGATCTACCAGCGCAGTCCATTGCGCATTAGCAATGATTGCAGTCGTCCCTGCAAGAGTTATATCTATAGCATCATCTATCGTAAACCATCCTTCAGGCCCACCGGTAAAAGTAAAATTGGTCCAAGTCTGATCATCCCCCGCAGGAATATTAAAATCCACATCTGCCCCTTGCCCTGCAACAGAAAATGTAGTTCCACTACCCACTGTCAAAGCCGTACCAGCAGACAAGTTAAAAGAAGTAATTGTTGTTAAATCACATGAAAGGGTCCCATCCCAAGCCAAAGTTCCAGTCACCGTAACCGAAGGTGTTACCGTTCCAGACTCACAATACATATTGTCTGCACCAGCATCTATAGTCCAATTAGTTTCGCTATGATCTGTATCATCAAAAGTAAACCCATAATAAATATTTACAGCACTTGATCCTGTGTTTTTTACATATACTGTACCTATTACACCTGCTACAGCACTGCCATCAGCCGCACCAGCTGCAACTGTAAAATCTTCACTTCCAAGACCAGAGAAAGTACTTGAGCCATAGTTAAGTGAAATACGACCTCCTCCGCCTCCTCCTCCATCATTAGATGATCCATCACCCCCATCTCCCCCATCTGCAGAGAATGTTCCTGTGCTACCAGCAAATGCTCCAGTAACAGTAATATAAACAGAACCTCCAGATCCACCTCCTCCAGCCTGACTACTACCATTTGTAGCTCCAACTCCACCATCTGCAGTAATTACACCATTGTGTGTAAAATCCCCACTTATTGCCAATCTGACATATCCTCCACCATTACCCCCTCTAAAACTAGTAGTAGAATTACCTCCAGACGAACCAAACAACACAGGAGCCGTAGCAGACCCATATGTTGCTCCACCATCAACCACACTTGTATGAGAACCATCTCCTCCTGCACCTCCATGACCACCCCCTTGATATCCATTACCGGAGTTATTACCGTCTCCCCAACCAGCAGTAGAAATTGTACAAACATTGGAACCATCTGGACCATATCCATTATGAGTACCTATATTCACACAACCTTTCGCATCCGCAACAATAGATGCACTTGCACCAATAGTAAGGTCGACAAGAGCAGTCCACTGCGCATTTGCTGTAATCGTAGTTGTACCAGCAAGATCAATATCTATCGCATCATCTATTGTAAAAAGTCCTTCAGCTCCCTCGGTAAAAGTAAAGTCAGTCCAAGTCTGGTCATCCCCCGCGGGGATATCAAAATCTACATCTGCACTATCCCCTGCAATTGATATAACTGTCCCACTAGCAATAGTAAAAGCCGTACCACCTGAAAAATTGAATGAAGTTATTGTTGTTAAATCACATGAAAGCGTCCCATCCCAAGCCAAAGTCCCAGAAGCTGTAACCGAAGGTGTTGCCGTTCCAGACTCACAATACATATTGTCTGCACCAGTATCCACAGTCCAGTTGGTCACACTGTGATCTGTATCATCAAAAGTAAATCCATGATAAACATTTACAGCATCTACCCCTGTGTCTTTGACGTAGACTGTACCTACAGTCCCAGCAACAGCACTGCCATCAGCCGTACCAGCTGCAACCGTAAGATCTTCACTTCCAAGACCAACAAATGTGCTAGATCCATAAGTCAGAGAAATACGACCTCCTCCGCCTCCACCACCATCATGAACACCACCATCAGCACCATTCCCCCCGTCGGCAGAGAATGTTCCTGTGCTGCCAGCGAATGCTCCAGTAACAGTAATATAAATCGATCCTCCACTACCTCCCCCTGATGAGGTATTACTTCCACCTGTAATACCAGCACCCCCATCTGCACTAATTACACCATTGTGCGTAAATGCACCACTAATATTTAACCGTACATATCCTCCACCAGAACCACCATTTGTACTCGCTGCACTACCACCAGATGACCCGAATAACACAGGCGCTGTAGCTGATCCATAAGTATCTCCGAACTGATCCATATTCGATCCAGCTCCTCCTTCTCCTCCATGTCCAGCACCTTCAGCTCCTACATTACCCATATTCCAACCTTTCCCGTATCCGGCAGTTTGAGAAGTACAAACATTGGAACCATCTGGACCCCAACCATGCGAAGTCCCCGTATTATCACAACCCTTAGCATCTGTATTAATACTTGCCCCACTCTCAATCTCAAAGTTCCCCGTAGTTGAAATATTTATCCCATCTGCATCTTCAGCAACATGAGTCAAAACCACTCCAGTCTCAATAAGCACAGAAGCAGCTGTAATCGCAGCATCCAGTTCACAATACCCATCTCCACCAGAATCCGAAAAAGTTACATCATCCGCATTCAAATCCCCTTCAGTCACAGCAGTCGGCGAACCGGAAGTTCCCGAACAATTAACCGTCACTGGAGCTGCACTCGCACTAGACACTCCCCACAGCAGAGCCACAACTGTGATCCCAAACAAAACCGATGCTTTTAGGAGTTTTTTCATGTTCAATTTATTCACATAATTATACCTGATCCCAACCTGTTAATCAATCCTACCACCTGAATCAAGACCACAGAAAATCACGCTTTTTGGCTTAAACAAGCGCCTACTCCAAAATCAGCATTTAAACTTTACATATAGCTAAATTGTCCTGTCGCAACAGCACAAGAAGCAGGTAGCCTTTATGTTTTTTTAGCAAGATCGTCCAAATCCCCTTCCAAACTAGATTCATCTTGAGCCTTCAGAACAGCCTCCACCGCCTGATCTTCTTGGCGAACAACTTCAGACATATCTTCCATAGCCATAATTATTACATTGTCACATAACATCATAATATCAACTATAAGGTATAGCAAAAAAGCTCACCGTCTCATCACTGTGCACCCCATCCCAACCCGCCTTCGTCAACTCATCTAGCCGCACAGTAAAACCAGTCTCAGAAACATCTTTCATATCAATCAAACAAACATCCGCCTCATTTTCCGTAACAACCCTCGAAAAAACTATTGGCACTTCCGCAAATTCAGAATCAAAAGTCACCATCTCCCAAGAATTTCCAACATCGCTACTCCCAGCCAAACCACCAAACGGATTTTCATCCGGATCGAAAGCGATCCAGGCAACATCCTCATAAGTATGCCATCCATCCCAGTCGCCGCTGGTACCATTACCCATATCTTCAACTATTTGCATCTCAAAACCGGTCTCATCAACCGTCAATATCTTAACCCGAGCAGTATGACTGCCGTTCTCGGTTTGAATTTGGGCAAAAACAACCGGAACCTCATCAAAAGCCTCATCAAAAGTCACAGTCTGCGTAATCGAAGTCGACCCTTTAAAACTTTCAATCCCACCATAAACACCATCAGGCAAATCCCCAACATCAAAAGCAACCCACCCCACATCCTCAGCATTATGAGCTCCATCAAGCCAACTCGAATCACTCCCATGATCCTCCTCTACCATCATATAAAGCCCTTCCTCCGTAACATTCTTGAGATCGATCATCGCATCCTGCCCCCCATTCTCACTCTGTATTTGAGCAAAAACAACTACCTCGGCATCCTCTGAAAAAGCCTCCCCAAAACTGAACGCATCCCAATCACTACCGGAACTCGTCTTCACACTTTCCACCCCATACTGATACTCAAAAGGCTTTTCCTCCTTATTCTCAAAAACTCGAACCCCACTAACAAAAACATACTCCCGAAAAACCTCATCATCCTCCTCATAAAAAACATTCGGATAATAAGTCACCCCCTTAAGAACCCTCGCCCCCGCAAAATCATACAAATACAGAGCCCCATCACTCGCAGTCATTTGATTTTTATAATTATACTCATACGAATAAACACCATCCTCAATCACATTCCCCGCCTCATCATACTCAAAAACATAAGACCCCGCCGAAGTCACCGCATAAACATTCGCATTCCCACCCTCCTCATACAAAAGATCCCCAATATCAGACTTATAAATCATGTTTCCGATCTCGTCATACTCATAAGTCCGATCATAATCAACCGCCGCCTCAACAACCTCTTCCTCTTCCACAGCAACTTCCTCCTCCACAACATCACCATGCTCAAAAGAAAGCTTCGTATAATTGCTGTAACTCGTAGTCAAAACAAACGTATAAATCTCAACATCATCTCCACTTTGCGAAATATACGAATCAGCCAAAGCATGCCAGGGCCCCGTCTCACTTTCGCCATAATAAACATCCCCCAGCTCGTATTTTCCTGAATCAAAACTCAAATAAATCCGAAACGGATAAACGCTATTAATATAATAATCATCCCCGAGAATAACATCGATCTCACCCTCGCTCGGATAATAATAAGTGCCAAGACTTTCACCATCATGCTTGATACTCGCATAAACATTCCCGGTAAAAGTAATCGGTACCCCCGGCATACTACTCGCATCATTCAAATCCGTCCCCGCCTCATATTCTTCGTAATCTGAAAAACCATCCCCATCAGTGTCGGAAAGCCCCGAATCACTCCCCAAGTCATCCTCCTCAACATCACGCAAACCATCCCCATCCGTATCCTCGCACTCATCCCCAATCCCATCCCCATCCGTATCCACCTGATCCGGATTATAAAATTCAACACAATTATCACCATCATAAGCCGTAATTCCATCCGCATCCTCATCTGTAAATAGCCCCGTATCATACAACCCCTCACCCCGAACCGCCCTCGTAAGCCTATGCAAATCATCATACTCAAAATAAGTATCCGCATCATCCAAAATCCAAAGAACATTCCCAGTAGCATCATACTCATACGAAGTCCCATCCCTATCCGTCAATAAATACATCTGCGAAGGATCATAAGTGTTCTCAACAATGTCCCCATTCGCATAATAAACCTCCTCAAATTGCCCCATCTCGGAATAATCAATATCAGAAACCACATCAGCCCCATCAAAACTCACACTCTCCACCAGAGAGCCTTCATTAAACTCGTAAGAAACCTCCGAACCACTCGGATAAACCATATCTGTCACCCTCCCCATCAAGTCATTCACAAACCCAGTCTCGTAACTCTCACCCTCAATCACACGCACCTCCGAAATCACACTACCCAGGGCATCATATTCGTATTCAACACTCCCAGCCTCATCGGAAGCACTCGCCAAAAACCCCACACCGTTAGTGTCATACTCATAACTCACCCCCTCCTCCGACTCAATCCGATCCAGCTCGTCATAAGAATAAGCCATAGTGTACCCCGCCGGAACAGTCATCTCAGTCAAATTTCCATTTTCATCATACTCATACTCCCAAATCGCATAATCACCATCCGAAGCCGCATGCATTTCCTCCTGCAAAACCAACCTCCCCAAAGAATCCCACTCAAACCCACGCACATTGGAGAGCGCATCCGTAACCTCAGAGAGCCGACCCAAAAGATCCCACTCGTAATAAGTCGAAGAACCGAGCGCATCATCAACCTGCACCAAATTCCCCCTCACATCGCGATAATAAGTCGTAATGTTCCCCATCGCATCCGTCACCTCCTCCTCAAACACAGAATAAGAAGTCGTTGTCGTCCCCAAATCGGTAGTCACCTCAATTACCCGCCCCAAAGCATCATAAACATAATCAATCCCGGCATAAGACGTCTCTGATTCAAAATAATTTAAGCTTTCAAACTCAACCTCCCCCCTCTCCGTATACAAAACATCCGCCACAATGTAAGAATCCTCCCCTTCAACCTTGACCTGCACTTCCCGATCAAGCCCATCAAAATAAGTATAAGTATTAAAACCGTCCGCAGTCCCATCCGTAAGCACCTCATGAGTACATCGAGGCACACTCGAATCATCATACTCATATTCAACGTAAACCTCCGTCCCCGTACCATCCACCGAAGGACCACTCACAGACAAAATCCGCCCCAACCCATCATAATCATACACATACTCATACCCATTCAAATCCGTCACCTCAGCAGGCTGTCCATTCACATAATTCACTTCAAAATACTGCGTTTGCGAAAGCGCATTGGTAATTTCAACAGGATAAAAACCTTCATCATCATAAACAATGACAGTCTCATAACCCCTCGGATTCACAATCGCTATAACATTCCCATATTCATCATATTCATAACCCGTAGAAATCCATGAAGAATCCGTATCCAACCAAGCCATCTCCTCCGTCAAAAAACCATCCCCAATATCACCCAAATCCGCATAATCATCATAATAATATTCCATCTCCGAAAGCACACCCCCATCGCCATCCGCAAGAACCACCTCAGCAATTTTCAAAACAAAATCCGTCTCATTAAACGCATAAGAATTCGTCAAATAAACCTCATCCCCCTCCAGATAATCCGTAATCTCATAACTCTCTTCATCCGCCTCAACCTCACCCCAATCCGTCTCACTCATCACAATCCCATAATCAGAATTATATTCATAAGACACACTGCTCTCCCGCGCAGTACTTTCTCCTTCAAAAACAAACGTAAGAACATCATCCAAATGCGGGAAATACCGATCATCACCAAGCTCGTCAGCACTCCAATCATTAACTGTCCGCGTATACAAAACACCCGAGTCATCATAAACCTCCACCATCAAAAGTTTTCCCTTCAAAGCATGCCCCGAATAATCAACGCCGTACATAAAATCATCCCCCGCATCATCCCAATCCTCCCCCTCCTCAAAATAATCCGCAAAATCCGAATCGTAAGTAATATAAGTACCTTCAAAAGCATAATCGGAAGCAAGACCGGCAACAACAGGGCAAATCGTCAGATCTCGCAGATACCCACCATCAATCACATGCCACCCATCACTGTAAACAACCATCTCATCCTCAATCCCAGACGAACAAAGCTCCCCCTCATGACAACCCGTATCAAAATAATAAATAGTGACAGCTCCATCCTCGCTCACAACAACCTCCTCGAATTTGCTAAACTCACCTTTAACCCCATCAAAATATTTATAATAAGCACCACCACTGAACTCATAAGAAACATTGCTCTCATTCCCAAGCCCATCATCAACCGTAACCTCCGAAACAACATAAATCGCAAAAGGCATAGC
The DNA here is from genome assembly GCA_964538865.1 of uncultured Candidatus Peribacteria bacterium. Lineage (GTDB taxonomy): Bacteria > Patescibacteriota > Gracilibacteria > UBA1369 > UBA12470 > CAZIHU01. The sequence continues at coordinate 51,711 of CAZIHU010000006.1, forward strand.
CGACTCATAAGAAATCTCTATCTCCGCACCCCCAGAAGTCGTAACCGACTCCAGCAAATCCGGCTTATCCCAGTCACTCAAATAAACCTCCTTACTCTCAACCTCCCCCTCCCTCGACCAGAAGAAATCCATAAGCCCATCCCCATCCAAATCATTCCCCCCATAAGAAAAATAATCAACCCCGTTATATTCCATGCCTCCGCAATAAGCATCAACATCCGGTGTAGTAATCGTAGCCACATTCCACGTATCCACCCCATCCCAAAGATAAACTACATTGTCATCAATAATATCCACCACCCCATCCCCATTAAAATCCCGGAAACAAACATCCTGCCCATAACTGTAATAACTCCCCTCGGGCTGATGATAATCAGTATATTCCATATACGTACTTATCCAACTCGAGCTAGCTTCCAAATCATAATCCGAATCCTCGACAAAACTCCCATCCCCGGTATTCAAAAAATATTTCATCACCGCAGTCTCACTATCAGTCTCATAAAAATCATAATTCCGATCTTGATACCTTTGCACAATATCGGTAAGCCCATCACCATTTAAATCTACAAGCCTCACACCCGTATCCTGCGAAGAAATGTAGTAAGGATAAGAATCATCCCCCCACGCAAAAGCCACCGGAGAATCATACCCACTATCACTAAACCCATAATCTCCGTCATTTAAATAAATCGTCCCTCCTGCAGCCTCCCAATCAACCCCTTCTTCATCCCCTGTAAACAAATCCAGCAAACCATCCGCATCAAAATCACCAAACCGAAATCCATCAGCCTCCCTCGGACGAACAAACGCACCACATATATCATAATCCCCGACAAAACCCTCCCCATAATTATAATAAAGGCAATTATAAGAATCCCCCGGCTCATCATAAAGATACAAAAGCTCAGGCAAACTATCCCCATTCATATCAACAAGATAATCACCGGCAAGAATCGAAGCACCGGAAGTCCCTTGAGTATAATAAAGTTCTGAATACGACTCGCCAAATGCCGATCCACCCCCATTATTAAGCGTACTATAAACATAGTAAGGCGACGAGGTACTCCCCTCAAAAGGCCCCTGATCGGCATAACCATCCCCATTGATATCAATTAGAGCACTGTTCCCCAAATCCTCCGAAGCAACCGCCAAAGTCACAAAATCATAACTCAAACCCGTATTCGAATAATCAAACTCAGTAGCCGGCAACACCACGCTATTTCCCGTCTCAGTAATCGACTCAAGCATCGATCGCAAACCATTCTCCCCAACCGTATAAGACAAATCATACTCACGCACAGCCGACCCATCATAATAAACATCGATCCCCGTCACCAAATACTCAGTCTTCACCTCAAAACCCTTGTCATACCACTTAGTCCAATCATCCCGCGCCGTAAGCTCAAACTGCACCTCAAAATCCCCATAATAAATCGCCTGCGGATAAACCCGCCCCTGATCTTCACTATATTCAAAACTCACACAATTCCCCGAAACATCCACAATTTCATCCAGATACCACTCAAAAATCTCTCCCTGCCGCGAATCCGCATCCTGCCCAAAATAATATTTGGTACCATTCTGATCCGTCACAACCCAACTATCATCAGCCTCAAATTCATACTGATAAAAAGCTTCCTCAACCTCCAATCCATACTCCCCATGCTCATCATCATCGAGCGAAACCGCTAAAAGCTTCCCCGACGCCCCATTCATATTGAGATAAAACTCATTCGTATCATACATATCAAAAACCCCATATTCCTGCGTCCGTGAAATCGACCCACCAACCCAAAGATCCCACCCATACCCAACAATCGAATCCGCACTCGAAGCCTGATTGTTATAAAAAAGAGAAACCTCCGGCTGCACCCCATTACGTCCTGGCGGCAAATAAATCGGATAATTATAAGTCGCCGCCCCCGTCGCCAAATCCGTCTCATAAACCCCAAGCGCCTTGTTAGCCGCCATCGGATCCACAGAATAATCAAGAAGCGGATCGAAACTCGAAGAGGAGGTTACTAACTCAAGAGAAGCCATCTCCTCATCCTCGCTGAAAAGATCTTCACGAGGAGCTTCCTCCACAGCCGATTCTTCCGTGATCTCTACTTGAATCTCTTCCTCCGCCTCTTCCGCCCAAGCAACCGGCGAATAAAGAACCCCGCAAATAAGCAAGATCGATGTGATTTTTTTCATGTTTTTTTTCGTTAAAAAATTTTAAGAGCCCTTCTGATATAGCAGAACGACCTTAAAAAAAGCTTAAAAAGTAGTGGCGAGTTTTGCGCTCCGTAGCGTTAAGAACGCGAGCTCCGCCGAGCGTTCTGAGAGCGAAGGGCAATTTTTAAGAAATCCCGAATCCCGACTTTGGAGTGGATGAGGAATTTCGTAAAAAATTGAGCAAAACCCCATTGCACAACACCCCGCACTCCACATTCCAAATCCGACATTCCAAATTCGAAATTCGACATTCGGCATTCCAAATTCTAACCCCTGTCTTCATACACTTCCCTCCTATGCGCAATCCTCAAAATCACCAGCACAACTATCACACCATCCTTGCCAATCCGAAAAACAACCCGATAATCACCAATCCTGAATCTGTAAGTATCTTTAAATTCTCCCTTAAGTCTTTTTGCTTTAGACAAAGGATCCTTCAGGCTCAAAAAATAATCGATTTTCCTAACAATCCTATCCGCTACTTTTTTGGGTAATTTCCTGATGTCCCTTTGAGCAACAGGGTCATACATAACTCTATAGCCCATATTCCTTTTTTAAATCCTCATGACTAATATATCCTTCCGCTCCATTCAAATAACGCTGCCACCCTTCCTCAACACTATCCATAAACTCTTTCTTGATAATAGGCTTAAAAGTAACCCCATCATCAGTAACCACAACCAAAAAATGATCCGTCCCTATCTCATCCCTCCATTTCTTAGGAAGAGTTACTTGTCCCCTGCTTGTACATTTCACAACTTTCATGATTTGCAAAAATAAGTAATTCATACTTTCTTATTTAAATTATACATCATTCCAACCCGTAATACCACACCCACCTTAAAAAAAGCTTAAAAAGTAGTGGCGAGTTTTGCGCTCCGTAGCGTTAAGAACGCGAGCTCCGCCGAGCGTTCTGAGAGCGAAGGGCAATTTTTAAGAAATCCCGAATCCCGACTTTGGAGTGGATGAGGAATTTCGTAAAAAATTGAGCAAAACCCCATTGCACAACACCCCGCACTCCACATCCCAAATTCCACATTCAAGATTCCATCACTTCTCACTTCTGATTTCTGATTTCTCACTCATCCCACCCCCTCCCTAACATGATTTTGTTTATATCTCGAGCGACTCTACAGCCACATGATTCGAAGAATCAGGACGCGAAGCCCTAGCGAGAGATATTAAACAAAATCATACTCCCCAATCACCGCCGTCTTAATATTTTCCTCCTGAAGCAGCCCCTCCGCCACTCTCCTCACATCCGCAACGCTAACCTTCTCAATCCCTTCAAGAACCTCATCCATATCCCTCACTTTCCCATACAAAAGCTCATACTTCCCAAGCAAATGCGCCATTTCTTCACTATCTTCAAGTTTCAAAATAATTTTTCCCTTCATATATTCCTTAGCCTTCTTTAGCTCCGCCTCAGGAACATCTTCCTCTCGCACCAAACGATACTCCTCCCGGATAGCATCGAGAGCCTCCTTAACACGCTTTGTATCAACACCCGCCCCAGTCGAAATCGCCCCGCAATCAGTATAATCATCAGTCGTCGTCCGAATATAATAACAAAGCCCTTTTTGCTCACGCACAGACTGAAACATCCGCGAACTCATCCCTCCCCCAAGAATCACAGCAAGAACCTGTTTCGCAAAATGATCCTCATGCATTTCCGGCACACCAAAAGCACCGCAAACAAGATGCACCTGTTCGGTTTTTTTCTTATGAATATTCTCTTTTTTATCCGCCAAACCCTCCTTAAAAGGCTCAAACTCCAGCCCCTTCTCCCGCGAATCGAATTTAAATTTTTTCTCAATCAAATCTAAAGCAACATCTTCCTCAATATTCCCAACAACCGAAACAACACAATTATCAGCCGAATAAAGCTTTTCCCAATAATCCGCAAAATCCTCATGAGTGACACCCCGAATCAACTCCTTGGTACCAATCTGATCCCAACCCATCGGCTGATCACCAAAAACAAGCCGCTCAAAATCCCACCCAATCTGATACATCGGCGTATCCTGATACATATTGTACTCCTCCATAATCACACCTCGCTCATTATCAATATCCTCGGTAGCAAACTTCGCATTGATAAGCATATCCGAAAGCACATCCGCCGCAGTCTCCGCATGCTCCGCCGCAACTTTCACGTAATAACCGGCATACTCCTTACCTGTAAAAGCGTTGAAAGTCCCCCCAATCCCATCTATCGCCTCACTTACCGCCTTAGCATTTGGATACTTCTTCGCCCCTTTGAAGAACATGTGCTCCAAGAAGTGTGAAATCCCACGGAGTTCCTGTGTTTCATACCGCGATCCCGCTCCACAAAGGACGAGGATTGTTACTGCCTTGGTTCCGTTGAGCTTGTTCGTTATTATGCGAAGGCCGCTATCTAGGGTTGTTTTTTTGTGCATAAGAGGAAGAATTTATGATTTTTTTTGCATATTGAAAATATGGTATTACGGTGGAATTTACAAGGGGTTAAGTGGTACACGCCGCGATTCATGGCGCCTGAGCCCGCTTCATATGCTCTTGGTACTTGAGGTCGATCGCATTGAGCTTGGGTGCTTCGCGGAGACGCCACTTCTCAGGTGGGTCGTGTTCGTTCTCGATCAGGCCTGCGTGGGCTAGTTGATGATGTTCATCACAGAGAGCGACTATTCGGTTGTGATTCTGCGTGGCAGCATATCTATCTGGGTGGTGGTAACAGGTGTGTGGCTTGTTGCAGCCTGGAAATGTGCATTTGCCGTTATTGTCGGTTTCTCGTTTCTTCTGGGCTGAAGGGTTGCGACCGGTTGTTCCTTTGGATTTTCGAGTTTTCTTGGGTGGTTCTTCTGCTTGGTCAAGGAGTGTTTTGAGTACTTCCCCGAGTGGAACCGGTTCTCGACGTTCTTTTTCTAGCCTCTGTTGATATTTTTTGAGCTTGAATTGGGTGTCTTTGTCGAGTTTGAATGTTACAGATTGAAATTCCGAGCCGGCTCGGAATTCACAGGTTGGGGCTTTCATTTCTCGTGCGTGTTGTTGGAGAGCGCTTTTGGGTAAGGTCTTAACTAATTCAACTTGTTCCTCCTCTGAAACCGGGATTGATGCTGCTACTCTTACTTTTGACCAGCCTTCGTTTACTATTTGGGCTTTCAGTTTAGGCTTATCCTCCACCTTTTTATAAGTCCTCAATATTTCGTCTACTGTAGATTCATTCAAACCAGCTAACTTTTTCGCAAATTCATAAATCGAATACATATTATGTTTCTTCCACAATTCTCTCTTCTCAACTTCCGGCAATAATTCAGCGAATTTCCTACTCCACATTCGAGTCTTAGCACCGCATTCACAGCATAATTTGTATAGTTCTTTGTCTGTCATTTGTTTTTGATGTTTGGTGTTTTCGCTGTCGCGAAAACGGGTTAATAATATGGCCCGGGAATCGCTTCGCTTTCTCGGGCTGTTAAAGTACTAATTATATACCATAAACGAGACCCGATTAACAGGAGTCCGGCTGGACAATCACACTGAGTGAGTGTGCGATAGCATTTTCCGCATTGACGCATGCCGAAATATGTCTTTGCATCTCATCCTCGCAACCACATCGCAACCGCGCGTGCCAAAATATGCTCCGCGTCTCTCACCACGCACAATACCTAAGCAAGCACCCCCGCCCTATCAGCCCACAAAATATTAAGAACTTCCACCATATCAGAAGCATCCAGAACCTCATCCAGTTCTTCAGGCATATCCATAGTAAACTCCATAGGGCCTTCTACGCCTGCAAAACAAATATAATCACCACTGTCCCGATACTCAAAAGGTCGATCTCTAGCATCTTCAGCCGGCATCCCAAAATCCCCCAAAACACCATTGCACATGCTCACAATCGCTTCAATCTGTATAGCATCGAGCTCCTTAGAAATCAAAATATCCCTAACCGCCTCCGGCACATCCGGCATCTCATCAAATTCCTCCATATCCAGATCACCTACCTCCGACTCACCAGGCTCATCAGGCTCATCTGGCTCATCAATCGATTCTCCAACTCCTTCAACCAAACCTACATTCTCCTCCTCATACCGATCCGCCAACCTCTGAACAGCACCAACCCACGACTCCCCAGCAGACTGCTCCAAACACCAAGCCAACGCCTCAGCTTTTTGCTCATGCGTCATATTATCGACCTTAGCCCGAACCAGCAAAGGATCAAAATTTATCGCCTCTCCTGGCTCCAATTTATTCAAATCCCCACCACCTCACGCGCCTCATGCAACTCCTTTACATAAGCAAAATATTTGAAAGGATCCGTAGCAACATCCACTCCAAAATGCTCCTGCGCCAAGCCAGACAACGTAACATCACCCGATTCAACAGTATAAGAAACCTCTTCCGGAACACCATCGCCAGGTGCAAACCCCACCTGCAACCCATCCAAATCCTCACCAACCTCCCCCGCCAAATCCTCACATTCAGGAAGCTCCCTAAACAAAAACTCTTGAGCATCCGCAACAGCTCCATCCGCAATATCAGCCTGAAAATCAAACTGCGGACTATACGCCAAACTCGTAAAATCCATGACCTCACCCACACTATACTCAGCCGCCCCCTCAGGATCCTCATACAACCAAGACATCGCATCCACATCCATATCGGTATCCGCATCAGCCTCTGGATCTGCACCTAATTCTGGGTTTTGGGATGGGGGCATGGTGAGTTATTATGATTTATTCTTCCACCTAAGATATGCCGCATTCAAAAACTTGGCATATTCATCCAAATCAATCCCGGAGAACCCTTGCGAACTAAGCGTAGCATTATCAACAACCGTATCATCAGGATCAATGTCAAGACCTATCATATCAAATTGGGCCCAGTTTTCAGCAAACTTAATACCATCACCCTCACGATAAAAAGGTGCCCTCTTCCTTTTTGACTCAACACTTTCATCGGAATATTCAGTCAAAATCCTACTAGAAATCAAGTCCAAACGACGCCTTTGAGCAGGCGACAACGCTGTCAATGTATCAAACTCACTTAACTCTTCCTCAGCTAAAGCAACTTCCTTGCCGGCAACATTGACCTTGAAGGCTTCACCCTCCGAAAGTGCTTCTGGTGCTTCCGCCTGGCCACCTTGCTGTCTCATATAACCAAGCATCAAAGCATTCAAAACCTCAGCACACTGCATCAAGTTCAATTCGCCCAGTCCCCTCTTGTTAAGATCTCCACTGGTTAAAACCGTATCATCAGGATCTAAATCCATACCTATCACATCCAAACGTGCCCAGTTCTCAGCAAACTTTAAATTACTTCCTTCAACATAAAAAGGCGCAAACCGCCTGGCAAAATCCACACTTTCATCCGTATAATCCACCATAATACTTTGAGCAAACATCTCTAAGCGATGTTTCTGATCCGAAGACAACCCTTCCAAAGTACCTCGAGTACCATCCGCTAATGTGTCATAAGGCAAAGAAAGTGAAGTATCTCGAACCTTCATATCAAAAGAAGAACCGCTCACCCCAGTAGTTTCACTAGGTTGAGCATACTCATACATCAACGCACTCAAAACCTCCGTAAACTGACCCGCATCCACCCCCTCAGGAATAGCGTCCACAGCTAACACTTCATGATCAGACCCAAAATCCGCAAACATAATATAAGCTCCTTCAGAATAAAAAGGCATAGCACGTCTACTCCTGCCAAAACTTTCAGTCCATTTACCTGCATGCTCTCCAATTATATCTGAAACCAATAGATTAAAATCAGCCGTAGTCAACGCCGACAACGCCTCTCTCGTCCCTGGTTTAAGCACCGAATAATCCAACGTCACCTCCGTCCCACCAATCGTAAACGCCATACTCTCATAAGGAACCAATTCTTCTTCCGGAGCCTCATCTTCAGAAGGAACCTCACCATCATCAGGCGCATCATCAGGAGCAACCTTAACAGCCTCCGCAGTCTTCTTAACCCTCATATTCAAATCATTAGTCTCCTCTTCCCACACCCAGCCATCAAGCAATTCATAATCATCCTTAACCTGACTTTTCAATATAGGCAAATTCTTAACCTGCCTCAAAACACCTTTCTCAATCGCATCATCAAGCTCAAGCACAGTATCTTTAGGCATAGCATCCAACTCACCTACCTCCGCAATCTTCCTCACATCCCAATAACCATCACTACCCGGCTCAGCATCAGGATTAATCCACTCCCAACCCTCAGCTTTATTAACACCCTCACGCGTCAGTCCACCATCCATCTCATAACCATCCTTTAGCACAAGAACACCCTTATCAAACCCCTCAAGAGCAGTTAACTCAGTATCAACAGGCGCCGCCTCACAATACCCACCAGTTTCCACCTCCTTCTCCGCCCTAGTCCGCAAACCAGGCATCCATCCTTCCTCATTCGTACCAATCGTCCCATACCAGTCAAGAGACCCAGCAACCTCCTCACAAATACCATCCCAACCTTCCGCAACATCATCCCATTTAAGCACCTCACCAGGGTCCAAAACATTCGGATCCTTGTCGCCTTCCCTCGAATCGTTAATCCTCTTTACTATCGCAAAAGCTAACTGCGGATGTGTTTCCCAATTCACATCAAACTTATCCTTCACAAGCCCAGACAAAGTATCGCCTCTCTTAACCGTATGTGTCTCGCCACGAAGATCCTCTGGAAATTTCGGAAGGCCATCTGCATCGACCTCAAAGCCAACATCAGCGTCATCCTCAGGTTCAGCTTCTGCTACTGCAACCGCATCACTAAGAGTAACTCCATCTACTATCGATTCCTCCAACTTATCTAAATCACCTGCCAAAACAGCTTTCAAATCGTCTACATCTTCTATGTGGCTCAAAAAATCTATCATCTTTTGCAAAAACTCCTTCTGAAGAGCCTCATCTATACCATCCGCAGTATTCTTCTCTACCAACTCGGTTATCTTAGCTAAAAACCCAACAACATCCACATCATCATGTGCAGCATCTAGCCCCTCAATATTCCCTTTCTGCGTATCAATCTCCCCCTTCAGCTCATCCACACTTTTTGTTATTTCTGCTCCTGCTGTCATAATTAATTTAGATTAAATATTATTTAAACATTTTGTAAGCTCCTCATCCGCCTTATTCGCATCTCTCGCATGATCCGCATCAGCAATCTTTTTCATACTTTTCGCCTTAAAACTTTTAAATTTACCCATAAACTCCTTAGCAGCCTCCGGATCCTTCTTAAAATTCTTAGCGATCAAATCCTTAAGACCATTCTTATTCTTCTCCAAAACCGCAATCAGCTTCTGAATATGCTCCTTACCCATAAAAAACACCCTAGCCTGCCAATCCTTTCTCTGACGAGCAGATAGAAGCGGATTCGACGTAAGTAGCTGATTCGCATAAGTTTTCAGGTCTGCAAGTGTTTTTGTAGCCGCCATAGATACGATTTTTTTATTTTTATCTTAGAATTATACCATGATTAGAGAGAAAAAGCAAGACCCTCGTAATGGTTCAATAGCTTCGCATCACCACCACCCGCAAAGGTTTTGTTTAATTCCGAAAAAGCTTCTGCAGCACTACCACCAGGCACCAAAACAAAGCCGCGAAAAAGGAATTTAAACAAAAACCGCCTCCCTACCCCCTCTGACTCTCAAGAAACTTATAATCAATAAACCACTGAGGCAGATAGGCATATGGCACTCCATAAAAATCATCCGCAGGAAACGTTTCACTCCCCACCAATTGCTCTATAATAACCAGGTTTTCCTCTCCCCGCCTAATAAACTCCTCTCCGTTCTCAACTCCATCTCTGCGAACCTTATTAGCTCTATATTGATGAGCAATTTGCGCCAATAGATACAATCTTTTCCTAATATCAGGAATCGACATTAACTCATGACTAATTTCCTCCAGCCTATGTGCAGGATCTTCATCATTCAACGCTATCTCCTCCAAAACAAAAGCCACAAGACCCTGATTCTGTTCCGTCGGAGGCACCTGAAGGTCAGTCATTAAACCCTCAAGTTTTTCCATCGTATTAACGGATGGGCTTTCGCCTAGATCTCCCATTGCATCTGTCATTTTATAATTTAGTTAAGAATAACATACTTTTTAGTTAGCCAAATCCAATATCACCTGCTGCAGCTGACGAAATTCCGGCTCCGCAGCAAATAACCTCTCACGGGCAGCCTTAAACTGCTCAAAAGTCCTTGCATCCATCATGGCTTCAGCAGCCTCATACCTAGGGTCATTACTGGGAACATCTGCACGACTAAGGTAAATTGACAAACGAGCATTTAAACCATTTCTCATATGAGTCGGCATACTTTCAAAATCCCCTTGCTTTATACCCAATATCCCAGCCCAATTCCCAATCCCAAATGCAAATCTCTGGCTATATTCAGCATCAAAAGCCTGCCTCGCCTCATGCATCTCGCGAACAGCTATCTCTTCAGTCAAAAAACTGCGATGATGTAAAGCTTGCTCATAGTCCACAATCAGATCTTGATCAGTAGGATTATTTTCAAGTTGTGCTCTAAGCCTTTTTATTTCAGCATTACGCTGACTCAACCTCGTCCTTAACATATCTATACTCTGAGCTGCAGAATATACCTGAGATACCCTCACTTCCATAACACCATTCGCCCCAACAATACGCAAAGTCCCCTCATTCACCTCAAGAGCCGTCTTAAACCTACTCGCAGTTAAAGGCTCCGCACCCTGCCCCTCCAAATAATCATTAACCATCTTCAAAAATTGTGTCGTCTCAAAAGAATACTGAGAATCAAAAGAACCTTCCAAAAGCTCCCTGGTAGTAGACTCTTCCAGATTAATTCCAATCACAGCACGTCCATCCTTATCAAAATCAACCTCAAACAAGTTCCCTCCGTACCTGCCTCCAACCATACCTAGCGTAAACTCCCCGCTCTTGAAGAAAATATTATCAACAGCATCCTTAAGAAGATCCGCCTCAGCTAACGAAAGCTCCCCTTCAATAACTCCTTGATCCAGCAATGCCTTCAATTCCGCTTTAAGACCCATTACAACAGGGTTATCTTTGCCACCGGCCAACCCCTCTTGCTGAGCCGTTTGCAACAGACCCAAAAGCTTAAGCGCCTTAGGATTAGTTGCAAAAACCTCAGGTAGTTTTTCATTACCAAACAGAGCCATATTATCACTAAGCCTAATAATCGAAGCCATGGTATCCATAGGACTGTTCGGATCATAAAATATCTCAGTACCATCATGATCCCTGATAAACCTCTTCATCTGCTCAAAATTCTCTTCACCAAGAACCTCTCTAAACAACTCAGACTGTGAATCCGAATCCAGCAACATATCGCTAACCAGAGGATGCAGCCCTGTACCATCAACCCCGGAAGCACCTATCGCAGCTGTATATCCCATATCATGACTGATATGAGTCATCATCATGAGCAAAGTATGCTCAGGAGTAAAATTATATTCAGAACCCTGTTTAAACTGCAGCTCTGCCATCAGCTTCTTCGCAACTCTAATATTTCCCAAAATATGCCTGATCCCATGATCACCCAACTGCCTCCTGGTAGTCTCCATCGTCTGAAAGAACAATTTCTCAACCGAATCCTCCACAAGCAACCTAGTCTGCTCAACAGTCAAACCGGCATCACCGGCTTCTTTAACAACATCATTAATTAAAGACTGAACAAGAACCCTATTATCTAGAGACAAAACTCTCATCCCCTCTTGCATACTAAGATGACTAAGCATCTCCGACGCATGAAGCTTCATAGCTTCTTGAAGAGCAGGATCGCTTGCCAAAGTTTCACTACCGCGAGCTTTCAAAACAGACATTTGCCTAGAAATCGCATCCAGCTTAATCTGACCCCTCTCATAAACTCCATACATCGAATGTAACATCGTCATCTCCTCGATTTTTGGATCCACCATGCCTCGAAGCATCTCTTTCTGCTGCTGCACTTGTTCGTTCCTGGTCTCAAGCCATGCTTCTAAAGTTGCAAGGTTCTTAGCCTCCGCATCGACTCCCACCTCTACAGGCTGCCCGGCTCTCTCCAATATAGACTTAACATCAGCAGCTTTAATCGTACCGTTCTCAATAGCCGCAACCGTAGATTCAGCAACATCCACCCTAGCAGCACCAAAATCACTTTTCACTTTCTTCAACATCTTCGGATAATTCTTGGCCATAACCGCATGGATAGCCCCATATTCCGCAACAAGTGCACGAGGGTTGTCTCTATTCACTTCTCTATTTGCTTCAAATCTATTCCTGAACACTTCCAAGAACTGCTCTGGATAATCCGGAGACGATTCATCCAAGGCACCCAATTCTTCTTCAATATCTTGTCTCAATTCGGCAACACGCTCCCTCACATCACCTCTCCTCTCAGCAACAAATCCTTTTGACTCCGCCTCAGCTCTCGCCCGAGCTTCCGCTTCAGCTTCCATAGCACTTTTTATCACCTCAACATCACCCGCCTTCAAATCCCCACTCGGCTTAAATTTCACAACTTCCGTTCCTTTCCGCGCCTCAAACTCACCATCAGCATTCATCCCCGTAACAACATATCCATCCTGCTCAAGAACAGCCAAAAATCCTTCACCAGTCCTAGCCGTCAAACTATCATAAGAATATCCTCTGCTAGCTTGATCAAAATTCACTCCATAACGCTTCGTCGCCCCCAAAAACTCACCACCTCTCCTCAAAGTCCGCCTCATAGCCGGACTCTCACTAGTAGGAGCAAAAGACAATGTATTCGTAAAAGCCTTTCCATTCACAGTTGATTCAATCGTACATGTAATAACTCCATTAGCATCTACTTCAACAGCACCTTCTGTACCATGCTGAGCCTCCAACGAAGCAATCAAGCCGTCCTGCATATCTTGTTTATATTCATAATTACCCCTTGATCCATTACCATGCGTCTCCTGACCCAAAAAAGAAACTCCGCTCGAACCATCCAAGCCCGCAGCCACATTTTGCCCGTCAAGACTGTTCCAAAACATAACTGCGCCACCTAAAGCAGGACTTATACCGTTGGCAACATCTTCAGCAAGCTCTTCGCCAATCTCACTTAAAAACTGCTGTACAAATCTGCCCGCAGCACCAGCCTCATCTAGCAGAGCGAGCGGCTTGAAAGCCCCCGCGACCTGCTGCACAGATCTAGAAAAACGACTCAGCAAAACAATATCCGCACTCCCTGCAGCACAAAAAGCTTGCCCTGCCCCCAAAAGTGCAAAAGATATCGCAGTATTAACACCCCATTGCTTAGCCAACCCCAAAGAAACTTCGCCCCAACCTTTTTCACCTTCAGCTGCTAGTCTAATTTCAGATTCCATACCGGTATCAAATGCCGCATTAGAAACTTCTTTACCAATCTCCTGACCAACTACAGCACCAAAACCCATAGCAGCGGAAGTCAAAAGCAAACCACCTGCCCCCCACGCAAACGCACTCGCAGATGCAAACGACAACCCTCCCGCCAAAGCTGTACCGGCAATCGCCATCCCCACTCCCGTCGCACACAAAATACCAACACCAATCGCACAAACCAAAACAACACCCGTCGTAGCACACCAATTATTAAAATCATCAGGCTTCATAGTCTGAACACTCTCACACAACGCCGGGATCGACCCGTCATTCACAAGTGTCTCGATCGTCATCAACGAATCCCGCACACCATCCATCGCAATCCCAAAATCCCCAAGCCCGCTCAGATTAAGCTCATCCAACGCATCCAAACTAGCCCCCGCATCACTAATCAAAGTCCGCAAATAAGCCTCATCATAAACCTTAGCAAGCTCCCTACCCATCGACTTTAACTCAACCACAGTATCCAAAGTAGCCACTCCACCTTCTGCACCTTTTGCAGCCTGAATAAGCTGAGCCATCGGCCCAAAAACTTTAAAAATCTCACTCGAATAATCCCTCAAAGAAGAAATTGCCGGATCACCCTCGAGCGCTTTGTATAATTGTACTTGAGCTTCAGCCTGGCTGATAGGAATTCCTACCTCAGACACACCAAGTACGCCACTATCAATCATTGCACTAAGTTGATCACCGCTTTCAGCCATCCATTGATCAAATCCATCAACAGTAAGCGAATCATCCAGTACACTTTCACAAAAATCTCCCACTGCTCCTGATTCAACAACTTCTTCAAGCCTAGCAAAATCTTCCCAAGTTTGATCCAGCTGACTAGCATCAACTCCTAACTCAGCAGCAATAATACTTGAACTGTCCTCCGCATTTGCAAGCAAGCCCCGAACATCAAAACCATCAAACGACTCTTGAAATTCGCCAACAGCATCTTTTAACTCAGCCAACATATCAGGAGTCATACCACTATCCCTTGCGTCAGCTAACAATCGCCTAACAGGACCGAATTTTTCATGAATCTGTTCAGTAGCAATCCGTAAAGCAGACACATCAAGATCATCATATAAAGCCTTTTCCAGCTCCCAATGATCAGGATCTCCTACTTCTTCCTGCGCCTCAGCATATTGCTCCGCAGCCAAAACCACCGCTCCCTCATCCGCATAAAAAGCAACATCAAAATCCGTAACACTATCACTCTCAAGAAGCCTCTTGTAAGCCTCATTTTCTTGATCTCTCAAGTCCTCAGGCATATTCTCACCCAGTTTTCTCGACATCTCCACGAGCATCCTATCCAAAGCATCTTGCGGAACCTGGCCACTCTCAACACCGGCACGATACTGAAATCCCATAATAACAGCTTCATTCCTCTTAAACGACTCTTGTCTACCGTGAAGATCAAGACCAATCCGATACGTCTGGAATTCAACATTCGCAATCGCATCGAGCTTAGCTGTAATAGCACGATCATTACCCCCTGGTTTCTGCCACCTCTCACGTTGAAGCCCTTTAATAAAATTCCAAGCTCTACCAGCCATACCAGGATTATCCTTCTGTAAGTCCGCAAGCTCATCCCTCAAAACCTGAAGCTGCCCCTGTAACTTAACAGTCCTCTCTTGCATCGTTTGGATCTCCCCAGCCAACTCCCCATTCTGCTTAGTTGCCGTCTGCGCCTCATGAAACTGCGCTTCCAAATCCAGCCGATGCATAAATTCATCGAAAGCCTCTTGATTTCCCTGAATCAAAGAAGCAAAAGCCTCAGATAAAATCGTCTCCCTCTGCGGATTCGGATCCACTTCAGACGCAAACTCAAGCCGAGCCATCGCACCATCAAGATCTTGTAAAGAAATATTGATATCATCTATCGCAACCCTCGCACCCTCAGGCCTTTGCATATAAACCTTATAATAATCCACCATCTCGTCTGGCTGATAACCAAGCACAGCCGAAAGAGCATGAAAACTATCCGGCACCGCAGTCTGCCATTCCAGACTTTCAACTTCCTCAAACTGAGCATCCAAAAGCTCAGAAAACCCCTCCGCAGCTTCAACAAAATTCCTATGATCAACCCTTTCCAAATAATCCGCAACAGCAGTCATAACATCATAATCCAACTGCATACCTGCCTCCCCCGCAGCATCCTGCAAGCCAGTCAGCCTATCCTCCAATTCATCGACCCGAGTAATATAAAGCTCCGTCATCTCATCAGCCTTGTCGGGATCAAGCCCAACGCGTTCGTCTTGATTAAGATCCATATTATCAAGCTTCGCCTGCTGTTCGTTCGTCCGTCTGTGTTCTGGAGAACCCATATTTAAAGGTTGTTAAGCTGTTCTTCTAAATCGACCAGTTCGTCAGCTTCCTCCTCAACGGAAACTTTTTCTTCTTCTTTAACCACTTCCCTTTTCGCCTTACGCAAAACCTGCTTGAAATCTTTGATCCCTTCTTCGCCTTCTGTTTCGAGCTTATTTTTTAAAGTTTTTTCCAGCGCTTTCTTCAAAAATTCAGGTTCGCGTTGTAAAGCAGCGAGCATTTTTTCTCCCTGTTCATCGGTTAAATCAGGCAGTTTGGTAATAAGCTCATCCTTCTTCTCTTGCAAAAGCAAATTGGAAGCCCGAATCAAATCCTCTATTTTTTGTTTCAATTTTTTATTTTCCATCTAAACATTATAACACAAATAGACCTGCAAAACAAGGCCCAGCCCTGGCGGGGCCAATACTATAAACTCGTTTCGCAAAGCGAAACACCCCCTGGGTGGATTGCGAAATTAAATGAAATGCGCAGTTTTGCAGTAAATTTTAGTAGCGAGGCGTACAAATAGTACGACGAGTTATCAAAATTTACGAAAAACAAGAGCTTGAACAGAGTGCTCAGCTCCGCTGAGCAGCAGGCTCAAGCGGCAGTTCGTTGATTCCGCAATTCACCCCTTCACATCGAGAAAAACCTCGTCTACAATGAAGCCCCTACTATCAACCGTTTCTGCGAAGCAGAAACACCTTCACTAGGGACTAGGGACTAAGTACTAGGGACTAACTACCATGAAAAAAAAACCAAATCGCCTCACAATCATCATCATCCTTCTCTTCCTGATAACAGGGATCTCTGCCTTGCGACTTTTTCAACTTCAAATAATTTCCCACGGCTACTACAAAGAAATCGCCCAGCAAACACACCAAGGCTACACCGAACTCCCGGCAAGACGCGGCGAAATCCTTATCACCGATTACAATTCTGGCGAAGTTTTTAAACTGGCAACCAACACAACTCTCAACCTGTTATACGCCGACCCTTACCTCGTAGAAGACCCTGGCCTCGTCGCAGAAACCTTAGCACCTCTTCTATTCGACCTCGAACAAGAGCAAGAACTCGACGAAGAACGCGTCGAAGAAGAATTAGAAGTCGCATACGAAATCGAAGACGCCGAAATCCGCGACGAAGTCCTCGAAGAAATTTCATACAAAAACGACGAAGAGCTTTTTGAAGATTTCCAAGATAACCTCGAAGACCAACTAGGCGAAAAAATCCGTTCCCAAATCCTTCTCGCCGAAGAAACAGACCCCGAAACACAATCAGCCCTCCTCGAACTCGACTTAACAGGAATAACCGTCACCGAAACCGGCGACGTCTACGCCTTCCCCGACGAAATCAGCAACAAGAGCAAAACCGCACAACTCCTCGCCGAAGTCTTCCAAGTCGATGACGACAACCTCGAAGCAACACTCGAAGGGACCAACCGCTACACCGTCCTCAAACGCAAACTCGACCCGGAAATTTCCGCCCAAATCGAAGAAATCATCGCCCAAGACACAAACAACGACTTCCTCGGAATCCGCATGCTCGAAGAATACTATCGCTACTACCCGGAAGGCGAATTAGCCGCCCAAGTTCTCGGATACGTAAACTCAACCGGCATCGGCCAATACGGAATCGAAGGGTTTTTCAACTCCAGCCTAACAGGTAAAAAAGGCTACTTCACATCCCAAATCGACGGCGTCGGCAAACAAATCACAGTCGGCGACAGTGTCATCGAACCTGCACAAGACGGCTCCAACATAATGCTCACACTCGACCGCACAGTCCAACTCGAAGTTGAAAAACTCCTCTCCGCCGCAGTCGACGAATATCAAGCCGAAAGCGGCCAAGCCATCGTCATGGACCCGGAAACCGGCGCAATAATCGCAATGGCAAACTACCCAACTTTCGACCCTAACAACTACGGAGACACTTACGACCTCATCGAAATAAAGCTCACCGAAGAAGACATGGAATACCTCTACAACATGGGCGACTCCGAAGACCCCGTTTATTGGCTTTATACCCAAGTCGACCCCGACGAACGCATCAGAATTTTCCCGGACGAAGACGATCCTGACACCTGGTACTGCTATGAAAATCTTTACGGCCCAGAGGTTTACAAAAACAAACTAATCCAAGCAATCTACGAACCCGGCTCAATTTTCAAACCAGTCGCAATGTCCAGCGCAATCAACGCAAACGAAGTCACTCCAAACTCAACTCACAGCTGCTCCGGTTCCATAGAAGTAGACGAATATGAAATCCACACCTTCAACGAAGAATATCACGGCATCGAAACCATGACCGAAGTCCTCATCAACTCCTGCAATATCGGAATGTCATACATCGCAGAACTCCTTGGACGCAGCCTTTTCTACAGCTACATCGAAGCATTCGGCTTCAACAAAAGAACCGACATACAACTCGACGGCGAAGAATCAGGATACGTCGAATACTACGACGACTGGGCAGAATCAGAGCTCCTAACACACGCATTCGGACAAGGTATTTCTGTCACCCCCCTCCAGATGGTCACCGCTATCGCCGCAATCGCCAACGACGGAGTCCTCATGCAACCCTACATCGTCGAAAGCATCGAATACTCAGACGGCTCTCTGACCGAATATGAACCTGAAATCGTCCGCCAAGCCATCACAAAAGAAACCGCCGACATGATGACAGCCATGCTAACAGCAGTCGTCGAACAAGGCATTCCTCAGGCAGAAGTCGACAGCCATTACATCGCAGGTAAATCCGGAACCGCCCAAACCTACAAATGGGGCAAAGCCCTCGAAGGCAAAGGTACAACAATTACCTCTTTCGTCGGATACGGCCCCATCGACGACCCCCAATTCGTAATTTTGGTAAAATTCGATTATCCCAAAACAGACGAGTGGGGCGCCAACACCGCCGGATACGTTTTTGGTGACATCGCAGACTTCCTGTTCAGTTATTACAACGTTCCGCCGGATAAAACGCCGTAGCGAAGCGAAGGCGCGTAAAAAACATCGAAAAACAACTCAACTTACTTGCGAAAGCATAGCCCAACTGTAAACTAGAAACCATCCTCTCAACTAAAATCTCTAATCTCCCAACCACATGAAAACTGCCTCCAAAATCATGACAAAATCCGTCCACACCGTCTCCCCAGACACCCCCGTGGACAAAGTTATCCACAAAATGGCCAAGGAAGGAATCACCGGACTCCCTGTCATCGACAAAAAAGGTCATCTTCTCGGCATAATAACCGAAGCTGACATCGCAGCCCACGAACACAACCCACACACACCGCGCGCGATCAGCCTCCTCGGCGGCCTAATTTATCTCGAAAACCCAGCCGATTACAACGAGGAACTCAAGAAAATCTGCGCCCAAAAAGCCGGCGACCTCATGACCACCGAAGTCACCGCAATAACAGAAGAGACCACGCTGCCAGAAATCATCGAAATCATGAAAGAACAAGGCCTCAGCCGCCTCCCCGTCCTCGACGAAAAAGACCGCCTAAAAGGCATCGTAACCAGGACGGATGTCGTGAGGACCCTCTGAAGAATGTAGTTTCGAAACGAAATTTATCCAATTTATGCGAAGGAGGCAAAACGCGAAGAAAGCGTATCAGGTAACGATACGTTGATGAGCGATGAGCCTCCTGCAGCCAAATTGGATAAATTGCAGTCGGAAATCCATTCTTCAGAGGGTCCAAAGGCGTTGGATTAAAAAAAGAGGCCCTCTTGCGAACAAGAGAACCTCTTTAAATTTTTACAAGCTCACAAGTTTACCCTTCAATAGTAACATTAGCTTGGTATCTAGGGTTTTTCGAAAGCTCTTTAAGCCCGCTTAACTCTTCTTTATCCGAAACATTCATCCTAACTCCCCAAATTGTAACCGGAACAGGCTTTTTTAAGAGTCTATCTTTGGCTATGCCAATTCTATTAGCAAGACCTCCAAGAAGGCCATCCCTGTTTTCACGAGCTTCAAGGATCTGTCTTTCCGATTCACTAACATATTCAGCAGGCGTCTTACCGTTTGCACCAAACAAACTTCCGTCTTTAAGATTCGATGCAAGGCCTAGTTGCAATACAGCCCTGATTAGTCCTGCCATGTCTTCCGACAATCTACGAGATCCATCCGCATTCTTGCTATTCAAAACCATATTAAGATTACCTAAACTCATTGCAACAGTATCAAGTTCTGTCTCTCCGCTAAACTGAAGGGCATCTTTTGCTACAGCAGTTGCTGTCAAAACAATTGCACGATCATCGTCTAAAACCTCAGACCAATCAGCCGAACCAATTATCCCCCTGAAAGTACTCTCATCCATCCCTTCTTCCTGCTCAACAAACTTAGCAATCAAAAGCGCCGCTCTCAATAAGGAACCTCCTGCTCTCTTTTTGGCAATCTCTTCAGAAGACAGACTTCCTTCTCTCTCTGATCCAAGCTCCCTGGTTTCGCCAGACGTGACAATTGCACGATCAAATGGATCACCGGCTCTACGATCTTCAGAGAACTCATCCATAGCAGGAAGTGCTTTCTTTCTTTTAAACACATTTCCCCCAGTAGGAGTAGCACCCTTATACATTTTTTCAAGAACAGTGTGAACTTCAGTTCTAAGAGCATCAGCATTGCCTGCAACATTAATCTGTCTTGTCTTAACCTCTGCCAAAAGACTTGCCGCTAGATCCTCTATTTCCTGTTTTACATCAGGATCTTCTGAATCTAATGACAAAGGAACATCATCCTCAGCTACAACCTCTTCTACTGCTGGCGTTGTAGGTTCTGGCTCAGCTACAGCTGCCTTTGGCGCTAACTCAACTACTGGCGCTGGTTCTGGCTCAGCTACAGCTGCCTTTGGCGCTAACTCAACTACTGGCGCTGGTTCTGGCTGTGGCGCTGGCGCTGGATCAACCACTGCAGCTGGCGCTGGTTCTGCAGGCGTTGAAATTGACGGATCAGTTTGTCCTTCTACATCTTCTTCGTCATCTTCTTCTGACGGAGCAAACGCAGGTATTTTAGGTTCTTCAACACTCACTACTTCGTCTTCATCTGAATCAGCAGCATCCTCCTCTGCAGGAGCTAAAGTAGGCTCTGGTGCAGGAAGAGAAGTTGTCATAGCAGGATCAGGACTAGTTGATTCTCCTGCTAGCGCTGCTAAAACAGCAGGATCTTCTTCTACTTCTTCTACTTCTACTGGCACTGGTTCAGGCTCAGCTTCTGCTGACGCTGGTTCAGGCTCAGCTTCTACTGGCGCTGGTTCTGGATCAGCTCCTGTATCTCCTTCTGTTTGTGAAGCTTCAGGCTCTACCTCAGTTACCTCTTCTACTACTGCTTCTACTACTGGTTCTGGATCAGCTGCTTCTGCTTCTGGCGCTGGTTCAGGCTCAGCTTCTGCTGGCGCTGGTTCAGGCTCAGCTTCTGC